>SVMD01000014.1 GCA_015067615.1 Oscillospiraceae bacterium
TTGAGGAAAACTGGGAGCATCCTAAGTCGGAGAAGGTGAACTGAGCCCCGAAAGAACTGCCGCGACATCCGGCTCTGGGATATCAAAAAACCAAAAGGAGAGTAATGAACATGAAAAAAATCATCGCACTAATCCTTGCTTTGGTGATGGCTTTGTCCCTGGTTGCCTGCGGCGGCACCGACACACCTGATACCACCCCCTCTACCGAGCCTTCCGTAGAGTCTACCCCCGCAGCATCTGATTCTGTCGGTGCTTCCTTTACTGTCGTTGTTACCGATCTTGACGGCTCCGAATCCACCTTCGAATATACCTCCGAAGCTGAAACCGTTGGCGAAGCTCTGGTTGCGGAAGGTTTGATCGCCGGTGATCAGAGCGAATGGGGCTTGATGGTCACCACTGTCAACGGCATCACTGCTGACTGGGCGACTGAAAATGCCTACTGGGCATTATATATCAACGGCGAGTACGCACAGACCGGTGTCGACGCAACCGAGCTGACTGACGGTGCTACTTATAGCTTTGTAAAGACCATTTCCTACACCATGATGGGCGAGGGCGCAACTACCTTCTACTTCACCGCACAGGATCTGGATGGCACCGTTACCAAGTATGAGATCCACACCGATGCCGCTACCGTTGGTGAAGCACTGGTTGCTCTGGAGCTGGTTTCCGGCGACGAGAGCGACTGGGGTCTGATGGTCACCACTGTCAATGGCATCACTGCTGACTGGGCGACCGAAAATGCTTACTGGGCATTCTACATCGACGACGAGTACGCACAGACCGGCGTGGATGCCACCGAAATCACCGCAGGCGCTACCTACGAAATGATCAAGACCATTTCCTATACTGTGCTGGGTGAAGGTGAAACCACCATCTATGTGACCGTTAAGGATGTGGACGGCACTGTTACCAAGTTCCAGGTCAACACCGATGCAAAGACTGTTGGCGAAGCTCTGCTGGCTGTGGAGCTGATCGCAGGTGATGAGAGCGAATATGGCCTGTATGTCACTTCTGTCAACGGCATTACTGCTGATTGGGAAGCTGAAAAGGCTTACTGGGCATTCTACATTGGCGAAGAATACGCTCAGACTGGCGTCGATGCTACCGACATCGTTGCGGATACCGAGTATTCCTTCGTAAAGACCATTTCTGAGTAATCCGTGGACAGCACTTGTATCGTCTGCTACGAATAATTCCAATACGGATAACGAAAAATCGTCATCAAGAAAACCGGAATTGGTCATAGAACCAATTCCGGTTTACAGATATATGTCACCTAGTTAATAAAAGCGATATAAAGTCTTTATACACGATTCGACAGGTATAAAATTGATGTTGCGCTAGTTGTTTCCTATCGGATTGTTGCGCTAGTCTTTTCCTATATTTTGGCTTCAAAACAGCTTGTACACTCGCTTTTTAAAGCAAAGCATAGAGAAGAAAATGTTTGTATTTTGTCACAATCAGTCGCTTGTTCCGGATATTTCTGTGTATAATTGTTGCCGATATTCCATCGTGCCAGAGCAGAAGGCAAGGGTCACCTATGACAACATTCTGCGGCTGTCCGATGACCCGGATGTGAATGACGTGATCAAGTTCCTCCGGGAGCGGGAGGTCGTGCACTTCCAGCGCTTCGGTGAGGCAGTCCAGCTGCTGCGGGAGAAGCTGAATCAGAAGAATGTGTACTTTATGAACCCGGCCTTCGATATCTAAGGTAAAATAGATAAATATCGCAAACAAAAATCCGCTGTCTATTTAGACAGCGGATTTTCTTTTTCAGGATACCAGACTCAGATAGTACGCTTCCCGTTCAGCTTTTTGCTGGGCAAGATATTCATTGGATTCCGTAATTCCAGCACCCACAAGCTCCATGGTGCGATCATAGGAATCGGAACATACATCCATCGTCGTATCGCTTAAACCGTATTTTTCCTGCCAAAGAGCCCTGGTGGAATCATCCAGAGGCAGGATATTGTACTCATCTTTACCATTCTCGTTGCGGAACTTGTTCACCCATGTGGGGATACCGCCAACCTGGGACAAGTAAACCGTACCATCGGAATACTTTTCAAAGGTTACAGTGAAGAGAATACCGTCCTCCGTGTGGGCGGTGGTGATTACCTGGCTGAAACCTTTACGCTGATTGGAAACCGCATTACCCATAGAATAGAGGCAGACAGTCTTATGCTCCGGATCCTCTGTGCTGGTCAGCAGCTCCACCGGCTGCACCACATGGGGGTGGCCGCCGATGATCACATCGATGCCCAGATCGCAAAGCCTCTGGGCCATGTTATTCTGGGTCTGATTCTCTTCCAGATTGTACTCCACACCCCAATGGATGAACAGAACAGTTGCTTCTGCGCCTGCCCGCTTCATATCCTCCAGATGACCTTCCACCTCGGAATAGAACACTTCCAGATTATTGGTATTGAAGTAGTTGCACAGCCCGGCTTCCGACATGGCCTGATTGTTATTTAAGGACGGTCTGCCGGGGGCTGCTTCTCCTGTGGCGTAGGTATAGCACAGCATGCCGATGTTGATGCCGTTGATATCCTGCACAGTCCATTTGGTCTCATCTGCGGACATATGGGTGCCCAGGGTCTGAAGGCCCCTGCCCCGAATCACTTCCAGTGTACGCCGGAAACCAACAAGACGGGTATCGTAGCTGTGGTTATTGGCGGTTAAAAGCATGTCAAAACCTGCGTCCTTCACCCCATCCACGATTTCATCGGGGCAGTTGAACATGGGATAGCCGTTATAAATATAGCCGTTATCCTCAGAGGCCAGAGTGGTTTCCAGGTTTGCAACCGTAAAATCCAGAGCGGAAGTGTACTCGGAAATATACTGGAAAATGCTGCTGAAGTCATAGGAGCCGTCTGCCTGCTGCACCGCCGCGTTATACTTGGTCAGATCGTCAAAGATGGGCTTGTGCATCAGAAGGTCACCCATAGCGCCGATGGTGGCGGTGGAAACAACATGCTCCGGTTCCGGCCTGGTTGTTTCCGTTGGGGGCTCTGTGGAAACCGTTTCCCGCTGGTGATTTGGATTGGTTGCGGTTACTTTACCGGGTCCCTGCGGCACAGGATCCGGGGCCAGATCAAAACAAAGCTTGATCAAAAATCCCGTAGCTACGGAAAAGATGATGATCAGAGCAATCAGAAGGTTTCTGGTTCTTTTATAATTCCGTTTTCTTCTTGCCATTTTGAAATCTCCTTACGCAAACATGGGCTGCGGCACAAAGGGGTGTGGGACAGTACCGTGTATTTCCTGATATCATACCATATTCACCCATGAAACGCAACTGTCTCCTGGTTTTATGGGTATTTCCCACGAAGCATATGCTATAGAAAAACCGCCCGGTTTCCCGGGCGGTTCGATGATTGGGAAATGACTTAGGGACGCAGGCCCATGCCGCCTTCCAGGGTCAGGGTCTCGCCGGTCAGGTACTTGAAGTCGGGGTTAGCCAGCTGCACGCAGACACGGCCGATCTCCTTCTCGCTGTCGCCGTAGTGGCCCATGGGGGGCATCTTCACGTTGGCCTTGAAAGCGTCGGGATATGCCTTCTGGAAGTTCTCCAGCTGAGCAGTCCAGGCGATGGGGCAGATCACGTTGACGTTGATGCCGTCGGGGCCCCACTCGGTGGCGGCGACACGGCTCAGGCCGCGGATGCCTTCCTTGGCAGCGGCGTAGGAGCACTGGCCGTAGTTGCCGAACAGGCCGGCGCCGGAGGCGAAGTTGATGACGGAGCCCTTGGTCTCCTTCAGGTAGGGATAGCAGGCCTTCATGTAGTAGAAGCAGGCGTACAGGCCGGAGAACATAGCCAGGTTGAAGTTCTCGGTGGTGTGGGTAGCCAGAGGCACGCCGGAAGCGGAAGCCTGAGCGTTGTTGATCAGCACGTCAATGCGGCCGAAGGTGTCGATGGTCTGCTTGATGACACCGTTGACAACTGCTTCGTTGTCAGCACCGTCGGAAACGTCAGCCTGGCAGATCAGGACCTTGATGCCGTACAGGCGCTCCAGCTCTTCCTTGGCATCTTCCAGCTTCTTCATATTGCGGCCGGTGATGACCAGGTTGCAGCCTTCCTTAGCGTATGCGGTGGCGATGCCGTAACCGATGGAGCCGCAGGTGCCGTCAGACAGAACAGCACGGCCGGCGCCGGTGATGATGGCGGTCTTTCCAGTCAAAAAGCCCATAAAAATTACTCCTTTGTGATTTTTAGTATGATTCTGTGATAATTGCATAATGATCCAGGTGAATCGATATACCTGTTTCTATTTGGTATTATATCATAGATAAAAGGATTATTCAACAGGAAAAGTATGAACTAACGGTAAAACAACGCTTACTTTGCCGTGATAAAATCGGTCAATCTGCCGGAAGGAAAAGCACGGGAGTCACTGATTCCGGGTCATTTCAGCCGGATTTTGAAGCAGACAGGAAATCTTGTGTCAGCGGCATCGGGAATCAAAATGCGAAGTCCCTCCGAACTACGCCACCAGGTGATTGTTTCGTCACAGCCCAGAAGCTGAACGTTATCAATGCCAAAATCGAACATTCCCTTTTCTGCCATCGTGCGGATACACACTTCCCTGCCCTCCGGCCGCAGCTGGAAGGCATAAACAGCGCCTGATTTATAGGTGAAACGGAAATCTTCACAGGTAAAGGCCTTTTCTTCTCCGTCCATAAAAAAGCCTTCCCGGGCGTTCACACTGCCCTCTGAGAACCATTTCCAGGGTATGGTGTCATAAATGCCGTCACCGTTATGTTGAAGCCATCTGCCAAGATCCTCCAAAACCCGGGTCTCCTCCCGGGTGAAGGTACCGTCGGCCCTGGGTCCCACGTTCAGCAGCATCATGCCGTTTTTGCTGACGATGTCGATGAGGTCACAGATGATCTGCCGGGAGGACTTAAACTCGTTGTCCCGGGTGTAGCCCCAGGAATTTTTACCGATGGCGGTGCAGGTCTGCCAGGGCACCGGGGATATGCCGGTCAGGGCGCCCCGCTCCACATCGAAGGTGGCAACCCCCGGCGGGAAGGCCTCCCGCTTGTAGTTCATGGTCACTTCCCTGCCCCATTGGGCTGCCCGGTTATAATAATAGGCGGCTATTTTTTTCAGGTAAGGCTTGAAGGCGTAGTTCTGGATCCACCAGTCAAAATAGATGAGCCCCGGTTGGTAGCGGTCGATAAACTCACAGGTGCGGACCATCCAGTCCGTCAGCCATTCCTCCGTGGGTCCCGGCGTGGACGGGGTCTCGGTGGTGGGGCTCATATTCTCGGCGTTTAAGTCCTCACGGAATACTGCGGGCCCGTAAAAGTCCGCGTAGGCATCGTCATTCACATCGGAATCGAAGGTCCTGCCCAGATTCATGAAGTAGTAATGCTCCGCCCGGTGGGTGGAGGCACAGAATTGGAGCCCCTTTGCTTCACAGGCGGACTTCAGCGAGCCCATCACGTCCACTTTTGGTCCCATGTTCATGGAATTCCAGCGGTTGAAGGCCGTGTCGTACATGGCAAAGCCGTCGTGATGCTCCGCAACCGGCACCACATACCGGGCGCCGGACCGGGAAAACAGGTCAGCCCAGGCTTCCGGGTCAAACAGTTCACCCCGGAACAGCGGAATAAAATCCTTGTAGCCAAAGGTCTTCTGATCGCCCCAGGTTTCCCGGTGGTGCTGAAATTCCCGGCGGGTCTGGTTATACATATTCCGGGAGTACCACTCATTTCCGAAGGCAGGCACGGAATAGATACCCCAGTGGACGAAAATGCCCAGCTTGCCCCGGTGGTACCATTCAGGGGTTTTGTGGCGGCAGAGGGATTCCCAGCTGGCGCTGTAGGGCCCCTGGGCGATGCATTCGTCTATGATCTTCAGATACTGTTCTTTGGTCACGGCGATTCCTCCCTTTTGTTTTCTGCGTTCACTATAGCAAAGGGGAATTCTTTTTGCAAGATGCCCGAAAGGAAAAACACCCGGCTTTCGCCGGGTGTTTCATCCTTATCTTGCGGTTCCGAAGAGAATATTCCGGAACAGTTCGGCGGTTTTTTCGTCGCCGATGCCCTTTTTGAACACATCGGTGGAGGGGCCGCCATGCTTAAGCAAACCTTCCACATAAACAGATGCCTTATCCTTCTTGGGACCGGGCTCGCAGTATTCTGCCTCGGCTGCGTCTGCCAGGTAGGCTTCCAGGTATTCCAGCGCGCAGGCATCGAAGACGGGGGTGTGGGCATTCTTACCCTTCTTGGACAGGGAGACTGCCAGCTTGATGGAATCGTACCAATGTTCTCCCAGATCATGGTCCGGAAGATGCTTGCAGTTTTCCTTGACCGCCTCTACCCTGCCTAAGCTTGCTTTTTCCAGAATGGTGTCGTAAAGCTCGTAGATCAGGGTGTCGTTGCCCAGGGCGTGGACCCGATCATAGGAGAACAGGGGCATATCCCGCTCCGTGGGATTGATGATGAGGGTGTCCATTTTCATCAGGCCGAACATGCCGGTGGCGGTCATGGCGGACACATGGCCCAGGCCCTCAGCATGGAAGGCCCAAATCTGGAAATTCATGACACCCACCTTCATTTTGGCATACTCGCCGATGGTGATGGCATTTAAGTGGTGCTTTGTGGTGATTGTGCGAAGCATTTTCTGGATCATAGTTTTCTCCTTACCAGGTCCAATTCTTCAGATCTGCCTTGTGCAGGGCGATGGTACCCAACATCAGGCACAGCTGGGAAACGGTGTTGATAGACTGCTCGGCCCAGTTGACCCAGGCCAGGGTGGAATCCCGGCTGGACATATAGCCCATGGCCATGGCACAGACGAAGGAGAGAATGAACAGGATCATGGTTTTGCCCTTCTTCATCTTCACAGACAGGATGCTTAAGGAAGCGCACATACCACCCAGGCCCACCACCATCATCATAATAAAGGGCATGGAGCTTGTCAAGGCCACAGGTGCGGCGGACAGCATGACGCTCTTTTTCTTCTGGCAGACCATCATAATCAGACTCACACCCACGAACAGCAGGCCGATGGAGTTGACTGGCATGAACATCTCCTCCAGAGCCACGAAGTCGCAGATATTGGCGGCATACAGAAGCTTCCACAAGGCCTTGCAGAAGCCCGCCAGGAATACATTGACACTGCCTGCTGCAAACAGGGCATAGGCGGCTTTGGTCATCTTGTTGCATAGGTCACCCAGCAGGAGCACCGCGGTGACGCCGAAGAAAATAACCGGCACAAAATCCATCAGTGCCATGGGAATCGTAAAATGATACATACTATTACCTCTCTTTGGGAAAAGGGCCATCTTGCGATGGCCCTTGTTGCTTAGTTCTGCTTGTTCAGGTGGTAGACAGGCAGCAGGGGGATGATGATAGGGGTCTTGTCTGCGTAGGCCTTGTATTCGGGATTGTTACCGTAGCGGGCCATCTGGCGCTTTTCCAGCCGCTGGGCGCCGTTGAACATGATGAACACGATGAGGATGTAGGCGATGATCACGGTGATCCACTGGCCAATGCCAACCAGACAGTCCAGGCAGGACACGGTGACACCGGTCCAGAACAGGATCTCACCAAAATAGTTGGGGCAGCGGACGATCTTGTACAGCTGCTCCATGGCTACCATGTCGGGCCGCTTGGCTTTCTGGGCGCTCTTCTGCTTGTCGGCGATGGCCTCCAGGATGATGCCGAAGGCGGAGATGGCGATGCCCACCCACTGGATGGCGGAGGAGCCTGCCTCATTGAACAGGCGGAAAGCCACACCGGAGGTCTGGGCCACGTACAGCACACCCATGGTCAGCCACATGAAGAACTTGACGAACACAGGCACCTCGCTGCCGGTGGCTTCGGCCAGGGTCTTGCGGTAGGCGGCGTTCTTGATCTCCCGGATCAGCAGGAAGCCGGAGAGACGGAAGCCGTAGATGACGAACAGGGCGAACTGCACATAGTGGGCAAGGCTCAGGGTGCCGTAAATACCCATGAGGCCCATAACGGCCATGGCAGCGCCGATGACGGCCACGGAGAAGCCGTAGCCGATGGACATAAAGTAAACGTATTTCTTAAAGCCGCACAGGCACACCAGCAGGCTCAGTGCGAAGAAGATTCCAAGATGGGTCCAGTTCCACATAAAGAATTACTCCTTTCCGAAATAGCTCTTGATGTACTCGGCAAAGCTCTTATCACCGATGCAGGTGTCGCCCACCAGGTCATGGCTCAGAGTCCACTTGGAGAACAGGATGATGTCGTGCTTGCCGGCCTTCTTGATCTTGGGCAGGTTGGCCAGAATGCCGAAGAGCCAGATGGGGGCCCACTTGATCTTCATGGGCTTGCCGGCAGCGTCGAAGCACATCTTGGCCATCTGGGTGTAGGTGTAGGTCTCCTTGCCGCCTACATTGTAGGTGACGTTGGTATCGTTCATATGGTCCACGATGAACTGGGCAAAGTCGGGGCAGTCAACAACGTTGGCCTTGACTTCGCCGTAGCCCTTCAGCAGCTGCATCTCACCCTTGTCGATATAGGGCTTGAAGACCTTGGCGATATCGTAGAAATAGCCGGTGGGACGGTAGATGACCCAGTCCATGGGCTGCGCCTTGATCTCCTGCTCCACCAGGTACTTGGCGTGCAGCATGGGGACCTCCTCTGCGCCCTTCTCGTCGCAGGAGATGACGGAGACATAGTTGAACTTCTTGACACCGGCCCGGACGCACTCGGCGTAGAAATTCATGTTGCCCTTGTGGTCGATGTCGTAGGAAGTGAACTTGGTAGATGCACCGGTGAGGCCCATGGTGGTGATGGCGATTTCTGCGCCCTCGCACAGGCCCTTCAGGGTCTCGGGATTGGTGGCGTCGATGGAAACGAAGGTGTACTTGCCCTCGCAGCCCTCAACGGGGCGCTCGGCCAGGTCGGCGGCCACAACTACGTGACCGGCGGCACACAGACACTTTAAGATTTCGGCACCCAAGTTGCCAAAGGCGCCTGCCAGAACTACTTTCATATTGTTATCCTCCTCATTGCGTGAATTACAAATGCTAAATTACAAATTACAAATGAATGGGAAATCACAACAATTTTGAATTTGTAATTTGTAATTATGAATTACGAACAATTGCGATTATTTCTTGTTCTTTTCCTTGGACCGCTTGTCGTTGATGATCTTCATTTCCGCAGCGGTGATCAGCTGACAGTTATTTTCCTTGGCCCAGTCCACGCAGCCCTTCAGAACCAGGGGCAGGAACACTCTGGGCACATTCAGGATGGTCTCCAGGGCATCGTCGGTGAACTTCACCACATCGTCGGCCCGGTCGGCGGCGTAGCGGACGGATTCCAGGGACTGCTGACGCATGGGCAGCAGCTCTGCGCGCATCCGGGTCTTCCGGTGGAACCAGAAGTTCTTGGAATCCCGGTAGCCGTAGTCCACGGGCAGGTTGGGGAAATCCTTGGCCTTGACACCGTTGATGATGGCGTCGGCGTACTTCTTCTTCATGAGGATCTTGTCGATCTTCAGGATGAAGTGGGCGCCGAACTTGCTGGTAATGCCGTTGAAATCGTGGTAAGGGGGCTCGTAGCCGTTCAGGTTGCCGGGGGCATCATCCTGGGCATTGTCCAGCTCCCGGACCCAGGTGCATTCGATGACCTGGATGGCATCGGTCAGGACCATGGGCCGCTTCTCGCCGGTCTGCTCCTCGATCATGCTCTTTTCCAGTTTGAATTCGCACTTGGGCATCTTGTCCTCGGGCTTGTCGCCGGGCCAGGAGAGCTTGACGCACTCCTTGAAGGTCTTGGGCTTGTCATCCACGAAGCTGATGGCGCACTTGCCGGTGCGCAGGATGTTCTGGGCAGTGTTGGAGGAGTTGCGGCAGCTAAGCAGCATGGCATAGTAGTCCTTACCGGCAACATAGTACGGCTGCACCAGGGAGTAGGGGCCCAAGGTGGTGGAGCCGTCCTCGCAGAGGGTGGAGATCACCACGGTGGGCATGGGGAAAAACAGGGAGGTCTGGTAGAAATTATCCACCACACGCAGGTTTTCAAAGCTGGACATCGAAACATCTCTCCTTTTTTTCTCGGTTCAAAAAAGAAAACCGGGACTGCCTGACATGCAGTCCCGGAATATGGCGTGCATGTCAGAAGATTTTTCCGATCATGCCGTAAATATCGTCAAAGGTCTTCCCGGCGGTGGTCCAGGTCAGCAGCGCTTCCGCGATAAACTCCGCGGCAAAATCCGTCCGGCAGAATTTGCGCAGAGGCTGCGCCAGCTGGCTGCGGAGCCTTGCGTGGTAGGTGCTGAAGGCACCCTGGAACCCGGAGGCGGCAGAAGCGTCCTTCATAATTGCCTGGTGCTTCTGAGAGAAGCTGCAAAGCTGTTCCCAGATGCAGCGGACAACGTCCTCGGGTGCATCGGATGCCATGCTGACAGCTTCAATAGTCTCAAGGCAACTGCGCCAGTCCTCCAGCATGAAGGTGGCGACCAGCGCTTCCTTGGAGGGGAAATAGTTGTAGACCGTTCCCACACCCACGCCGCAGGCCTTGGCCACGGACCGGATGGTGGTGGCGCCGTAGCCAAGTTCGCCGATCTGCTTCTGGGCTTCCCGGATCAGCCGCTGTTCCAGGTTTTCGATGATTTTCGGCATGATAACTCCTTTTGTGAACACGTTCACATAAATATAGTATAAATCTCTTTGTATCGATTGTCAAGCGCCTGGGGGCTGTTTCGGTAACAAAATATTGTTTCCCGGCTTAGTATTTAAGACACTCCAGTTCTTCCAGGGCTTCACGGATAACCTTAGGCATCTTCTTTTCATCCTTCAAAACCGCGTTTTTCCAGATGACCTCCCCCTGGACCCGGGTCAAAAGGCTGGTGCGCAGAGTCTCCCGGGGCGGATTGACCGCATGTTCAGCGTTCTGCAATTCCACGCAGAGGTCCTGCATAGGATTCAGCGTAATGTCAATGCCCTGCTTGTGGTAGGCAACGGGCATTCCATCGACTACGGCTTCCGTGTTTTCAATATCCCGGAAAACAAGACGAACAAAACGTTCCCTGGGAAGAAGCTCAGGATTTCCCTCAGCTGCATGGATGGTAAACAGGAGGGTATCTTCCCGCTCCGTAACCTCCATCCGGGTGATGGCATACTCCGGGCGATTGGTTTCGCCGTCGTCCTCGTAAAGGGAGAAGCTGCCGTTGCCCCGCCAGATGTGGATCTCCAGGGGCTGGTCGTTGGAGAGGTTATTGGTATCACCGTTTGCGTACATGGGTACGATGGCGCCCTCCCCTGCCAGCACCGGAATGGCGTCCAGATCCCGGAACATGTTTACGAATCTGCCGCCCTGATAGATCTGCCCGGTGAAGAAATCCGTCCACCGGCCCTGGGGAAGCCAGACCCGGGTTTTCGCCAGATTCAGCTTCTTGTCAGCCGGAGTGGTCACGGGACATACCAGCAGCTGGGAGCCGAAGATATACTGATTCTTCACTTCATAAGCTTCCCCGGTGTCGTAGGCATAGTACATGGGGCTGCACAGGGGCTCGCCCTGGGCGTGGGTGCGGTAATTGGCGCTGTAGAGGTAAGGAATCAGTTTGTGCCGCAGCCGCAGGAACTTTTCGGCCACGGCGTTGGCGGCGAAGCTCCGCTTCCAGGGCTCCTTGCCCATGAATTCATTGCAAGTGGAGTGGAGCCGGTTGATGGGGCTGAACACGCCGTACTGCAGCCACCGGACATAGAGCTCATCATCCTGGACGCCGAACTGGTGGCCGCCGATATCATGGCTCCACCAGGTGTAGCCTGCGTTGGCGGCGGTGTTGGTAAAATAGGGCTGGAAGTGGAGGCTCTCCCAGGTGGCGAAGGTATCGCCGGAGAAGCCCAGAGGGTAACGGTGGCTGCCGAGACCTGCGTACCGGGAGAGGATCAGAGGCCGCTTCTCCCCTGCTGCAGCATCCAGGGTATGATAGTGATTCAGTGCCCACAGGGGATCTAAGCCGGGAATGGCGGTGACATTCCCCTGTTGCCAGTCGATCCACCAGAAGTCCACGCCGTCTTTTTCGTGGGGCCGGTGGACGGTGTCAAAGTAAGCCTTTACAAAGGTGGGATTGGCAATGTCAAAGGGGATCCGTTTGCGAATCTTGGGATCATAGCCCATGGCCCGGGCGGTATCCTCAAAGCAGTCTTCATAGGGCCGGATACCCTGAGAAGGGTGTACATTCAGCGTCACGTGGAAGCCATGATCCTTAAGCCAGGCAAGCAATTCCCGATGGTCCGGGAACAGCTCCCTATTCCAGCTGTAGCCGGTCCAGCCTGGGGTGTTGGAATTGTACCATTTCTCCTGGGCGGTGACACCCTCGCCGGGCACGCCATCGGAGCCGAAACGCTCCAGTACGTCGGTCCAGTGCCAGTCCATGTCGATGGTGGCCACGGTGATGGGAAGATCGCGCCGGATAAATTCCTTCATCAGCTGCCGGTACTCCTCCTGGGTGTAGGCCTTGTAGCGGCTCCACCAGTTGCCCAGGGCGTACTTGGGGATCAGGGGCACAGGACCGGTAAGACGGAAGAAATCCCGGAGGCAACGGCGGTAATCATGTCCATAGGCAAAGAAATACAGGTCCGTGCAGCCCTCCCGGGGCAGGATGGTACCCTCCTGCGAAAGCAAAAGGCTCTTGCTGTCATCCATCACAGCCACGCCGCTGCGGGACAGGATGCCCTTGCCCAGCTTGGTGGCACCGTTGACCATATCCAGGGTCCGGGCGGTACCCAGAAGATTCCCCTTTTCAAAATCCTTTACCAAGGTGCCGTCCTGTAAGGTGACGGAGATCATCTTTCCTTTCCGGATATCGATGCGGAAGATTGCCTCACTGGTCCGCAGAGTGAAGATACCGTCCTGCTGTCCCCAGGTGCAGTTAAATTTCGGAAAATCCCGGTTCCAGACCGTCTGGGTGGGCAGATCCGTGAAGCTGCCGGTTTCCAGGCGCAGCAGACAGGGGGTCAGAACCGTGATGCGCATGGTTTTGGTCTTGTAGACATTATGCTTCGCCGCCGGTGCGGCGGAAAAAGAAAACCGTTCCATCTCACTCTCTCCTTTATGAAAAGCCCGAAGACATTTCTTCGGGCTTTCGGTGTTTATTCTTCAATTCCCAGGGGCTTCACAGGGATGATCAGCGCGGCGGCAATATAGGCAAGAATACCGCTGCCTGCGAAACAGGCCAGAATTGCCCAGGCAACCCGGACAACCGTGGGATCAATGTTAAAATACTCGGCAATACCGCCGCAGACACCGGCGATCATTTTGCCTTCCACCGTTCTGTACAGTCTTTTCTGCATAGGATTCACCTTTCCTTTCTGGAATTCTAATGCAATGATACCTCGAATTTGTAAACTTGTAAAGAATTTTTATAAAAACTATCGAAACTTTTACCAATCTGTGATATACTGAACCACAGAAATACAACCAGCCTGAAAGGAGGTACGCTATGGACCAGGAAAATGCGGTGCTGGAATATAAATGCCCGAACTGCGGCGGATTTCTGGAATTCGGCGAAGATCACCAGAGAATGGTATGCCCCTTCTGCGACAGTCAGTTTGATGTCGACCAGGTAATCGACCACAACGCCAACCTGGAAACTGGCGAAGGGCCGGATTTTCAGTGGGATGAATCATCCACTGTTCCCCTGAACGATGAGGAGCAATCTCAGCTGCGAAGTTTTATCTGCCCGGCCTGCGGCGGCGAGATTCTGACGGAGGAGACCACGGCGGCCACATTCTGTCCCTACTGCGACAACCCGGCCATTCTGCCGGGACAGGTGTCCGGCGGCTTGAAGCCCGATGGGGTAATCCCCTTCAAAACCAGCAAGGAGGATGCGAAAACCGCCTTCCTGAACCTGTGCAAGGGAAAGCCCCTGCTCCCGAAATTCTTTACGGAGGAGCAGCGTCTGGAAAAGATCACCGGCATGTATGTGCCCTTCTGGCTCTACGACTGTGAGGGTGATTTTCAGGGACAGTACAAGGCCACCCGGATCCACACCTGGGCTGACCGGGATTACAACTACACCCGAACGGATCATTACCATCTGGTCCGTGCTGCGGATTCGGCCTTTGTCAGTATCCCCATGGACGCCTCCCAAAAGATGGACAATGCCATCATGGAGTCCATAGAGCCCTTCGACTATTCCCAGATCGTGGATTTTGAGACTGCCTACCTCTCGGGCTTTCTGGCAGATAAATACGACGTGGAAGCGCTGGAAGGTCAGGACAGGATCCAGCAGCGTGTAAAATCCAGCCTGAACAGTCTGATCAGCGGCACCATCATCGGCTATCACACGGTCATGCCCATCAACACCCGGGTCCAGGTAAAGCATGGCAGGTCCCGATATGTGCTGCTTCCGGTATGGATGCTCCACACCCGGTACAAGGACAAAACCTATGTCTTTGCCATGAACGGTCAGACAGGCAAAATGACCGGCTCCTTCCCCATCTGCCCCAAGCGGACGGCAATGTGGTTCGGCGGCATCTGGGCAGGCGTCACCGCGGTGATGACCCTGCTGCTGAGTTTCCTGGGTTAGGAGGTGCGGCATGAAACGAAAACTGATTTCTTTTCTGCTCCTTCTGTCGCTGCTGATTTCTCTGAGTGTCACTGCCTTTGCCACGGACACGGACGCCCCCTGGGTGGTGGACAACGCCGGACTTTTGACGTCTGAGGAGCAATCCTATCTTACTCAGCAAATCCAGACCCTTCGCAGTGAGCTGGAGCTGGAAATCGTCATCGTCACCACCTACGGTACCGACGGAAAGGGCGTTCAGGCTTATGCCGACGATTTCTACGATATCAATGGCTACGGCTATGGGGATACAAACAGCGGTATCCTGCTGCTTCTGGACATGGATGCCAGGGAATGGTACATGAGCACCTGCGGCGATGCCATTTACATCTTCACGGATTACGGCCTGGACCGGCTGGGACAGACCATCCTCCCCTGGCTCTCTTCCGGCAACTATTACGAAGCGTTCCAATATTGGCTAAACGACCTGCCGGAATATGTGGAAGCTTACCGGAATCACGCCCCCATTGACGGCTATGTACAGCCGGATGATTATGAATCCCCCTACGGCGATGAAGTGGTTTATTACGATGATTTCGCCATAGAAAATCCCTTCCCCATTGCGCTCATCATCGGTCTGGTGGCGGCAGCCATTACGATCCTTGTGATGCGCGGCAAAATGAACACAGCAAAGTTCCAAAGCGGTGCCACAGACTATCTGAAGGACGGTTCCTTCCATCTGCGGCGGCGCAGTGACATGTTCCTCTACAGCCGGGTAACCAAAACGCCCCGGCCGAAAGATACATCCAGCGGCGGAGGAAGCTCCGTCCACAGAAGCTCCGGCGGCGTCAGTCACGGCGGACGGGGCGGAAGATTTTAAAAGGAGAAATGAATTATGGGTCTTATCAAAGCAGCAGCCGGTTCCTTAAGCGGCGTTCTGGCCGACCAGTGGAAGGAGTATTTTTACTGTGACAGCATGGACGCTGACACCCTGATGTGCAAGGGCGTCAAGCGCACCTCCAAGCGCAGTTCCAACACCAAGGGCTCTGACAATATCATCACCAACGGCTCCGTCATCGCCGTCAACGAAGGCCAGTGCATGATGATCGTCCAGCAGGGCGAGATCGTGGAATTCAGCGCCGAAGCCGGCGAGTTTACCTGGGATTCCTCCACCGAGGGCAGCATCTTCTACGGCGGCTTCGGCGAGGGTATCGAATCCAGCTGGGAGAATTTCAAGCGCCGCTTCACCTTCGGCGGCGACACTGCCAAGGACCAGCGGATCTACTTCTTCAACACCAAGGAGATCATCGGCAATAAGTACGGTACCGCTACCCCTGTCCCCTTCCGGGTGGTGGATACCAACATCGGCCTGGATATCGACGTTTCCGTCCGCTGCAACGGCGAGTATTCCTACAAGATCACGGACCCCATTCTGTTCTACAAGAATGTGGCGGGCAATGTCTCCTCCGAATATGACCGCAAGCAGCTGGACGGTCAGCTGAAGACCGAATTCCTCACCGCACTGCAGCCTGCCTTTGCAAAGATTTCCGCCCAGGGCATCCGCTATTCCGCACTCCCCGGTCACACGCTGGAGCTGGCCGATGCCATGAACGTGTGTCTTTCCGCCAAGTGGAGCGGCCTGCGGGGCATCTCCATCGTGTCTGTGGGTGTCAATTCCATCACTGCCTCCCCCGAGGACGAGGCTATGATCAAGGAGCTGCAGAAGTCCGCCGTGTTCCGCAACACCAATATGGCGGCAGCTCACATGGTCCAGGCCCAGGCCGAGGCCATGAAGAACGCCGCTTCCAATTCCGGCGGCGCCATGGCAGGTTTTCTGGGCATGAACATGGCCCAGCAGGCCGGCGGCATGAACGCTGCCCAGCTGTTCCAGATGGGCGCCCAGCAGCCCGCCGCGGCTCCTGCCAACAGCTGGACCTGCAAGTGCGGCACCGTGAACACCGGCAAATTCTGCACCGAATGCGGTGCGGCCCCCGGCTGGGTCTGCAGCTGCGGCGCAGTGAACAAGGGCAAATTCTGTTCCGAGTGTGGCGCAAAGAAGCCTGCCAATGAGCCCCAGTACCGCTGTGACAAGTGCGGCTGGGAGCCCGAGGACCCCAAGAATCCTCCCAGGTTCTGTCCCGAGTGCGGCGACCGCTTCGGAAATGAAGATATGATCTGAGGTATATAACTATGGCAAAGAAAGCAAATCGTCCTTCCGCACCTGTGGATGTAAAGCCCGGTGCCAATCCCCATGCCAGTAATTCTCTGCTGAGCCGGAAGCTGGGCAATGTTATGGGCGCCGTTTGTCTTCTGGTGTTCATCCTCTTTAAGGAACTGTGGATCGGCATGCTGGCCTTCGGCATCGGCTTCGCTGTCATCTTTGTACTGGAAGTCCTGGTGGAAAAGTCCAGGCAGTGGTATGCCTCCTGGAACCTCTATCTGTCCGTTGGCAGCCTGGCCCTGGCCTACGCGGAATATTCCTACGGATTTATCTCCGGCCTGATGAAAATGTAAACAGTAAAAGGACCGCTCAAAAGAGCGGTCCTTAATTTATACTCTTCTGTCGGTGAGGCTTTTTGCCAGTGCGATCATGTAGGAATTGTCCTGGAAGATGCCCAGAGCGTCAATGGCCACGGCAGTGTAGCGCTGCACCAGCTCCTCGCACTTTTCAAGGCCGTAGAGTTTGACAAAGGTGTTTTTCGCTTCGTCGGTGCCGACGCCCTTGCCCATCTCCTCCTGGGTGCCGATCACATCCAGCATATCGTCCCGGATCTGGAAGGCCATACCCAGAGCACCGGCAAAGGTGGCAGCGGCTTCGATCTTCCCTTCGTCACCGCCTCCGGCAATGACGCCCAGGACACAGGCGGCGTTGACGAGTCCTCCGGTCTTCCGGGACTGGATGTCGATGACCTCCTGCTCCGTCAGTTCTCTTTGCTCGGACTGGATATCCAGTACCTGACCGCCCACCATGCCGAGAGAGCCTGCATTCTGGGCCAGAATCTGGATGGCAAGGGACATATCCGCGGGGTTGGGAAGCTCACAGGAGGCTGCCAGCATGAACGCATCGGTGAGAAGGCCGTCACCGGCCAGAATCGCCATGGTCTCGCCGTAGACCTTATGGTTGGTGGGTCTGCCCCGGCGGAAATCGTCATTGTCCATACAGGGCAGATCATCGTGGATCAAAGAATAGGTATGGATCATCTCCATGGCTGCGGCAAAGGGTGCGGCCTTGCGCCAGTCACCGCCGCACATCCGGCAGAAATCCAGCACAAAGATGGGCCGCAGCCGCTTGCCGCCTGCCAGAAGGCTGTACTCCATGGCGTCAAAGAGCTCCGCCTGGGGTTCAGCGCGAAACTGGGGATAGATGTTTTTCAGATAGTCTTCCATGAATGCCCGGTATTCCCGGCTTCTATCCTCAAATGTCATGGGGGAAATCCTCCTCCACGGGGCTGCCGTCAGGGGCAGTCATGATTTTTTTCACCTGCAGCTGGGCGTTGTCCAGAAGCTGATTGCAGCTGCGGACCAGCTCTGTGCCCTCCTGGAAGAGCTTCAGGCTCTCCTCCAGGGGCACATCGCCCCGCTCCATGGCCCGGACGATCTGTTCCAGGCGCTGCATATTATTTTCAAAGGATGGTTTCTGCTGACTCATTGCACATTCTCCTTCTTTTCCATAACGGTTGCGGACAGGCTGCCGTCGCTTAAGGCCACGGTGATGCGTTTACCCAGCTCCACCTGGGAAACAGAGCGGACCACCTCTCCCCTTTCATTTGTGGTCAGGGCGTAACCCCGGGTGAGGACCTTCAGGGGGCTCATGGCGTCCAGCTTGGCGGTGAGGGCCACATAGCGCTGCTCATTTCGGGCAATGATCTGATTTTCCGCGGCAATCAGACGGTTTTTGAGCAGTTCCAATTGCCGCTGCTTCTGCTCTAAGTATCCAGCAGGGCTTTGCAGCGCAGAAGACTTGGAAAGCACATCCAGATGCTGCTTATAACTTTTGATCTGCCGGTTCAGGGCATTGGCCATGGCATTTTCCATGGAATCCAGAGCCTGGGTCAGAGCATCCCGGTCCGGAACCGCCAGCTCTGCCGCGTTGGAGGGGGTTGCCGCCCGAAGGTCGGCCACATAGTCGGAAATGGTTACATCCGGCTCGTGTCCCACAGCGGAGATCACCGGGATATTCGAATCGTAGATGGCATGGGCCACGATCTCCTCGTTAAAAGCCCACAGGTCCTCGATGCTGCCGCCGCCCCGGCCCACGATCAGCAGGTCCGCCAGCTTATGATAGTTGGCATAGCGGATGGCCGCGGCGATCTCACCGGGGGCCTCTACACCCTGGACTCGAACCGGCAAAAGCAGCACCTTTGCCAGTGGATAGCGTTTGTTGAGGATTCGGAGCATATCATGCACCGCCGCACCGGCGGAGCTGGTGATAATGCCGATGGTGCCGGGGAACTTGGGGATGGGCTTTTTATGGGCCGGATCGAATAGACCCTGGGCCTGGAGCTTCTTTTTCAGCTGCTCAAAGGCGGCATACAGGTCGCCGATGCCGTCCATAGCCATGGCGGCGCAGTACAGCTGGTAGGCGCCGTCACGAGGGAAGACGCTGACTTTACCCATGGCGATGATCTTCATGCCGTTTTCCGGCCGGAACCGGAGCCGCTGGGCGTTACCCTTAAACATAACGCATTTCAGGGCGGAATTCTCATCCTTCAGGGTAAAGTAGTGGTGTCCGGAGGGATAGAGCTTGTAGTTGCTGATCTCGCCCTTTACGGCCACCGCGTTAAGGAGGTGGTCCTCCTCCATCCTGCCCCGGATATATTCATTTAACTGGGTTATGGTCAAAACCTGCTGGGCCATAGTATCACTCCTGATAGCGTGATGCCAGCACCGCAACGCCCATGGCATTGTCGGTGGAATACTGGGGTTCGGAGAAAATGGGATTCAGTGGGGCGATGACCTGCCGGAGCATGGAGTTGGAGGCCACACCGCCGGAAAACACGATGCGCAGTCGGGGATAGGTCTTCAGCGCCTGCTCGGAAGCAAGATAGACCGCCTTGGCAACGCAACGCAGAGCGTAGGCGGCGGTTTCCGCCGGGATGCCGTGGGCAGCGTGGAACTGCTGGACCTTATTCTGGACGCCGGACAGGGAAAACTCCATATTGTTGCACTTGACCTTGAAGGTCTCCTTCATGGCTGCATCTTTGCTTAGTGCATCGATATGCTTGCCCGAGGGGAACGGCAGCTCCAATAGCTGACCGGTCCGGTCGATGAGCTGTCCTGCGGAGATATCGGTGGTACCGCCGATTTTGGTGCATCTTACATTCCTGCCATCGGGCTCCACCAGCAGCAATTCCGTGGTGCCGCCGGACAGGTGCCAGGCCAGATGGGCTTCGTCCATCAATTCCAGATGTCCGGCGCTCCAGAGGGAGGCGGCCACATGGCCCTGCTGATGAGAAACCTCGATGAGAGGCACCTTAAGGCTGTCTGCAAGCATTTTGGCGTGAGAGTAGCCAACCATGAAGCAGGGCATATAGCTACCCTCCAGGCTTCTCGGCCGGGTGGAAACGCCTACAGCGGTGATGTCCTTTGCCTGCACATGGGAAAACAGCCTGCCGGAAAGCTCCGGCAGGCTCTTGATGTGGGCAAAGACAGCGTCAGACTGACGCAGACCAAGCTCCCCCTGCTTTACAGGGAGAAGTTTGGAGCAATTCACACCGCCTACCCCATCAAAATAGGCGATGGAGGTGGTGTAATTGCTGGTATCAATGCCGATGACGCTCATATTAGGTTTCCTCGCTGACAGGCTCGGCGGGGGTGTTCAGTCCCCGGGCGAAGGCGCCCAGGATGCCGTTGACGAAGGAGCCGGTGTCATCGCCGTCATACTTCTTGGCGATACGGACAGCCTCGGAGATGGCAACGCCGGTGGGCACATCCTCCAGATAGAGGATCTCGAACATGGCCAGCTGCATGACACAGCGGGCCAGCCGGGAAATACGCTTCACGTCCCAGCCGATGGAATACTTCTGGATCATCTCGTTCAGGTCCTCGGCCCGGTTGGCAACGCCGGAGACCACGATATCCAGATAATTCACCTGGGCCTTGATGGGGCGCTCGGAGTAGACCTCATTCTCTTCGGAAAGGGTCGCGTAATACTCCTTGTTCAGACGGGTGGTGACCACCTGCTGGGGCTCTTCCCCGGTGAAATCCCGTCCGTAGATCAAATGTACAGCCAGTTCTCTGGCGTTTGCTCTTGTCATAGCGGATCCTTACTTGACAATGCCGCAGACATTGACATTGACCACAGTGACCTTCACGCCGGTCATGGATTCGACGTTGGCGGTGACGGTCTGCTGGACAGCGGATGCCACGTCCACAACAGAGTTGCCGTAGGCGATCATGATGCTGCAGTCGATGGACAGGGTGTTGTCCTCAGCGATCAGGATCTTCAGGCTCTTGCTCCAGTTCTTCTTGACAGCGAAATCGGCAATGGTGATGCCGGGCTTGGAACCCATGGAGCCAATACCATCCACTTCAGCAAGCGCATGAGCAACGATAGCGGCGACGACGTCCTCAGAGATCATCACGTTACCGTTCTCCTGGATCTGGGTGATGTACTGCTTATACTCAGCCATGTTTGGTTTCCTCCTAAAAAGTCATTCTATGCTCTGCATAGTTACATACATTTTACCACAAATCGGGAAAAATACAATAGCAAAAGTAAAATCGCCCCGGTTTTTCCGGGGCGATGGTCAGTTCACTTCTACAATGCGGATATCGGTGAGCAGATAGTCGGACTGGCTCATGACGATGTCCGCGATCACAGCCACGTCCGCATCCTGAAGTCCGCCCTCCGGCGAGGAGACGGCAACGCTGATGCCCTCATTGGTCATGTAGGCCACACAGTCCGTATAACCCTTGGCGATGACCAGGCTTTCGATCTGGGCCTCTGTCAGGGCAGTCTGGACGATATCCTCCAGCTGGGCGGAAGATTCGGAAGCCTTGCTCCCCTCGGCGTAGGACATGGCCTCTTCCAGCATGTTCAGGGCATTATCCCTGGCCTGCTGCCGGGAAAGACGGACAGACGCGAAATAGTCACCTGCGGTGGTCTGGGGTTCCTCCCCTGCCGCAATGGCGGCCATATCGTCGCTGAGGACCAGACTTTCGTCGGACATGACCTTTTCCGTGTCCAGAGTGTCCGTCAGGTCCGAGGTGGCCGCGTCTTCCGTGTAAAGCCAGTTGACATAGATGCCTGCGCAGACCGTCACCAAAATGGCAGCGGCAGCCATGTTCTTCTTCCATTGATTCATAAGTTTGCCTCCATTCATTTCATTTTCAAAACAGTTATTTTATCGGCGCTGAGGCCGGTGGCGTCGCAGACTGCCTCCACCACCGCCAGCTTCACGGAGGGCTGGTCCCCACCCTGGCAGACAATCACAGCACCCAGATACACAGGGGGTAAAACCTGACTGACCAGGCCCTTCTGGGCTCTGTATTCATCGGTAATGATCACTGTATCAGCCTGGTGGGAGTCGGAATCCCCTGAGAGGGAGCTGTGTTCATCGCAGACATAGATGGTCCGCTCTCCCTGGGCCTGGGTCAGCAGCACCTCTACCCTGCCCACGCCATAGATTTTTGACAGAATTTCTTCCAGCTGGTCCTCCATATTCCGGGTATTTTCGGTTATTGGCACGGATGCAGCCGGCGTTTCCTGTTTCCCCGGCAGAAGCATCAGCAGAAGACCCGCGAATATCACAATCAGCACATACTTGTACCGATTGATCAGGGGAAGGATATTGGGTATCAGTTTATCCATGTCTGATTCTCCTCCGGAATTCCAAGGTCCGCTTCCAGGATCTTTTTCAGCTGCTGACGAACGTAGGGGGACACGCTACCCGACAGGGTGCATCCATCCGGGACAGGGGGATCTGTGTCTGACAAGGTGACCTTCGGCGTAACGGATGCGCCGTACTGCTCGGCTTTGTCCATAATATATGCCTCGGTTTCCTCGGTTATGATCCGTCGCAGGGCTCTTGCGGATTCCGCTTCCCCATCCAGGGCGGCGGCTTCGCCCTCGGCCAGCAGATCAGAGGCCAGATCAGGCAGGTCCGAAATTCGGATATCCAGAATCGGCGACAGGACCGTAAAGCACAGAAACAGACCGCAGATCAGCTTCACAATCCCTGCCTGACTGCCTTTCTGGGGCGTGAGGGCAGTTATGATGCTGCAAAGCAAGGCCGCGCCGGTTACGGATAAAAGATATTCCCGTATACCCTCCATTATCCCACTCCTTTGAGAAAACATACTGTGCTGATCAGACCGAGCAGGCACATGGTCCCTGTCATGGCCAGAAGGAGCCCCATAGCACCGGAATAGTCTGAAATCAGCTGCGTACACTGCTTCGATCCGAAAACGCTGCAGACAGCCCCGGTGATACGGATCATCAGATAATGGCACCCGATCCGAAGAAAGGGTCCGGCAAACACCGCAAGCATGGCAAGGATACCGTATACGCCCGCCGCATTGCGCACCAGCCCCGCTCCCACCAGCACAGCCTCCGAGGCATCGGAAAGAATACCGCCAACCACCGGAACCACCCCGGAAATGGTAAGCTTTGCGGCCTTCAGGGCGGCGGCATCCGTGGTGCCGCTGAGAACACCGGTAATGCCCATATAGCCGGTGAATAGGTAGAGCACCCCTTTCAGGATCCAAACCGACAGCCATTTGATGAACTCTGCCATTTTCTTCAGAATCTCCTCCCCAAGGGCCCCGTGGGCCGTGGCGAGAACCAGGTAGATGTACAGCATGGGGACCATCAGCTTTGAAAGAAGGGAACTGAGTATGGAATTGAATATGGCGGTCCCGGCATAGAGGGCTGTGGAGGTGGTGATGCCTCCCTGGGCAGCCAGAGCTGAGGTCATGACAGGAAGCAGCAATTTAGCGTAGCTGCTTAAATCCTGTATAGTCGTGACTCCCAGGGTGATCAGGGAGTTGGTGCTTTGCAAAAGGACCGTGCCGATTCCCACGGCGCAGATAAAATCCGGCAATTTTGTGTTGCTTCCGGGTATCAGCCGGATCAGGGAGATCAGCATCATCAGCGCGATCAGGCTCATGCTGATGGCTGCCGCCTCCTTCAGATCAGGCCGAATGGACCCGATGGCCTCCTGGACGATCCGGAACAGCCCCGCCCCAAAGTTGTCCGTCTGTTCCGGCATCAGATGCGCCCCGGACTGGGGCACCGTAGGCGCGGTGATTTGTGTCAGCATGGAATGGTACAGATTCATACGCCCTCCAGAATCCTTTGCAGTAGGTCAAGAAGCGCCCGGAACACCGGAATGGACAGCCACAGAACCAGGGCTGAACTGAGCAGCTTCAGGGACTGGGCCAGAGATGCGTTCCCTCCGTCGACGCACAGCAGAGCCGCGATTTCCGTGATGATGCAGACAAAGGTCACTTTCATCAGGATCAGAAGCATGTCGCTTCGGAGATGGCACAGGCTCTGCAGCTCTTCCAGAAAGGCCACCACCGGTCTGAAAAAGGAGATTCCAGCCACCAAGATCATGACGCTGATACCCAGGCAAAGCAGAACGGAAAAGTTCTTCTCCAAGGTCTGGCATAATATTAGCCCAAGCAGCACCAGTGCCGACGCCTGTAAAAACATGTCCATCAGAAGTGAAACAGCTCCTTTACCAGGTCGAACAGGTCGGCGATCTTCTGTGCCAGCATCATCAGCACCACTACAAGTCCCGCCAGAGTGGTCATGGTGGCCTGCTCGTCCCGGCCGGATCGGGACAGGACCTGGTTTAAAATGGATACGATAATGCCGATGGCAGCTATTTTAAAAATCAGATCAATTTCCATACTCAGATCAGGATAATGGCAAGGGCTGCCCCGGCGCAAAGCCCCAGGGTCTGGTAATTTCGGAGCCGGACTTCCCGGTTTTCCGTCATGCTGTCCAGGGCGGTACGGCAGCTTGACCGGACCGATTCCAGGCCCTTCAGCTGTCCGGTTATGTCAAACCTGCCCAGAGATTCACCCAACAGGATCAGGTTGTCCCGGGTCAATGGCGGCTGCTCAGGACACTTTTTCAGAACGGATTCCATGCAGTTGGCCACATCCGGAGAAACTGTGCAGTCCAACTCGTCTCCAAGTGAAGTAAAAATCTGTCCAAACGAACTTCTGCCCTCCTTCCCTGCTGCGCGGCAAAGCTCCGGCAGGGGCGTCATGCGAAACTGTAATTCACAGGCCATATAGTCCAGAATACGGATCAGATCCCGCAGGCTGGACTCCTGGAGCCGATGGCTGGCCGCCATGGAAAAACCAAAGCCGCCGCAGCCTGCCACGATCAATAGCGCACCGATCCATTTGTAGTCCATCTGCCGCTCCTTTCCAGATGCCATTGCTTGTCCGGGTGTAAAATCAGGATATGTTCAAATAAATTCTGTCTGACCAGCGGGGCGTATACCTCCCGGTGCAGATAGTCGTTCAGCGATGACGCGTGGGCCGTGGCAATTAAGGAAACGCCGCAGCAGCAGGCCGCTTTCAAGGCTTCACAATCCTCTTTGGCCGTGATCTCGTCCACCGCAATGATCTGGGGGCCCATGGTCCGAAGCAGCAGTTCGATACCCTGAGCCTTTGGGCAGCCGGTTAGGACAGACGTCCGCTCTCCCCTGCTGAAATCCGTGGGAAACAACTCACCCCGCTCGTCCACCACGCTGATCTGGAAGCCCTGATGGCTTTTTTGCCGGATCAGGTCCCGCAGAAGGGTTGTTTTTCCCCAGCCCGGAGCTCCAATGATCAATATGGAACCGCTAAGCTCGGCAGCGGCTTGTCCGATCCCGGGAAAATCCCGGGCAACCCGGATGCACAGGGATGAGATGTTCCGAATTCCGGCCATTCTCCCCTCTTTTATGACCGCATCACCGCAAATACCGATCCGGTGGCCTCCCGGGGCAGTTATGAATCCCTGGGAAATTGTCCCTGCAGCCCAGGGAGAATATTTACTTGCCGCGTTGACACAGAAATTCAGGTCCTCCGTGGTTACCTGTCCGCTGATCCATTTGCTTTCCTGCCTCATTACCACCTCCGGAGGCTGATCCAGCCGAAGCCGGATATCCTGGGCCTCTTCCCTGCCCAGGCTGTCCACCTCTTTGCGCATCCATTGGGGCAGAATATTCAGCAGTTCCTTCCAGGCACATATCATTTGCATCACTCCTGCATCAATCTATGTATCAGGCAAGTCCCATAGAACAGAAAAATCCCGGCAGCCATTTCTGACTGCCGGGAGGCTTGCTTATTAATGTTTGTTGACGGTTTTTGTGATCAGGTTACCCGCAGGGCTGAATACCACGTTGATGATCAGCTCCGGAACGAAATTCGCCAGAATCAGACCCGTGAGGATGTAGCCCAGAATGTCTCCGCCGCCTGCCCAGGCAGACAGAACGTCAATGAAGAACAGGTACATACATACCACAAAGGTGCCGGTATTCACCACAGGGCAGACGATGGCTGCCAGAACCATGGCAAGGTAGCTGTTGAAGCCCTTTACGGCCTGATAGACTGCTCCGGCAGCAAAGCCTGCCAGAATGCCCTTTGCAAGAACGACCAGAATGCAGAGAATGGGGTTTGCCTGAAAAACCATGGCGCCGCCGGGATCCGCACCGGTGATACAGTTGATGATGACGATGACACCAAAGGTGCCGCCCAGGATCGCACCCGCCTGAGGGCCGAAAATAGCTGCGCCCAGGACAATAGGGATCAGTACCAGGGAGATGGAGAAGCCGCCCACCGGGGGGATCATACCGCCGATGAACTGCATGACCACGATCATGGCCATCAGCAGGGCAATACCTGCCATACGTGCAATTTTACCGTTTTTCAATTTTGTTTCCTCCTTGCTGTCCCTCCGGAACACCGGATGGGATGCAAATTAATTTATCTTAAGCGGATTTCCGCGAAAGACTGTTGTATACGGCGGGGGCAAGCCCCCGCCCTACATGGTACATTTTACCCTTTAAAAGGGCAGATCCTCGGGAACCGGGCCGTCATCCAGATCGTCCATGGACATCTGGACATTGCCGGAGCCCTTCATGGAATCCCACTGTTCCTTGGTGATCAGGATATTCCGGGGCTTGGAGCCCTGGAAGGGACCAACAATGCCCTTTTCCTCCATCTCATCCACGATCCGGGCAGCCCGGGCATAGCCCAGCTTCAGCCGCCGCTGGAGCATGGAAACGGAAGCCTGTCCGGTTTCCAGCACCACATCCACGGCCTGGGGCAGTAGCTCATCCCCTTCCAGCTCGTCGGCGGTGGGTTCGGGATCGGAAACGCTGGCAGCGGGCTTCTTGCCCGTCTGCTGCGCCTTCTTCTCGATGTCCTCCAGAACGGACTGGTCGTAATCGGCGATGTAGTTTTCCTTCACATAGGTGGTTACTGCCAGAACCTCCGCATCCGTAACGAAGCAGCCCTGGACACGAAGAGGTTTGCCGGCACCGATGGGCGCGAAGAGCATATCGCCCTTACCCACCAGCTTTTCGGCACCCTGGGTATCCAGGATGATCCGTGACTCCATGGCGGAGGCCACGGAGAAGGCGATCCGGGAGGGAATGTTGGCCTTCATCAGGCCGGTGATCACGTCCGCGGAGGGACGCTGGGTGGCGATTACCAGATGGACACCGGAAGCACGGCCCATCTGGGCGATGCGGCAGATGGAATCTTCCACTTCCTTGGCAGCCACCATCATCAGGTCCGCCAGCTCGTCGATGATGACGATCAGCTGGGGCACCTTATCGCCGCCTTCAGCGGCAACGATGGAGTTGTAGCTCTCCAGATCCCGGACACCGGCATCGGACATGGTCTTGTACCGGCGCATCATCTCGGTGACGGCCCACTGCAGGGCGCCCGCGGCCTTTTTGGGATCGGTGACTACGGGGATCATCAGGTGGGGAATGCCGTTGTAGTTGGCCAGCTCCACCATCTTGGGGTCCACCATGATAAGCTTCACATCCTCGGGCGTTGCCTTGTAGAGCAGGCTGATGATGATGGAGTTCATGCACACGGACTTACCGGAGCCGGTGGTACCGGCGATGAGCATATGGGGCATCTTGGCGATGTTGCCGATGATGCAGCTGCCGCCGATATCCTTGCCCACGGCGAAGGTGGAAAGACCCTTGGAGGTGTTGAATTCATTGGAGTCGATGACCTCCCGGAGGGAGACCATGGTAACAGCCCGGTTGGGGACCTCGATGCCCACCACACTGATCTTGCCGGGAATGGCGGCGATACGGACGCCGGAAGCGCCCAGGCTCAGGGCAATATCGTCGGCGCAGTTGGTCAGCTTGCTGAGCTTCACACCCTTTTCCAGCTCCACTTCATACCGGGTAACGCTGGGACCCCGGGTGACGTTTACGATGTGGGCGGCGATGTTGAAGCTCTCCAGGGTCTCGTTCAGGCGACGGGAGTTTTCCTTCATCTCCTCGGTACCGCTGACACCGTTCCGGGGGGGCATCTTCAGCAGGTTGATGGGCGGGAAGCAGTAAGGTGCCTTGACAGCGGTTTTGGCCTGCTCCAGTTCAGCAGCCACAGCGCTGTGATCGGCCTCGGGTTTCTTTTTGGCCTTTTTGGGAGCTTCGGACACAGGCTCGGCAGGTACCTCCTGGGCAACAGGCTCAGGAATGAAAACCTCTTCCTCGGCATCCTCAGGCT
Source organism: Oscillospiraceae bacterium (assembly GCA_015067615.1). Taxonomy (GTDB): domain Bacteria; phylum Bacillota; class Clostridia; order Oscillospirales; family Oscillospiraceae; genus Faecousia. Next base: position 28,208 of record SVMD01000014.1, read on the forward strand.
CCTGTCTGGTTTTGCCCAGAGGGGTGTCAGTATCCTCCTCCATCTGGCGCATCACATTGTCCCGCTTGTTGGAAGACTGGGCAGGAATCCGGGGTGCCTCAGCAGCTGCTGTGTTGTCGATGTCAAAGAATTTGCGTTCCTGAAGCCCATTGATAAGGCCTTTGACCAGACGACTGCCGGGCAGAGGGGCGTCTTCTGACTCCTCGTCATAATATTCGTAGGCTTCTTCCTCTGCCTGTTCTCTCAGACGACGGCGAATGGCATTCTTACTGTTAACAATACCATTCACCAGTTCCGCAGCGTGGTCTCTGGGGACATATTCCTCTTCCTTGCGCTCCGGATCTCTCGGCCGGTTCTGAATGGCATGGTAGAGTCCCGGAAGGGTGATCTCCATGGTCAGCAACAAAAGAACGGCGCCAAGAATCACCAGGACCACAAAGGAGAGAATGTCTCCAAAGGCCTTGCGGAACAGGATACCCAGTCCGCCGCAGATGACGCCGGCAGTGGTTCCGTCGTTGCCGCCTTTATACAGCTCGCTGATGGCCGTGAAGAAACTGCCATAGACCGTTTCCGGCACGAGAAGCTGCAGCGAAGCGCCGCAGATCAGGGTAAAAGCGATGATGGACAGGGAGCGCATCATGGCTTTGCCGTTGCGCATCAGATTCAGTACCCAGAACAGATAGGGCAGCACAAACAGCAGAATATAGAATCCCACCTCACCAAACAGGCCCATGACCACACTCTTATACAGAAGGGGCAGTGCGCCGGAGGGCTGGAATATGACCACCACATGGACAAGAAACAGACACAGACAAATAATGCCAAGAAACAGTCTGGCAGGAATCCGGTCCGGATTAAATGAGGTGTTCTGAACAAGGGATTTTTTTGTTTTTCCGTTGTCCGGTTTTTTTCCACCGGTCTTATTGGTTGTTTTCGCAGGCATATGTTACCTCCTTATGCGGCGGCAAGATAGAGAATGAAGGTCAGCATGGCCGCGCCCCAGCAGTAAAAGGCGAACATACCGTAGCCCACACTCTGCGCGAGCTTCTTCAGGACCCGGATACCCAGGGCAAGGCCCAGAAATGCAGTCATACCTGCCAGCACGCAGGAAATCAGGAATCCAAAGGACAGACTTCCGGCGCCTCCTTTGAGCAGATCCATGAAATCAAACAGGGCAAAGCCGATGTTCAGCGGAATGTTCATCAGCAGAGCCAGGTCCAGGGCTTTCTTCAGGTCCATACCCCGTACGCTGCCCACTGACACAGCTGCGCCGATGCCGGAAATGCCGGGCAAAATACCTAAGGCCCCGCCCAGGCCAAAATAAAGGCTGTCAATGCGGCTCAGAGAGCCGGAAACCTTGTTACTGCCGGGCAGATACTGGGGGATATAGAGAATGATGCCGTTAAGAAACAGCAGACCTGCCACATACATAATATTCCCGGACAGGAATGTTACCTTGCTGTACAGCAGAAAAGCAAGCACGATGGGAACCAGAGTCGTTTTAAGCAGGCTGAAATCCATCAGCGCGTCGGTGTCCAGGGGACGCTTACGGCGGGACTTGGGAATCCGCACCAGACGCTGGGCCCGCATCATGCGGACAATATGACCCTTGCAGTAAAAATACAGGGCCGCGATAATTCCCATATGTATCATAAGCCGAAGTGCCGCGGGGTCGGAATTGCTGCCCAGCATCTTCAGCAGAACCAGTCGGTGAGCCTGGCCGGAGACAGGGAGAATCTCCGCAAAGCCGGAGATGAAGCCCATAATTAGGCTTTGAAACCAATTCAGTTCCAAACTGATCCCTCCATTACAAAGTTTTACACCATATGATACCATATTTCCGCGGAAATTTCCAGTCCTAAAATGAAAGAAAGAGTGAAACCTCTCAGGTTTCACTCTTTCTTTCCGCAATCATCCCGTGCAGGCAGTTCAGCGCATCACTCAAACCGCCCAATTCATCGATGAGGCCGGAGGATACGGCTTCCTTGCCATAGAGAATGGTGCCCACATCCGTGGCCATCTCTCCGGTTGCCATCATATAGTGTTCAAATTTTTCCCGGCTGATCCGGGAGTTTTCCGTGACAAAATCGGCGATCTGCTCCTGGATCCGCTGGAAATACCGGAAGGTCTGGGGAGCACCCACCACCAGACCGGTCATCCGCACCGGATGGACCGTCATGCTGGCTGTGGGGGTGATGAAGGAACGTTTGGTACATACCGCCAGCGGGATACCGATAGAGTGTCCGCCGCCCAGGACCAGGGATACCGTGGGTTTCTTCATCCCGGCGATCATCTCGGAGATGGCAAGTCCCGCTTCGATATCGCCGCCTACGGTGTTCAGAAGCAGCAGAAGACCGTCAATATCCTCGCTCTCCTCGATGCCTGCAAGCAACGGCAGCACATGCTCGTACTTTGTTGTTTTTGCTGTTTCCGGGGCCACCTGATGGCCCTCCACCTGACCGATGATGGTCAGGGTATAGATATTACCTTTACTGGAACGGGTAATATCGGAGCCCAGCTCCTTGACCTGTTCCCGTTCTTCTTTTTTAATGTCCGCGTCTTTCATATTCTCCATGGCTTGACCTCCTGGATTTTTTCCTATCATGCGCATAATTTCGCAGATTATGCGCCAAAACACTTGACAGAGGCTATATAATAAAAAAGGTGATGAAAATGTCCGCGAGAACCAATGCTGTCCGGTTGGCGGAAGCTGCCGGAATATCCGTTTCGGAGCATTTCTACGAATATGACGAGCGCGACCTCAACGGTAACCATGCCGCCGAGGCGCTGGGCTTTCCCCCGGAGCAGGTTTTCAAGACCCTGGTTGCCCGGGGTGTAAAGACAGGAATCAACGTATTCTGCATTCCTGTGTGCTGTGAGCTGGACCTGAAAAAGGCCGCAAAAGCCGCCGGTGACAAGAATATGGAGATGGTTGCGGTAAAAGAGCTGCTTGGTCTCACCGGCTATATCCGGGGCGGCTGCTCCCCGGTGGGTATGAAGAAGAAATACCCCACCTTTATGGATGAAACCGCTATTTTATGGGACACCATCGCCGTCTCCGCCGGAGAGCGGGGCCATCAGATGCTGCTTCCGCCGGAAGCACTGGCACAGCTGGTGGACGCAAAGCTTTGTGATATCATTCTGTAACAGAAAGGAAATATACAAATGGAATACAGCTACAAGACCCGGGGCACCTGCTCCCAGTACATCAATTTTGAACTCAACGACGGCATTGTCAGCAAGGTCCAGTTCCTGGGCGGCTGCAACGGCAACCTGAAGGGCATCGGCGCCCTGGTTGAAGGTATGAAGGCCGAGGATGTCATCGCCCGCGTGGAGGGTATCCGCTGCGGCATGAAGGCCACTTCCTGCCCCGATCAGCTGGCTCAGGCTCTGAAGGAAGCTCTGGGTGCCTGATTTTTAAGAAAAAGACCACAACCTGCAAAGGTTGTGGTCTTTTGTTATGCGGTTACGGCTTCCGCGGCTTTCTGTTCCTGTTTGGTAAGCTGCCGGTAGTAGATGACACCTGCCAGACTGAAGAATAACGTGACAGTCAGCACCACGGCAGACAGCAGATACTTTTCCGTTCCTGCGGCGGCACCGGTGATGGTGGAGCTGAGCAGCGAAGGAAGCCGGGAAATGGCGACGATGGTGAGCCACTGTTTTGTGGAAATGGGGGTCAGTCCCGCAAAATAACTGAGAAAATCTTTGGGCGTTCCCGGAATGGTCATGAGAATAAACGCCAGGACTTTGGCTTTTTTCGGATTTTTCAGGAACCGGAATTCAGCAATCCTGTCCTTACTGAAAAACACCTCCACCAGCCGGACGCCAAAGCGCTTTACCAGGGCGTATACCATCCAGCTGCCGATGAGAAAACCTGCCATGGTCAGCAAGCTTCCTTCCACCATGCCAAAGGCATAGCCTGCGGCCAGTTCCACCGGTTCCCCGGGAATAAAGGCCACCAGCACCTGAAGGACCACCATACCAACAAACAATAGCCGTCCCCAGATGCCGTAGGAATCCACCCAGTCCCGGAACATCTGGGGTTCCCGGGCCAGCCGGATCATGGGAACGCCGATATACCAGCCAACCAGAAAGCAGAAAAGAAGAAAAATTCCCACAGCGGCCAGATATAGGATTCTTTGTCTCTTTACCGTCACGAAACACACCTGCTTCTTTTATTTCTGAGGGTATTCTACCACATAAATCCGGAAAAAGCGATTAATGTTTTATTAATTCTCATAGAAAAATCCCCGGCAGCGCCGGGGATTGATTACGCATTTCTGCTTGCTGCAATAAAGGCTTCAAAGAGCTTTGCGGAGCTGTCCTCGATATCCCAGATCCGCTCCGGGTGCCACTGAACGCCCCAACAGAAGGGTTTTCCGGGATCACAGATGGCTTCAATGATACCGTCCTCACTTCGTCCCATGACCAAAAAACCGGGAGCAGGCTCTTTGATGGCCTGATGGTGATGGGAATTGACGCCGATGCTGTCTTTTCCGGCGAGGGTATGTAACGGTGAGCCGGGAACCAGGATGCAGCTGTGGCTGGTCCGGTGGTAAGGCTCCTCCATCCGGTGCTTGATGTCCGAGGGACACTGGGCCGGGATATCCTGATAAAGCGTACCGCCGAAATACACATTCATCATCTGAATGCCCCGGCAGATACCGAGAATGGGAATATCCATTCGCACCGCAAGATCGAGGACTGCCGTTTCGGCCTCGTCCCGCTCGCTGGCGATGACCACCGTGTCGTTGAGCAGCTGTTCACCGAAGCGCCCCGGGTCGATGTCATTGCCGCCGGTGAGGATCAGGCCGTCACACTGGTTCAGCAGGTATTCCAGCTCCTCCTTTTCCGTCAGAACCGGAATTAACAGAGGGATGCCGCCGAAGTGTCGCACGGCGTGGAGATAGCTCTCATTGAGAAAATGCTGTGCAGTCCAGCTGTCCGGCTTGAAGGAGCCGGTCAGTCCGATGACAGGTTTGCCTGCATACATGGTAATCTCTCCTTTTTCAGGATGAAAAATCCTCGTATTCTGCCCATTTCAGGAGCCGCTGCATCATTCGGTCCATGAATTCCGGCTGATTGGCCGGGGAAAGCACCTCATCCACCGGGATTTCCCGGGTCCAGGGCAGCTCCACCGGACCGATCCAAAGGAAGAATGTATGGTCATCCGCTTCTTCCGGACGCAGAGGCACATCCTCCACATGCAGGTAGCTCTCTCCCCTGCTGAGAATCTTCCCGGTGACCCGGTAGCAGGCAGCCACCAGCGTGGGCTCAAAGGGCATGACCTCACAGGGTCCGTTCAGAAATATTCCGAACTTTTCAAGGACCGGGCGCAGCATGGGCTGCGTCCGGTCGATGTTTTCATAGAAATTCTCGCAGTAGGGGCAGGTGCAGTGGTCCAGACTGCACCGGGTGGTGTAATCCTCAGTAGCGGAAACATCCACCTGAAACTGCCAGTCTCCCAGAGTAATGATCATATTACTCCCCTGCTGCCGCCAGGATCAGCCGCACCAGGTCGTCCCGGCCGTTGCCCTTCTCAGCGGAGAAAGGAATCACGGGAACGCTCTCCGGCAGTGCAAGGTCCTCCCGGATGGTTTTCAGGTTGGGCTCCAGCTCACTCTTTTTCAGCTTGTCCATCTTGTTGGCAACCACCACGAAAGGACAGCCGCTCTGAATGAACCAGTCAGCCATGGTGATGTCGTTGTTCGTGGGAGGATGGCGGTAGTCCACGATCAGAACGCCCAGGTCGATGCGGCCTGCGGCGAAGTAATCCTCCATCAGCTTGCCCCAACGGGCCTTCTCCTTCTCGGAGACCTTGGCGAAGCCGTAGCCGGGCAGGTCCACGAAATAGCACTTGCTGTCCACTGTGAAGTAGTTCACATGGATGGTCTTGCCGGGCTTGTCGCCGACTCTCGCAAAGTTTTTCCGCTGCAGAATCCGGTTGATGACGGAGGACTTTCCCACATTGGACTTGCCGGCAAAGGCGATCTCCGGCAGCCGTTCCTTGGGAAAATCCTTGGGGGCGGCGGCGGAAATCAGAAAATCAACTTTTTGAAAGTTCATTGGACCCTCCTTACTGATGGATCAGAGCCTTGGGAGCCTTGTTTTTCAGCTCCTCGGGGATATGGGTCAGAATGTCGGGGCTGGAGACCACCGCAGGATTCAGGGCAGTTTCCAGAACCGTATCCACATGCCGTGCAATGACGAAATTCAGCTTACTGCGGACCATCTGGTCGATTTCCGCCAGATCCCGCTCGTTGTCGGCGGGGATGATGACGGTCTCGATACCATGGCGCAGGGCGGCCATGGTCTTTTCCTTCAGACCGCCGATGGCCATCACACGGCCCCGGAGGCTGATCTCGCCGGTCATGGCCACATTCCGCCGGACTGTCCGGCCGGTAAGGGCCGAGACCAGAGCGGTGCAGACGGTAATGCCGGCACTGGGGCCGTCCTTGGGCACGGCGCCCTCCGGGAAGTGGACATGGATATCCTTGGTCTTGTAGAAGTCCTCAGCAACGCCCAGCCGGGCTGCGTTGGCGCGGATGTAGCTCATGGCAGCCTGGACGGATTCCTGCATCACCTGACCCAAGTTGCCGGTAAGGTTCAGCTTGCCGGAACCCTCCATTACGTTGACTTCCACTTCCAGGGTCTCACCGCCCACGGAAGTCCAGGCCAGACCGGTGACCAGGCCAACCTCATCGGTGGTGTTCAGCTGATCCCGGACATACTTGCGGACGCCTAAGTAGCTTTCCAGATTTTTTTCCGTAACGGTGATCCGCTTGGGTGTCTCCTGAGACAGGATCTCCATGGCAGACTTCCGGCAGATTTCGGCAAAGCGGCGCTCCAGGGTACGGACACCGGATTCCCGGGTGTAGGAGGAAATGATCTCCCGAACGGTATCGTCGGGAATGCGGACCTGGGATTTTTTCAGGCCATGCTTTTTCAGCTGCTTGGGAATCAGGTGATTCTTGGCGATCATCAGCTTCTCCTCATCGGTGTAGGAGTTCAGCTCGATGATCTCCATACGGTCCAGCAGGGGCCGGGGCACCGTATCCAGGGTGTTGGCAGTGGTAATGAACATGACGTCGGACAGATCAAAGGGAATTTCCAGGTAATGGTCCCGGTAGGTGGCATTCTGCTCACCGTCCAGCACTTCCAGCAGTGCCGCGCTGGGATCACCCCGGTGGTCGTGGCCTAATTTATCGATCTCGTCCAGCAGCAGGATTGGGTTGCAGGAACCGGCCTGGGTAATGGCCTGCATGATCCGGCCGGGCATGGCGCCCACATAGGTCTTTCGATGACCCCGGATCTCGGCCTCGTCATGGACGCCGCCCAGGGCGATCCGGGCCATCTTCCGGTTCAGGGAACGGGCGATGGAATAGGAAATGGAAGTCTTGCCCACACCGGGAGGGCCCACCAGGCAGAGAATCTGGGGCGGCATTTCGGGAGCCATCTGACGGACAGCCAGAGTTTCCAGAATACGCTCCTTCACTTTTTCCATGCCGAAGTGGTCATTGTCCAGGATCTTCCGGGCTGCGGCCACATCGATGCGCTCCTTGGTGGTCTTGCCCCAGGGAATTTCCAGCACGGTGTCCAGATAGTTGCGCAGGACACTGCCCTCGGAGGAGCCGAAGGGCTGCTTTTTCAGTCTCTCCACATCCTTCAGGAGCTTCTTCTCCTGCTCTTCCGGCAGGTGGAGCCCTTTGATCTTTGTGGCGTATGTATCGGCCTCGTCCAGGTCGTCTCCCTCGCCGAGCTCCTCCCGGATGGCCTTCATCTGCTCGCGCAGATAGTAGTCCCGCTGGTTCTGATCCATGCTGACCTTGGTTTTTTCCTGGATCAGGGCTTCCAGCTTCAGAACCTCCACTTCCTTGCGAAGCAGCGCCACCAGGCTCTCCAGACGCTTGGTGGGATTCACCTGGGCCAGCAGCTTACACTTGTCGGGAAAATCAATGCCGCTGTTCTGGGCAATGGTATCGGCAGTATAGCCGGTGTCGTTGGTGGACAGCAGCTTCATCTGGATAGTCTGGGCGGGATGCTCTGCCACCTCCAGATACATTCCGAAGAGCATGTTGGCCTCCCGGCGCAGGGCCTTGTTCCGGGGAGAGTCCATGATCTCCGTTTCCGGAACGGCCACTACCTGGCCGAAGAGGTAGGGCTCGGTCTTTTCCAGGTCCGCGATCCGGGCCCGGCACAGACCGGTGACCAGAACCCGCAGATTTTCGCCATGGGTTTTGAGAACCTGCTTGACCTTGGCAACGGTGCCGATGGTATACAGGTCTGAAAGGCCGGGGTCATCGCAGAGCATGTCCCGCTGGGGGATCAGCAGGATGTTCTGGTCCCCCTTCATGGCCGCTTCCAGAGCCTTTATGGACTTCATGCGGCCCACATCGAAATGGACCGTCTGGTCGGGGAAAACCGCCAGACCCCGCAGGGCCAGGATGGGCAGCTTTCCGGATACTAAAATTTCAGACAAGGGATTCACCCTCCTTTATGGAAAACAAAGGGGATAGCGAAAACTACCCCCTCTGTAAGTATATTTATCTGTTTCCGCCCAGCGCAGCACGGGGATGGACGGCATCCCGGAGGATCCGGGGCTCAGCACCCTGGACGCACTCGGGGGTGATGATGACCTTCTTAATGGAAAGGTCAGAGGGTATCTGGAACATGATTCGGGTCATGACCCGCTCCATAATGGCCCGGAGGCCTCTTGCACCGATCTGGCGGTCCAGAGCCTTCTGGGCGATGGCCTGCAGGGCGGCTTCCTGAATCTCCAGCTCCACGCCGTCGATCTCCAGAAGCTTGGCGTACTGCTTGGTCAGGGCATTTTTGGGCTCCACCAGGATCCGCATCAGATCCTTCTGGGTCAGGCTTTCCAGAGTGGCAATGACCGGAACACGGCCAACAAGCTCGGGGATAATGCCGAATTTCAGCAGATCCCGAGGCTCAGTCTGGGCCAGCAGCTTACCCACATCCCGCTTCCTGCGGCTCTCCACCGGGGCGTCAAAGCCGATGGCGGACTTGTCGGTACGCTTTTCCACGATCTTATCCAGACCGTCGAAGGCACCGCCGCAGATGAAGAGAATGTTCGTGGTATCCACCGGGATCATCTCCTGCTGGGGATGCTTCCGTCCGCCCTGAGGGGGCACGGAAGCAACGGTGCCTTCCAGGATCTTCAGCAGAGCCTGCTGAACACCCTCGCCGGAAACGTCACGGGTGATGGAGGTATTCTCGCTCTTCCGGGCGATCTTATCCATCTCGTCGATGTAGATGATGCCCCGCTGGGCCAGCTCCACGTCGAAGTCGGCGGCCTGGAGCAGACGCAGCAGAATATTCTCCACGTCGTCACCCACATAGCCGGCTTCGGTCAGAGTGGTGGCATCGGCAATGGCGAAGGGAACGTTCAGAATTTTGGCCAGGGTCTGGGCAAAGAGGGTCTTGCCGGAACCGGTGGGGCCAATCAGCAGAATATTGCTCTTCTGAAGCTCCACATCGGACTCACCGCCGAAGTAGATGCGCTTATAGTGATTGTAGACCGCGACAGAAAGGGCGATCTTGGCTTCGTCCTGACCAATGATGTACTGGTCCATGAAGCTCTTGATCTCCATGGGGGTAGGCAGGCTATCCGGGGCCTCCAGGCCGCCGTCCAGCTCATACTCATCCCGCAGAAGATCCTTGCAGGCGTCGACACAGTCGGCGCAAATATACACGCCGGGACCGGCCACCAGCCGGGGGGCCTGGTTCTCCCGCCTTCCGCAGAAGCTGCAGCGAATCGGCTGCTCAGTTTTATTGGACATAAACGAAAGTAGCCTTTCTTATCTTAGTGGTGGGTCAGCACCCGGTCGATGATACCGAATTCCTTAGCTTCCTCGGCGCTCATGAAGTTGTCACGCTCGCAGGCGGCGGTGACCACATCGATGGGCTTGCCGGTGTTCTCGGCCAGGATCTTGTTCATCCGGGACTTGATGGTTTCCAGCCGCTTCAGGTGGATGGCCATATCGGTGATCTGACCCTGGGTACCGGCGGAGGGCTGGTGGATCATGATCTCGGAGTTGGGCAGGGCCATGCGCTTGCCCTTGGTACCTGCGCTCAGCAGGAAAGCACCCATGGAAGCGGCCATACCCACGCAGATGGTGGCCACATCGCACTTGATATACTGCATGGTGTCATAGATGGCCATGCCTGCGGTGACGGAACCGCCGGGGCTGTTGATATAGAACTGGATATCCTTGTCGGGGTCCTGGGCTTCCAGGTACAGAAGCTGGGCCACGATCAGGGATGCGGTGGTGTCGTTGACTTCCTCGGACAGGAAGATGATACGGTCGTTCAGCAGACGGGAGAAAATATCGTAGCTGCGCTCGCCGCGGCTGGTCTGCTCAACAACATAGGGAATTAAAGCCATGGTGATGTCTCCTTTCAGATGATTACGAAACATTCTAACCATTTGCATGGAAGGTTATTCCACGCCGTGAAAACAAATGGGATAATAGACTGCTACGCCGGTGGGTCACACCGGCGTGCAGATTGCGATTCAATATAATTACTCAGCCTTGGGAGCAACAGCAACAGCGGAGTCGGTGATGATCTTGGTGGCCTTGCGGAACTTCAGGGTAGCCTTGATCTCCTCAGCGTTGACCAGCTCCTTGACCTTCTCGATCTCCAGCTCGTACTGCTTGGCCAGAGCCTCGTACTCAGCGGTCAGGTCCTCTTCGGTGATCTCGATGCCCTCGACCTCAGCGATCTTCTCCAGGGTCAGGTTGATCTTGGCCTGCTTCTCAGCAGTGGGACGGAAAGCGTTGCGCATGGTGGACACGTCGCCGCCCATCATCTTGGCGTACTGCTCCATGGAGTAGCCGCTCATCTGCAGCTGGTAAGCGAAGTTGTTCATCTGGTTGTCCAGCTCGGACTCGATGAGAGCGGCGGGCATATCAACGGTGATGTTCTCGGCAGCCTTCTCAACGGCAGCGTTGGCGAAGGTGGACTCGATCTGCTTCTCGGCGGACTTCAGAGCGTTGGCGCGGATGTCCTCCTTCAGGGCCTCCAGAGTCTCGAACTCGGAGACGTCCTTGGCGAACTCATCGTCCAGCTCGGGAACGTTGGTGACGGAGACCTTGTTCAGCTTCACATGGAACACAACAGCCTTGCCGGCCAGCTCAGCAGCGTAATCCTCGGGGAAGGTGATGTTGATGTCCTTCTCCTCGCCGGCGGTCATGCCGACCACCTGCTCCTCAAAGCCGGGAACGAACTGGCCGGAGCCCAGCTTCAGGTCGAAGTTATCGCCCTTGCCGCCGTCGAAAGCCACGCCGTTGTCGAAGCCCTCGAAGTCGATGTTGGCGGTGTCGCCCATCTCGGCAGCACGCTCAACGGTCTCGGTGGAAGCAACGTTCTGAGCCATACGGTCCAGCTCAGCCTGAACCTGAGCGTCGGTGACGGTAGCCTCGGGCTTCTCGATCTCCAGGCCCTTGTAATCGCCCAGAGTGACCTTGGGGTAGGTTTCGGTGGAGATGGTCAGGGTGACGATGCCCTCCTCGGAAATGTCCATGTTGTCCAGGGTGGGACGGCCGATGGCCTTGAACTCCTGGTTGCCGATGGCGCCGTCGTAGATCTCGGGGAAGATCTCCTCCAGGCCGTCTTCATAGAAAACGTAGGAGCCGTACATCTTCTCGATCATCTTCCGGGGAGCCTTGCCCTTACGGAAGCCGGGGATCATGATCTGCTTGCGGGCCTTCAGGTAAGCGGCGTTGACGCCCTTCTCCATCAGTTCCTTGTCGATCTCGACAACAACGGTAGCCTTGTTGCCGTTCTTTTCAATGCTCTTGACATTCATGGTAAGTAGTCCTCCTAAAATTGGTCCGCATAGCGAGACCATTTTGTATTTTTCATTAGCCGAATTATTCTATCAAAAAATTTGGCAATTGTCCACACTTTTCTGAAAAAAGTTTTGTTAAATTACACGGTAGGGTTTGAATCCCAGGTAATCCGAGGCCACCAGCTTGAAATCCACCCCGTCCCAGACCCCTTCCACAGCTAATTTATGGCTTCCGGAGTGCAGATGCCCGTAAAAACATCGGCGGACCTCATATTTTTCCAGCAGGTCCAGTATCTCCTGGCAGATGTAGCCCTTGTACCGGGGCGGATAGTGGAGGAAAACCATCTTGGGCTTCTCCCCTGCCGCTTTTAAGGACGCTTCCAGCCGGATCAGCTCCCGCTTGAACACCTTTTCGTCGTGAGCGCCGCTGCGCTCCTCCTCGAAGAACCAGCCTCTCGTGCCACAGATTGCCCAGTCGCCGTATTCATAGCAGTTGTTATTGAGAATGTACATGTTCTCAAAGCCGTTTGCTTCGCAGAACTTGTAAAATTTAGCCGCGGTGGACCACCAGTAATCGTGGTTGCCCTTCAGGATGATCTTCTTGCCGGGAATGGCGTTGATAAAGGCGAAATCCTCTTTGGCGTTGGCCAGGTCCAGTGACCAGCTCAGGTCCCCCAGCAAAATGGTGGTATCCTCCTCGGTAATGACGGACAGTCCCTCCCGGAGCTTGTCCATATAGCCCACCCAGGCGCCACCAAAGACGTCCATGGGCTTCGGCGCCCCAAGGCAGAGGTGCAGATCACCGATTGCGTAAAGTGCCACAGGGCACCTCCTTTCTGAGTTTAAAGCATATTGTGCAGGGTACTGACAGCAATACCCATTTCCCGGGCCACCAGCCGGTCGTCCCGGAGGGCGCCCCGGTCAGAGATCATCAGGGCATAATTACCGCTGCCGGTGCTGGAACGGTAGTCCGTCAGACCGGCGTAGCACAGGGCGGAATAGGGTCCCAGCACATAGCCGTGATTATTGTGAATGGTAGGGATGGTGGAGGCTACTCTGTTCTGCCCCACCACGCTGACATAGATGCCTTTTTGCAGCTTCTCCAGGGTCAGTTCTTCCGGGTAATAGCCTCTCCCCTCCTCCGCAGCTTCCAGGAAACGGAACACTTCCAGACTGTCGCCGCAGGCATGGACCAGCCGCTCCAGATCTTCCGGGATGCAGTGATCACACTCCGGCGTGAGGGTTTCCTTCACAGCCAGATTGGTTCGCAGCTCACCGTGCCGGATCAGATTCCAAAGATTATTGTTTTCGTTGCAGCAGATGATGATATCCCCGATGGGCAAACCCCAGCTTCGGGCATACCAGCCTGCCATCACCGCCCGGAGATTTCCGGAGGGGACCACCAGGTCCACGGTCTTGCCGGGCTGGGCGATGCCGTCACGCATCAGCTCGCCAAATACGCCGAAGAGCACACCGATGCGAACGGCGATCTCGAACCAGTCGCCCACAGGCAGCGAGCTGTCTCTGGAACCCCGGACAAGACCGGACAGGTCCCGTACCGTGCGTTTAAACTCCCAGTCCACGTTGTGCCAGCCTTCGGCAATGGCGATGCGCCGGACCATACTGCTCAGCCGGACAGGATACCTGCCCACTGCAAAATCGATATCCCAGCGGGTCAGCTCACCGTCAAAAAGCAGGTTGAGGATCTCTGCCAGAGCCTGATTGGGATTTTTCATGCCGAAGGCGGCAATTTCCTCAGGAGAAAAGCGAATCGTTTCTCCGGGAACGAAGAAGCCGCCGTCCTCTGCCCTGGTATCATTCAGCGCGTGGAGCCAGGAATAGGTTATGTCGTTACTTCTGGTGGTTACGTACCGCACGATCCATCACTCCCAGTGCATTGTTCCAGAAAATATTATGTACCGTCTTTTCCTCCACGCCCCGGGCCATCAGTGCCTCGGCAAAGGCCGGGAAGCTCTGAACACCATGGAAGCCTTCGGGCATATTTTCAATGCCGTCCAGGTCGCCGCCCAGGGCGATATGGGTTCCGCTGGGGTCCAGCTCCAGGAAGTGGAGGATGTGGTCACAGGCATGGTCCAGGGTGGGCTTTTCGCCGATGAACTCGGCGCACATGTTAAAGCCTGCCACACCATCGGTTTCGCAAATGGCCCGGAACATATCGTCCGTCAGGTTTCGGCTCACGCCCCAGACGCTGCGGGAATTGGAATGGGTGGCGATGACCGGGCCCTCGGTAATCTTGATCAGATCCCAGAAGCCCTCGTCACTGATATGGCTCACGTCAACCAGATAACCAAGACGCTGGGCTTCCCAGACGAATTCCCTGCCCTGGTCCGTCAGGCCGCCGCCGGTGCGGTGGGAGCCCGTCAGCGGGTTCTGCTCATTCCAGCCCAGGCTTACCACCCGGAAGCCGGTTCTGTACAGCTCTTCCAGCCGGGCAGCATCGTAGTTGATACCAGCGGTGCCCTCCAGAGTCAGGATGCCGGACATGAGTCCATTCTCCTGATTCTGCAAAATATCCCTGGTGGAGAAAGCCTGACGGATCAGATCAGCATTTTTCTCCATCTCCGCCAGGATCACAGCCAGCTCCCGTTCGAACACGGTCACGGGAGAAACGCCGCCCCATTTTTCCATGAAAGGCGTGGTAAAGCAGGAGAAGCACTGAGCATAGCCGCCGTTGACGGCAGCACGCTCCAGGTCAATGTGGAGGTCATTGCGGCGCAGGCTGCCGTGACCGTTCATATCCTTGCCCAGAAGGTTCAGGGCCGTGTCGCAGTGAAAATCAAAAACAGGAAACTTCATTGAAACGCATCCTCCATATGCCGGATCTCCGGCCGGGGTGTCGCGGTGCCCGCCGGAGCATAGATTTCGATAACGTCAAAACGGGGCTGCAAAGCGGTGGGATTCTGGGCTAAGTACAGACTGGCAGTGGCACGAATCCGGTCCTGCTTGCGCCTGTCCACATATTCCATGGCTCTGGCAAAATCGGCGGATTTGCGGAGCTTTACCTCCACAAAGACCAGGTATTTCCGGTCCGAGACGATCAGATCGATCTCGCCGAATTTACAGGAATAGCCGGCGGCTTCCACCCTGTACCGCTTTTTCCGCAGATATTCCGCTGCCAGGGCTTCGCCCCAGGCACCGGACAGATTACTTCTTTTCATAGAACTTTTTCAAAAAGCTCTTCCGGTGGACTTCGCTGGCGCCGTGTTCCGTCAGGGCGGCGTAATGGACCTTGGTGCCGTAGCCCTTATGAATTTCAAAACCGTACTGGGGATATTTTTCCGCCAGCTTTTCCATGTACATATCTCTTGTGACCTTGGCCAGGACGGAGGCGGCGGCGATATTGGCGCTACGGCTGTCGCCCTTAACCACGGTCATAACAGGCAGCCCAAAATCTTTCTCCCGGTTGCCGTCAATGAGGGCGAAATTGGCCTTACCCTCCAGCTGGTCGATGGCCCGCTGCATGGCAAGGAAGGTAGCCTGCAAAATGTTGATCTCGTCGATCTCCTGCTCACTGGCAAAGGCGATGCCGTAGGCAATGGCCTGCTCCTTGATGATAGGGAACAGCTCCCGGCGCTTCTTGTCGGTGAGCTTCTTGCTGTCGTTCAGTCCGGGAATTTCCAGATGGTCCGGCAGGATCACGGCGGCGGCACAGACGGGTCCGGCCAGAGGTCCCCTGCCTGCCTCGTCCACGCCGCAGATGGCGGTGATGCCCTGGGCAGCGAGCCCCTCTTCAATTTCCCACATGTTGATCTTGTCCATCTTATTCCTCCTCGGGCATTTCCAGGGTGAATTTGCCCAGCTTGCCGCTGCGGAACTCGTCCATCAGAACCTTTGCCATCCGCTCCATATTCACTTCAGCCCGGGCCATCAGATAGCCCCGGTTCCGTCCGGCCATTTCCAGCAGCTCCCAGCCGGGGGTACCCACAGGGGCCTCCACCTTGTACCGTTCCTTCAGGGTTTCCGGATAGAACTTATTCAGAAGCTCCATCAGACGGCTGGAAAGCTCCTCGATATCGATGACGCCTTCCTTCACCGCTCCGGTATAGGCCAGCATCATGCCGACCTCCGGGTCCTCAAACTTGGGCCACAGAATACCGGGGGTGTCCAGCAGCTGCAAGGTGGAATCCACGGTGACCCACTGCTTGCCCCGGGTTACGCCGGGACGGTTCTCCGCCTTGGCGCCCTTGCGGCCGGAGATCTGGTTGATGATGGTGGACTTGCCCACATTGGGAATGCCCACGATCATCACCCGCAGGGGCCGGTTCATTCCCCTGGCCGCATCTCTTGCCAGCTTGTCAGCGCAGGCAGCCCGGGCGGCAGGATTGAATTCCGCAATGCCCTTCTTGGTCTTGCAGTCGGTGGCGATGACCGCCATACCCTTTTTCTTAAAATACTCTTTCCACTTCTTTGTGGCATTGGGGTCCGCCAGGTCCATCCGGTTTAACACGATGATCCGGGGCTTGGTGCCGCAGATGCTGTCAATATCCGGGTTCCGGCTGGATACCGGGATCCGGGCATCCACAATTTCACAGACCGCATCCACCTGCTTTAAGTCCGCTTCGATCTGACGCCGGGTCTTGGTCATGTGGCCGGGATACCACTGAATGTTCATCTTCTCTCGTTCCATCTATTCAATAACTCCAATTCTTTCGAAGTCGATTTTCTGCTGATCTCTGTTGGTTCCGGGTACCATCAGGAAAATGGCCTTTCCCAGGATCTCCCGGGTATCCACCAGACCGATATCGGTGTAGCGGCTGTCCTTGGAGATCCCCCGGTTGTCGCCCAGGGCAAAGACGCAGCCTTCCTCCACCACCAGGGGAAACTGCACGCCGCCCCGGGTGGTTGTGGGGGCGTTGATGTAATCCTCCTGGAGGGCTAATCCGTCCACATAGACGATGCCGTTGTCAAAATCGATGTCCACTGTCTGTCCTTCCGTGGCGATGACCCGCTTGACGAAGGCCGCACCGTTGTCGAAGGAATCCTTGCTGACCACGATGATATCTCCGTATTTCGGTTCCTGATAGAAGGTATTGCTGAGCAGCAGCAGGTAATCGCCGTCCAGCAGGGTCATATTCATGGAGGTGCCGGATACTACCACGACACGAAATACCAGCAGCAGTACCACCATCATAGCCGACAGCAGATAGACAATATCATGCAGATACAGCGTCAGGGCCTGATGCAGCGGCACCTTCTGCTCCTGCTTCGGATTCTGTTCCGGTTCCATGGCGATCCCTCCCCTCTTAAGTATTGATAAAAATCCGTATTTTATATTGTAGCACATGGAAGTTTCTTTTTCCATAGCTAAGTTTTCCCAAAGCTTAAAGAATTTGTTAAGGAAACATAAAAAGAGAGGGCCAAAGCCCTCTCTTTTTACGGTTGAGTAAATTACACTCTCTCCTTGATCTTGGCTGCCTTGCCCATGCGGTCACGCAGGTAGTACAGCTTTGCACGACGGACCTTGCCCTTGCGGACGGTCTCGATCATAGCAACGTTGGGAGAATGCAGGGGGAAGACCTTCTCGCAGCCGACGCCGTAGGAAATACGACGGACGGTGATGGTCTCGTTGATGCCGCCGTGCTTACGGGCAATGACGGTACCCTCGAAAACCTGGATACGCTCGCGGGAGCCTTCCTTGATGCGCACATGAACACGGACGGTGTCGCCGACGTTAGCCTCGGGCAGGGTCTCCTTCATGTACTGGCTGTTCAGAGCCTTGACTAAATCCATTTTAATGTCCTCCTTAAGTTTTAGGCGTTCATAAACACGTTTCGTGCCAGAGGACTCACCTTGATTTCAGACCGATTTAGTTTAGCACACGGAACAGGAAAAATCAAGTGTTATTTTGCAGAAAAGGAAAGTTTTTTTCGGAATTTTCCAGGCGATTTCTTACAGGTTATAATATCTGTCAAATTCCGCTGGATTGGGGATTTTAGAAAGCTCAATGCACTCAGCCCGCTTATTCTTAATGAAGTTCTGAATCAGAATTTCCGGGAACACGCCACCCTTGGTGAGGTAGTCGTGGTCGGCTTCCAGGGCGTCCAGCGCCTGTTCCAGGCAGGTGGGCAGGCTCTTCAGCTTCTTCTTCTCCTCCTCCGGCAGGTTAAACAGGTTCATATCGTAGGGACCCCAGCCGTTTTCATGAGGATCAATCTGATTCTGGATGCCGTCGATACCTGCCATCAGGATGGCGGCATAGCAGAAATAGGGATTGCAGGTGGCATCAGGATTGCGAAGCTCAAAGCGGCGCTCCTTGGGAGTCTTAGCATAGGCAGGAATGCGGATGACCGCGGAGCGGTTGGAAGTGGCATAACCAACGGTCACAGGCGCCTCAAAGCCCGGCACCAGACGCTTGAAGGAGTTGGTGGAGGGATTGGTGATGGCGCACAGGGATGCGATGTGCTTTAAGAGGCCGCCCATGAACCAGTGTGCTTCCCTGCTCAGGTGGGAGTATCCGTTGTCGTCGGAGAAAACGGGCTCGCCGTCCTTCAGCAGGAGCATGTGGACGTGCATACCGCTGCCTGCCTCGCCGTAGACCGGTTTGGGCATCAGGGTGGCGCTGTAACCGTGCTTCAGAGCGGTGTTGCGGATGATATACTTGATCATCATAGAGGCGTCGGCCATGACAGACATCTGGCCCAGCTTGGGCTCGATTTCAAACTGACCGGCGGCGCCCACCTCGGGATGATGGTACTTGACAGGGATTCCTGCCTGCTCCATCAGCAGAACCATCTCGCTGCGGCACTCGTAGGTGGGGTCAAAGGGTTTTGCAATGTGGTAATTTTTCTGTTTGGGCACCACAACACCCTGTCCTTCGGTGTAGGAGTTCCAGTGGGCCTGGGCATAATCCAGGTGCATGCCGATGGCATTGGGCCGGATTTCCCAGCCTGCCTGGTCGAAGAGGTAGAATTCAAATTCCGGCAGGATCAGCATGGTGTCTGCGATGCCGGAGGAACGCATATATTCTTCCGCAGCCAGCACGATATTCCGGGGATACTGGGCCAGGGGCCGGTTCTGGGGATGATCAATGATCATGGCATTGCCGGTCATGGACAATGTGGGGATCTGGCAGAAGGGATCGATGACAGCGGTATTGGGATCGGGGATGAACACCATGTCACTCTTTTCCACCACAGCGTAGCCATAGTTGGAGGCGTCAAAGCCCACGCCGTCGCGCATGATATCCTCGCCGAAATCCGCGGCGGGAATGGTCACATGGCGGAACTGGCCGTTGATATCGACCATCTTGAAATCCACCATCTGAATTCCGTTATCCCGGATCATGGAAATAACATCCTGTACGGTTTTCATATTCAGATAACTCCTCTCAATATCTTTAATTTGCGGGAAGTTTACAAAAATATTATATGATGGATCCAGGTGATAGTCAATGAATTATCCTGAAACCCGGCACAAATTCACCTTTCTATTTACAAGCACAAATTACTGTGATATAAAATACATGATTATTATTACACAAAAAGGAGATAATCATGGAAACTGTTCGAATTCAGGATGATCTGTATACCTACGTGAACCAGGCAACCCTGGACCAGCTGGTGATTCCCGATGATATGCCCATGGCAGGCGGTTTTGCTGCTCTCAGCACCGATGTGGAAAAGCTTATGATCGGTGAACTGAATACCATGTGCGCCGAAGGAGCCTACCCCAATGAGCATCTGGCCAGAGCCTGCAAGCTCTATGCCCTGGCCAAGGATGTGAAGAGGAAGAAAAAGCACGGCATCAAGCCCGCCCTGAAGCATCTGGCAGTTCTGAAGAAGATCGCCACCCTGCGCAGCTACAACCTCCACGCCAGTGAGCTGCTGCTGAAGGGCATCGCCATGCCCATTCAGATCGCAGTGGAGCCCAACATGAAGGACACCACCCATCACTGCGTGATGGTCCAGGGTCCCAGCGTCATTCTGCCCGATGCCTCCTACTACGCCGAGGGCCGTGAGCAGCAGAAAGAGATGCTGCTGAACCTGTGGACAGGCTTTGCAAAGCAGGTGCTGGCTATCGCCGGTCACAGTGAAGAGGAAATCGAAAATCTGCTCAAGGATACCCTGGCCTTCGATGCCGTCCTGGCAAAGCATGTCAAGACCCGGGAGGAATGGTCCGAGTACACCAAGATGTACAACCCCATGAGAACCGGCAGAGTGGCCGGCATGGTCAAGCCCCTGAACCTGAAGAAGCTTCTGACCGACCTGTTCGGCTTTGTTCCCGAGGAAATCATCGTGGCAGAGCCCAGATATTTCAAGAACTTCAAGGAAGTGTTCAATGCTGACACCTTTGAGATGTACAAGAACTGGGCCTATGTGGTCACGCTGATGGACAGCTGCTCCCTGCTTTCCGAGGAGCTGCGTGACCTGGGCGGCGGCTTCCGCAGAGCCATGTCCGGCATCGCTGCCAATTCCGTTCCTGAGAAGTTTGCCTATCAGCTGGTGTCTTCCATGTACAGCGAGCCCATCGGCCTATACTACGGCGAAAAGTACTTCGGCGAGGAAGCCAAGAAGGACATTACCGAAATCGTCAAGCAGATCGTAGCCACCTATCAGAAGCGTATCGCCACCAACGATATCCTGGAGCAGGCCACCAAGGACAAGGCCATCCTGAAGCTGTCCACCATGGGCCTGAAGCTGGCCTATCCCGACCGTGTGGAAGATATCTACAGCAAGCTGGTGTTCGATGAGAAGAAGTCCCTGTTCGACATCGTCGCCTCTCTGAGAAAGATCCGTATGGAGGACAACTTCGCAAAGCTTAACAAGGAAGTGGACCGCAGCCACTGGGCAATGCCCGGCCACATGGTCAACGCCTGCTATGATCCCTTTGTCAACGACATCACCTTCCCTGCCGCCATTCTGCAGCCTCCCTTCTACTCCATCCATCAGACCAGAAGCGAGAATCTGGGCGGCATCGGCGCAGTCATCGGCCACGAGATCTCCCACGCCTTCGACTCCAACGGCGCCAAGTGCGACGAGCTGGGCAACCTGAACAACTGGTGGACCAAGGCTGACGAGCGGAAGTTCAACAAGAAGGTCAATGCCATGATCAAGCAGTTTGACGGCATCGAACTGCCCTGGGGCACCGTAAACGGCAAGTTCACCGTCAGCGAAAATATCGCCGACAACGGCGGTATGGCTGTTACTCTGGATATCATGTCCAGCTCCGAGGGTGTATCCTTTGAGGAGTACTTCGCCAACTGGGCGAAGGTCTGGTGCCAGAAGGCAAAGCCCGAATACCAGGCTCTGCTCCTGCAGGTGGATGTCCACGGTCCCAACTACCTCCGGGCCAACATGCCTCCCAGAAATTTCCCTGAGTGGTACGAAACCTTCAAGGTGAAGAAGTCCGACGGTATGTACCTGGCACCCTCCAAGCGCGTGGTCATCTGGTAATTACACGGTATCTGAATAAAGCAAAGGGAAGCTCCGGATGGGGCTTCCCTTTGCTTATGTTGTCCTCGGGTGCAGTGTGTCGAGAGTCTTTCCTGCTCGGGTGGTCCGAGTGTCGAGATTCGGTTGCATTTTCTCCTTCGGAGAAAATTAAGGTGTTGATGCCGTCGAGCCGGCATCAAGCAACAGTCCACCGGACTGTTGCATTTAAATGTTCGAATCTCGACACAAAATAAATAATGGGAAGTACCAGAAGGTACTTCCCATTATTTGGTCCGAGTGTCGAGATTCGAACTCGAGGCCTCTTGAACCCCATTCAAGCGCGATACCAAACTTCGCCACACCCGGATATTTGCTTGTCCTCAGCGGACTTGCATATATTAGCACAGAGCTTCTAAAAAATCAAGCCCTATTTTTATCTTTTTTCATTTTCTTTTTTGAGGAGCAGCGCCATGGTATTCCATGGCGCTGTCAGTTACTTCTTAAAACTTAAAATCAGGATAAATTCGCCGTCTTCATAGGGGATCCGGTAGATTCCGGTCTGTTCTCCCCCATCGGGCCGGGTTTCCCGCCTGAACTCCACGTTACCCTTTCTGTCCCGGGTCAGGACCATGGTGTTGTATTCCACCTGGTCACCGTCCCGGTATTCTTCGTAGATGGTCACTGTAGGCTCATCTCCCGGGATTGTGAGCCGGATAGTTCCTTTTGCTCCCACGCCCCAGCCACCCAAATCTCCGGTGAGATCCACGCTGTCGGCGTAATACCACTCCCCTGAGCCAAAGCCGGTACCCAGTACATCCTTTATCATAATACCCATAAAACAATGCCCAGGCTGAAATTGTCCAGCCATCTGAACAGAATAGAACTCCCGATCAAAAGGACAGCAATACTCAGAAGAAAGGAGCAGAGCTTCTTCATCCGTTCCTGCTGCTTTTCCATCTGCCGCCGCAGCTCCATATCCTCCCGCAGAAGATCATCCAGACTTACCTGATACAGGTCACTGAGCTTTACCACACTGGCCAGGTCCGGAAGGGTTCTGTCATTTTCCCAGTTGGAAAGGCTCTGGCGTGTGACGCCGATCTGCCTGATCACCTGCTCCTGGGTCAGATCTGCCCTGATTCGGGCCTGTTTGAGTCTCTCGCCGAATTTCATGGATCTCGCCTCCTTTGCCCTGATTATAACAAAAGGAAAATCGCCGTGTCAATGTAAGGGGCTCTACCCATGGGAGAAACGGCACGTAAAAATGTTTTTACGTGGGTGTGCAGGGTGGCAGAGGGGGCCGAGGGTAGGGATTCGGTTGTATCGCAGAGCGTCCGAGTGTCGAGATTCGGTTGCATTTAACTTTCCCGATGGGAAAGTTAAATTAAGGTGTTGATGCCGTCGAGCCGGCATCAAGCAAGTGTCCCCCGGACACTTGCATTTAAATGTTCGAATCTCTCCCTTAGAAAGAAATAATGGGAAGTACCAAAAGGTACTTCCCATTATTTGGTCCGAGTGTCGAGATTCGAACTCGAGGCCTCTTGAACCCCATTCAAGCGCGATACCAAACTTCGCCACACCCGGATATTTTGTTGTGCCCCGCAGGACTTGCATATATTACCACATGCTTTTACAAAAATCAAGCTTTATTTTCAAAATTTTAGGAATTATTTTCTTTTTCGATAGATTGCACTTGCAGGATAATCCAACACATGATATGATATCAAAAGGTTTTGTTTTGGAGGAATGTCCTGTATGAAGGGTATGTTATACATTTTGGGCTTCATTACTGCTATTATGATTCTGATTGCAGTTATGCATACCCTGAAGAAGCCGTTTTCCGGAACGGCAAAGGCGAAACGATGGAAAACGCTTACTAATCTGATCTATGCAGGCTTGTTCCTTCAGGTTCTGATTCTCATCACAGCCTTCCTGATCAACGGACGCTCTGATTCCGCAGGATCCATTCGTGACGACGCATTTCCTGTTGATTCTTCTGATAATCATGTCTCAGCTGAGCCTGATAACAGTGGGAATCTGACTGAATCATCTTATACTGCGCCGCTTGCTCCCATTGACAGCCGACTTCTCTTTCAGCCTGCGGCGTCCGATGAATCTGACCCTGACAATTTCCGGATGACCTGGGAGATTGCCGTCGGTAATGAGACAGTGGAAAGCTTTGTCCGTGAGGATCCCATCTGTTTTGAGCTGGACCGGGAATATTTTGCGCTTCCCGGCATCGCCACCTTCCGTGGCAATAACTACCGCAACAATGCGGCCTACGGAACTGCTTCCATTGAAAACGAAACCATGAGCATCGCGTGGAGCCACCGGATCGGCAGCCTGAATAAGTGGGGCGGCTGCGGATGGACCGGTCAGCCTCTGCTGGTGCAGTGGGATGCGGAAACCAAGGCCATTATGAATACCATGTACGACAGCAAAAAGGCGAAGGATGATCTGGTAGAGGTCATCTATGCCACTCTGGACGGCTACATCCACTTCTACGACCTGGAAGATGGCAGCAAGACCCGGGACGCCATTAACATTGGCATGAATTTCAAGGGCACCGGTTCTCTGGATCCCAGAGGATATCCGCTGCTGTATGTGGGATCAGGACTTTATGTGAATGGTGCCGTACCCCGCATGTTTGTTGTAAATCTGATCACGGGCAAGATTATTTATGAATATGGTTACAATGATGAATGGCGCCTTCGCGACTGGTGTGCCTTTAACTCCTCTCCTCTGGTGGATGCTGAGACCGATACGCTGATCTGGCCCGGTGAGAATGGCATTCTGTATACCATTAAGCTCAATACCGAGTACGACAAGGAAGCCGGAACCATCTCCGTCAATCCGGAAGATCCGGAGAAAACCCGCTATACAAGCTTCTATTCCGAAGAGCAGGACCGTTACCTGGGTTATGAGGCCAGTGCTGCGGTGGTGGACCATTATCTCTATGTCTCAGAGAACGGCGGCCTGCTCCAATGTGTGGACCTGAATACCATGGAGCTTATCTGGGCTCAGGATACCCTGGATGACTCCAACTCCTCCCCTGTCTTTGACTGGGGCGAGAATGGTGACGGATACATTTATACCGCACCTTCCCTGCACTGGACTGCGGAAAATCATAAAGGATCCGTCAGCATCTATAAAATCGACGCTTCCTCCGGTGAGATCCTGTGGGAATATGCGCGTGATTGCGTCCGCTATGACGATATTGCCGGCGGTGTGCAGTGTACCCCCGTCCTTGGTAAGGAGGGCACCAATATCGATGGCCTTGTGATCTACAGCATCGGCAGATCCTCTCTTGAGCCTGATGATAAATATGTTGCCTACCGCGGTGTTCTGGTGGCTCTGGACGAAGATACCGGCGAGAAGATTTGGGAGATATCCACCGGCAATTATGCCTGGAGTTCTCCTGTAGCCCTGTATACCGCCGATGGGCACGCCTACCTGTTCCTGGCCAACGCATCCGGTGTGGCACGGCTGATCGATGCCTCCACCGGTGAAGTGCTGGCAAGTCTGGACTTTGATGAAACTGTGGAGGCCTCCCCTGTGGCCTTCGGCAATATGCTGGTCATCGGCTCCCGTGAGGGTGTTTACGGCATCAGGATTTCTTAATTAAAAAGACGACCGAAGCAATTGCTTCGGTCGTTTTTCTTATTCGCCCCGCTCGCTGGTGATCACCTTGCCGATATTCCACAGGTGGACAACGGCCTTTTCAGCTTCCAGCTTTTCTTCCTCGTTGTTATACTCCACGTACACGGTGTGGGCGCTGCAGTCGCAGCACTCTACCTGAACGTTCCAGCCGCCTTCGTGCATGATCATACCGGCACCCCGGCAGATGGGGCACTCTTCCAGCATCATAATTTCTTCCATGTTGATTACTCCTTATCTGAAAATATGTTCCTTGTCGTTATACAGGTTCACCCGAGCGGACTTTGAGAAGTCCGGGGCAAACTGAGGCAGGTATTTTGTTACGGCAACTGATAGCTGCATGGGATTCAGGCTGGGATTCTGGCAGCAGACCCGGACGGCAAGACGGATGGTATTGGCATCCGCAGCGTTGATCTCCAGCTTTTTGATCATAGGAGCGATATCCTGATCAGTAGGACCGTTTTTACCCTTCTTCTCAACGATGATTTCCTTCCGGGAGAAAAGCTCCTGAATAGCATCCACAGCACCCTCAGGGATCCCCCGGTCGTACTCCAGATCCACTGTGGCATCCAGGTATGCCAGGGTCTTCAGCTTGGCGCAGTTGTCATAGGAGTGGATTACCCGGACACCCTCCACCAGAGCAGCGTTCAGCCGGGACACGATCTCCTTGTGGTTGGGCCGCTGCTCCATGTCCAGCTCGTATTCCAGCAGCTCACAGCTGCTCTCCACGCCCACGGACAGGGGCAGCGCGATGGAAACGGAGGGTCTGGGGTTGTAGCCCTGGGTATGGGTCAGGGGAAGTCCTGCCCGCTTGAAGGCCCGCTGGAACAGCCGCATCAGATCCAGGTGGGAGATCCAGATGGCCTGTCCCTTCTTTTCAAACAGCAGTCTACTCATCGCACTGTGCCTCCTTCAGCAGACAGTTGGCGCCGCAGCCGGCGCAGCCGTGACGGCAGTCGGGGGTGATGACGCCCTCCTGAGCCCGGTGGCGCTCCCGAAGCAGGAATTTCTTGCTAACGCCCACATCGATGGTGTCCCAGGGAAGCACTTCCTCTTCCCCGAAGCCCCGGGTGGTGTAGTGCTCCGTATTGACATTGCAGGCTTTCAGGGCGTCAAACCAGATGCCGTAATTGAAATATTCATCCCAGCCGTCCAGCTTGGCGCCGTGATTCACTGCCTCCTCAATGACAGCACCCAGGCGGCGGTCGCCCCGGGCAAAAATAGCCTCCAGGCGGCTCAAAGCGGACTCATGATAATTATACTCCGTATACCGGGAATTCAAACGGCTCTTCAGCAGCTTGCAGCGGCGCAGATATTCCTCCGGCTCCATCTGCTTTTCCCACTGGAAGGGGGTGTGGGGCTTGGGGACAAAGAAGGCTGTAGCCACATGGATCCGCAGGCCGCGCTTTTTCATGCCGGCATTCTCGTGCCAGAGCTTGATGATTTTGTTTACCAGCTCTGCGATGCCCAGAACGTCCTCGTCGGTCTCCGTGGGCAGACCCAGCATAAAATAGAGCTTGACGTTGTTCCAGCCGCCGGAGAAGGCGTTGGCGCAGGTGCCCAGAATCTCCTCCTCGGTCAGGTTCTTGTTGATCACGTCCCGGAGCCGCTGGGTTCCGGCTTCCGGAGCGAAGGTCAGGCCGCTTTTGCGGACGGTCTGCAGCTTTTCCATCAGCTCCCGGGAGAAGTTGTCCGCCCGGAGAGAGGGTACGGACAGGCTGATCCGGTTCTGGGCGCAGTAAGGGATCAACTGATCCGTCAGCTCCTTCAATCCACGATAGTCGGAGGTGGAGAGGCTGGACAGGGTGATCTCATTGTTGCCGGAATCCTCCATGCACTCCACCGCCTGGCGGTAGAGGACCTCAGGACTCTTTTTCCGGACAGGACGACAGGAGAAGCCTGCCTGGCAGAACCGGCAGCCCCGGATACAGCCCCGGAACACTTCCAGATTGGCCCGGTCGTGGACGATCTCCGTGGAGGGCACGATCATCTTGGTGGGCCAGTAGGCGCTGTCCAGATCTTCCACGATCCGCTTGGTGACCTTTTCGGGGGCACCATTCAGGGGAACGATAGCGGACAGGGTGCCGTCAGCGTTGTATTCGTGGCGATAGAAAGAGGGCACGTACACACCCGGAATCTTGGAAACCTCCAGCAGGAACTGCTCTTTGGACCAGCCTTCAGCCTTTGCCTTGTCGTAGAGGCTGACAATTTCCACGGTGATATCCTCGCCCTCGCCCAGGGAGAAGAAGTCAATAAAGTCCGCCAGGGGCTCCGGATTGAAAGCACAGACACCGCCGGCAAAGACGATGTTTTTCAGATCGTGCCGGTCTGCACTCCGCAGAGGAACTCCTGCCAGTTTCAGCATATTCAGCACATTAGAATAGGCCATTTCATAGCCGATGGTAAAGGCGATCATGTCAAAGTTTTTGACCGGATCCTGGCTTTCCAGAGCCCAGAGGGGCAGATCATGCTTGCGCATGGCCTCCTCCATATCGCCCCAGGGGGCAAAGACCCGCTCACACCAGACGCCGTCCATCTGATTCATGACGCCGTAGAGGATACGCATGCCCAGGTTGGACATACCGATCTCATAGGTATCCGGGAAGCAGAATGCCACCCGCACCCGGACTTCTTCGGGATTTTTCTTAATTTCATTGAACTCTCCGCCGGTGTACCGGGCAGGCTTCTGCACGGTGGGGAGGATTCTTTGCAGCAATTGTGTCATGTAGTTACCTCGCAGCACATAGATAGAGCTATTGTACAGCGAAATTCGTTTCTTTGCAAGGATATTTTCTTCTGAGCATCAATACAGTGGTTGTAACAGCGGGAAAAAGAGCAAAAAAGGCTGTATTACAGACGTTCAGCAACCAAAATCCCAATCCCCAAAGAATCACGAGAGAAAAAGTCTCTGCGGCTGCGCAGAAGGCTTCCGAAAAGATTCCCCGGAAGATCCGTCCGCCATCCAGAGGATAGATTGGCAGCAGATTATAGGCGCCTTGCATGAACCCAAACAGAGCGGCCAAAGGATAGTGCGAAGCAAGGGCAAGAAGAGTAAAGCTTCCCACGGGACCTGCCAGGGCGCAGAGGACTTCCCTGCCCCGGCTCATGGGCAGCGTGACGATTTTGGCACCACAGATTCCAAGCCGCAGCTGAATAACCTGTCCGCCCAAAAGCCACAATGCCGCAAGATGGAACAGTTCATGCACACTTGCCGCAAACAGTGCTGCCAGCCAGACTTTCGCAGGAAGCAGAAGCACAATCGCAGCTCCCAGAATATAGGAAAAAGGATCAATGCTGATTTTAAGCCCCATGGATCACATAATGGCAAAAGGTGTAGAGGGCATCCGTCAGGGATGCACCGCTGCGAATGTCATCGGTCATGATGTGGAAAGCCTGTACCGTTACGGTATCATCTCCCGGAATGAACCAGGAGCGAAGTTCCGCAACGCCTTCCGGTAATAGCATCGTACCGCAAATTACTCCCACTACCGCTATTATCAGAAGCGAGGATATTTTCTTCGGCTGCCCTTTGCGGACTTCATATTTTCCAATCCGATTGTCATATTCGATTCTGTAGCTCATTAAGTTCACCTCAGAAAAGACTATGCCCGCCCATATAAAAAAATAACGACTTTTGTGCCGTCCGAAGACAGCACAAAAGTCGCAGTCATGATGATGGCGATATCCGGGGCCTTTGCGATCTTCTTTCGACACGCCGGTACCGGATTTCGGGATTTATTTCTCCCCCTGTGAATTGTTGGATTGCCCCATATCTTCCTTTTGCTGTTTCATCCGGCGGAAGTAGGAACTCATTTCATCCGCCAGACCGGAGAGCCGGTTCAGTAATTTGGAGTAGTCGCGGAGCATTTCGTCATCCTCCGCTTCCTTGTACACGATGTCATGATCCACTTCGCCCCAGCCTTCCTCGAACAGTGTCCTGCCCTGAATTTCAATATATTGCCCCTGATACTTGACAATATAGTGCAGAGACCGGTAGATGCCGTCGGAAATAATCTGGATCTCGTTGCCGTCATAGATCTTGCTGTCACCTGTACGCTTGTAGGCTCTGGGACGTTCCGCCAGATAATAATGGTCCGGGTCTTCATCAAAATCCGCCAGCCGATCCCGGATATACAGCGCAGGGTCGTTTTTGAACCGGCTGGTCAGGTATTGATGGAAATGCTTCCAATCCTCCCGATACAGGAAAAACACACGGATGCCGATCAGATCCGTCACAAACTTATAGTAGTTGGTGTGATCCAGCTGTGCGAATTTTTCCGGATTCTCCTTCCGCTTGCGGATGACCTTTTCCAGAAGGTGTTCCACCCGTTTGGTGCGGTAGCGGTAGGAATGGATACCGGCGGTTTCAATATCGTACAGGTACTCATCGATAAAGGCTTTGCCGATCTCCCGGAGAGAATGCTCCAGTCTGCCGTACTCCTCAGCAATCAGAGAAAGTTCTTCCCAGGAGATATTCGCTTCCTGCAGATCGGATTCGGTCAGACTATAGGTCGCTAAAAAGGTTTGCTGATCCATTAAGCTTCACTGTCCTTCGGCATAATCAGATTCATAATGATGGCAGCAAGGAACACAACTGCAACACAGTTTTCCGCAAAAATGGTGCGGATAATGTCAGGGAAAATATTGAACATCTCAGGAACCTGGGTAAATCCCAGACCGATGCTCAGGGAAAGGGCTGCAATGGTGATATTGCGCTGGCTGAAGCCGCAGGAACCGATCATCTGCAGACCGGAAATGACGATGTTGCCAAACATCATAATGGTGCAGCCACCCAAAACAGCTTCCGGCAGGGTTGCCAGAACGGCACCGAAGGCGGGGAAAACACCGGCCAGGATCAGAATACCGGCACCGGTGGCAATGGTGTAACGGTTGATGACCTTGGTCATGGCAAGCAGGCCCACGTTCTGGCTAAAAGAGGTAATGGGCATACAACCGAAGCAGGCAGACAGAGAGCTGATCAGACCGTCGCAGGCAAGGCTGCCGCTGATTTCCTTGTCGGTGGACTCCCGGCCCAGGACGGTGTTAGTCATGGCAGAAGTGTCACCAATGGTCTCGGTCGCGGAAACCAGGAAAATCATGGTGACGGAAACAATGGCGCTGAGGTTGAACACAGGCTTATAGGGCATGATCCGGGGCAGAGAAACGACTGCAATACCCTCCAGCGAGGAAAGATCCACCTTACCCATAAACAGGGCCACAATGTAGCCCACAACCAGACCAAACAGAACGGACAGCTGCTTCAGATGGCCCTTGGCGAAGATGTTAAACAGAATGCAGCAGACCAGTGTAATGGTGCCCAGAATCCAGTTTTGTGCGCTGCCGAAGTCCGCAGCACCCACACCGCCGGCGAAGGAATTGGCACCGACGCTCAGCAGGCTGAAGCCGATGGCGGTGACCACACAGGCGGAAACGATGGGAGAAATGATACGGCGCCAATATTTGGCGAACAGACCCAGCAGGCCCTCGATAATACCGCCCACCATGACAGCACCAATGATGGCCTCATAGCCCCACTGGGGACCCACATAGCAGAAAACAGATACGAAGGTAAAGCTGATACCCATGACGATGGGCAGCTTTGCGCCCAGCTTCCATACAGTAAAGAGCTGAACCAGCGTACCGATGCCTGCCATGATCATAGCTGTCTGGATCAGAGAAGCGGTTTCCTGTACGCTCAGGCCGCTGGCACCGGTAACGATCATAATGGGCGCGATGTTGGCAACAAACATTGCCAGAACATGCTGCAAACCAAAGGGAATGGATTTCAGAAAAGGAACCTTGCCATCCAGGCTATAGATATTTTCCATGGAAGCAGCCTGATTCTTTACATTACCCATTATTTGCCCTCCTGATCACGGAAGGTAATGGTGCCGTTTTCGGCATCCATGGCATCCACAATGGCCAGAGATTCCACATGGTAGCCCAGATTCCGGATGACACGGCCGCCGATCTGGAAACCCTTCTCAATAACGATGCCGCAGCCTTCCACGATGGCACCGGCATTCTCGGCAATGGAGATCAGGCCCTGGAGGGCGCAGCCGTTGGCCAGGAAATCATCAATGATCAGCACATGCTCACCGTCATGCAGGAACTTCTTGGACACGATAACCTGATTCTTGTTCTTGTGAGTAAAGGATTCCACCTCTGCAACGAACATATCGCCGTCGATGTTGATGGACTTGGACTTCTTGGCGAACACCATGGGAACGCCAAACTCCTTGGCGACAAATGCAGCAATACCAATGCCGGAAGCCTCAATGGTCAGCACCTTATCCACCTGCTTGTGACCGAAGCGGCGCTTGAACTCCCTGCCGATCTCCTCCATCAGCGCAATATCCATCTGGTGATTCAGGAAGCTGTCCACCTTCAGCACATTACCGGATTTGACGATTCCGTCCTTTATGATTCTTTCTTCTAAAAAGTTCATCTCTATGTATTCTCCCTTTTCTATCGTTTATTTCACAATATTTCTTGCCACATGAACACCGCTGGCGGAGGCGTGGGACAGGGAATGGGTGATGCCGCTGCCGTCACCGATGATGTACAGACCGGGGTAGCAGGTCTCCAGCTGCTCGTTGACTTTTACTTCCATGTTGTAGAACTTGACCTCCACACCGTACAGGAGCGTATCGTCATTAGCGGTGCCGGGGGCAACCTTATCCAGAGCGTAGATCATCTCAATGATGCCATCCAGGATGCGCTTGGGAAGAACCAGACTCAAATCGCCGGGAGTAGCATTCAGGGTGGGGGTAATGAAGGCGTCGTTCATGCGGCTGGGGGTGGAACGGCGACCCCGGATCAGATCACCAAACCGCTGGACGATGACACCGCCGCCCAGCATATTGCTTAAGCGGGCAATGGACTCGCCGTAGCCGTTGGAGTCCTTGAAGGGCTCGGAGAAATGCTTGGCCACCAGCAGGGCGAAGTTGGTATTCTCCGTCTGCTTGGCCGGGTCTTCATAGCTGTGACCGTTTACGGTAATAATGCCGTTGGTGTTTTCATTGACCACAGCACCCTTGGGATTCATGCAGAAGGTACGAACCTTGTCACCGTACTTTTCGGTGCGGTAAACGATCTTACTTTCGTACAGTTCGTCAGTCAGGTGGGCAAAGACTGCTGCGGGAAGCTCCACACGGACGCCGATGTCCACACGGTTGGACTGGGTGGGAATGTCCAGATCTTTGCAGATCTTCTCCATCCACTTGCTGCCGCTTCTACCCACGGAAACGATGCACTTTTCGCAGGTGAAGTCTGCGTCCTTGCACTTGACACTGTAGCCACCCGCAATAATCTTCACAGCTTCCACGGGGGTGTCGAAGAAGAAGTCCACCTTATTTTCTAAGTAAGCGTAGAGGTTTTCCAGAACGATATAGTTGATGTCGGTTCCCAGATGGCGCACGGAAGCATCCAGCAGGTGCAGGTCATTCTGGATGCACAGGGTCTTAAAGCGGGTGCCTGCGGTGGTATACAGCTTGCAGCCCTCACCGCCGTAGCGCATATTGATCTGGTCCACATAATGCATCAGGTCCAACGCCTGCTTCTTGCCGATGTACTCGTACAGGGTTCCGCCAAAATCATTGGTAATGTTGTACTTGCCATCGGAGAAAGCACCGGCGCCGCCGAAGCCGCTCATAATAGAACAGCTTTTACAGCCAATACAGGTCTTGATTTTCTCGCCATCGATGGGACAGTGACGCTTGTTCAGCGCATGACCTGCCTCAAAAACAGCAACCTTCAGTTCCGGCTTATGCTGCATCAGCTCATAGGCCGCGAAGATACCGCCGGGGCCGGCACCGATAATGATGACATCGTAGTTCATTCATGTTCCTCCTGTCAGAAAAGCTATGAAAATAACCATTATTTTGAATATCTTAATAATTTTATCACGCTCTACGGAAAAAGTAAATGTAATTCGCTTTCTGCCTGACTTTTATGGTGTTGAAACAGGTTATTAACCAAACAGCCGTTTTCGCAACATTCATGCTGCAAAACGGCTGTTTTTTGGGGTGTAATATAATTACAGGGTTTCGCAAGCAGAATCTTCTTGCATCATCACTATACACGGCAGTGCTGTAACAATCTTTATAGCTTGAGCATACGGTAACCGATGCCGATGTGGGTCTGGATGTACTGAATGTCAGAATCCTTTTCGACTTTCTTACGCAGGGTTGCCATATGTACCCGCAGGGATGCCATATCACTGTCCCAACTGCTTCCCCATATCTTGTCGGTCAGATAGGTATGGGTCAGCACCTTGCCTGCATCCTTGGCAAGCAGACACAGCAGTTTGTATTCTGTCGGTGTAAGCTTCAGTTCCTGACCGTTTAGAAAAGCACAGCCTGCGCCGTAGTCGATGGTCAGTTTACCATTGCGGAATATAGCTTCTCCGGTCTTGACAGCGGCAGATGATATTCTGCGCTGGGCCACCCGGAGACGGGCCAGTAACTCTGTCACAGAGAAGGGCTTGGTAAGGTAATCATCGGCACCGGCGTCCAGGGCCGATACCTTGTCAGAATCTTCGCTTCTGGCACTGATGACAATAATGGGCATCTGGGACCAGGAACGGATGCGCTTGATGATCTCCACGCCGTCCAGATCCGGCAGGCCCAGATCCAAAAATACGATATCCGGCTGCTGAGCGCTTGCCGCAAAGATTGCCGTCTCTCCATTGGATGCTGTTATGTACCGATAGTCATTGGATTTCAAGGTGGTGGTGATCAGATTGCGGACGGTGGAATCGTCCTCCACCACCAATATCAAAGGTTTATTCATGGACTTCCACCTCCCCAGCTGGAATGGTAAATGCAAAGACCGTGCCCGCAGGCTGATTGTCGGAAACAGAAATTGTGCCGCCGTGTGCCGTTACAATGGACTTGCACAGGCTCAGCCCCAGACCCAGACTTCTGCGGCTGTCAGCCACGGCGGTGGAGCCGGTGTAGAACATCTGGAATATCTGCTTTTTCTCCTGATCCGGGATGCCCGGCCCGTCATCGGCTACCGTAAACACTGCCATGCTTTCCTCCCACCGGGTCGATATCCAAATTTGGGAGCCGGCGGGGGTGTATTTGATGGCATTGTCCACCAGATTGATGATAACTTGCACGATCAGCTTTGCGTCACATTGGGCCAGGAGCAGATCGTCCTTGTGGGTGATCGTAATGGTATGTTCAGACCGCTTCCGGCTGATGTGCTGCAGGGCTTCGGATACGATCTCCTCCGCAAGCTGGGGCTGTGTCTTCAGCTCCATGCGGCCTTCTTCAATTTTGGTCACTGCCAGAAGATTCTCCACCAGGTTATGCAGCCAGGCGGAGTCGTCATAGATATCCCCGTACATCTGCTTCCGGGCATTGGGGTCCAAATTCTCGCTGTCGGACAGCAGGATGCTGGCATTGCCGGAGATGGCAGTCAGAGGTGTCCGCAGATCATGGGAAATGGAGCGAAGCAGGTTCGCCCGGAGCTTTTCACTCTCCGCCTGGAGCTTGGCTTCTTCCTTTTCCGCTGTGTTGCGGCTGTTCTCCAAAGCCAGAGCACACTCACCAAGAATAGACAGCAGCACACTGTTCTCAAAGGCTTCCAAAGGCTCGCTGCCCTCAATAATGACGGTACCGTAGATTCTGTCCTGGACCTTGATGGGATAGTGCAAAGCATTACGGCGGCTGCTGGCGGTTACCCCCGGAAGGACAGAAGCATGCCGGTCCAGCAGCTTACATACCTGGGTTCGGACTGTCTGGAAAATCTTGTCGTCCGAGGTGGCCTTTTGGAGCATCTGACTGGTCTCAAACAGAAGATTGGTACGGTAGGCAGCCTGGGTTGACTGCTTGACCTGGCTTTTCAGCCGGTCGGTCAGGGTGCCAACGATCAGAGCAGCAACAATCATGATCAAAAATGTCAGCGGCGCCCCATGCTCATGGACCCGGAGGGAAAACTTAGGTGTGGTGAAAAAGAAATTGAACACAAGCACACTGCCAATGGCGGAAAGGACATAGCTGCTGCGGGTGGATGTAACCATGGAGGTCAGCAGCGCAGCCAGAAGATACACCGCAATAATATTGGCCTCTGTAAAGCCTACCCGGGAGAAACCGAAGCTGAGTACCGTTGCCAGAATCAGGATAACCAGGGTCAGTGCCCAGTCCCGGCAAGCGGTTTTGAAATTGACCTTTCGCTTAGCCTTTTTGGGCTTGTAGCTGCCATCCACGCTGGCATCCGGGATGATATGGATGTCGAGATTCGGGGCAATGGCCGTGAGCTTCTCCGTCAAGGTGGGTTTCCCCCAGGGATGCTTCCGGGTGGCAGCACTTCTGCCCACCACGATTTTTGTCACACCGGAAAGCCGGGCATATTCCGCAATCTGATAGGAAACATCATCCCCGAACACGGTCTCAACGGTGGCACCCAGACTTTTTGCCAGCTCGGTATTGGTTCTGAGCCGTTCCTTGTTTTCATCGCTCATGGCATCATAGCCGGGTGTCCGAACAAACAGGGCGGTAAATTTACAGCCAAAGGCCGTCGCCATAGTAGCAGCGGTTCGGATGATCCGGGCATTGGAGGGCGCAGAGGACAGGCCCACCAGGATATGCTCTTCCATACTGCGTACCTCCACAAAAATTTTGACCATTATAGCATAGTTCCGCAAAATAATCTACGGGCGGTAATGTTTATCTACAAAATCTCCCCACTTACGGATTTCGCGGAATAAAAACACTTGCCCGCCCACAAAACTAATAATCGCCAGCACAAGGCAAGCGGCATTCATGATTGCGATTGGTCAAATCCGGAAGCATTTCTGGATATCCCTGTATTTCCCCATGACCATGAGGGACTTTCCCTCACAAAGCAGGGTATCCGGGGTGATAAAGGAATCCAGTCTGCTTCCGCACTTTGTGCCTAAGATATTGATATTGAACTTTTTACGGATATCCAGTTGTCCTACGGTCTTTCCCATCCAGAAAGCGGGAAGCTCCACTTCAAAAATTGCATGGTCATTGTCAAGCTCGATGTAATCCAGCACATGGTTGGCACTGTATCGGATGGCCGCCCACCGGGCAAGCTGTTTTTCCGGATAGACCACCTCGTCGGCACCGTTTCTCAAGAGAAACTTCTCCTGCACATCGGTTGCCGCCCGGGATACCACCATTTTGGCTCCCAGTTCCTTCAGAAGCGAAGTGGTTTCCAGACTGCTCTGAAAATCGTTTCCGATACCCACGATGCACACGTCATAGTTATCTACTCCCAGGCTGCGCAGGAATTCCTCGTTGGTGCTGTCACCGATCTGGGCATTGGTCACATAAGGCAGGATCTCCT
>SVMD01000003.1 GCA_015067615.1 Oscillospiraceae bacterium
TGTACTTCAATGAGCTGCAGCATGATGACTACGATCAGTTCACCTGGAACATGGAGAACTGGTGCTGCATCGACGGCCGCCGCTTCATCCGTACCTTCTCCAAGGACGGCCACTTCGAGAGAGAATTTTCCGGCTACGACATCTACGACATGGATAAGTTTTTCCTGCCTGAGAAGGCTGACAGAGTCGAGATGGCCTAATCAACTAAAAACTGGGGCCACGGCATTCGCCGTGGCCCCTCCTTTCTGTCTTGACGCAGATAAGTTATCGTTTATAAGAGCTTCCCCCTGGGGGGAAGCTGGCACCGCGCAAGCGGTGACTGATGAGGGGACTCACCTGATTTGACGGTAATCTTCCGAAAACCGTACTGCGGTCCCCTCATCCGGCCCTTCGGGCCACCTTCCCCCCTGGGGGAAGGTATTACGCTAAACGATAATTTACCTTACCCAGACAACACCGCCGCTCTATATTGGAGCGGCGGTGAACTGTTTACTGATTATCCTCCAGCCAGCGTGTGGCGCACTGGGCATAGCAGGCGGCGCCCATGGGCAGCACGCCCTCGTTGTAGCGCACCTTGGGATTGTGGGAGGGGGCCGGATGCTCCTCTTCCGGGAATCCGGCGCTCAAATACATGAAGGAGGCGGGCATCCGGGAGGTCAGCACCGCGAAATCCTCAGAGGCGCAGGATACCACGCCTTCCCTGCCCTGCATGCCGGGAATTTCCAGCTCACCCATGTACCGGACAATATCATCAACCAGCTTCGGGTCGCAGACCAGGGGCGGCACCTGGGAGACCCAGACCACTTCCGCGCTGCCGCCGTAGGCAGCTGCGGTCTGGGTTGCCAGCTCCGTCAGCCGTTTCTTCATCAGCTCCCGGTTTTTCTGGTCATTACAGCGGATGGTGCCGGTCATCTCCGCCTCGTTGGGGATGATGTTATTGGCGGTTCCGGCGTGGAAGGTACACACGGTCATAATACAGGCCTTCTGGGGATCCACCTCCCGGGCGATGATGGACTGCATGGCCTGGTAGATATGCACCGCAATGTTGATAGGATCGATAGAAGAATGGGGGTAGGCACCGTGGGCGCCCCGACCGGTGACCAGAACCTGAAAGCCATCCACGGAGAACATCATGGTACCGCTGTGGTTGTAGGAAAAGCCGCCTGGGGCCATTTTGCCGGAGCCCACATGGTAAGTCATGGCCACATCCGGCTTGGGATCCTCCAGAATGCCAGCATCCACCATGTTGTAGGCACCCTCGAAGGTCTCTTCCGCCGGCTGGAACATGAATTTCACCGTTCCGGCCAGGCTGTCTTCATTCTCCTTCAGCATTTTTGCGGCGGTGAGAAGCATGGCGACATGGAGGTCATGGCCGCAGGCGTGGGCTTCGGTACCAGTGGGACAGGCGAAGGGCTCGCCGCTCTCCTCCGGCATGGGCAGCGCGTCCATATCCGCCCGGAGCAGGATGCATTTGCCGCCCCGGCCAACTGTGGCAGTAACACCATAGCCGCATACCTTCGGTTCGATTCCGTATTCCCGGAGTGTTTTCATCACATAGGCTTTGGCCTTCGGAAGGTCCAGCCCCACCTCCGCATTGGCATGGAAATACCGGCGGTGGGCGACGGTTTCCTCTTTCAGCTGCAGTGCTCTTTCGTAATAGTTCATGGGTATACCCCCTTGTTTTGGATAAATCAAGCATAACAGAAATAGAAAAATGCGTCAATACGCTTTTGTTTTCTCTTTACACTGGAAACGTTATCAGGTATAATTTATTCAGTTATCCTATTTTGCACAAGGAGAGAACGCTATGAACCGAGATAAGCTCAAACGCATCATCGCAATCCTGCTGCTGGGCTCCCTGCTGCTGGGCCTGATCCCCATGATGGCCCTGGCAACGGAGACTGATGCCACCATCAAGCAGACCCTTTACAAGGAGGGTGTCGGCATCCGGGTGGCCATGTCCGGCCCCGTTGATCCGGCAGAGTTCATTGTCACCGGCCCCGAGGGCGAGGTTGCCATTGCAGAGCGCACCGATGACGGCAAGAACATCTACACCCTGGTTCCCGAAACCGAGCTGGATGTAACCGCCGAATACACTCTGCGCTACCGCGGCAGCGAAATGGTCATCACCATGCCCATTTACTACTCCACCTCCGTCTTTGAGTCCCAGTACACCTACGAGGGCGATGACCTGGGCGCCATCTGGTCCCCGGAAAAAACCGTTTTCCGGGTCTGGGCTCCCACTGCCGACGCCGTACGGATCAATCTGTACACCTCCGGCGATTACCGGGTCAATGACCTGATCGAGCAGATCGATATGACCGCCGATGTGAACGGCACCTGGGTAGCAACCGTTGAGGGAGACCTGAACGGCACCTACTACACCTACTCCGTAGACGTGGACGGCGTCACCAACGAAGCCTGCGACCCCTACGCCCGGACCACCGGCGTTAACGGCAAGCGGGCCATGGTCATCGACCTGGACGCCACCGATCCTGAGGGCTGGGCTGAGGACTATCCTCCCGTCCCCTCCAGCATCACCGATGCCATCATTTACGAGCTCCACGTCCGGGACCTGAGTGTGGACGAGAATTCCGGTATCACCAACAAGGGCAAGTTCCTTGGCCTGATCGAAGCCGGTACTTCCACCCCCGATGGGATCCCCACCGGTCTGGACCACATCAAGAACCTGGGCGTCACCCACATCCACCTGCTGCCCTCCTACGACTACGGCTCCGTGGACGAGACTGCTCTGGAGGACAACGTGTTCAACTGGGGCTACGATCCCGTGAACTACAACGTCCCCGAAGGCTCCTATTCCACCGACCCCTTCAACGGCGAGGTCCGTGTAAAAGAGTTTAAGCAGATGGTCAAGGGTCTCCACGACAACGGCATCCAGGTGATCATGGACGTGGTGTACAACCATGTCTACTCCGGCGAGGAATTCTGCTTTAATAAGATCGTGCCCCTGTATTTCAGCCGTGTCAGCGCCGAGGGTGTCTTCTCCGCCGGTTCTGCCTGCGGCAATGACACCGCCTCCGAGCGGAGCATGGTGAAGAAGTACATCGTGGATTCCGTGAAATACTGGGCCGACGAGTACCACATCGACGGCTTCCGCTGGGACCTGGTGGGCCTCATCGACACCGAGACCATCAACGAAGTGATGGAAGAGGTCCACAAGACCCATCCCCATGTGATCTTCTACGGCGAGGGCTGGACCATGGCTACCCAGGTAACCAAGGAGGGTTACACCCTGACCACCCAGGTCAACTCCCAGGAGGTTCCCGGCTTTGCCTTCTTCTCCGACACCCTCCGGGACGCCATCCGGGGCGGCAATTCCAATAACTCCAAGCCCGGCTATGTGGCAGGCTCCGGCGGCTTCGCGGGCAATATCAGCGACTGCTTCCTGGGTGCTCCTGCCTGGTGCAAGAGTCCCACCCAGACTGTCAACTACGCCTCCTGCCACGACAACCACACCCTCTTCGACCGGATCACCATGTCCACCCCCGACGCCAGCTTCTCCGACCGGGTGAAGATGAACAATCTGGCCGCCGCCATCGTCATGACCAGCCAGGGCGTGCCCTTCATCCACGCAGGCGAGGAGATGCTCCGGTCCAAGCCCCTGGAGGACGGCACCTTTGATCACAACAGCTACCGCTCCTCCGATGTGGTCAACAATCTGAAGTGGGCAGACCTGAGCAAGGAAGAATACCAGCTGACTTACAGCTATTATCAGGGTCTCATCGAATTCCGGAAAGCCCATCCCGCCCTGCGGATGACCAGCGCTGAAGAAGTGGCTGAAAAGATCACCAAGCTGCCCGGTCTGGACTTCAATGTGGTGGGCTTCCACATTGCTTCCGGCGCCAACGGCGAGGAAAATGAACTGATCGTGGTGTTCAATCCCAACAAGGAATCCACCACCATTACCCTGCCCGAGGGTGACTGGGTTATTTGTGTTAAGGGTGACCAGGCGGGTATTTCTTCCCTGGGCACTGCCTCCGGAACCGCTGAATGTGAAGCCATTTCCGCACTGGTTCTGTTGAAACCCGCTGACATCTCCCAGGAGCCTATGACGGAGATCATCGTGGGCGAGTCTGAAGATACTTCCATCGGCATCATCGGCGGCGCCGACGGCCCCACTGCTATCTTTGTCACCGGAAACTGGCTTTCCACTCTGCTGCTGATCGCAGGCGCAATTTGCGGCGTCATTGCCATTGTCACCATCCTGAAGAAGAAAAAGAAGTAAGAATCATGAGCCCCAGCCGGGATAGCCCGGCTGGGGCTTTCTTTTGGGCAGAAAAATTTCGCGCAAAAGCCCGGCACCCACAAAGGTGCCGGGCTTATTTTTCCTTATTCGCCGAACTTCTCGGCAGCGGCCTTCATCATCTTCCGGATGGGCAGGCCGTAGGGGCAGCGGGTCTCGCAGACGCCGCACTCAATACAGGCGGAAGCCTTGACGCTCAGACCTGCATAGCGGCCCTTGCCCCAGTCGCCCAGCCCATACCGGGACAGGTAGCCCTCAAAGAGGAACACACTGGGGATATTGATGCCCACGGTGCAGGGAGCGCAGTAATTGCAGCGGCGGCAGAAATTGGTGCCCAGCTCCTTCACCACCTGAGCAATGGCAGCCTGTTCCTCCCCGGTCAGAGGGGCGGTGTTGGCGCAGGCGGCGATATTCTCGTCCACCTCGGAAAGCTCCGCCATGCCGGGGATGGTGACTGTGACCGCATCATTGGCGCAGACGAACCGCAGAGCCAGAGTGCCGTTCTCAATAGCGCCGCCGGCCAGGGGCTTCATGTCGATAAATCCGATGTTCTTCTCCTTGCACTTGGCGATCAGGTGAGCTCCCTGGGTCTCCACGATGTTGTAGGGGAACATGATGGTCTCCACCCAGTCCATTTCCAGCGCCCGCTCGAAAACTGCCAGGGAGTGAGCAGTGATGCCGATGTGGCCGATCTTACCGGCTGCCTTGGCTGCCTGAGCGGCTTCCAGCGCGCCGCCGGGGGCGATGATTTGATCCAGCTGCGCCATGGAGGGGTTGTGGAACTGGTACAGGTCGATGTAATCGGTGCGCAGGTTGGCAAGGCTCACGTCCACATCCTTGGCAAAGCCCTCGGCATCCCGGGCCATGCTCTTGGTGGCCAGGACGAAGCTGTCCCGGATGCCCTCCAGGGCTTCGCCCAGGTAGCTTTCACTGACGGTGTAGCCCCGGGCGGTGTCGATGTAGTTGACTCCGGCCTCCTTCAGCTTCAGCATCAGCTGCCGGGTGCCGGCTGCGTCGATTTTCTGGATGGGGATACCGCCGAAGCCCATGCGGGAGATCTTCAGCCCGGTCTTGCCCAAAATTCTGTATTCCATAGTGTACCTCCAGGTATTTTTTCTTTCATTATACATGAGGTTCGTCAGGAATACAACTTATTTTCCCAATTCTTTATTCCGGTTGCAGGTGGCAATGACCGCCTCCATGGCCGCGGCCCGGAAGCCGTGATTTTCCAGAGCCCGGACACCTGCGATGGTGCTGCCTCCGGGGGAGCAGACGGCATCCTTCAGGGCACCGGGGTGCTGGCCTGTTGCCAGGACCATTTCGCCCGCGCCGATGACCGTAGCGGCGGCGTATTCCAGGGCCTTGGCCCGGGGAATGCCGCAGGCAACGGCACCGTCGGCCAGAGCTTCAATGAACATATACACATAGGCCGGGCCGGAGCCGGAAATGGCAGAGCCCGCGTCAATGAGCCGCTCCTCCAGAGGATCCAGAATACCCGCGTGGCGCAGATCCGCCAGGAAATCCTTCAGCATTTCGGCACTTACCAGCTCATTGGCGCAGTACTGGATCACGCCCTTGCCGATGGCCACCGGGGTGTTGGGCATAATGCGGATCACAGGCAGCTCACAGCCGGCAAATTCCACGATCTGTTCCATGGTCAGTCCCGCTGCCATGGTGATCAGCAGGGGCTTTTTCTCCGCCAGAATGCCCTGCAGGGGTTCCAGAACCCCCTTCATCATATGGGGCTTTACGCCCAGGAAGATCCGGTCGCACCGGGACGCAATTTCTTCCGAGCTGAAATAGCCGCAGGGAATTTCCGCCGCCAGGGCAATGGCCTTGCCGGAGCGGTCCGTGATGGCAAAATCCGTGGTAACCTTGGCCAGGGCCTTAGCGATGGCGCCGCCCATATTGCCGCAGCCGATAAATCCGTAT
Organism: Oscillospiraceae bacterium; assembly: GCA_015067615.1. Lineage (GTDB taxonomy): Bacteria > Bacillota > Clostridia > Oscillospirales > Oscillospiraceae > Faecousia. The sequence continues at coordinate 6,197 of SVMD01000003.1, forward strand.
TTCATGGGAACCTCCTGTTTTGTGGAATCTGAGGGTATCATATCAGCTTTCGACCCCGGGTGTCAACTTTTCCGGAGAAAATTACCGCACATGGCCGTTACCCGTGACGATATACTTATAGGTTGTCAGCTCCCGCAGGCCCATGGGACCCCGGGCGTGGAGCTTCTGGGTGGAGATGCCCATTTCACAGCCCAGACCAAATTCGCCGCCGTCGGTGAACCGGGTGGAGGCGTTGACATAGACTGCCGCGCTGTCCACGCCGGCGGTGAAGGCCGTCTTGGCATCCTCGCAGTTGGTGACGATGGCTTCGCTGTGGCCGGTGGAGTGGGCAGCGATGTGGGCAATGGCTTCTTCGACACCTTCCACGCACTTCACCGCCAGAATGTAGTCCAAAAATTCCGTGTCAAAATCCTCCGGGCCCGCAGGGGTGCCGGGGATGATGGTCTGGGCGAGTTCGTCCAGCCGCAGCTCCACCTGGGGGATGGTCTGAGCCAGTTTCGGCAGGAATTCCGCCGCAATGGCCTTGTCAACAAGCAGCACTTCCTCAGCGTTGCAGACGCTGGGACGGCTGGTCTTGGCGTTTTTGATGATGGAAAGGGCCATTTCCTGGTCCGCGGACCGCTCCACATACACATGGCAGATGCCGGTGCCGGTGGCGATACAGGGCACCGTGGCATTGCGCACACAGGCATTGATGAGGCCGGCGCCGCCCCGGGGGATCAGCAGATCGATGTAGCCGTTGGCGGTCATCAGTTCATTGGCGCTGTTGCGGGTGGTGTCCTGGACCAGATTCACGGCGTTTTCCGTGATACCCACGGATTTCAGGCCCGCTTTCAGGGCATTCACGATGGCGTTGGCACTGCGGAAAGCCTCCTTGCCGCCCCGGAGGACGCAGACATTGCCGCTTTTCAGAGCCAGGGCCGCCGCGTCGGAGGTGACATTGGGACGGCTCTCGTAGATGATGGCAATGACACCCATGGGCACGGCGGTTTTCCGGATCTGCAGGCCGTCAGCACGGACATACTCCTCCAGAATGTGTCCCACAGGGTCCGGGAGCTTGCACACGTCCCGGATACCCTGGGCCATGCCCGCAATCCGGGCGGGGGACAGGGCCAGCCGGTCCAGCATCACGTCGGATACGGTGCCCTTGGCAGCTTCCAGGTCCAGGGCGTTGGCCGCCAGAATGGCAGCTTCGTTCTCGATCAGAGCGGCGGCCATGGCCTCCAGGGCTGCGTTTTTCTGTTCGGTTGTTAACCGGGAAATTTCCAGTTTGGCCGCTTTTGCGGCAATGAGCATATTCTTCATAATCATTTCTCCGAAAAATAGGTTCCCACCTGCTTGCCGTCCAAAATATCGTAAAGCAGATCCGGGTTGCAGCCGTTGGCGATGACCATGTCGCAGCCGCAACGCAGGCAGATCTCCGCTGCCCGGAGCTTGGTGACCATGCCGCCGGTTCCCAGGGTGGTACTGCTGACTCCGGCCAGGGCCATGATCTCCTCGTCAATCTTATGTACCCGGTGGATCAGCTTTGCCTCGGGATCACTGTGGGGATCGGCGGTGTAGAGGCCGTCGATGTCGGAAAGCAGCACCAGCAGGTCCGCCTTTACGCTTTCCGCCACAATGGCAGCCAGGGTATCGTTGTCGCCGATGACGATTTCGTCGGTGGCGATGGTATCATTTTCGTTCAGGATGGGCAGGGCCCCCAATTCCAGCAGCCGGTTCAGGGTATTGCTGAAATTGATATGCCGTGCTTCGCAGGCGATATCCTCCTTGGTGATCAGCAGCTGGGCCACGGTGTGGTGGTACTCGGCAAAGAGCTTGTCATAGGTATACATCAGCTCACACTGACCCACAGCGGCGGCAGCCTGCTTGGTGGGCATATCGGTGGGCCGCTGACGCAGTCCCAACTTGCCCACGCCCATGCCGATGGCGCCGGAGGACACCAGAATCAGCTCATGGCCGGAATTTTTGATGTCGCTGAGCACCTTACAAATCTGCTCCACCCGGCGGATATTCAGGTGCCCGGTGCCATGAGCCAGGGTAGAGGTGCCGATTTTCACGACGATGCGCACACGCATCCCTCCTTGCGGTTTGTATTATTGCATTATACCACATTTTTGTCTTTCAGGAAAGGTCAAATGTACGCGCATGGTGCATAACTCTCATTGACAAGACCCGGCGCATTTTGTACAATATAGAAAAAATCAGGAGGTATCCCCATGAACTTTACGGAAATCGCCCGCACCCGCCAGTCCTGCCGCAGCTATGACCCCTGCCGGGTGGTGGAAAAAGAGAAGCTGGAGGCCATTTTGGAGGCCGCCCGGCTGGCTCCCTCCGCCTGCAACGGCCAGCCCTACCACTTTACCGTCTGCCGGGGCGACACCGCCAGGGAGGTGGCGCTGCTGACCCGGGGCATGGGCGGCATGAATAAATTTGCCGTAGACGCCCCGGTGCTCATCGTCATTTCCGAGGAGCCCTACGTCAAATCCGCCGCCCTGGGCGCCAAGGTCAAGAATAATGACTACCGGTCCATGGATATCGGCATTGCGGCCGCCTATCTCACCGCCGAAGCCGCCGCCCAGGGCCTGGGCACCTGCATTTTGGGCTGGTTCGACGACGAAAAGGTCCGCAGTCTCTGCGGCATCCAGCATCCCGTCCGGCTGGTCATCACCCTGGGCTACCCCGGTGAAAACGACAGGCTCCGGGAAAAGAAGCGCAAGAGCCTGGACGAGCTGGTAAGCTACAAATAAGCACAAAAAGGAGTGGACCTAAGTCCACTCCTTTTTCCTTTAATCCAGCAGGGTTTTCCAGTGTTCTTCCCTATATGCCCGGAAGCACAGGGCGATCTGCTCTGGGGTATTTTTCTCCTCCGCCAACGCCGGGAGCCGGTCTTCTTCAAAATACCGGGCATCCTGTGTCTCGGGATTTTCCGTGAAGCTGCCGCCCACCGGACGGCACTGGACGAAAATCTTACAGATGGAATAGGCATAGTCCGGCTTGTTGTGCCTGGCCCGGTCCTGAACGGCGATGACCTTCTCCGGCACCACCACCAGCCCTGCTTCCTCCATCACTTCCTTGCAGGTGTTCTCCCCCACGGACAGTCCCACGTCACACCATCCCCCGGGGAGGGCCCATTTCCCATTGCGCTCCTGGACAAGAAGGATTTTTCCGTCCTGAAACACCGCCGCCCGGGTATCGATTTTCGGAGTCTGATAGCCCACCTCATTGCAGAACAGTCCGGCCACTGTCTCCACTGGGATATCCGACATATGGGCGAGCATTTCCGCGGCGATCTCCCGGATCCGGGTATACCGCTCCCGGTCAAAGACATCCTTCCCGTAGAACAGCCCCGCCTGGGCCAGACTCTGCAGCTCCATGACCCATTGGAGCCAGATATTTCCTTTGTCCATGCCTTAACCCTTCAAGTGGGCCACGATCTGCTCCCAAACTGCCGGGTCCTGTTTGGTCATATACCACCAGTCAAAGCGGCCCATAAACTCCGCCTGGGCTTCGGGGGTGGAAAGCTGACCCTTTTTCAGGGCTTTCTGGAACTGGGCAAAGAAGTCATCCTTATAAACGACGGATTCCGTCTCAAAGGTGGGGTTGTGGTTCTTGCCGTTTAATAGCAGGAATTTCACATGATCACTGTCGCAGAATTTGATGTACAGAGGATCGTAGTGCTCTTTTTTCAGCACCGTCTTGTCATCCTCAGAATAGATCAGCAGCACCTTTGCCTGGGTCTTATCCAGAGATTCCAGGGCATTGTACCGCGAGTGCCGGGGATTCTCCCGGTTTTCCACCGCAACGATGGCCGGAGCGTAGGCCTTCAGGGGGCCCAGGCTCTGCTTTACGATCCGCTCCACGCTGACAAAACCGGACATGGACACGATTTTTTTCACTTCCGGATGGATGGCGCCGATGTTCATGGTGGAGAAACCGCCCCAGCTGTGGCCCACCACGCAGATTTCCATGCCAGCCGTCAGGGGATCCCGCTTCAGCTGTCTGATGCAGTCATCCAGATCTGCCAGGGACTGGGCAAAGCCGCCGATGTGCTTACCGCCGGAGGCCATGCAGCCGGTGTGGTCATAGGAATAGACCAGGAAGCCCGCCTTGCACAGTGTCTCGATCTCCCGCATATAGGCCCGGTGGCCGTTGCCCATTCCGTGGTCAAAAACCACCAGCTTTTTGGGGTCCGCCCCCTCATAGCGGTAGAAGAAGCCCTTCAGATCATGGCCCTTATGGGATTTGAAATCATAGGGCTCTGTCTGGAGGCCGGGAAAATGCTCCGGGCCGAAGTAGAAAATACCATGGGGGTTGTCCTGCCGGGTCAGCAGCTGACCCAGAACCATATCAACAACTTTCTTTTCAAACAGCATATGTGTTCCTCCTATCGTTCATCGTCCAGAAGTTGAATTTCCAGCACATTTTGGATGATAGCCGGGCTGATTTCCAGCACTGTTCCGGTATAAGTGACGGCGATCAGGTCCCCCACATCCAGGTCATCCACCGTGATATCCGTATAGCGCCAGGAGGTAAGCTTTGCGCTCCCCAGATCAAACTGAAAAAAACCGCGGTGGTTGATATCGTTTTCCGGGATGCCCTCCACGATCAGATGCGTCTGGGACTTCTGGGTAATCCGGGCATAAAAGGTCCGGGAATGGGCGGCAGGCACGGTCAGGCGTCCCAGGAAAAAGGCACCGGTCGTCAGAGCCAAAACCAGAATACAGGCAAGTAGCTTTTTCATACAGCCCCCTCCTTTTACATCAGTATAACCCATAGGGACCGCAATTGCAAGAATTGCCAAATCTTGACATTTACCTTCCCTGCCATTATACTTATTTTTATGAACAAGTTCGGAAAGGAGCGGATTTCATGCACATTCTGGTCATAAACGGCAGTCCCAAGGGCAGCCATTCCGTTACCCTGCAAACCGTCAATTATCTTCAGCTGCTTCATCCTGCCCATACCTTTGAGGTTCTTCACGCAGGTCAGCGGATCAAAGCGCTGGAAAAGGACTTTTCCCCCGCCTTGGAGGCTCTGGCCAAGGCCGACCTTCTTCTGTTTGCCTACCCGGTATACACCTTTGTGGCGCCCTGCCAGCTGCACCGCTTCATCGAGCTGATGAAGCAGCATCAGGCGGATGTGGCCTGTAAATGGGCCAGCCAGCTGACCACCTCCAAGCACTTCTACGACATCACCGCCCACCGCTACATCCAGGATATCTGCGGCGATCTGAAACTTAAGTACGTCCGGGGACTTTCCGCAGACATGGACGACCTGCTGACGGAGAAGGGACAGCGGGAAGCCAGAGATTTCTTTGATTACCTGCTCTGGAGCGTGGAGAACAACAGTTTCGAGCCCGTTTCCGTACTCTCCACTCCGGCAAAGCACGTGCCTGCCACCGTGCCCGACTGCAGCCAGGAAAAACAGGGCGATATTGTCATCGTCACCGACTGCGAACAGAATGATCTTCAGCTTCAGAATATGATCGACCGGTTCCGGGCCGTCTGTCCCCGGAAGACGAGAGTGGAGAACATTCGGGAGTATCCCTTAAGAGGCGGCTGCCTTGGGTGCTTCAACTGCGCGATCACCGGCAAGTGCGTCTACACAGATGGCTTTGACGACTATCTGCGAAATACCATCCAGACCGCGGAATCCATCGTCTACGCCTTTTCCATCCGGGATCACTCCATGGGCGCCCGGTTTAAGATGTACGACGACCGGAATTTCTGCAACGGCCACCGGACCGTTACCATCGGCATGCCCGTTGGCTACCTGATCAGCGGAAATTATGCCGAAGAAACCAATTTGCAGACCATCGTGGAGGCCCGGGCCCAGGTAGGCAGTAATTTTATGGCCGGTGTTGCCACCGACGAATATGACACCGATGCCGCCATCGACCAGCTTTCCGCGCGTCTAAGCTATGCCCTGGAACACAAGTATGTGCCGCCCCAGAATTTCTACGGCATCGGCGGCATGAAGGTCTTTCGGGATCTGATCTGGCTGATGCAGGGCATGATGCGGGCGGACCACAAATTCTACAAGGCCCATGGCCAGTACGACTTCCCCCAGAAGCAGTGGCTGAAGATGGTTGCCATGTACGCCGTGGGTGCTATGCTGGCCAGTCCGAATCTGAAGACAAAAGCAGGCAGCGCCATGACCGACGGTATGCTGATGCCCTACAAAAAGGTGCTGGAAAAGTTGAAAAAATAACAAAATGCCCGAAGGAAATTCCTTCGGGCGTTTTTTCAATGCACTGTACGGCGGAAATGGGTTCTCAGATACATCAAGGCGCCATGGCTCATGGTTCTTCCGGACAGCAGTCCCAGGTGGGCAATGCTTTTTACGGAACCGGAGATCATACCCATGGGTACAAAATAGGGATCTTCGCGGCTATCCGGTACGCTCACCAGCTGGCGCAGGGAACCCTCGTAAAACAGACGGGATTCCAGTTCCGCACAGAGCGACTCGATGCTCACATGCTGCCGGTCCAGAATCTCACAGGCGAAGCTCAGACAGGTGTGGCATCTGGGCAGGGGCAGCCGGAAGCCCAGGGCATTGGCCACTGCGTCAAAGTGATTGTATATCAGGCCGCTCGCCGGCTTGTCCGCCAGAGGAAGCAGCTGTTCCAGCTCCAGGGCCTTCTGTTCCGGGATCTCCACACGATACACCCGGACCTGGATGTCCCCCTCGGGGCCGCAGAGCCGCTGCACACTTTCACTGACCAGGCCGCCGTAAAGGGGGGCGTCCTGGACGTATCGGGCAAAAGAGTACCACCGGCTCAGACTGGAGTCCAGGGTTACGGACACATGATTGTACGGATACCCGGAAACGCCCCGGATCAGCTTGGCGATGCCGGTATTAGTCTGGGAAACCAGAACGAAAAGTGTCCGGGTTCTGATCATGGTTCGTCCCTCCTTCCCCGGAAATGGTTTTGTTATTATAGCACAGGTTATCAGCCTATACAATCCCTTGCCCAGATTTTGTTCAAATAATTGCGTTTCTCCGGGAAAATCCGGGTATTTTCCAACTCTACCCACAGTAGAGTCCTCTACTTTTCGGTTTTGGGTCCTTGCTTCCTTGACGCTGCAAGTCGAAAATTGCTATAATGCCCTTGATAAAACTGCATTAGATGCACATTGCGAGGGAATACATATGAATATCAAAATCGTCTGCGACTCTTCCTCCAACGTCTTTGCCATGGAGGGTCTGAACTACACCACCGTCCCCATGAAGATCCTGGCCGGAGGAAAGGAGTTTGTGGATAACGCCCAGCTGGATCTGCAGGGCATGGTGAATTTCCTGAAGGAGCATAAGGGCAAGTCCGGCTCCTCCTGCCCCAATGTCCAGGACTGGCTGGACGCCTTTGAGGGCGAGGAATATATCTTCGGCATTACCATCACCAAGCACCTGTCCGGCAGCTATAACTCCGGTCACCAGGCCTGCCAGACCTATATGGAGGAGCATCCCGGTGCCAAGGCCTTTATCATCGACTCCCTGTCCACCGGTCCCGAGATGATGATGATCGTGGACAAGATCAACGAGCTGGCCGCCCAGGGTCTGGATTACGAGACCATCAAGGAGCAGGTGCTGGAATACGCCAACCACAACCACACCCTCTTCTGCCTCCAGTCCATGAACAATCTGGCCCGGAACGGCCGTGTCCATCCCGCCGTTGCCAAGATCGCCGGTATGCTGAGCATCCGGGTGGTGGGCGACGTGGAGGGCGGCGAGATCACCCCCGTCCATAAGCCCCGGGGCGACAAGAAGGCCATCCAGACCCTGGTGGAGATGATGGGCGAGCGGGGCCTGCAGGACGGCAATCTGGTCCGGATTGCCCACTGCTACGGTGAAGCTTCCGCCAACGCCCTGGTGGAGGCCGTAAAGGAGCAGTACCCCAACTGCCGCTTTATGATCGAGCCCACAACCGCCCTGTGCAGCTTCTACGCTGAGGCCGGCGGCATGATCATCGGCTTTGAGGGCAATTTCAACGAAAACAACGACAACCGCAAGTTCTGATTCCATACATCCCCGGAGCGTATCATGACGATACGCTCCGGTTTTTTCATGTTGAAAACAGCATAAAATGTGTTAAGATAAACATATCTTTTTCACCCGGGAGGCACTATGGAAAACGCAAGCAAAGGACTTACTTCCTTCCACCTGCATATCATCGCCATGGCGGCCATGCTGTGCGACCATCTGTGGGGCACCTTTTTTATGCATGTGGAGCTTCTTGGCTATATAGGGCGTCTGGCCTTCCCCATTTTCGCCTATCTGCTCACCGAAGGCTTCTTCCATACCCGGGACCGGAAGCGCTACTTGCAGCGCATGGCACTTTTCGCCCTGATTTCGGAAATTCCCTTCAATCTCATGATGGGAAGATCCCTCTTCTATCCCCTGCACCAGAATGTGCTGCTGGGCTTCACGCTGGGTATTCTGATGATGAACGCCCTGGAAAAGCACCGCAGAAGAAAAAACCTGATTCTGCGTTTCTGCCTTATGGGACTGACCATTCTGGGCTTTTTTCTGCTGGGTATCCTCACCTTCACGGATTACTATGGCTACGGTCTGCTGATGATCTGCCTGTTCTACTTTATCCATGATACCCACGCCCTTTCCGGCTGGCGCAGATGGCTTGCCATGGGTCTGCAGCTTCTGGGCATGTACTGGATCAACTGCGAGATGATGCAGGGCCTGGTGCTGGAATTCGAGCTTTTCGGCATCCTGCTATCCTTCCACAAGCAGGGACTGGCTCTGCTGGCCCTGATCCCCATCTGGCTGTACAACGGCAGTCAGGGGCCCTACAACCGCGGCATCCGGCAGCTGTATTACTGGTTCTATCCGGTCCACATGCTGATTTTGGGCGGTGCCCTGGTACTTTACTATCTGTAACCGCCAAAATCCGGTCAGGTATCCCAAAAATAGCTAATCCGACCTGTGAGTAAGTCACAGGTCGGATTTTTGTCACGATTCCTCTTTGTTATGCAGAACAACGTATACCTTTTGACCGAAGGGCACGGAGGTGCCCTTTTATCTGCTTGATAAATGGGATTTAGTTGATTGCTTTTATCATAATCGGCAGACCATTATTGGCTTTCTGTCCATTTTCCGCATAGCCGCAGTGCTCCCAAAACTTCTGTGCGGGTCCGTAGGCAGATACATAGCATTGCTTAATCTGTCTGCTGCGCAGCCACGTTTCTATAAAGGATACAAATTCCTGACCGAGACCAGAACCACGATAAGATGGAGCGATGCCTATCTCCAAAATCGTTCCGCAGCCCGGAATTTCACTGAATGCAAAATCTTCCCTATCGATCGTCCAGAGCGCGAAGCCAAGATAGCCCCGTGCATCTTTTACAAGGCAGCCTTTGATTTCGTTGCGCACCGCCATGTTGAACAGGAAGCGGATGAATGCATCTATTTCATCCTGAGAGGTTTTCTCATCCTCTCCTTCACGATAATACGCATTGGCCAATTGGTGAAACATAACATAATTGCTTTCACAAATTTCAAAATACTCCATCTTGCGCCACCTTCTTCTATATTTTGAGATATTGATTTCTTGTATACTACCACACCCGGAACCAAGAAGCAAGAACCGGCACAGCGGTTAGTCCGCTGTGCCGGTTAACTGTCTATTGTGCACCGCCTTTAATCCTGGCGGGATCACTTTTTTCTTACTTTTTATACAGCATCCGGATGGAATTCAGCACACACAGCATGGCAACGCCGGAATCGGCGAAGACTGCCAGCCACATGGAGGCGAAGCCCAGCAGGCCCAGGATCATGACCGCGAACTTGATGACCAGGGCGAAGATCACGTTCTGCCAGGCGATGGAATTGGTCTGAGCGGCGATCTCCAGGGCTTCGGGAATGGCATCCACGGAAGATGTCATGAACACCACGTCAGCAGCCTCAATGGCGGCGTCGGCGCCGCTGCCCATGGCCGCGCCCACATCGGCACCGGCCAGCACGGGGGCATCGTTGATGCCGTCGCCCACGAACATGGCAGCGCCCTTCTCCTTCCGGACGGTGCGCAGCCGGTCCAGCTTCTGGTGGGGCAGCAGCTTGGCGTGGACCTCCTGGATACCCACGGCCTTTGCTACGGCCTGAGCGGTGTCCTCGCCGTCGCCGGTGAGCATCACGGTGGCGATACCGTTGCCCTTCAGCCGGGCGATGGCCTCCTTCGCGCCCTCCTTGATGGTGTCGGAGATCACCAGGAAGCCCATAAACCGGTCGTCGATGGCCACCAGCACGCAGGTGCCGGTCTCGTCGGACACGGGATCAAACCGGATCCCGGCGGTCCGGAGCAGCGCGTCGTTGCCGCAGAGGACGGTCTTACCGTCTACTTTGGCCCGGATGCCCTGGCCGGGGATCTCCTCCAGATCATCGGGGGTGAACAGCGCCATACCCCGCTCCTTGGCGGCGGCAACAATGCTCTGGGCGATGGGGTGGGTGGAATTCTGCTCACAGCTGGCGCAGAGCTTCAGGATATCGTGACCGCCGGCCACCTTCTGGACCCGGAAGTCGCCCTTTGTGATGGTGCCGGTCTTGTCCATGACTACGGCCTTGACCTTGCTCATGGCCTCGATGGACACGCCGCCCTTGAAGAGGATGCCCTGCTTGCTTCCCTTGCCGATGCCGGAGAAGAAGGCCAGAGGAACGCTGAGAACCAGGGCGCAGGGACAGCTCATGACAAGGAAACTCAGGGCCGTGTAGACCCAGTGGTTCCAGTCGCCGGTGAGAACCGAGGGGATAATGGCCGTGGCGGCAGCGATGCCAACCACCGCGGGGGTGTACACCCGGGCAAAGCGGGTGATGAAACGGTCGATCTTCGGCTTGCTGGCGGCAGCGTTTTCCACGCTGTCCAGGATCCGGGTGACCATGGACTCGGACAGAATCTTCTCCACCCGGATGACGATCTGACCGGTGGTGTTCACACAGCCGGAGGTAACGGCGCTGCCGGGCTCCACATGGACAGGCACAGGCTCGCCGGTGATGGGTGCGGTATCAATGCGGCTGTCGCCCCGGACAACGGTGCCATCCAGGGGGATCCGGTCGCCGGGCCGGACCAGCAGCAGGTCACCCACCTCAGCTTCCGCAGCGGGAATCACGGAAACATCCTCGCCCTCCAGCAGATTCACTACCTCGGGACGCAGGTCCACCGCGTCCATGATCTGGCTGCGGCTGCGTTCCACTGCCCGGTGTTCGAAATACTCGCCCACCCGGTAGAAGAGCATGACGCCCACGGCCTCGGGGTACTCGCCGATGAAGAAGGCGCCGATGGTGGCGATGCTCATGAGGAAATTCTCATCGAACACATGTCCCCGGGTCAGATTCTTCATGGCAGTAGCTACCACATCCCGGCCCAGGATCACATATGCCGCGATGCAGCAGAGGATCATAGGAAGCTTCATGCCAAAGCCGTCCAGGATCAGACCCAGGACGAAGAGACCCGCGCCAATCAGGATGCCACGCAGTTCCTTACTCTGCTCCCGGTGGTTATTCTGTGCTTTGGTAGGAGCTTCCTGCTCCCGGGCCTCAATGGTCACCTCATGCTCCACGGTCTGGGCGATTTTGGTCAGCTCCGGGATCAGGGCGTCGGGATTTTCCGCCACCAGCCGCAGCTGCTTGGTGGCAAAGGTGATGGAAGCGAACTCCACCCCGGGATGGGCGTTGAATTTTGCCTCCATCTTGGCGGCGCAGTTGGCGCAGCCAAGGTTTACCATATTGTAGATCTTCTGAACACCCTTGCCGCTGGGAACATGGTGGTGCTCGTGATGATGCTCATGGTCGTGCTCATGGTCGTGATGATGACCACAACCGCACTCATGATGCTCCTCATGTTCATGGTGATGGCCACACTTGCACTCATGGTCGTGCTCATGCTCATGATGATGGCCGCAGCCGCATTCATGGTCGTGCTCATGTTCATGGTGATGACCGCAGCCGCACTCATGATGCTCCTCATGTTCATGGTGATGGCCGCACTTGCACTCATGGTCGTGATGATGACCACAACCGCACTCATGATGCTCCTCATGGTCATGGTGGTGGCCACAGTCGCACTCGTGATGCTCCTCATGCTCATGGTGGTGACCACAGCCGCACTCGTGGTCGTGCTCATGCTCGTGATGATGACCGCAGCCGCACTCGTGGTGCTCCTCGTGCTCATGGTGGTGACCGCACTTACACTCATGGTCGTGCTCATGGTCGTGATGATGACCACAACCGCACTCATGATGCTCCTCATGTTCATGGTGATGGCCGCACTTGCACTCGTGGTCGTGCTCATGCTCATGGTGATGGCCGCAACCGCATTCATGGTCGTGGGCATGATGGTGGCTGTGCTTCCGTTCCCGGTGGGAGGTATGGGCCGCATCCCGGGGGGTGATCACCACTTCCCCCTCCACCTTCCGGGCAATCTCCGTCAGTTCGGGGATCAGAGCGTCCGGGTCCGCAGCGGTCAGCCGCAGCTGCTTGGTGGCGAAGGTGATGATGGCCTCCTCCACCTGGGGGTGGGCGTTGAATTTTGCCTCGATCTTGGCAGCGCAGTTGGCGCAGTCCAAGTTCTCGATGATGTATATCTTCCGGGGCATCGGGCTACCTCCTTATTTCTATATATGAGCAATCGCTCATGTGTTTCTTTCAGTATACCCCCATATATCCCCCCTGTCAAGACACTTTCACAAAAATCGATTTTTGATGGAAATTATCGTTTAGCTTCCCAAAGGCTCCCCTTGAGGGGAGCTGGCACGGCATAGCCGTGACTGAGGGGTGAAAGGTTGGAGTTATCAAAGGTTTTCGGCTTTCACCCCTCCGGCCCTACGGGCCACCTCCCCTCAAGGGGAGGCATGGCAGCTGCGCCGCTAAACGACAATTCAACGCAAAAAACCGCCGGGCAGCTTTGCCCGGCGGCTTAGTGTTTACTTGATGACGCGCACCCGGATGACACCGTCGATCTTTTTCAGATCGTCGATGAACTCGGGGCTGCTGGGGGAATCCAGGTCCAGCATGGTGTAGGCGTAGTCGCCCCGGGACCGGTTCAGCAGGTCGGAGATATTGATGCCGTCCTCGGCCACGATGGTAGTGAACCGGGAGAGCATATTGGGAACATTCTTGTGCAGGATGCAGACACGGCCTGCCTTGGTACAGATGCCCATGTCGCAGTTGGGGTAGTTGACGGAATTGACGATATTGCCGTTTTCCAGGTAATCCATCACCTGCCGGACAGCCATCCTGGCGCAGTTGTCCTCGCTCTCCTCGGTGGAGGCGCCCAGGTGGGGAATGGCGATGCAGCCGGGCATATTGGCGGTCTTGGGGTTGGGGAAGTCGGTGACGTACTTGGCAACCTTGCCGGAGGCCAGGGCTTCGGCCATGGCATCGTCGTCAACCAATGCGTCCCGGGCAAAGTTCAGGATGATCACGCCGTCCTTCATCTTGGAAAGGGCCTCGGCGTCGATCATATGCCGGGTGGCGTCCATCAGGGGCACATGGAGGGTGATGATGTCGGCAATGGCGAACACTTCCTCCCGGGTCTTGACCCGCTGAACGTGCCGGTCCAGGTGCCAGGCAGCCTCCACGGAGATGTGGGGGTCGCAGCCGTAGACATCCATGCCCAGCTTCCGGGCCCGGTTGGCCAGGGGGCCGCCGATGGCGCCCAGGCCGAAGATTCCCAGCTTCTTGCCCCGGATCTCATGGCCGGCAAACTGGCTTTTGCCCTTTTCCACCAGCTTGGCCACATCGGGGCTTTCCCTGATACTCTTAACCCAGTTGATACCGCCCACGATATCCCGGCAGGCCAGCAGCATACCGCACAGGGCCAGCTCCATAACAGAGTTGGCATTGGCACCGGGGGTGTTGAAAACCACGATGCCCTGATCGGCACAGGAGGTCAGGGGGATGTTGTTGACGCCGGCACCGGCACGGGCCACGGCCAGCAGGTTTTCCGGCAGCTCCATCTCATGCATATTGGCAGAGCGGACCAGCAGGGCGTCAGCTGCCGCCAGATCATCGGCAACGGCATAGTCCTCGGTCCACAGCTCGGTACCCTTGGGGGAGATCTTATTTAGATAATGAATATGTTTCATGAGGGGTTTCCTCCCTTTTCAGTAATGGTGATGGGGAAAATTATCGGTTAGCGGCGGACCACCGCCTTGCCTCTTCCTTGAGGGGAGGTGGCCCATAGGGCCGGAGGGGTGAAAGCCGAAACCCTTGTCTAACGCCATCCTTTCACCCCTCAGTCACGGCTATGCCGTGCCAGCTCCCCTCAAGGGGAGCCTTTGAGAAGCTAAACGATAATTTAACTGTTCTCTTCCTCGAATTTCTGCATGAAGGCAACCAGCTTCTCCACACCCTCGATGGGCATGGCGTTATAGATGCTGGCACGCATACCGCCGACGGTTCTGTGACCCTTCAGGTTCACGAAACCGGCCTTTTCGGCCTCCTTGACGAATTTGGCGTCCATGTCGGCGTCACCGGTGACGAAGGGCACGTTCATGAGAGAGCGGTCCTTCTTCTCCACGGTGCCCTTGAAGAGCTTGCTCTGGTCCAGGAAATCGTAGAGGATTTTGGCCTTCTTTTCGTTGTATGCCTTCATTGCCTCCAGGCCGCCCTGGGCTTTCAGCCACTTGAAGACCTTGCCGCAGATGTAAATGCCGTAGGCGGGAGGCGTATTGTACAGGGAGCCTGCGTCTGCATGGGTCTTGTAGCGCAGCATAGTGGGGGTGCCGGGGAGCACATCTTCCGTGATCAGGTCCTCCCGGATGATGACGATGACCACACCGGCGGGGCCGATATTCTTCTGAACGCCGCCGTAGATGACGCCGTACTTGGTCACGTCCACCGGCTCAGAAAGGAAGCAGGAGGACACATCCGCCACCAGGGTCTTGCCCTTGGTATTGGGCAGGGTATGGAACTTGGTGCCGTAGATGGTGTTGTTCTCGCAGATATAGACATAATCCGCGTCCTCGGAAATGGGCAAACATGAGCAGTCGGGGATGTAGGAGAAGGTCTTGTCGGCGGAAGAGGCGATGGCGTTGGCCTTGCCGTAGAGCTTTGCCTCGGCGTAAGCCTTCTTTGCCCACTGGCCGGTGATGATATAGTCGGCCACGCCGTTTTTCATCAGGTTCATGGGGATCATGGCGAACTGCTGGCTGGCGCCGCCCTGCAGGAACAGGACCTTGTAGTTATCGGGAATGTTCATCAGCTCACGCAGGTCTGCCTCTGCCTCGTTGAGGATATTCTGATAGGTCTTAGATCGGTGGCTCATCTCCATAACTGACATGCCGGAGCCCTTGTAATCGAGCATCTCTGCGGCTGCCTCCTGCAAGACCTCTTCCGGCAATACGGCCGGGCCTGCGGAAAAATTGTAAACTCTGGACATAAGCGTACCTCCTGAAATCGTTTCCGTATGTGGCGCACAAATGTACGCCGTTCACATATTCTACCATTTTTATCGATTAAAAACAATATGCTAAACCCACAGAAAAGCCATTGCCGAAAGGCAAAAAATCGTCATTTCCACGATTTTGTGTTTCCAGTGGATGGAAGCTGTGGTATACTGGCCTCAAAAGGAGGAGATCGCATGAACCGGCTTCCCTATGAATTTTACCACCGGCCCTGCGACCAGGTTGCCCGGGACCTGGTGGGCAAGGTTATCGTCCGGGGCGATATTCGGCTGCGGATTTCGGAAACCGAGGTCTACTGGGGCGAAAACGACACCGCCTGTCATGCTCACAAAGGTCGCACCAAACGCACCGAGGTACTCTATGCGCCCGCCGGCACCATTTATGTGTATCTGTGCTACGGCATCCACTGGCTGCTGAACATCGTCACCGGCGAGGAGAATGATCCCCAGGCGGTGCTGATCCGGGCCTGCCGAGAAGCCCCGGGGCCCGGAAAGCTGACCAAAATGCTGGGCATCACCGGGGAATATAACCGAAAAAGCATCCTGGAAACACCGGATTTCCGGATTGAGGATGACGGCTTCCGCTGTGAAATCATTCCGGACAGGCGGGTGGGTATCGGCTACGCTTCAGAGGAAGATCAGGCCCGGCTCTGGCGGTTCAAAATTAAGAAAGTTTCGGATTGATATTTCCATTTCCATGTGTTAGAATGTAATTTACTGCAAGATTCTGCAAATTCCGCACACTTTGAAAGGAGGAGATCCAGTGAAGCGCGGCTATAAATTTCTGGCTTTCCTGCTCTGCCTGGTGCTGTTTGGCACAGCACTGTATCTTTCCTTTTTCCTGTCCCGGGACGATGTGGGCGATTTCCACGGCGACGGCACAGGCCATATCGTATTGAGCGAGATTCTCCCCAGTAACCGCACCTACCCCAACCGGAAGGGAGAATATCTGGACTATATCGAACTGCGCAATCTCACCGCCACCCCCACGGACATTTCCGGCTACATGCTCTCCGATGCACTGGATTCCATTGGTTACACCTTCCCCAAGGGCACCATCCTGCCCGCCTACGGCTATATCGCCGTCTGGTGTGATAAGACCTGTGACACCGGTGAATACGCGGCCTTCGGTATTTCCAGCAAGGGAACCGACACCATTTTCCTGTACAACAGCGCCAATGTCATGGTGGACAGCATCTCCCTGCCCCGGATGAACGACAATATGCCCCTGATCCGTCTGGACAGCGGCGAGTGGGAAACCGGCAGTCAAGCTACCCCCGGCTTCGAGAACACCCCCGAGGGCTTCGACAAATGGCTGAATGCCATGGGTGCCCTGGATAAGATCGACATCGTTATCAGCGAGGTCATGACCGCCAACGAATGCACCGCTTTGGATGCAGACGGCACCGTCTGCGACTGGGTGGAGCTATGGAACACCGGCGACACCGACATTGACCTGAGCGGCGCTTACTTAAGCGACGATCCCGCCGATGCCTTTAAATGGCAGATCCCCCAGATGACCATTCCTGCCTCCCAGCGGATCCTGATCCGCTGCGCCGGCGCCGGCGCCACTGCAAATGACGCCACCTTCGCCCTGCCCCGCTCCGGCTGCACTGTGGTACTCACCGGCAGTATGGGCAACACGATCTGCAAGGTGGAAATTCCTCAGATTGGCCGGGATACCTCCTGGGCACTCCAGACCGACGGCACCTATGCCCAGAGCATGGAAGCCACTCCGGGCTTTGAGAACAATGCCGAAGGCTATAATCACTGGCTGGCCGCCGTCAATCCCGCTGACATTCAGGTGGTCATCAACGAGGTCATGACCGCCAACTTCAGCACCATTACCAACGCCGCCGGTGAGCTGTGCGACTGGGTGGAGCTTAAAAACGTAGGTTCCTCCGCAGCTGACCTTTCCGGCTGTTACTTAAGCGACGACCCGGACAACAGAAGCCAGTTCCAGATTGCCGAACTGGTCCTGCAGCCCGGTGAAACCGCCCTGATCCGCTGCGGCGGCATCGATCCCGCTGCCGGAGAAGCCACCTTCTCCCTGAAGAAGAGCGGCTGCACCCTGATCCTCACCGGCAGCGTCGGCAATGTCCTGACCCAGCTGGATGTCCCCGCTCTGGAGGATGACCGCAGCTGGGCTCTGGAGGAGGACGGCACCTATGTCTCCACCTCCCATCCCACCCCCGGATATCCCAACACCGACCAGGGCTGGGCCGATTACCAGCTGACAAAGCCCGCCCCTGAGGGCCCCCTGATGATCAGCGAGGTCATGCCCTCCAATTCCCTGTACCTGGTTCAGGCCGACGGAAAATGCTACGACTGGGTCGAGCTGGTCAACCAGTCCGACAGCCCCCTGAATCTCAAGGACTTCGCCCTGAGCAATGACCCCGGTTATCCGGACATGATGGTTCTTCCGGACCGGACTCTGGCGCCCGGAGAGCGGATCATCATCATCTGTTCCGGCAATACGGAGCTCACCGGCGAAACCATCCACGCACCCTTCACCCTGAGCCGTCAGGAGAGCTGGGTATACGTGGTGAACCTGAACGGCGGATTCTCCGACTTCATGCACATCTACGATGTGCCCTATCAGGGAAGCGTCGGCAGGGTAACCGGCGAAAGCGGTACCTATTACTTCACCAAGCCAACCCCGGGTACCGAAAACGGCACCGGGGTTGCCTTTATTTCCGAAGCCCCCACCCTGGAAACCCCTGACGGCGTATACAACGACATCAAAACCCTGGATGTGGTCCTCAGCGGCCCCAGCGAGATTCGATACACCACCGACGGCAGCCTCCCCACCGCAACCTCCAAGCTGTACACCGGCCCCATCAGCCTGAAATCCACCACGGTTATCCGGGCTGCATCCTTTGAAAAGGACAAGCTGCCCAGTGATGCCATCACCGCCGCCTACATCATCAACGAAAATCACACTCTTCCGGTAATCAGCATCGCTGTGGATCCGGAGGAGATGTTCGGCGGCGCCGGCATCCACACCAATTATTATAGCGAGCGGGAAATCCCCTGCAATCTGATCCTTTTCGAAGGTGACGAAGGCTTCAATATTGACTGCGGCATCAAAATGTTCGGCCACATGGGCCTGAAAAACCCCAAAAAGAGCTTCAAGGTCAATTTCCGGGGCCGCTACGGCGAAGATCTGCTGCAGTATCCCGTCTATGGTCCCGACGCACCCCAGTATTACGATTCTCTGGTGGTCCGGGCGGGACAGGATTATCCTCTGTCCATCTTCCGGGATGAGCTGTTTACCTCTCTGGCCCGGGACATTGGCAACAACACCCTCGCCCAGGAGGATAAATACAGCATTCTCTACATCAACGGCCGCTACTGGGGCATCTACTGCCTGAAGGAGGCCTACTGTGAGACCATGATCGCCAACCACTATGGCGTCAGTCAGGACAGCGTAGAGATCATCCAGGCCCCTGTGGATAACGAATACGGCACGGAGATTCTGGAGCTGATCGGCGACTGCTGGAAGAGCGACATGAATGACCCTGAGGACTGGGCCCGAATCTCCAGCCAGGTGGATGTGGACAGCCTCATCGACTGGATGATCATGGAGGCCTACTCCACCAACACCGACACCCAGCAGAACCTGCGCTATTTCCGCAGCACGGAAATGGGCAACAAGTGGATGCTGGCCTACTACGACATCGACTGGGGCTGGCACTACAACGCCCAGTTCAGCCATGTGCTCTCCCCCAATTACAAGTGGCAGCACACCGGCCTGACCAAGAACTTTACGGAAAACAAGGAATTCCGTCAGAAGCTGCTGAAGCGTCTCAGTGAGCTGCTGGAAACCACCCTAAGCGACGAAAATGTACTGAACCGGATCAACTACTATGCCGATCTGCTGGATCCGGAGGTCCGCCGGGAGCGGGAGCGCTGGTCCAGTTCTTATGAAGCCTGGCTGGGTCGTGTGGAGGAGCTGCGGAAGTTCCTGGCCAACGGCCACGCCAAAAAAATGATCACCAACCTGGATTTGTTTATCAATCTGACCCGGGAAGAAAAAGAAACCTACTTCGGGAGGTGGCTGAATTGACAGACGGACTTCGTCATGAACTGAAATTTATCATTTCCGAAGCGGATGCCCGGCTTCTGAAGCTGCGCCTGAAGCACATCATGGAGCCGGACCCCCATACCGGCCCCACCGGCCGCTACACCATCCGCAGTCTGTACTTTGATGATTTCTCCCACAGCGCCTTCTTCGAGAAGGCAGACGGCATCTGCCTGCGCAGCAAATACCGTCTGCGCATCTACAACCAGAGTATGGATACCATTAAGCTGGAGAAGAAGGAAAAACTGGGAAATCTCACCCGCAAGACCAGCCAGACCGTCACTTCCGATCAGGTCCTGACCCTGCAGCATTCCATCCGTCCCGACTTTTCCAGAGAGGGCGGACTGATTGAGGAGCTGGGTATGAAGATCCGCTGCGACGGCCTGCGTCCCATGGTTCTGGTGGATTACGACCGCACCCCCTTCATCTGCCGGGACGGCAACACCCGCATTACCCTGGACGAAAACCTGCGCACCCGCCTGTACTGTGCGGACCTGCGCGCCTCCTCCGAGGCCATGATCCCGGTTCTGGAAAAGGGCCAGGTGATCCTGGAGGTCAAGTTCGATGATTTCCTGCCGGGCTATTTGAGCGATGCCCTCCGGGATATCCCCAAGGCCAATCAGGCCATATCCAAATTCGCCCTGTGCATGAATCTACTGTAAAAAGAGAGGTCTGAAATTATGATCAATATTATCGACGTTATCCAGGGTAAGTTTATCCAGGAATTCTCCGCCATCGCCATGAGCGAGATCCTGGTTGCCATCACCCTGTCCTTCCTGCTGAGCCTGTTCATCGTGTTCATTTACCGGGTCACCTATGCAGGTGTCAACTACAGCGCCAGCTTCGCCGGCTGCCTGATCATGCTGAGCATGGTCACCACTCTGGTAATTCTGGTCATCTCCTCCAACGTGGTGCTGTCCCTGGGCATGGTGGGCGCACTGTCCATTGTCCGTTTCCGCACCGCTGTGAAGGAGGCCACCGACACCGCTTTCCTGTTCTGGGCCATTGCTACCGGTATCATCTGCGGCGCCGGCTATGTAACCGTATCCATTCTGGCAACCCTTCTGCTTGGTCTGCTGTTTGTCCTGGTTCATGTGGTAAGCAAGAAGCAGAAGTTTGGCAGCTACATGATCGTTGTGCGCTATGATGCCGGCTCTCCCGTAGAAGACAAAATTCTGGAGCTTCCCGGCTTCGTCCTGAAGAACAAGTCCATGACCCCCAGTTTCACCGAGCTGGTGGGTGAGGTTCGCCTGAAGGATAATAATCCCCGGTCCCTCAATTCTCTGCGCCGGATCGAAGGCGTCCGGGAGATCAACATCATGGTCTCCACCAGCGGCTCCACCCTGTAAGCACAAAAACTCCCCTTTCCTACCCGGAAAGGGGAGTTTTTTATTGAGGATTGTGTTCCGCAGCTTCCTGTTTTTTTCGGAACTGCCGGGGGGAAATGCCGAATTCCTGTTTGAAGGCCCGGTAGAAGGAGGAATAATCGGAGAAGCCCACCTTCTGGCTGACGCTCTCCAGGGGAACCCCCTCGATGATCAGGCTCTTGGCCGCAATGAGCCGCCGCTGGGTAACACAGCGATAGAAGCTGACGCCCAGCTTGTTCTTAAAGGTCTGGGAGACGGTACTCTGGCTCACCCAGAAATGCTTGGCGATGTCGCCAAGGGTGATGCGCTCCGCCAGATGGTCCTCAATGTAGGCCAGTACCTGGTCCAGCAGCTCCGGCTTTTCTGCCTTCAGGGGGGCAGCAGACCGGTCCTGGATGGCCCGGCGAAGGTAGACCAGGATCTGGATGGTATTGCCCAGCACGATCTCCTCCCAGCCGGACTGCCGTTCCTCGTATTCCCTGACACCATGGCGGAACAGATCGCCGATGAACTCCCACCGGGTTCCGGCGGTACGCAGCAGCCGGGACTCCTGGGCCATGATCCGGTCCTCCGCGGGAATCATCTGCTCCAGCTGATCCATGACCTCCGGGCTGATCCACAGCACATCCCGGCGGTAGGCCTCCGTCAAATGCTCCGGCAGCAGCGGCCGGTGGCTGACACCGGGAGGAATCAGGACCACATCACCCTTCTGTAGTCGGTACCGGTCCGCTCCCACCAGATACTCCACATCCACCGCATTGTGGCAGAACAGGAATTCGTAGAAATTGTGGGAATGCAGATTTTCCCGGGCGTTGGAGTAGGTCACGTAATGATAGGTATCCACGTACCGGGAGGTCATCTCCAGTTCCTGATAGTTTACTCCCGGCTCCTGACTGTGGTTTTTCTGCATCTGTTCCCTGTTTTCCCGGAAGGTATCAATTCCAGTTCCTTCCATATTTCCCTGTATTTTTCCCTTTTCTTCGATTTTCACAAATTCGCCTCCGACCATTTATGTATTTTGTTAATACTATACTACATGTTTGTCAGATTTGCAATCTTAATTACGAATTTTGCAATTTAATTTGCGTTAATAATTTGTTAAAATCTACTTGCAACGTGTGGGGATTGTATGTCAATATCTTCCCCACAAAAAAACTTTACGGAGGAATCATAATGGCAAAAGTAAAATCTGACAAGCTGACGCTGAAGCACATTATTGGCTACGGCGCCGGCGACTGCGGCGGTTGCTTCGGTCTGTACATGGTCGCCATGAACATGTCCCGCTTCCTGCAGGTCAACCTGGAGGTCAACGCAGGCATTCTGGCTACCATGCTGCTGATCTGGAACGTTTGGGACACCGTCAATGACCCCCTGATGGGCACCATCATGGACATCTGCTTCGCCAAGGCTAAGCCCGGCGCAGACAAGTTCCGTCCCTGGATCCTGGCCTCTATTCCCATCATGATGGTCGGTATCGTCTCCTTCTACGCAGTTCCCCCCATGCTGGGCGGCGGCTTCGCAATGATCGCTGCAGCCTTCATCCTGAAGATCGTCTTCGAGGCCGGCTATACCATGATGAACATCGGTATGGGCTCCCTGCTGGGCAACATGGCTAAGAACGACCAGGAGCGCGCTACCCTGGCTTCCGCCCGTGGCTTCGGTTCCACCGCTTGCCAGCTGATCGGCGGTATGACCATTCCCCTGCTGCTGGACAAGTGGGGCGTCGGCAACGACGGCTACCTGAAGACTGCTATCGTCCTGGCTATCATGTGCGGTGCTACCGTGTTCCTGCACTGGGCATGGACCGAGGAGCGCAACAAGGTTCCCGCTGACCAGGTCAAGGAAAAGACCGAGGAAGAGAAGGCTGCCGAGAAGTTCAAGATCACCGACATCTGGAACATCGTCACCAAGAACCGTGCTTTCCTGGCTCTGGTTCTGCACTCCATCTGCATCTGCGCTGTCCAGGCTATGGGCTCCGGTGCTGCTCAGTACCTGTACATCGACGTCATGAAGAACGTTGCTATGCAGGGCTACGCTTCCACCATCGGCTCCATCCTGATCATCTGCATCCTGGCTGCCGCTCCCATTCTGACCAAGAAGTGGGATCTGGTTGTCATCATCCGTACCTGCCTGCTGGGCGGTGCCATCATCTGCGGCGCTACCCTGGCTTACATCCTGCTGGTTCCCAACTTCAACCAGTGGCTGTTCCTGATCCTGATGTCTCTGGGCAACGGTGCCATCACCATGTCCGTCCAGATGCAGTGGGGTCTGGTGGCTGAGTCCATCGACTACAACGAGTACCTGACCGGCAAGCGTAACGAAGGCACCATCTACGGTTTCTTCTCCCTGTCCCGCCGTCTGGGCTCCACCATTTCCTCCTCCCTGTCCGTCCTGATGATCGCTGCTATCGGCTTCGACGCAGCTGTCTCCAAGGCTGGCGGCACCCAGGCTCCCTCTGTTGAGGCTTGGATCAAGGTCATGGTCGTTGGCTTCCCCATGATCGCTGCTCTGGGCTCCTTCTCCTGCTTCACCTTCATCTGGAACATCAACCAGGATGTCCGTGCTAAGATGGCTGAGTGGAAGGCTGCTCGCGCTGGCTAATCTCACACCGAGATTTCCATTCTACTTAAAACTGAAGGGTATGGCGTTTGCCATACCCTTCTTTTTTGTTTGCATTTCTGCTTCTTTCCTTGTATAATCAAAGAAAAAGCAGGAAAGGAAGATTCCCATGAATTATATCGTGAACACCCCCTGCGGCCCGGTTCAGGGCTGTCCCGGCCGGGTCAGCGGCACCATCGCCTACAAGGGCATCCGCTACGCCACCGCAGGCCGGTGGGAATACCCCAAGCAGGTAACTGCCTGGGAGGGCACCTACGATGCCACCCGCTACGGCCACTGCTCCTACCAGCCCAGAGCCTTCTACGACGAGGAGCAGAACAAGAAGAAATACTTCTACTACAATGAGTTCCGCAAGGGTGAACACTACACCTACAGCGAGGACTGCCTCTTCCTGAATATCTTCACCCCCGACACCGCCCGGGCAGGACAGAAGCTGCCGGTTATCCTCTACATCCACGGCGGCGGCTTCACCGGCGGCTGCGGCCACGAGAAGCACTTTGACGGTCCCACCTGGCCCACCAAGGGTGTCATCGGCGTCACCATCAACTATCGCTTAGGACCCATGGGCTTTGTAACCCTGCCGGAGCTGAAGGAAGAGGCCGGTGTCACCGGCAACTATGGCCTCTATGACCAGGTCTGTGCCATGCAGTGGGTGAAGGACAATATCGCCTCCTTCGGCGGCGACCCGGAAAACATCACCATCATGGGCCAGAGCGCCGGTGCCATGAGCGTCCAGCAGCACGTGTGCAGCCCCCTGACCAAGGGACTGTTCCAGAAGGCCGTCATGTCCAGCGGCGGCGGTGTCAGCAAGCTGATGGCCTCCCAGCCTGTGGAGAAATCCTACGAATTCTGGCAGGCCTGCATGAAAAAGGCCGGCTGTGAGAATTTGGCGCAGTTCCGTGCCCTGGATCCCGAACAGCTCTTTGAAGCCTGGACCGCTACCAAAAAGGAAGTCAAGGGCGGCATGTGCTCCCCCTGCATCGACGGCAAGTTGGTGGTCATGAGCGGCTTTGACGCTCTGGAGCAGGGCAAACAGCACAAGATTCCCTACATGGCCGGCTCCACCAGCCACGACATGATGGTTCCCATCCTGTTCAGCATGGCTTCCTCCTGGTGCGCTGCCCAGGAGATCCCCAGCTACGCCTGGTTCTTTGACCGGAAGCTCCCCGGCGACAACAACGGTGCCTGGCACTCCTCCGACCTGTGGTACTGGTTCGGCACGCTGCCCAACTGCTGGCGTCCCATGGAAAAGAAGGACTACGACCTGAGCGATCAGATGGTCAGCTACCTTTGCAGCTTCGCCGCCACCGGTACGCCCCAGAGCGCCGGCCATCCCGCCTGGAACCGGGCAGGCAAGCAGGCTCTGATCCTGGGTGAAAAGCCCACCCATATGGGCAAACCCTCCACTGCCAAAATGGCCATCACCATGCTGACCAACAAGGCCGTAGGTGAGTAAGGATTTCCATATGATCGTCTTAAATTATTAATAATTTTTAGCTTGCAGCAAACGTTTCCAGTTATTTATAATAAGAATATATTATAAATAAAGGAGCGTATATTATGAATAATACCAATGTTCTCAATACCGATCTGACCGGCAAGGTGGCCGTCGTCACCGGTGCAGGCGGCGTTCTGTGCAGCCACATGGCAAAGGTTCTGGCCCGGGCAGGCGCCAAGGTCGCCCTGGTCAACCGCTCTGACGCTTCCATTATTCAGTATGCTCAGGAGATTGTGGACGAGGGCGGCATTGCCAAAGCCTACAAGGGCAATGTGCTGGACCGGGACTCCATGGAAGAGGTGGCCAGACAGGTCCTGGAGGATCTGGGTCCCTGCGATATTCTGGTCAACGGTGCCGGCGGCAACAGCCCCCGGGCCCAGACCGCCAAGGAATTCTACGAGCCCGGCGATCTGTATGATAAGGAGACCCGCTCCTTCTTCCACCTGGACGACAGCTCCGTAAATAATGTGTTCAATCTGAACTTCAATGGCACTCTGGTCACCACCCAGATCTTTGCCGCTCAGATGGTGGAGCGGGGCGGCGGCAACATCATCAATATCTCCTCCATGAATGCGTATCTGCCCCTGACCAAGATCCCCGCCTACTCCGGCGCCAAGGCCGCAGTCAGCAACTTTACCCAGTGGCTGGCGGTCCATTTCTCCCGGGTCGGCATCCGGGTCAACGCCATCGCTCCGGGCTTCTTCTCCACCAAGCAGAATGCCCAGCTGCTGTGGAACGAGGATGGCTCCCCCACCGCCCGAACTCAGAAGATCCTGAACGCCACCCCCATGCAGCGCTTCGGCAGCACAGAAGAGCTGGAGGGCGCCCTGCTGTTCCTGGTCAATGACCAGGCTGCCGGTTTTATCACCGGTATCGTACTGCCTGTTGACGGAGGTTTCTCTGCCTACGGCGGCGTATAATCTGATTTTTCGAGGTAATCATGGATAATAAATCTGTATTCTCCCCGGAGCGGCTGCACTATCTGCAGCTGCTGTCCACCCAGTATCCCACAGTGCAGTCTGCTTCCACCAAGATCATCAAGCTGCAGACCATTCTGAACCTGCCCAAGGGTACCGAGCACTTTATGTCCGATATCCACGGCGAATATGACGCCTTTCTGCACATTCTGAACTCCTGCTCCGGCGAAGTGAAGGAAAAGATCAAGGAGGTCTTCGGCACCACCCTGTCCACCCGGGAGCGCAACGACCTGGCCACCCTGATCTACTATCCCAAGGCCAAGCTGGAGCTGGTGGCAGAGCAGGAGGAGGATCTGGAGGAGTGGTACCGGATCACCATCCACCGTCTGGTCCAGATCTGCCGCTTTGTATCCATCAAGCACACCCGCAACAAGGTCCGCTCCTGCATGGATGCGGAATATGAGGAGATCCTGGACGAGCTGATCCACCTGCGGGACGAGGACGGCTCCAAGCGGATCCAGTTTGAAAACATCATCAACACCATCATCCACATCGGCCAGGCTGCCGACGTGATTCGCGCCTTCTGCACACTCATCAAGGCTCTGACCTGTGACCACCTGCATATCGTGGGTGATATCTTCGACCGGGGTCCCCGGGCGGACATCGTCATGGACTCCCTGATGGGCGCCCGGAGTGTGGATATCCAGTGGGGCAACCACGATATCCTCTGGATGGGCGCCGCCTCCGGCTCCCGGACCCTGGTTGCCACGGTGCTGAGCAATTCTATCCGCTACAATAACCTGGATGTCATCGAAACAGGCTACGGCATCTCCCTGCGGCCTCTTTCCATCTTCGCCAATGAGGTGTACAAGCACGCGGACACCAGCCGCTTCCAGGTGAAGCTCATGGGTGCCGATGCCCAGCAGTACACCGAGAAGGACAAGCTTCTCTCTGCCCGGATGTACAAGGCCATCACCATGATCCTGTTCAAGCTGGAGGGCGCCAAGGTCCTGCGCCGTCCCGAATACGGCATGGAGGACCGGGCCCTGCTCCACCGGATCGATTTTGAGAACAAGACCATCACCCTGAACGGTATCGTATATCCCCTGACCGACTGGGACTTCCCCACCGTGGATCCCAAGGACCCCTACAAGCTGACGGAGGAGGAAAACCACGTCATCGACCAGCTGACCGACTCCTTCCGGTATTCCGAAAAGCTGCAGAAGCACACCCGGTTCCTCTACTCCAAGGGCGGCCTATACAAGGTCCATAACGGCAATCTGCTGTTCCACGGCTGCATCCCCATGACCGACGACGGGGAGCTGCTCAGCTTCACCATCGGCGGCAAGGAGCGCAAGGGCAAGGAATTCCTGGACTACGCGGACCAGACCGCCCGGAAGGCCTACTACGCGGGGCGCGGCACCCCCGAGCGGGAATTCGGTATGGACTTCCTGTGGTGGCTCTGGGCCGGACGGAACAGCCCCATCTTCGGCCGGGACCGGATGACCACCTTCGAACGGCGCTTCATCGCCGACGAGACCACCTGGACCGAGCCCAAGAACGCCTACTATGCCCACTATCAGGATCCCGCCGTCTGCGATATGCTGCTGAAGGAATTCGGCCTGGAGGGCAAGTACTGCCATATCGTCAACGGCCATGTGCCAGTGAAGGCCAAGAAGGGCGAGAGCCCCATCAAGGGCGGCGGCAAGCTGATCGTCATCGACGGCGGCTTCAGCAAGGCCTACCAGCCCACCTCCGGCATCGCCGGCTACACCCTGATCTTCTCCTCCCGGTATTTCCGGATCGTGGCCCACCAGCCCTTTGCCGGAAAGTACAATGCGATTCACAAGAATCAGGACATTGAAGGCCAGGAGTACGTGCTGGAAAAGATCGAAAACCGCATGAAGATCGCCGAGACCGACGAGGGCCGGAGGCTTCAGACCCAGGTGGACGACCTGATGGATCTGCTGGAAGCCTACCGCTCCGGCGCCGTAAAGGAAAATCACTGATAAAAAAGCAGTGCCGCCCAAATGGGCGGCACTGCTCTTTTGCGCGGAAAAATTATCGTTTATAAGAGCTTCCCCCTGGGGGGAAGCTGGCACCGCGTAAGCGGTGACTGATGAGGGGACTACCCTGCGATGACTGCAAACGCAACAGTTTCCTACTGCAGTCCCCTCATCCGCCCCTTCGGGGCACCTTCCCCCCAGGGGGAAGGTATTACGCTAAACGATAATTTATCTTATTCTTCCAGTTACCACAAAAGCGCCACCCATCGGGCGGCGCTTTCACCTTATTTCATCCGTTTTTCGCCCTTTGCTGTGCTGCGCAGGCCGATCTCCGTATTGTTCAGGATCCTTCGGATATTTTCAATATGCTTGAAGATCATCACCACCGTGGCAATGCACAAAATCAGCGGAACCACGATTCCGCCGGTGGTGAGCCAGATTCCCACCGGGGCCGTGACACAGATGGACAACGCCGCCAGCGAGATATAGTCGGTTACCACCGTGATCACCAGGCCCAGTGCCAGCATAACCAGGGCCACCTTCCAGTTCAGGGCCAGAATCATACCCCAGAAAGAGGCCAGGCCCTTACCCCCCTTAAACTTCAGGTAGAAGGGGAAAATATGGCCCAGAACACAGGCTACGCCCGCTGCCGCTCCGGCATATTCCAGCTCCGGGAACAGCAGCTTCGCCAGCAGCACAGCAAGAACCGCCTTGCCGATGTCATGCACCGCCACAATGACGCCCGCACCCCAGCCAAAGAGTACCGTCGCGTTGGAGGCGCCTAAGTTGCCGGAGCCGTTTTTCCGGATATCCACCTTTTTGATCAAGGATAGCCAATAGGCCATGCTGGAGGAGCCCAGCAAATACGCCGCCAGAACAATGATCAGGTAAGCCATATGGGTCACTTCCCTTCTGTTTTTTGCTATTATACCACAGGAACCAGGGTTTTTGCAACAGCACCTTGACCAATTGCGTTTCCTGTGATACAATTTTTATTGGATAATTTCGACAGAAATTTGCGGCACCTTCCGGTGTCAATTTTACACGAAAGAGGTAATTTACTATGAAAGATTGCAACTGCGGTTACTGCATGGGCGGCGAGATCCTGGCTGGCTTCGGCATCAAGATCTGTGATCTGCAGGTCTCCCAGCTGATCCTGTTCAAGGAGCAGAGCCATCCCGGCCGCGTCATCGTGGCTTATAAGGACCATGTCTCCGAGCTGGTGGATATCTCCGACGAAGAGCGCAACCTGTTCTTCGCTGACGTTGCCACCGCTGCCAAGGCCATCCACAAGGCTTTCAACCCCGACAAGGTCAACTACGGCGCCTACGGCGACGGCGGCTGCCATCTGCACTTCCACCTGGTTCCCAAGTACAAGGGCGAGTACGAGTGGGGCACCCCCTTCGCCATGAACCCCGGCCTGGTGAAGCTCACCGACGAGCAGTATGCCGAAATGATCGAGAAGATCAAGGCTGCCCTGTAATTACCCATACATACAAAGCGCCCCGGCTTTCCGCCGGGGCGCTCTTCTTTGCCATCGCATGTAAATTATCGTTTCAAGAGCTTCCCCCTGGGGGGAAGCTGGCACCGCGTAAGCGGTGACTGATGAGGGGAATACCCTACCATGACTGGAAATGCTACGGTTTTTCTGCTGCTGTCCCCTCATCCGGCCCTTCGGGCCACCTTCCCCCCAGGGGGAAGGTATTACGCTAAACGATCATTTACTTCGCAGACTCATTCCGCCGTTTCCGGGGTATAGATCATGTCCACGCCCTGCTGCAGGATATCTGCGCTCATGGCGCCCATATAGTAGGCCGTCAGATTCCCCTCCGCGTCAATGAAGAAGGTCAGGGGGATGCTGCTGGCGCCGTAGGTGTAGGCACCCATGGAAGTGGTGTCAAAGTACACCGGGAAGGTGTAGCCTTCCGTTTCGATAAAGGTCTTGGCGGTATCCACGCTGTCGTCCACACTGACCGCAAGGAAGTGGATGTTTTCGCCGTATTTCTCATAGAAATCCTGGATCTCCGGCATTTCCATCTTGCAGGGGCCACACCAGCTGGCCCAGAAATTCAGGATGATGGGCTTGCCGAAAAATTCCGCCAGGGTCACCTCGTTGCCGTCCATGTCCAGCATGGTAAAGTCCGGAGCAATGTTGGCAGGGGGTTCCGTGGGCTGGGTTTCGCCGGTCTCCGGGGTGGCTTCTTCGGTGGCTTCCGCAGGTACCTGGGTCTCGGGAGGGGTAGTGGCCAGTCCGCCCAGCTGCACATCATCTGCCAGGGCGTTGTACAGTCCCGCTGCGCCCAGCATCAGGGCCACAAAAACCAGACAGAGGATCAAAAGTGTTTTTCTGTTCATAATGTCCTCCTTAACTCAGCAGATTCAGGATGCGGCCCAGGGTTCCGGTGGCCATGGCAATGCCCACAAGGATCAGCGCCACACCGCAGATTTTGTTGATGATGTCATAATGGGCTTTCACCCAGTTGAAGGCACCCTTCAGCTGATCGATGAGAATGGCGCTGAGGATGAAGGGCAGGCCCAGTCCGGCGGAATAGAACAGCAGCATCACAACGCCCTGGATCATGCTGCCCTGCTGGCTGGCCAGCATCAGAGCGGAACCCAGGAACACGCCCACACAGGGGGTCCAGCCCACGGAGAAGATGATGCCAAAGAGGAAGGCAGAGAAAAAGCCCATTTGATCCGTATCCAGGTCATGTCCCCGGCCCTTAAACAGGTTGAATTTCAGCAGGCCCAGGTAATTCAGACCAAAGATCACCACCACCGCGCCGCAGAGGATATTCACCAGAGCCTGGTATTTACTCAGGAAGCCGCCGATGGTACCGGCCAGGGCACCCATGGCCACGAATACAGCCGTAAAGCCCAGCACGAAGCCCAGGGCGCCTTTTACGGTCTTGCCCACGCTCCGCTCACCACCGCCGGCAAAATAGGAGATGTAAATGGGCAGCATGGGCAGCAGACAGGGGGAAATGAAGGTGATAACACCTTCCAGAAAGGAAACCAGATATTGCATAGCATTCGCTCCTTTTTCGTTTTTTCCAGTATACCCCGGAAAAAGGAAATAGTATGTGACAAGGTTACATTGGGGGGATAAATTGTCGTTTACAAAAGCTTCCCCCTGGGGGGAAGCTGGCACCGCGTAAGCGGTGACTGATGAGGGGACTATACTACGATAACTGGAAATGCAACGGTTTTCCTGCTGCTGTCCCCTCATCCGCCCCTTCGGGGCACCTTCCCCCCAGGGGGAAGGTATTACGCTAAACGATAATTTATGTTGTACATTAAAAAAGGCGGCGTGGTTGTCCACGCCGCCTTACCGTGTTATATCTTAGTTGGTGTAGTTGTCGAAATAGCCCTGAACCAGGATCACGGGGGTGCCCTTGTCGCCGGAGCCGGAGGTCAGGTCGCACAGGGAGCCGATCAGGTCGGTCAGGCGGCGGGGGGTGGTGCCCTGGGAGGCCATGGAGCCGGCCAGGTCGCCCTTCTCGCGGATCTTCTCTTCGATGGCAGCCTTCAGCGCGTCGCCGCTGAGGTCAGCGAAGTCATTGTCAGCCAGGTACTTCAGCTTCAGCTCATTGGGAGTGCCCTCCAGGCCGGGGGTGTAGGCGGGGGAGACAACGGGGTCAGCCAGCTCCCAGATCTTGCCCACGGGATCCTTGAAAGCGCCGTCGCCGTAGACCATGACTTCGATGTGCTTGCCGCAGGCATCCTTGAACTTCTTCTGGATGTCCAGGACCAGGTCGGTGCATTCCTTGGGGAAGAGCTTGATGGTACCCTCGGTGGCCTTGTTGGAACCCAGCAGGCCGTACTTCTCGTTGTAGCCGCTGCCGTCCACGGACTCGTTCAGGATGTCGTCCAGACCGCAGACACGCTCGCCGCCGTTAGCCAGCAGGATGCGATGGGTGCGGGCGCGGGTGTGGATATCGCAGTGCAGCACGTTCTTGGTGTAGTTCAGGATCACACGGGGATTGTTGGCGAAGATGATCTCAGCCTCAGCGCCCTCTTCCCGGATCAGGTCGCCGTAGTACTTGACGTAGTCCACCAGAGTGAAGGGGTGCAGATTCTCACCGAAGAGCTTGCGGTACTCCTTCTCGGTCAGCACGTCGGAGTAGGGGTTGATACCGGCCTCGTCCAGCTTGTCCAGAGAAACCAGCTCGTTGCCCACCTCGTCAGAGGGGTAGGAGAGCATCAGGACCACCTTCTTGGAGCCTCTTGCGATGCCCCGCAGGCAGATAGCGAAACGGTTACGGGACAGGATGGGGAAAATAACGCCCACAGTCTCGCCGCCCAGCTTAGCCTTCACGTCCTTGGCAATGGCGTCCACGGAAGCGTAGTTGCCCTGAGCACGGGCCACCACAGACTCGGTGACGGCGACCACGTCACGGTCGCGCATCTCGAAGCCTTCGGAAGCGGCAGCTTCCAGAACGGAATTGACAACAATGGAGGCCATGTCGTCGCCCTCACGGATGATGGGGCAGCGAATACCTCTGGAAATTGTACCAACATTTCTTGCCATAAATGATACCTCATTTCCCCGGCCACGGATGCCGCAGTCGGATTAGAATCAAAAAAATCACACATTAGTTATACCGCAGTCAATGGGATTTTTCAACGGTTTTTTTCTGGAATTTTGCGCCTTGCGCAATTATTGTAGAATTTCACAATGGCGAAATCCAGTATGTGGAAGAATCAAAAGGCTTCTGTTGCCATGCCAACGCGCTAACCCCGGTTCAAAATGAACCGGGGTGAACGTTATGCTTCCGCGCTGAAAAAGGCCACTGCCACGGCACCGGGACCTACATGGGTGCCCACTACACTGCCTACGATCCGGACAGGCAGCTGCTCCACCCGGCCCTCCCAGAGGGCGGTGCTATCGGCAATATACTTTTGCAGCAGCGTGTCGCTGAGACCTGTGTAACCTAACAGCAGGGGCTTTCTGAAGTCCACGCCGCCGGCTTTCTGGATTTCCTGGACCAGCAGGTTGTTGCCCTGCCGGGAGCCCCGGGCCTTGCCCAGGACCTTGATCTCACCGTTTTCGATGCAGATCACCGGCTTGATGTTCAGCATACCGCCGGCAAAGGCCACGGTCTTGGAAATGCGGCCGCCCTTTTTCAGGTATTCCAGGGTGTCCAGCATGGCAATGAGCCGCACCTTCTCCCGCTTCTGCAGCAGCTTCCAGGCAATCTCCTCAGCACTGAGGCCCTTGTCCTGAAGCTCCAGGGCATATTCCGTCAGAATGGCGCTGCCCAGGGCAATGGACTGGCTGTCCACCACAAAGACTTTGCCGGGGAACTCCTCCGCAGCGATCACGGCGCTCTGGTGGGTGCCGGAGAGCTTGGAGGTGCAGGTGATGCACACCACGTCAAAGCCCTCCTCCACCGCCTCCCGGAAGGCCTCCTCAAAGGCGAAGGGGGTAGCCTGGCTGGTGGTGGGCAGCTCATCGCTTTCCACCAGCATCTCATAGAACTTATGGCTGTCGATGGTGACGCCGTCAATATACTCCCGATCGCCGAAGCGAATTGTCAGGCGAACGATCTTCACCCGGTCTGCAATCTGGGAACGCAGATCCGCGGTGGAATCCACAATAATTTTTACGGGCATGGTAATCTCCTTATTTATGCGGAAATTTCCTCATCCATGAAATTCTTGGACAAGGTTTGCAGGCTTTCCGCGATCACGTCCAGCACATGGACAAAAATCTCCCGGGTTTCCACGTCGTAGCCTTCACTGATCTGTGACACCGCCTGGTGCACCCGGTCATTGACATTTTTGGCCACAGCTTTTCCCTTTTCCGTCAGGTACAGCCGGGAGCGGTAGCGCTTGCCGTTGGGATCCAGCCGGGCGATCATGCCCGCTGCCTCCAGCTCCGCCAGGGTCCGGGAGATGGCTGCCTTATCCTTCTCACAGGTCGCGCACAGTTCCGCGGCGGTAATGCCCTCCATATTGCGCTCCATTACCAGCAGGCACTGGGCATGGGGGCCCTTAAGACCGTATTTCTCCATTTCCATGCGCTCGATTTTGGTAAGGGAATGCTGAATACTTGCAATGGCCGTGCAGAACTGCTCGAATCTGCCAATCATGAATGTTCAAACCTCCGATTTATATTGTTGATTTATCAACTTTCGGGATTGTATCATGGCTCCCCGGATTTGTCAACAATTTTTGTAAGCATCGTTAACTTCTTTCTTTGCTATTTTTCTGTCTGCAATTATTTCCCGGGTCTTAACTTTCCGCCTATTGTCATTCGATGAGGAAAATGCTATAATACAGGATAAGTCCGAAATCTCACAAATTACCACGAGGTGATTTTATGAATATTATCATTGCAGGCGACGGCAAAGTGGGCTCCGCCCTGGCCCGTCAGCTCTCCTCCGAGGGTTACGACATCACCGTCATCGACACCAATCTGCGGGTCCTGGAGGACAGCAGCGAGCGTTATGACGTGTTTACCGTCCAGGGCAACTGTGCCTCCATGGATACCCTGCTGGAAGCGGGCGTCAGGGATGCGGATCTGCTCATCGCCGCCACCAACGCTGACGAAGTGAATCTGCTGTGCTGCGCCATTGCCCACGGCATCAACCCCAAGCTGCATACCATCGCCCGGATCCGCAACCCCGAGTATGACGAGCAGATCTTCCAGATGCGGGATATCTTCGGTCTGTCCATGTCCATCAACCCCGAGCGCCGAGCCGCCAGAGAAATCGAACGGCTGATCAAGCTGCCCGGCTTCCTGCGCCGTGAGGTTTTCGCCAAGGGCCGTACCGAGATCGTGGAGCTGAAGATCGACAAAACCAGCAAGCTGCTGAATGCCAAGCTCATGGAACTGCACGCCATCATCAAGTGCCGGGTGCTGATCTGCGCGGTCCTCCGGGACGGCAAGGCCATGGTCCCCAACTCAGGTTTGTTCACCTTCCAGGAGGGCGACCGGGTCTTCGTCACCGCACCCACCAAGAACCTGTCCCTGCTTCTGAAAAACTTAAACATCATCACCCGCCGGGTCCGCAGCGTTCTGATCTGCGGTGCGGGCAATGTGTGCTATTATCTGGCCTCCTCCCTGCTGAAGAGCGGCATGAGCGTCAAGATCGTGGAGCGCAGCGAAGCCCGCTGCAACGAGATCAAGACTCTGCTGCCGGAGGCAGAGGTCATTTTGGGCGACGCAGCCGATCCGGAGCTGCTGGAAAGCGAAAACCTGAGAAATTACGATGCGCTGGTAACCCTGACCGGTGAGGATGAGCTGAATATGATCGTCTCCCTCTACGCCGAAAACGCAGGGCTTCCCCTGGTCATCACCAAGCTGGGCAAGGCCTCCAACCGCAACATTCTGGATACCCTGAACCTGGGCAGCGTGGTATGTCCCAAGGATCTGGTGGTCAGCAATATCGTCCGCTATGTCCGGGCCATGCAGAATCAGACCGGTGCCGCCGTGTCCGTCCATTCCATTGCCGACGGCCAGGTCGAGGCCATGGAATTTGTGGTGGATAAGAACAACAAGCACTGCGACATCCCCCTGAAGAATCTGAAGCCCAAGCCCAATGTGCTGATCGCCAGCATCACCCACGGTGCCTGGACCGAGATCCCCAACGGTGACTCCATGTTCCACAAGGGCGACAGCGTAGTCGTGGTGGTCACCCGGGGCGACACCCAGGTGCGGCAGCTGAACGATATCTTTGAATAAGAGGCTACAGTATGAACTATAAAATGATGGGACGCTTCATTTCCCAGATTCTGTTCATCGAAGCGTTCTTTATGATCCCCGCGTTATGCATCAGTATGGGCTACGGCGAGGGCCATGCCGTTCGGGCTTTTGCCATCACCATCGCCATCACCGCCGCCATCTCTGTGGCGCTGTACCTGCTGTGCAAGGGTGCCCCCAGCGCCTTCCAGGCCAGGGAAGGACTGGTCTGTGTCAGCGTCAGCTGGATCGTGCTGAGCTTGCTGGGCTGCCTGCCCTTCTATATCTCCCGGGAGATTCCCAGCTATGTGGACGCTTTCTTCGAGATCGTCTCCGGCTTCACCACCACCGGTGCCTCCATCGTACCCGCGGTGGAAGAGCTGTCCCACGGCATTCTCTACTGGCGCTCCTTCAGCCACTGGGTGGGCGGCATGGGCGTGCTGGTGTTCCTGCTGGCCTTTACCGGTCAGAAGGGTCAGGGATTTACCATGCACCTGCTGAGAGCCGAATCCCCCGGCCCCAACGTGGGCAAGCTGGTTCCCAAAATGCGCAAGACCGCAGGTATCCTGTACCTGCTGTATATCGGTCTGACGGTTCTGGATATCATTTTCCTGCTGCTGGGCGATATGCCTCTGTTCGAGGCGGTCTGTCACGCCTTTGGCACCGCCGGCACCGGCGGTTTCGGCGTAAAGAACGACTCTCTCGCCTCCTACAGCCCCTATCTGCAGAATGTGACCACGGTGTTCATGATCCTCTTCGGCGTGAACTTCAGCTGCTACTACCTGCTGCTCCTGAAGCAGTTTAAAAGCGTGTTCAAGGATGAGGAGCTGCGGACCTATTTCGGTATCATTTTTGTCAGCATTGTGCTGATCTGCCTGAATATCCGCCACCTGTACCCCACACTGGAGGAAACTATCCGCCACGCTGCTTTCCAGGTGGGCTCCATCATCACCACCACCGGCTATGCCACCACGGATTTTGACCTGTGGCCTGCCTTCTCCAAGACGCTGATCCTGCTGCTGATGGTCTGCGGCGCCAGCGCCGGTTCCACCGGCGGCGGCATCAAGGTGGCCCGTGTTCTGCTGATCTTCAAGAGCCTGACCCGGAACATCCGCCAGGTCATCAGCCCCCGGAAGGTGGAGCTGGTGAGAAACAACGGCCATGTGGTGGACCAGAAGATCCTGGACAACACCAACGCCTACCTGGCCGCCTATGTGATCATCATTTTCTCGGTATTTCTGATCATCTCCCTGGACGGCTTCTCCATCGGCACCAATTTCTCCGCGGTGCTGTGTACCTTCAACAATATCGGTCCCGGCTTCGAGGCGGTGGGTCCCACCTGCAATTTCTCCGCCTACTCCCCCTTAAGCAAGCTGGTCCTTTCCTGGGCCATGCTGGCAGGCCGTCTGGAGATCTTCCCCATGCTGGTCCTGTTCAGCCACAACACCTGGAAACGCAGATAACGCATTACCCAAGCGCACCGCAAAAATGCGGTGCGCTTTTTATGCAACTTTTTCCATTGACACATTCTGATTGTTTATGGTATAATTCCAAAGATAAATACGGCAAGCCGGGCTCTCCCCGGTTACCCCTTATTGAGCGTCTTGCCGTCCCCGGCAGGACATTTTTTTAGGATGAAATCAGCAGAAAGGAGAACACTATGACGAACGCAAAGATCATTTCCGCATCCCTGGGTCATGCTGTTTCCGATGGCATCTGTGCCGCCGTTTCCACCCCCGAATTTTCTCGTTTTGACGATTCCCGTTATACGGTTTTCCCCGGCTTTTGTGATGTGCATGTGCATTTCCGCGAGCCGGGCTTTTCTTATAAAGAGACCATGGTCACCGGCTCTGCCGCTTCCGCCCGGGGCGGCTATACCGCGGTGTGCACCATGCCCAACCTGAATCCCGTCCCTGACAGCGTCGAACACTTAAATGAGCAGCTGAAGCTGATCCGGGAAGGCGCCTGCATCCATGTTTTCCCCTACGGTGCCATCACTGTGGGCGAAAAGGGCGAAGTCCTGGCAGATCTGGAAGGCATGGCAGCCAACGTCATCGGCTTTTCCGACGACGGTAAGGGCGTTCAGAACGACGACATGATGCGCGCGGCCATGATGAAAGCCAAAGAGCTGAATGTGCCCATCGTGGCCCACTGCGAAGTCAACGAGCTGCTCCGCGGCGGCTACATTCATGACGGTGAGTACGCCAGGGAGCATGGCCATCGGGGCATCTGCTCCGAGAGCGAATGGGCTCAGATCGCCCGGGACCTGGAGCTGGTGAAGGAGATCGGCTGCAAGTACCACGTCTGCCACATCTCCACCAAGGAGAGTGTGGACATCATCCGCAAGGCCAAGGCCGAGGGTGTGGACGTGACGTGTGAAACCGGCCCCCACTATCTTGTGATGGACGATTCCTTCCTGCAGGAGGAGGGCCGCTTCAAGATGAATCCCCCTCTGCGCTCTGCCGAGGACCGGGAAGCCCTGATTCAGGGCATTATCGACGGCACTATCGACTGCATTGCCACCGACCATGCCCCCCACTCCGCCGAGGAGAAGGCAAAGGGCCTGGAAAAGAGCGCTTTTGGTGTGGTAGGCATTGAAACTGCCTTCCCAATCTGCTACACTTATCTGGTAAAGAGCGGTATCATCACCCTGGAAAAGCTCATCGACCTGCTGGTGAAGAACCCCAGAGAGCGCTTCGGCATTCCCTGCGGCAATGACTTCACCGTGTGGGACCTGGACGCTGTGGATGTTGTGGACCCTGACGACTTCCTGTCCCTGGGCAAGGCCACACCCTTTGAGGGCTGGCAGGTCTACGGCAAGTGCATCGCCACCGTCTGCGACGGCAAAATCGTATATTCCGCTGGCTAACGTAGGGCGGGGGCTCGCCCCCGCCGTGACACAGGCAAGCGTTACCCGGCGGGGGCAAGCCCCCGCCCTACAATAGAGTTTCAAGTTTCTTAGGAGGAGAAATAACAATGGCAAAGAGAACAGACATCAAAAAGATTCTGATCATCGGCTCCGGCCCCATCGTCATCGGCCAGGCCGCTGAGTTCGACTACGCCGGCACCCAGGCCTGCCTGGCCCTGCGGGAAGAGGGCTACGAGGTTGTGCTGTGCAACTCTAACCCCGCCACCATCATGACCGACACCGTCATCGCCGACAAGGTCTACATGGAGCCCCTGACCCTGGAGTATATCGCCAAGATCATCCGCTATGAGCGTCCCGACGCCATCGTCCCCGGCATCGGCGGTCAGACCGGCCTGAACCTGGCCATGCAACTGGAGAAGAAGGGCGTCCTGAAGGAGTGCCGGGTGAAGCTGCTGGGTACCTCCTCCGCTTCCATCGAGCGGGCTGAGGACCGGGAGATGTTCAAGGAGATGTGCCAGTCCATCGGCGAGCCCGTTATCCCCTCCGAGATCACCTACTCCCTGGAGGAGGCCAAGGAAGCTGCCAAGCGCATCGGCTACCCTGTGGTCC
The DNA here is from genome assembly GCA_015067615.1 of Oscillospiraceae bacterium. GTDB lineage: Bacteria > Bacillota > Clostridia > Oscillospirales > Oscillospiraceae > Faecousia. The sequence goes on from SVMD01000003.1 coordinate 45,265, forward strand.
TGCGTCCCGCCTTCACCCTGGGCGGCACCGGCGGCGGCTTTGCCTACAACGAGGAAGAGCTGATGGAGATCGGCATCAACGCCTTCAACCTGTCTCCTGTCCATCAGGTTCTGATTGAAAAGTCCGTCAAGGGCTACAAGGAGATCGAGTTCGAGGTCATGCGCGACTCCAATGACCATGCCATCACCATCTGCGGCATGGAGAACATCGACCCTGTGGGCGTCCACACCGGCGACTCTCTGGTTGTGGCTCCCATCATGACCCTCTCCAAAGAGGATGAGAAGATGCTCAACGACTCCGCCATCAAGATCATCCGCGAGCTGAAGATCGAAGGCGGCTGCAATGTCCAATATGCCCTGAACCCCAACACCTCTGAGTACTACCTCATCGAGGTCAACCCCAGAGTTTCCCGCTCCTCCGCTCTGGCTTCCAAGGCTTCCGGCTACCCCATCGCCCGGGTCACCGCCAAGATCGCCGTGGGTATGGCCCTGGAGGACATCAAGATTGCCAACACCAACGCAGCCTTTGAGCCCAAGCTGGACTACGTCATCGCCAAGCTGCCCCGGTTCCCCTTCGACAAGTTCGCCTCTGCCACCAACAAGCTGGGCACCCAGATGAAGGCCACCGGCGAGGTCATGGGCATCGGCTCCAACCTGGAGGAGTGCCTGCTGAAGTCCGTCCGCTCCCTGGAGATCGGCGCCTGCCACTTCCACCTGCCCAAGTTCGATGACAAGACCACCGGCGAGCTGCTGCAGTATATCGCCGAGTTCCGGGATGACAACATCTTCGCCATCGCCGAGCTGCTGCGCCGGGACGTGACTGTGGAGACCATCCACGAGATCACCCAGATCACTTCCTATTTCCTGGAAGCCGTCCGCAACATTGTGGACATGGAGCGCAAGCTCTCCGCTTCCCGGGATGTGGAGACCTTCAAGGCCGCCAAGGCCATGGGCTTCTCCGATAAGTTCATCGCCAAGCTGTGGAATGTGAAGGAGATCGACGTCTACAACCTGCGCAAGGCCCACAACATCTTCCCCGTGTTCAAGATGGTGGACACCTGCCACACCGGCGCCTATATCCCCTACTTCTACTCCTCCTACCAGGGCGAAAACGCCTCCATCCTGACGAACCGCAAGAAGATCGTGGTGCTGGGCGCAGGCCCCATCCGTATCGGCCAGGGTGTGGAATTCGACTACTCCACCGTCCACGCGGTCATGACCATCAAGAACGCCGGTTACGAGGCCATCATCATCAACAACAACCCCGAAACCGTCTCCACCGACTACACCACCGCTGACAAGCTGTACTTCGAGCCTCTGACCACCGAGGATGTGATGAACATCATCGAGTTTGAGAAGCCCGACGGTGTCATCGCCTCCCTGGGCGGCCAGACCGCCATCAACCTGGCCCAGCCCCTCCATGACCGGGGCGTGAAGATTATCGGCACCGACTGCGCCGCCATCGACAAGGCTGAGGACCGGAACGCTTTCGAAAACCTGCTCAACGAGCTGAACATCCCCCGGGCCAAGGGCCAGGCCGTGACCAAGCTGGAGGACGGCATCGCCGCCGCCGCTGAGATCGGCTACCCCGTGCTGGTCCGTCCCTCCTTCGTGCTGGGCGGCCGTGCCATGCAGATCGTGGCCAACGAGGAGCAGCTGCGCCACTACCTGCGCACCGCCGTTGAGATCGACGAGGACAAGCCTGTTCTGGTTGACAAGTATATCCAGGGCCGTGAGGTGGAGATTGACGCCATCTGCGACGGCCGGGATGTGTTCGTCCCCGGCATCATGGAGCTGGTGGAGCGCACCGGCGTCCACTCCGGCGACTCCATCTCCGTCTACCCCTCCTTCTCCATCTCCAACAAGGTCAAGGGTATCATCCTGCAGTACGCCAAGAAGCTGGGCCTGGGCATCGGCATCGTGGGCCTGTTCAACATCCAGTTCATCGTGGACAAGGATGACAACGTGTTCATCATCGAGGTGAACCCCCGTTCCTCCCGTACCGTTCCCTTCCTGTCTAAGGCCACCGGCTACTCCCTGGCTGATATCGCCACCGAGGTCATCCTGGGCAAGAGTCTGAAGGAGCAGGGCATCTTCGACATCTATCCCGATGAGAAGGACCGCTTCTATGTGAAAGCTCCCGTCTTCTCCTTCAACAAGATCCGTGGTCTGGACGCCTACCTGTCCCCCGAGATGAAGTCCACCGGCGAGGCCATCGGCTACGACCGGACCATGACCCGCGCCCTGTACAAGGCCCTCCAGGCCTCCGGCATGCACCTGCAGAACTACGGCACTGTCTTTGCCACCATCGCCGACCAGGATAAGGAGGAGGCTCTGCCTCTGATCCGCCGGTTCTACCAGCTGGGCTTCAACATCGAGGCCACCCACGGCACCGCCAAGTTCCTGAAGAACCACGGCATCCGCACCCATGCCCTGAGCAAGGTCAGCGACGGCAGCGATGAGATCCCCAACGCCATGCGCCAGGGCCACATCGCCTACTTCATCAACACCAAGGACCCCGGCTCCACCGCCCACAACGACGGTGCCCTGCTGCGCCAGGTGGCTACCGAGTACAACGTGACCATGTTCACCGCTCTGGATACCGTCAAGGCTCTGCTGGACGTGCTGGAAGAGACCACTCTGACTATCTCCACCATCGACGCTTAATTCACTGGCGCGCAGCGCCCATACCTTCCCCCGAGGGGAAGGTGGGCCGCCGCCAGGCGGGTCGGAAGAGGAATGGCGATATCTAACGGACAGACTGCACCGAAGCATAAAGGTTGCAAGTTGCAGCTTTCTGCCGTTATCACTCGCTGCGTTCCAAATCCAACATCTCGCCGTTCCTCTTCCGGCGCTTCGCGCCACCTTCCCCCGGGGGAAGGTTCAGCGGTTTCGCCGCAAAAATGCGGAAAGGATGGAATCCATGAAACAATCCATTTTCACTATCATCAGCAACGAGGCATTGACTCGTGACGTATACAAGATGGTCCTCTCCGGCGACACCTCTGCCGTCACCAACTGCGGCCAGTTCGTGAACATCCAGCTGGACGGACTGTTCCTGCGGCGGCCCATCTCCGTCTGCGACTACGACGCAGAGACCCTGACCATCATCTACAAGGTGGTCGGCAAGGGTACTGAAGCCATGGCTGGCATGAAGTCCGGCGAAAAGCTGGATATTCTGACTGGTCTGGGCAACGGCTACGATCTGACTCTCTCCGGCAGCAACCCCGTTTTGCTGGGCGGCGGCGTAGGCGTGCCCCCCATGTACAACCTGGCTAAGAAGCTTATTGGCGAGGGCAAGAAGGTCAGCGTGATCCTGGGCTTCAACACCGAAAGCGAAATTTTCTACGAAAACGAATTCAAGGCTCTGGGCTGCGACGTGACGGTCACCACCGTGGACGGCTCCTACGGCGTCAAGGGCTTCGTCACCGACGCCCTGCCCGCAAGCTATACTTATTTCTACACCTGCGGCCCGGAGCCCATGCTGAAGGCCGTTTACAAGGCAACCAATACCTCCGGCCAGATGAGCTTTGAGGAGCGGATGGGCTGCGGCTTCGGCGCCTGCATGGGCTGCTCCTGCAAGACCCTCACCGGCTACAAGCGCATCTGCAAGGAAGGCCCCGTGATGAAGAAGGAGGATATCTTATGGTAAACACCAAAGTCAATCTCTGCGGTATTGAGCTGGATAACCCTGTGATCCCCGCCTCCGGCACCTTCGGCTACGGCTACGAGTTTGCCGAGCTCTATGACATCAACTGTCTGGGCTCCTTCTCCTTCAAGGGCACCACCAAGGACCCCCGGTTCGGCAACCCCACTCCCCGGATCGCGGAATGCCCCAATGGTATGATCAATGCCGTGGGTCTGCAGAATCCCGGCGTGGAGAAGGTCATCTCCCATGAGCTGCCTCTGCTGAAACAGTGCTTCCACAAGCCTGTGATGGCAAATGTCTCCGGCTTCAGCGTTGAAGACTATGCCTACACCTGCGAAAAGCTGGATAAAGAGGAACAGGTGGGCTGGCTGGAGGTCAACGTCTCCTGCCCCAACGTCCACGGCGGCGGCATGAGCTTCGGCACCCAGCCGGAGGCCGCCGCAGAAGTGACCCGGGCGGTGAAGGCTGTCACCACCAAGCCTGTGATCATTAAGCTCTCTCCCAATGTCACCGACATTGTTTCCATCGCCAAGGCCTGCGAGGACGCAGGCGCCGACGGCATCAGCCTGATCAACACATTGCTCGGCATGCGCATCAATCTGCGCAACCGCAAGCCCGTCATCGCCAACACCATGGGCGGCTTCTCCGGCCCCGCCATCTTCCCGGTGGCCGTCCGGATGGTCTACCAGGTGGCCAAGGCGGTGAATATCCCCGTGGTGGGCATGGGCGGCGTCAGCAGCGCTGAGGACGTCATCGAAATGATGCTGGCAGGCGCCACCGCTGTGGAAGTGGGCGCTGCCAACCTGGTCAATCCGTATATCTGCCGTGACATCGTGCGGGACCTGCCCGAAGTTATGGCTAAGTACAATATCAACAACTTAAGTGAAATTATTGGAGGCGTAAAGTAATGGGTAAGGACGTTATTGTTGCATGTGATTTTGCTTCTGCGGAAGCCACCTTTGCATTCCTGGACAAGTTTGCCGACTGCGAGCGCAAGCCCTTCCTGAAGATCGGCATGGAGCTGTACTACGCAGAAGGCCCCGCCATCGTCAAGGAGATCAAGGCCCGGGGTCACAAGATCTTCCTGGATCTGAAGCTGCATGATATCCCCAACACTGTCAAGAAGGCTATGAACGTGCTGTCCCGCCTGGATGTGGACATCACCAACCTCCACGCCGCCGGCACCAAGAATATGATGAAGGCCGCTCTGGAGGGTCTGACCCGCCCCGACGGCACTCGCCCCCTGCTGATCGCCGTGACCCAGCTGACCTCCACCGACCAGGAGTCCATGGAGAACGATCTGATGATCCACGCTCCCATCGACGAGGTTGTCATGCACTACGCCAAGTGCGCCGAGGAATCCGGCCTGGACGGCATCGTCTGTTCCCCCCTGGAGGCAGGCAAGGTCCACGACAAGTGTGGTAAGAACTTCCTGACCATCACCCCCGGTGTCCGCTTCGCCGACGGCGATGTGGGCGACCAGAAGCGTGTCATGACCCCCGCCGCCGCCAAGGAGATCGGCTCCGACTACATCGTGGTGGGCCGTCCCATCACCGCCGCTGCCGACCCCGTGGCAGCCTACAACCGCTGCGTGGCTGAATTTTGTGATTAATTAAGCACTGTGTGTAGGGCGGGGTCACGACCCCGCCGACGCACCTCCGGGCGTGAGTTGTCAGTTTCCAGTGCAGCCCCTGGCTTTCCTTCTGCATCACACGCTCAATCATCGTTACTGCCCGGCGGGGTCATGACCCCGCCCTACAAATAAATTCGGAGGATATATAAATGGAAGCTTACAAGAGAGAGTTTATTGAGTTCCTGCAGGGTGCCGGTGTTCTGAAGTTCGGTGACTTCACCGCCAAGTCCGGCCGTAAGATCCCCTACTTCATCAACGCCGGTATGATCAAAACCGGTGACCAGATCACCAAGATGGGCGAGTTCTACGCCAAGGCCTATTTCGACAAGCTGGGCAACAAGCCCGCCGTCCTCTACGGCCCCGCCTACAAGGGCATTTCCCTGTCCATTTCCGCTGCCGTTGCCCTGAGCAAGAACGGCCTGAACGTGCCCTTCTTCTTCAACCGTAAGGAGGTCAAGGACCACGGCGAAGGCGGCACCTTCGTGGGCTATGTGCCCCAGGCTGGTGAAGAGATCGTCATCATTGAGGACGTGATCACCGCCGGCACCGCCATCCGGGAGTCCATGGAGATCCTGTCCCACCTGAAGGACACCAAGGTCATCGCCACCTTCATCATGGTTGACCGTAAGGAAAAGGGCCAGACCGAGAAGGGCGCTATGCAGGAGATCGAGGAGCAGTTCGGCTTCCCCGTGTACTCCGTGGTTGACGTCTACGACATCATCGAGTACCTGGAAGAGGATCCTGCCAACGAGGAGAACGTCACCCGGATCAAGAATTACCTGGCCGTGAACGGAGCTAAGTAATGAAGAACCTCATGAACATCACCGACCTGACCGTGGAGGAGATCCAGGATCTGATCAGTGTCGCTGAGGATATTATCGCCAATCCCGTGAAGTATCAGGACGCCTGCCGCCACAAGCTGATGGCCGCCCTGTTCTTCGAGCCCTCCACCCGGACCCGGCTCAGCTTTGAATCCGCCATGCACCGCCTGGGCGGCAGCGTGGTGGGCTTCAGCGAGGCCGGTTCCTCCTCCACCTCCAAGGGTGAGAGCCTGTCTGACACCGTCCAGACCGTGGGCTGCTACGCCGACCTGATCGTCATGCGTCATCCCAAGGAGGGCGCCCCTGTGGTGGCTGCCCGCCGGGCCGGTGTGCCCATCATCAACGCCGGTGACGGCGCCCACAACCATCCCACCCAGACCCTGACGGACCTGCTGACCATCTGGCGCTACAAGCACACCTTTGAGGGTCTGACCATCGGCCTGTGCGGCGACCTGAAGTTCGGCCGCACCGTCCACTCCCTGGTTGCCGCTATGGCCCGATACTCCGGCATCAAGTTCGTGTTCATCTCCCCCGAGGAGCTGAAGTTCCCCCGGTACATCATTGAGGACGAGCTGGAAAGCCGCGGCATCGAGTACAAGGAAGTTTCCACCATGGAAGAGGTCATGCCTGAGCTGGATGTGCTGTACATGACCCGTGTCCAGCGGGAGCGGTTCTTCAACGAGGCGGACTACATCCGTCTGAAGGACACCTACATCCTGACCCCCGACAAGCTGGAGCCCGCCAAGAAGGACATGATCGTCATGCATCCCCTGCCCCGTGTGAACGAGATCTCCGTCACCGTGGACGACGATCCCAGAGCCGCCTACTTCCCCCAGGCCAAAAACGGCATGTTCATCCGCATGGCCCTGATCCTGAAAATGCTGGAGGTAACCGTATGAAGATCGGACATATCGAAAACGGCATCGTCCTGGACCATATCACCCCCGGCAACGGCATGAACATCTACAACGTGCTGAATCTGGGCAAGCTGGACTGCACCGTGGCCCTGATCAAGAACGCCGACAGCCCCAAAATGGGCAAGAAGGACATCATCAAGATCAGCACCCATCTGGACATCGATCTGGATGTGCTGGGCTATCTGGATCCCGGCATCACCGTCAACATCATCCGTGACGGCGAGGTGGCCGAGCAGAAGAAGCTGGCCCTGCCCGAGCGGGTGGTGGGCGTTATCAAGTGCCGCAATCCCCGGTGCATCGCCTCTGTGGAGCAGGGAATCATCCACGAGTTCAAGCTGACTGACCGGAAGAAGGGCGTTTACCGCTGCATCTACTGCGAGCAGGCTGCAAAGTAAATAAGAGGACCATCGCCAAGGCGGTGGTCCTTTTTGTATGGATACTTCTGCTGCGGTAAATTATCGTTTATCCGCACAACGTGACGGTGTGAATGTAGGGGCGCTCATTGAGCGCCCGGCAGGGAAATGTACGAATTCGCATCGGATATTGGCGAATCCGCACAGCGTACCGCGCGGGCGATCAATGATCGCCCCTACAATATCCTCGAAAGATGTTACCGTAAACAATAATTTATCATGCCCAAAACGAAGGCCACCGCCAAAGCGGTGGCCCTTTGCTTACGGATAAACCTTGATCTCCGGGGGATTGTCCTGCCATTTTTCGATGGCTTTGTCAATCTGTGCCAAGAGCTTTTCCCTGTCCTTCGGCAGCTGGCCCCGGAAGCGCTGCTCGATGACCACATCGTGGAAGCCGTCGAATGAAGTCTCGCACTGAAGCAGCTCAATGAGCCGCCGGGCCTCCCGGAGGTTCTCCACCTCGTCGGAAGGGGTAAACCGTCCGGCCTCCACGTCCCGGTACAGAGGTGCCCGCTTATGGACGAAGTGGCTGAAATTGATGATCCGCTCCGGCCTTGTCCGATTGAAGAATTCCGCCGTGGCTTCCGCGTTCTCCAGCCAGCGGCCCTTGCCCGCGATGCCGGTCATCATATGGGCGCAGAAGATCAGGCCGATCTTCTGCATCCGGGCGATCTGTTCATAGGCCTGCTGCAGGTTATGATCCTTGCGCATGAAGGCAAGCACATCGTCCAGGCCGCTCTCGATGCCCAAATACAGCCGCCGGACACCGGCGTCATAGAGTTTTTGCAGCTCCTCATCGGACTTGTTGGCAATGTTCGTCACGGTGGCATCCATATTCACAGCGGTACAGCCGGGGAAATGGGCATGGATCTGCTCCAGGATCCACAGCAGGTGGTCGGTATCCAGACCGAAGGCGTTTCCGTCACCCAGGAACACTGTCTGGGGATTGCCCCCGGCGGCGCTGACCCGGCAGAGCTCCGCCTCGATCTGTTCTTTCGGAAGCTGGCGGTAAGACAGGTGCTTGAACAGCGTGCAGAAGGTGCAGGCGTTGTAGGAACAGCCCACAGCCACGGGAAGCATATAGCTGGCCCGCTCCATGGGCGGACGGCAGATCTGGCCTTCGTATTGCATAGCGATTCCTCCCATTTTTCTTTTATGATAGCACATTGCCGGATAAAATGGAAGAATTGGCAGATATTTTATTTCGCCTGTTTAGGCAAATTATCGTTTAGCGCATTAAAGCCTTCCCCTCTGGGGAAGGTGGCACGGCGAAGCCGTGACGGAAGAGGGCAGTACAATGTTCCAAAATCTACCGTATTTCGGCGCGTTCTTCCCTCTCCCGCCCCCTATGGGGGCACCCTCCCCAAAGGGGAGGGCATTGCGGCTTACGCCGCCAAACGATAATTTATCTGCTTACCGCAAAAAACTCCCCGGCTCATAAGAGCCGGGGAGACTTCATTTTGCATTCTATTCTGGATTCCTTACGCGCCGTACCGGGGCTCGCAGGTCAGGTGGACGCCCAAGCGCTTGAAGGTCTTTTCATCCACAGGGGAGAGGATCACGCTGGAGTGGACATCGCAGCCCCGGAGCTTACTCAGCTGCTGCATGGCATACTCGGCCATGGGATTGCTCACTGCGGAAATACTCAGGGCGATGAGGGTCTCATCGGTGTGCAGCCGGGGATTCCGGTTGCCCAGGTGGTCCACCTTCAGATGCTGGATGGGCTCCAGGGCGTTGGCGGAGATCAGATGCAGGTCATCGGGCATGCCGCCGATCTTCTTCAGCGCGTTCAGCAGCAGAGCGGAGGAGGCGCCCAGCAGTTCGCTGGTTCTGCCGGTGACGATGGTGCCGTCGGGCAGCTCCATGGCTGCGGCGGCATCGCCGGTCTCGGCATCCCGGTTCATGGCGGCAGCCACAACCCGCCGGGCTTCGGTGGTGACGCCTACCTTGCGCATCAGCAGCTCCAGCTTGTAAACCACGTCCTCGCTGAGCTTGCCCTTCTTGGCATCGCACAGAGCGTCGTAATACCGGCGGATGATCTCCTGGCGGCTGGCCTCCCGGCAGATTTCGTCGTCCACGATACAGTTGCCCACCATGTTGACGCCCATATCCGTGGGGGACTTGTAGGGGCACTCGCCCCAGATCTTTTCAAACATGGCCTCCAGCACAGGGAAGGCCTCCACATCCCGGTTATAGTTGACGGTGGTGACACCGTAGGCATCCATGTGGAAGGGGTCGATCATATTCACATCGCTAAGGTCAGCGGTGGCAGCCTCGTAAGCCAGGTTCACCGGATGATTCAGGGGCAGATTCCAAACCGGGAAGGTCTCGAACTTGGCGTAGCCCGCCTGAACGCCCCGCTTGTGCTCGTGGTACAGCTGGCTCAGGCAGGTGGCCAGCTTGCCGCTGCCGGGGCCGGGGGCAGTGACCACCACCAGTTCCCGGGTGGTCTCGATATAGTCATTCTTGCCGAAGCCCTCATCGGAGACGATGTGGGCGGTGTCGGAGGGGTAGCCGGCGATGGCATAGTGGTGATAGACCTTCACGCCCATGCTCTCCAGTCGGGACTGGAAGGCTCTGGCACCGGGCTGATCGGCATACCGGGTCAGCACCACGCTGGACACGTACAGGCCAAAGTCCCGGAAAATGTTGATCAGCCGGATCACATCCCGGTCATAGGTGATGCCCAAGTCGCCCCGGATCTTATTTTTTTCGATATCCGCCGCGTTGATGGCAATAACCATCTCCACCTGGTCCTTCAGCTGCAGCAGCATCCGCAGCTTGGAGTCGGGCTGGAAGCCGGGCAGCACCCGGGCAGCATGGTTGTCATCGTACAGCTTGCCGCCGAATTCCAGATACAGCTTGCCGCCGAAGGAGGCCAGCCGCTGCCGGATGTGTTCGGATTGGGTCTGCAGGTATTTGTCGTTGTCATATCCGTGCTTCACCATGATAACGCCTCTTTCTTGCAAAAAACTTATATGTCATTGTATCAGGAATCCGGCAAAATAGCAAGGAATTTGACTACACAATTATTGCCAGTATTTCCCCGACACAATTCAGCACAATTTCACATTCTTCCTTGTTTTGCCCAAAGGGAAGTGCTATAATGAATCCAACATTTTCCACGGAGGTGTACAAAAATGGAATTTACCGTCAACCATCCGATTCTCTTCGTCCTGGCAGGGCTGATCATTGCCGCCGTGCTGGGCCAGAGCGTGTATTTCCTGCTGAAAGCCCTGAAGCGCAGCAGGGAAATCGGCATGGATCAGAAAAAGATCCGCAAAACCATTCAGACTGCCGCCATTTTCACCATCGCTCCGGCAGTGTCCATCGTCATCAGCGTCATCGCCCTGAGCAAGACCCTGGGCATTCCCCTGCCCTGGCTGCGCTTAAGCGTCGTCGGCTCCCTGAGCTATGAAGCCATCGCCGCAGGCAACGCCCTGTCCGCCATGGGCCTGGAGCTGGGCAAGGTCAGCGCCCTGACCGCTCAGCAGTATGTCAATATCACTCTGGTCATGACCATCTCCATTCTGGTGGGCATCTGGCTGGTGCCGGTCATCGGAAAGAAGCTCCTTGGCGGCATGTCCAAGCTGGAGGCCAAGGACAAGAAATGGTCCGAAATCTTCCAGAACGCCATGTTCATCGGCATGATCTCCGCCTTCCTGGGCTTCGTGTTCTGCGATTTCTCCATGCTGTGGAACCCTGTGGAGGGCGTGGCCCCCACCGCAGGTCTTGTGCCTGTGGCCGTTATGGGCGTATCCGCCCTGGTGATGGTGGTGCTGGGCCTTGCCATGAAGAAGTTTAAATGGCTGGGTGATTATGCCCTGCCCATCTCCCTGGTTTTGGGCATGATCTCCGCCATTCCCATCACCGCCCTGCTGGGCTAAGGAGGTAAGAATCATGAAAAAGAACCTGAGCTATATTGACTCCGTCCACCGTGACGGTACCATCTGGAATCTGGGCGTCATGATGCTGCTCATTGCCTTCCCCATCGCCGTGGCAGTGATCTTCGGGGCTTCCCCGGACTGGGGTGCCCTGGTCATGGGTCTGATCTCCACCGCCCCCATGTACTGGGCCGTGGGCGTCATTGAGACCGTCACCTTTGTGCCCATGCTGGGTGCCGGCGGCTCCTACTTAAGCTTCGTCACCGGCAACATCTCCAACCTGAAGCTGCCCTGTGCCATCAACGCTCTGGAGCAGAATCAGGTCAGCGCCTCCTCCGAGGAGGGTGAGATCATCTCTACCATCGCCATCGCCACCTCCTCCATCGTCACCACCATCATTATCATCATCGGTGTTATCTGCATCGTTCCTCTGACACCCATTCTGGAGGCCCCCATTCTGGAGCCCGCCTTCGCCCAGATGCTTCCCGCCCTCTTCGGCGGTCTGGGTGTGGCCTTCGTCAGCAAGAACTGGAAGATCGCCGTGGCCCCTGTGGTGCTGATGCTGATTCTGTTCATCTTTGTTCCCGCCCTGAACGCAGGCACTGTGGGCATCATGGTCCCCGTGTCCGTGCTGTTTACCATCGGTGTCTCCCGGATTCTCTATAAGAAAGGAGTTCTGTAAATGATCGGATATGTGATTTTCGCGCTGATCGCGGTATTTTTCGCCGTGGTCCTGGTCCGGACCCTGAATTTCAAGCCCAAGGCCCAGAGCGCTGTCTCCCAGGAGGAAGTGACCTTCGACCGGGATGCCGCCATCGACGCCCTGGCCCAGCTGATCCGCTGCAAGACCATCTCCTACTCCGACCACACTCTGGAGGATGACGCAGAATTTGAAAAAATGATCAGTCTGCTGCCCACCCTCTATCCCAATGTGTTCAAAGCCTGCTCCTTTGACCGGCTGCCCGACCGGGGCCTGCTGTTCAAGTGGCCCGGCAAGGCTCCCGGGGACCCTGCCATCATGATGGCCCACTACGATGTGGTGCCCGTCAACGAGGAAAACTGGGATAAGCCTGCCTTTGACGCCATCATTGAGGACGGCTGTATGTGGGGCCGGGGCACCCTGGACACCAAGGGCACCTTCAACGGCGTTCTCTTTGCCGCCGACACCCTGATCTCCCAGGGCTACCAGCCGGAGCACGACATGTACTTCGCCTTCTCCGGCGGTGAAGAGGTCAGCGGCAAGGGCGCCCCAAACATCGTGGACTGGTTTGAGAAAAACGGCATCACCCCCAGTATCGTGGTGGATGAAGGCGGCGCCGTGGTGGAAAATGTGTTCCCCGGCGTGAAGCAGCCCTGTGCCGTAATCGGCATTGCCGAAAAGGGCTTCATGAACGTCCAGTTCAGGAACTGCTCTGCCGGCGGCCATGCCTCCTCCCCCAAGCCCCACACCCCTGTGGGTATTTTGTCCCAGGCCTGCTGCGATATCGAGTCCAATCCCTTCGACGCCCACATTGAGGGTCCCGCCTCCCAGATGTTCGACACTCTGGGCCGCCACTCCACCTTCCTGTATAGGATGATCTTCGCCAACATGTGGTGCTTCGGCTGGGTCATCGACCTGCTGGGCCGCAAGAGCGGCGGCGAGATGAACGCCCTGATCCGCACCACTGTGGCCTTCACCCAGATGCAGGGCAGCTCTGCCCGGAACGTGATCCCTCCGGAGGCCACCATGGTTGCCAATATGCGGCTGAACCCCGCCGATACCGTCGAGTCCGCCGTGGAGACTCTGAAAAATGTCATCGACAACGACGCTGTGGAGATTACCGTTCTGGAGGGCACCAACCCCAGCCTGGTCTCCCGGACAGACTGCGAAGCCTGGGACAAGGTGTCCGCCGCGGTACTGGAGACCTGGCCCGGCTGCATCGTGAGCCCCTACCTGATGGTGGCCTGCTCCGACTCCCGGCACTATGGCCGGATCTCCGATAAGGTCTACCGCTTCTCCGCCATGGACTTAACCTCTGAAGAGCGCTCCACCATCCACGGCAACAACGAAAAGGTCCGCCTGGAGCTGATCACCCGGGCCGTGGAATTCTATATCCGGCTGATGAAAAAGCTGTAAACGTTTTATCATTTTGCACTCCCGGCTGTTTTTGGCAGCCGGGAGTTTTTTATACATATTCACCATAAAAATGTACGAGGGAAAAATTGATTTTTCATATTTTACATGATACTATGGAAATGAGCAAATTTGGTCCGGCGACGCCGCCGGAAGTCACTTATATATTTTAACAGGAGGATCACTATGCAGTACTTAGGCGTGAATTTTGACATCAAGCATGTTCCCGAACTGGATCCCGGTTTTATCCCCTTCGGCGTGTGGGTGAACAGCTACCTGGAGGGCGCAAAGCAGCCCATCGCCATCGCTGTCGAGCGCAACGAGGGCCAGGTTTCCGTCCGCCGCACCTTCATCCACGGCACCCCCGAGATGGCTGAGGCCGATTACCGCTATGTTGAGCGGGTGGTCAAGTTCCTCCTGTGGTCCATTGGCGGCTTCAAGGTCACCGTCTGCGGCTGCAGCCAGCTGACCCAGCGGCTCCAGAAGGCCTACACCGCCGATGGCGAGCGTGCCTTCGACTATGATTTCTTCCAGAAGCTCTACGAGCGTGAGCTCACCATCATCGACCTGCCCCTGGAGCAGTGTCCCCAGTCCAATGAGGCTCCCAAGCCCATCGGCGGCCACCTGGACGGCTGCCGCATCGGCTTCGACGCCGGCGGCTCCGACCGTAAGGTCTCCGCTGTCATCGACGGCGAGGTGGTCTACTCCGAAGAGGTTGTCTGGCACCCCAAGAAGAACCCCGATCCCAACTACCAGTATCAGGGCATTCTGGATTCCTTCCGCACCGCCGCTTCCAAGATGCCCCGGGTGGACGCCATCGGTGTCTCCTCCGCCGGTACCTTCATCGGTAATGCACCCATGATCTCCTCCATCTTCTACTGCGTCCCCCGCGACCGCTGGGACGAGGTCAAGACCGTGTTCGACCGTGCTGCCGCTGAGATCGGCGATGTGCCCTGCGTGGTTGCCAACGACGGAGACGTGTCCGCTCTGGCCGGTGCCATGGGCATGGGCTGCGGCAAGATCATGGGTCTGGCCATGGGTACCTCCGAGGCCGTCGGCTACGTGGATGCCGACAAGAACGTGCTGGGCTGGATCACTGAGCTGGCCTTTGCCCCCGTTGACCTGAGCGAGGACGCCATGCAGGACGAGTGGTCCACCGACTTCGGCGTGGGCTGCAAGTACTTCTCCCAGGACTCCGTCAACAAGCTGGCCCCCCGTGCCGGTATCGAGCTGGATGAAAACCTGACTCCCGCCGAAAAGCTGAAGGTTGTTCAGGCTCTGATGGCGCAGGACGACGAGCGTGCCGCCAAGGTCTTCCGGGACATCGGCAAGTACCTGGCCTACACCGTGGTTCTGTACGACCGCTTCTACGACATCGAGCACCTGATGCTCCTGGGCCGCGTCATGTCCGGCAAGGGCGGCGACCTAATTCTGGAGACCTGCAACGCTGTGCTGGCTGACGAGTATCCCGCTCTGGCCAAGAAGGTCAACGTGATGCTACCCGACGAGAAGACCCGCCGCGTGGGTCAGTCCGCCGCCGCCGCTTCCCTGCCTGCCCTGAGATAAATGTAGTTGAGAGTTTATAGTTGATAGTGGATAGTTGGTCCTAAC
The DNA here is from genome assembly GCA_015067615.1 of Oscillospiraceae bacterium. Lineage (GTDB taxonomy): Bacteria > Bacillota > Clostridia > Oscillospirales > Oscillospiraceae > Faecousia. The sequence goes on from SVMD01000003.1 coordinate 60,305, forward strand.
TCTCAACTCTCCACTCTCAACTATCCACTCAGAAAGGATTTCTGATATGTTCTACAAAAATGCCAGAATTTTCGGTTCTGATTTCCAGTTCCATATGGGCGCTTTCGAGGTTGTGGACGGCAAGTTTGGTGCCGTTCTGCCTGAAAACGTCCCTGCCGATGCCATTGACCTGAAAGGCGCCACCGTCATCCCCGGCCTGGTGGAGGTCCACAGCCACGGCTGCGCCGGTGCTGACTTCTCCGACGGCGATTACGAGGGCCTGAAGACCATGGCCAAACAGTACGCCGCCTGGGGCGTCACCTCCTTTGCCCCTGCTTCCATGACACTGCCCTACGACGTGCTGGCAAAGGCCTTCGCTACCGCAAGACAGCTGGTAGACGAGGATATCGAGGGTCTTTCCGTCCTGCGGGGCATCCAGATGGAGGGTCCTTTCTTCTGCTACGCCAAGCGTGGCGCCCAGAACGCCGATTACCTGCGTGATCCCGATTTTGATGCCTTCAAGGCCCTGTTTGATGGCTGCGGCGGTCTGGTGCGGATCGTGGACGTGGCCCCTGAGCTCCCCGGTGCCGCCGAATTTGTGGCCAAGGCCAAGGATCTTTGCACCGTGTCCATCGCCCACACCGACTCCGACTACGACCACGCCAAGGCTGCCATTGACGCAGGCGTCAGCCACCTGACCCATCTGTACAACGCCATGCCCTCCATCCACCACCGGAAGCCCGGTGTCATCCCCGCCGCCGTGGAGAACGAGAAGGTCCAGGCTGAGATCATCGCCGACGGCTTCCACATCCATCCCGCCTCCGTGCGGCTGGCCTTTACCATGTTTAAAAACCGCATGGTTCTGGTCTCCGACTCCGGCCGCTGCGCCGGTAAGTCCGAGGGCTACCAGTTCGATCTGGGCGGCCAGATGGCCGAGGTCCGGGGCGGTGTTGCCAAGCTCGTTGGCACCGAGACCATCGCCTGCTCCGCTTCCAACCTGTGGGCCTGCCTGTGTAACGTCATCTCCTGGGGCATCCCCGAGGAGGAGGCCGTCCGGGCCGCCACCTGGAATCCTGCCAGGGCCATCGGCGCCGAAGCCGTTGTCGGCTCCATCGAGATGGGCAAGCGGGCCGACTTCCTGGTGGTCGCTCCCGGCTACGAAAGCTACCGGGTATTCCTGGCCGGCAAGGAACTGTAATATTTGACAACTGACCTTTCTATGCTATACTGAATGCAGGGCTACGGCCCTGCATTCTTCCTGTTTTGAGGTAATCTATGCGAAATCGACTTAACGGCGGTCTGGGCTACTACAGCCGGATCCTGTCCATCGCCATTCCCATCATCATCCAGAATGGCATCACCAATTTCGTCAATCTTCTGGACAATATCATGGTGGGCCAGGTGGGTACCATTCCCATGAGCGGTGTGTCCATCGTCAACGGCGTGCTGTTTGTCTTTAACCTCTGCGTCTTTGGCGCCAGCTCCGGCGCGGGCATCTTCACCGCCCAGTTCCACGGCTCCGGGGACGACGAGGGTGTCCGCCATACCTTCCGATTCAAGTTTCTGGCGTGCCTGGCGCTGTCAGCCATCGGCACTCTGATCTTCACCTTCGGTGGAAGGCTGCTTATCGGCCTGTATCTGACCGGTGACGGTGACGCGGCCATGGCCGCCGGTGCCATGGAATATGGTCTTAAGTACCTGCGGATCATGATTATCGGCTTCCTGCCTTTCGCCCTGAGCAACGCCTATTCCTCCACCCTCCGGGAAACCGGTGTCACCATCGTTCCCATGGCAGCGGGCATCACGGCGGTGTTCGTGAATCTGATTCTCAACTATGTGCTGATCTTCGGCCACTTCGGGGCTCCCGCCCTGGGCGTGGAGGGTGCCGCCATCGCCACCGTCATCTCCCGGTTTGTGGAGCTGGCTATCGTGGCGGTTTGGACCCACACCCATCCGCAGAAGCACCGCTACATTCAGGGTGCCTTCCGGTCCTTCCGGATCCCCGGCAAGCTGCTGAAAAACATCGTCATCAAGGGCATGCCCCTGCTGATCAACGAGTTCTTCTGGGCCAGCGGCATGGCCATCCAGAACCAGTGCTATTCCACCTGCGGTCTGGACGTGGTGCCCACCCTGAATATCTCCCGGACCCTCTTTGAAGTGGGAAGTGTGGTATTCCTCTCCCTGGGCAATTCCGTGGGTATCATCATGGGCCAGATGCTGGGCGCCAACCTGGGCAGGGACGAGATTCGGATGCACAACCGGAAGCTCATGACCTTCGCCACGGTGGTGGGCGGCTCCTTTGGTATCCTGATGGTCGCCTTCTCCCGCCTGTTCCCCCAGCTGTACAACACCACCGACGAGGTGCGGCTGCTGGCGGCCCGCCTGATCTGCATCTGCGGTTTCATGATGCCCTTCAACTCCTACACCAACGCCGCCTATTTCACCCTCCGCTCCGGCGGCCAGACCCTGGTCACCTTCCTCTTCGACAGTTGCTTTGTCTGGACAGTCTGTGTGCCCCTGGCCTTCATCTTAAGCCGGTTTACGGATATCGGAATCCTGCCCCTGTACTTCATCATTCAGGCCACCGACTGGGTCAAATGCGCCCTGGGTGCCTATATGATCAAACAGGGGAAATGGATCCAGAATCTGACTGCATAACAAAACCTCCCGACCGGCTGGTCGGGAGGTTTTTTGTTAATACCGTAAAGGATCGTTTACAATAGTTTCCCCCCAGGGGGAAGCTGGCACCGCGTAAGCGGTGACTGATGAGGGGATCGCCCTACGATGATTGGGAATGCAACGGTTATCCTGCTGCTGTCCCCTCATCCGGCCCTTCGGGCCACCTTCCCCCCGGGGGGAAGGTATTACGCTAAACGATACTTTATCACTTGATGGTGGAACTGTTGTTCAGCACCAAAGTGGAGTACAGGAACAGTACATCCTGGCCGTTGAATTCCAAGAAGCGGCCCAGCACATCGATCTGGATATAGCGGATATCCACCAGGGTCACCCTGGCGTAATCCTGCACCAGCAGGGGCACGATGGAGGAGCCGAAGGAATCCCGGAAGACGATCAGCTCCCGGTCTGTGGATGCGTTGGGATTCTCGATGGTGAGCAAACTCCGGGAACCGGAGAGGAACACATCGTACAGGTCCCGGCTTTCCAGCTTGCTCATATCATAGACAGCGTTATTCTTACCGCTTTCCCAGTCCAGAACGGTGCAATCCTTCAAAAGATCGCTTTCCATCACGTACATGGTCTCCGGGTCCATGGGCAGGGCCGCCTGGCCGTAGTAGACGCCGTAGAAGGGCCGTTCCAAAGCTGCGGGTGTAAAGTCACCCGCCTGGGGTGCAGCCACGCCCAGGGCCTCACAGAGCTTCTGGGCAGTATCCAGCAGGTTCTCCTGCCGCCAGTGGGTGTCGGTGCGGTAGTAGTCCTCTGCGCTTAAGGTGTCGGTGATATCCACAAACTCTGCCCAGGGCATGCCCTGTTCAAAGGACGCAAACATGGCATCATAGTCCATGGTCAGATGGCCGCTCTCCTGCCCCAGATAGTAGCCCTTGTCCGGCACGATGGTCATGAAAATCTCACTGCCGGACTCGGCCAGATACTTTTCGTACAGGTAGCTGAACCGGTTCAGGGCATGGTCCACAGATTCCGGGTTGTAGGGATACTCCTGCTTCACGGCGTAGCCGTCGGCGATATAGATGTCGTTGTTGTCCTTCTGTCCCAGAACATAGTAGTGAAACAATGATTTCACCTGCCGGAAGCTGTCCCGCAGGGGGAACTGGTCCAGGGAATAATCCTCAAATTCGGACATGAATTTGCCGTTTAAGAGGGTCTCCAGGGTAATCTCCGGCATCTGCTTCAGGGGACGGCGCTCCGCCTCGGACATTTCCTGCTTAGGGCCAAACCAGCCGAAGAACGTGAGCAGCGCCCAGAGGGTCACAATGGCGATAACGCCAAAACTTCTGATTTTCTGATTCATACAGCAACCCTCCTTAGAAACGGAAATACAGGAAGGGGCTGAAGGACCCATCCACCAGATAGGCGCTGCAAACGATCAGCAGCACTGCCATCATCACAACTTCCAGAGCCACTCCATAGGGCATCTCCCCGATCTTCCGGGCCGTATCCCGGACAATGGGAGTGGCGCCCACGATACCCATGAGGAACAGGGGTGCGTAGCTTCTCAGATAGTACAGACTTTCGGCATTCACCAGGGGCACCCCCGCAAAGCCGAACATGCCGCCCATGTCCGTCACCGCCTGGGTCAGGCTCTCGGCGTTGAACAGCACGAAGCTTAAGCACACGATCAGCAGCACATAGCCATGGCGCAGCCAATTAGGCAGCTTCTGCAGCGCAGGCACCCATTTTTCCACCATCAGCAGCACGCCGAACAGCAGACCCCACAGCACAAAATTCCAGGCAGCGCCGTGCCAGAGGCCCGTGAGCATCCAGACCGTGAGGATGTTGAACACCCATCTCGCCTTGCTCACCCGGTTGCCGCCCATGGGAATGTAGATATAGTCCCGGAACCAGGAGCCCAGAGACATATGCCAGCGGCGCCAGAACTCGGTAACGCTTTTGGACAGATAGGGGTAGTTGAAGTTCTCGATGAACCTGAAGCCGAAGATCCGGCCCAGACCGATGGCCATGTCCGAATAGCCGGAGAAGTCGAAGTAGATATTCAGCATGAAGGCCACGGCGTAGAGCCAGTAGAACAGAACGCTCTTGCCCTCACTCTCCCGGAAGAGCTTCATCAGCAGGGCAAAATTGTCCGCAATGAGGATCTTCTTGCCGAGACCCACCAGGAAGCGGCGCAGTCCCAGGCAGAAATCCTCCCAGCTGTGCTTCCGCTCATTCAGCTCCCGGGCCACGTCCACATAGCGGACGATGGGGCCTGCAATCAGCTGGGGGAACAGGGCAACATAGGCACCAAAGGAAATGGGATTTCTCTGGGCGGGCACATTCCCCCGGTATACATCGATGGTATAGCTTAAGCTCTGGAAGGTGTAGAAGCTGATGCCCACAGGCAGGGCCAGGCGCAGCAGCGGAATGCTCAGACCTGTGACTGCATTGAACGAGTCAATGAAGAAGTCGGCGTACTTGAAAAGGCCCAGCAGGCCCACGCTGATGACAATGGAGGTCACCAGCCAGAACTTCTTCCACCGCTGTTCCGCACTTCTGCCGATCATCAGACCGCAGAAGTAGAACATAAGGATCGTGAAGATCATCAAAAACAGCAGTTTCGGCTCACCCCAGCCGTAGAAGATCAGACTGGAGATCAGCAGAACCGTGTTTTTCAGGAACCGGGGCACCAGAAAATAGAGGATCAGCACCGCCGGAAGGAAATAATAAAGAAAAGTCACACTGGAAAACAGCATGGTGGTTTCTCCTTTTGAAAAAAGGCAGCGACCTGTGGCCGCTGCCTGATTTTTTACAAATTAGCCTGCAACAGCCTCGTTGAACAGGATCTCAGCCTCGGCATAAGCCTCAGCGAAGTGGGTCATGAAGGGGTTCATGGCATCGTTGACGCCGAAGGCGATCAGAACGTACTCACCCTCGACCACAGCGACGGTCAGAGTCTCGGGGAAGCCGCACATCCACTGATTGTTCTGGATGGCATCACGCATGACCTGAGCGAAAGCGGCAGCGTCAGCGCCCTCAGCCAGGCGGACAACGCCGCAGGTGAAGGTATTGGCGTTCATCATGTGGATCATGGTGGCAGCCTCGGCCACATTGGCGATCTGATCCTCGGGGACCAGCAGGTTCCAGGTCAGGTTCTCAGCGTAGGCCATGTCGTAGTTGCCGGGAGCGCCGTCCACGGGGGACTCCATGTTGCCGCCGATGACAGCGAACTTCTCGTCCTCGCCGTACAGGTTCCAGATGTTCTCCAGGACAGACACAGCGCCGGCGGAAGCGGCGGGAGCCTGGGTCTCAGTCTCGGGAGCGGTGGTCTCGGGAGCAACGGTGGTCTCGGGGACAACAGTGGTCTCGATGGGAGCAGTGGTCTCAGGTGCGTTGGTCTCGGTGGGCTTGCCATTGCCGCAGGCGGCCAGGCTCAGCATCATAACGCCGGCCAGAGCCAGGGAAACGATCTTCTTCATAGTGTTTTCTCCTTTGATTGTTTGATATGTTTTCGGATAGTGTACCCCAGGAGCAGCACTGCGATGCCCGCGGCGGCGCCGCAGGTATCGATGGCCACATCCTTAAGGCCGGGGCCCCGGTCCGGTACGAAAACCTGAATGGTTTCATCCACACAGGCCACGCCGAAGCCGTACACCAGGGCCAAAATTTTCTTCTTTTCCAGCATTCCAAACCGCCAGCAAAGGACAGCACCCAGTGCGGCAAATTCGGAAAAATGGGCGATTTTGCGCAGCAGTCCGCCGCCGGTGGTTACACCCGGAACCTCTCCCGGAAGAACAGTCGCCAGCATGTCCTTTACCCAGTCGCTGAAAGCGCCGGACAGGGACCCGGGCAGCAGGGAATTGCCCCAGATGAAGCACAGAATACAGGCAATCAGCCATTTGGACAGGCGCAGTCTTCTTTCTGTTCTGATCATGCCAGGATCCCCAGATGCTCCAGAAGGATCTTGGTGCCCAGCAGGATCAGGATGATGCCGCCGGCCATCTGTGCCTTCTTTTCAAACCGGCTGCCGAAGACATTGCCGATCTTCACGCCCATGGTGGACATGCCGCAGGTGAACAGACCAATGAGGATCACCGCCGTGACGATGTTCACATTACCGGCCATGGCCAGAGAGATGCCCACAGCCAGCGCGTCGATGGAGGTGGCCACCGCCATGACGAACATGGTCTTTACGCTTAAATCCGCGTCATGCTCCTCGCCGCAGCAGCCGCAGTCCTTGTCAAAGGCTTCCTTCAGCATATTGCAGCCGATGAAGCCCAGCAGAATGAATGCGACCCAGTGGTCGATTGCCTGAATGGCGGACGCAAAGAGGGTGCCCAGAAAGAAGCCGATCAGCGGCATCAGTGCCTGAAAGCCGCCGAACCAGATTCCGCAGGTTAAGCCCTCTTTGATGGTTGCCTTCTTCATAGCCAGGCCCTTGCAGATGGAAACCGCGAAGGCATCCATGCTGACGCCCAGGGCAAGCAGAAGCAGTTCACCTAAACCCATAAAAAATGACCTCCGTGCATGTCCGACACGAAAGCCTGTTGAAGAGACTGTGCCGGCAACTTAAGTCTCGTCAATTAAGGCTGAACCAGAGATTTTTCTCTCATATATGTTGATCCAGCCGCGCTTGTCAGCGCCGACTACTCCCTCTTCGCGGTGCATTATAGCAGATGCACCGGAGGATGTCAAGACAAGAACAATAAAAACCCAAAATCTTTTGATTTTCTTAATTTATGTACAAATTGTGTACTTTTTGTCAAAAAATGGCCTTCAGCAGAAAATCCGTCAGAAGCACCGCCGCGGAGCTTCCCAGGGACACGATGAGAAGGCTTTTTCCCTTAAGTGCAAGCGCCACCGCCACGATCAATGCCGCCGCGCCGCTGAGGATATTGCCTGTGCCGGTCAGGATGGCGGGAAAGGTCATGGCGGCCAGGCAGGCATAGGGAACGTAGTGCAGAAAAGAGCGGATAAAGGGGCTTTTGATGGGCTTTCGGAACAGCGTCAGGGGCAGCATCCGCACCAGATACGTGGTCAGGGCCATGGTAAAGATGTAAACGTAGATGCTCATACCTGTCCCTCCTCTTCCCGGATGGGGAACAGCCAGGCGCAAACCGCCGCTGCCGCCACGGTGCAGACCACAATGGCAACGCCCGGGGACACGGTTTTCAGAACCGGCGCCCAGGCAAACAGGCAGGACAGGACCATGGCCAGAATCACGGTGATGCGTACCGGTTTTTCCTGCTTTGCCGGAGGCACCACGATGGCGATGAACATGCCGTAAAGCATAACGCCCAGGGCCGTGCGGATATTCCCGGGCAGCACGGACCCTGCCAGGGCCCCGAACAGGGTGCCGCTGGTCCAGCCCAGGACCGGTAAGCTTCCCAGGCCCATCATGAAGGAGGTGGACAAGGGTTCTTTCTCCGCCATGGCCAGGGCGAAGATCTCATCGGTATTGACAAAGGCGATGGCCAGCCGCCCCGGGATGCCTACGTTCTTCCCCAGTCTCTGGGAAAGGGCCAGACTCATCAGGCTGTAGCGGCTGTTGATAACGATCTGGGTCAGTACGATCTCCCAGAGGGAGGCCGCCGCCACGATCAGGGTCAGTCCCGCAAACTGCCCCGCACTGGTTAAATTGGTGAGGGAGATCAGTGCCGCATCCAGCGCCCGGATCCCCTGGGATACCGCCATAGCTCCGAAGCCGAAGCTGACGGAAAAATAGCCAACGCCAACGGGGAGTCCGCGACGGACTCCCCGGGCGAATGATTTGCTTGTCATTGGATCATCTTCTGTCTGAATTACTTAATCGTTTGCCAGCATGATTTCCAGAATGGTCCGGTCGGTCTGGCGCATACCTTCTCTTGCCAGGATGCCAACGTTGCGCACCGTGTTGTCCACGCCCTTGGTAACGATGCCGTCACCGCCGTAGAACTGCTGGCCTTCCAGGTACATATTGTAGCCCAGGATACCCGCATCCACAGCCGCGGCGATCTTGGCGGCGCAGGAGGGCTTGGCACCGTCGCAGATGGTGCCGGATAGGATAGCAATAGCGTTGACCACAGTGTGGGCCACGGCGTCAGCCTTGCCGCCCTGGAGGTAGGCGATGCCTGCGCCTGCGCCGCAGCCGGCGGAAATGGCGCCGCAGTAAGCGGACAGGCGGCCGATACCGGCCTTCTGGTGGATGGTCACCAGGTCGGAAAGGGCCACAGCCTTCAGCAGTTCCTCCTCGCTCCTGCACATCTCCCGGGCAAAGACCGCCACGGGAACGGAAGCGGTGATGCCCTGGTTGCCGGAGCCGGAGCAGATGATAACAGGCTTCTCGCAGCCGCTCATACGGGCATCGGAACCGGCGGCAGCCCAGGCGGCGGCGATCTTCTCCACGCCGCCCACCTGGCGGCGCAGGATCACGGAGCCGATGTTGGCGCCCCAGCTGTGCTTCAGGCCCTCTGCAGCGATCTCCATGTTCTTCTCCACCTGTACACCCACGGTGTCCCGGACATCCTCCACATCCAGGCAGTCGGCAAATTCCACGATCTGCTCAATGCTCAGGCAGGACTTGTCGGTCAGGTTTTCCTCAGAGGACTCGGAAACAGGCAGTTCCAGAATGGTCTCATTGTTCTTCTGGATCAGCACGATATTGGTGTGGTGGTTGGCAATACGCAGGCGCACCATATCCTCACCGTGATACACAAACAGGTCGATATCAAAGACCAGGTCGGAGTAGGAGGGCTGAATTTCCAGGTCCACGGACTCCATGTAGGCCTTGATCTCGGCGTGCTTCTCCACAGGCACTTCCGCGATAACCTGCAGCTCCTTGTCCGCGTCACCGCCGATGATACCGGCGCAGAGGGCGGCAGCCATGCCGTGCAGTCCACCGGTGTTGGGCACCACCACGCTCTTGACGTTCTTGATAATATTGCCGCTGACCCACAGACGGATCTTATCAGGGATGGCACCTAAGGTCTGCCGGGCCTTGGCGGCAGCGTAGGCCATGGCAATGGGCTCGGTGCAGCCCATGGCGGGCCGCAGCTCCTCCCGGAGAATATTTAAGTACTGCTGGTAGAGTTGATCTCCTTTTTTCATGGGATTGTCCTCCATTTTATAATGTTTTCCCCATTATACCAGTGGATTCCCCGGAAATCAACCATTCCGGAGCAGTTTGCTACGGAAACCTGCTGTTTCTTCCGTCAACTGGTTTTGTATCTAAATTTTCGTGTGATTTTTTGTATACTATTTCCCCAAACACTTCGTTGTCAGAAAACATGCTTTTGTGCTATAATCATGTTAGCCAAAACTGTCCCTCTGTGTCTATGGGGGAAGGCAAACTCACATTTTTATTAGGAGGAATCACACTATGCCTATGCACATGGGTTTCCGTTGGTACGGCGAAGGCAATGACGCCATCAAGCTGTCCGACATCAAGCAGATCCCCGGTGTCACCAGCATCGTTTGGGCTCTGCACCACAAGATGCCCGGCGAAATCTGGGAGGAGCACGAAATCAAGGAAGTTATGGACCAGCTCCATGCCTACGGCTTCAACGGCGACGTGGTCGAGTCCGTCAACGTCCATGACGACATCAAGATCGGCAAGCCCACCCGCGACGCTCTGATCGAGAACTACAAGCAGTGCATCCGCAACCTCAGCAAGTTCGGTGTCAAGGTTATCTGCTACAACTTCATGCCCATCTTCGACTGGACCCGTTCCAACCTGTTCCACGAGATCGGCGACGGCTCCACCGCTCTGTTCTATGAAAAGGGCATGATCCAGGACGACTACAACGCCATGGCTAAGTACATTCTGGACTTCACCGAGAAGTACAATATGTCCTTCCCCGGCTGGGAGCCCGAGCGTATGGCCAAGCTGGACCAGCTGTTCAAGGATTACGCCGATGTTGACCACGAGAAGCTGTGGGCCAACCTGAAGTACTTCCTGGAAGCCATTATGCCCACCTGCGAGGAGTGCGACGTCAAGATGGCTATCCACATGGACGATCCCCCCTGGGATATCTTTGGTCTGCCCCGTCTGCTGATCAACGCAGAGAATATCGACCGTTTCCTGTCCATGGTCGATCATCCCTACAACTGCCTGACCCTGTGCTCCGGCTCTCTGAACGCCGACCCCAACAACGACGTTCCCTCCATCGTGAAGAAGCATGTTGACCGCATTGCTTTCGCTCACATCCGTAACGTCAAGCACTTCGATAACGGCGACTTCTCCGAGGCCTCCCACCGCGACTGCGACGGCGAGACTCAGATCGTCAACATCATCAAGGCCTACCACGAGGCCGGCTACGAGGGCTACATCCGTCCCGACCATGGCCGTCACCTGTGGAACGAAGGCCCCGGCACCGTCCGTCCCGGCTACGGCCTGTACGACCGCGCTCTGGGCATCATGTACATGCTGGGCGTGTGGGATACCCTGGACAAGAACGCCGGTAAGGTCACCGTTGCCAACTCCAACTAATCCATAGTTCCCAAACAAAAGGAGTGGACTTTCGTCCACTCCTTTTTTATCTCCCGCAAAAACCGGCCGGCAGAAAATGCCGGCCGGGGATGCTTTATTTCAGAATATCCTGGGTATAGCGCTTGATGGCCTGGAAGGATTCGTCGCTGATGGCATGCTCCAGCCGGCAGGCGTCCGCCGCCGCCACCTCTTCGGATACGCCCACCATCACCAGCAGCTTTGTCAGCAGGGTGTGCCGCTCGTAGATCTTTTCCGCGATCTCACGGCCGGAATCCGTCAGATTCAGACCGCCGTCACTATCCACGGTGATGTATTCGCCGTTTTTCAGCAGGCCCACTGCCCGGGACACGCTGGGCTTGGAATAGCCGAGATATTCGCTGACATCGATGGAGCGCACAAACTTCTGATTTTTTGACAGTACATAGATGGCTTCCAGATACATTTCACCGGATTCCTGCAGGCGCATGGGGATCCCTCCTTGTCGGGGTATTTCTGATTATGATACCACATCATGCGCCCGATTGCAAGCACAGAAAGCCCGCCGGGATCTCTCCCGGCGGGTGACATGATTTCAGGGAATTACAGCTGGGCCAGGATGTAGTTCTTGACCTTCTCCAGCTTGCTCTTCTTCCATTCGCCGTCCTTCCACTTCCAGGAGTAGGGAACGATGATGTTGAAGTCCATATGGGCACCGGCGAAGAAGCCGTCGGTGTTCTCACTGAAGAAGTAGGCATCCCAGGTTTCCTGGGTAGCGTCGGTATAGGTCTCGGGCTCCAGGTAGATCATCTTGCGCATATCCTCCACCACGAAGGCATGGGCGGACAGGGGTGCCAGCAGCTCGTATTCCTCAGCGGGGATGTTGGTGAACACGTCAGGCAGCTCGCAGACGTCGATGCGCTCGTCGCCCCGCATGATCTTGATGCCGATGGCCTCGAAATCCACCTTCTCCTCGGTGAAGATCAGCTTCAGCAGCACGCCGATGTCGGTGTACAGGTGGACACGCTGGTAGTTGGTGTCGAAAATGAAGTTGCCCAGGGAGTAGAAGATGGCCTTGCCGTCGTCGAACAGCTCGTAGTTCTCAGGCACATGGGGATGGTGGCCCACAACCACGTCAGCACCCAGCTCCAGGAACTTCAGGTAACGGTCCCGGGTATAGGGGCTGGGCAGGCTGGTGAATTCCTCACCGCCGTGGGACACGATGACGCACCAGCGGCACTTGGACTTAATCTCCTTGATGCGCTTTTCGATGTACTCCAGGTCATCCCAGCGGAAGATGCCGGGCTCAGTCTCGGTGGCGGGGATGCACTCGTTCATGTAGGACACGTTGAACATGCCGATGCCGCCGGCCTCGTCCAGATACACGGGCTCAGAGGCCTCGTGGACATTCATGCCCGCGCCGATGGTCTTGACACCCAGGTCGGCAGCGATCTTCCGGGTGGAGGCAACGCCCTCGCCGCCGGCATCCATGGTGTGGTTGTTGCCGATGGACCAGATATCGGTGTGCATCTTCATGAAGACCTTGGTGGCCTCGGGGTTCATGGCATGGAAGAACACACCCCGGGAGCCGTCGTCCACGGCGTCGATCAGAGCGCCCTCAACGTTGGCGCAGACATGGTCGGCACTGTGGAAGAAATCCAGCACGCCCTGGCTCAGCAGATTCTCATCCTCCCACTTTCTGTCCATATACCGGTCGAAGCCGATGTCGCCGGTGAATACGATGGAGGTCTTGTCCTTTTTCATATTTGCCGCTCCTTTTTTGTGTAATATTTTTATAAATTAGAAGTTCCGATTGCTGTCTTTTGTTCAATATATCATATACCGCACAGAACTTCAAGGATTCTGATAAATTTTTATTGCCCGGAATGGGCCTCCTGCTGCCGCCGGACCTGCTGTTTCCGGGGACCATACCCGCCGGAGCAAAGACCCGGTTAAGAAACGTCTTCCATGCGCCTCAGGCGCACCTTTGTCCTTGACAGAGAGTACGCGCCGGGATATCATAAACATACAACGGCGGATGTCAGGCCCCGATTTTGTGGAATCTGACCTATACATAATCTTCTCCGGGCTTTCAGCTGCCGAAAAAGAAAGAAGGAGCGAAAACTATGATTACCAACGGCTTTACTTACATTGCATTCCTGATGTTCGTTGCAGGCGGTCTGCTGTTCCTGCAGAAGAACACCAAGTGGAAGATCTTCGACATCGTTCCTCCCCTGGTCTGGATCTATGTCCTGCACATGATTTTCTGCACCGTCGGCCTGTACGACCTGGCCGAAACCAAGCCCGCCTACAACGGCCTGAAGAACAACCTGCTGTACGCCATGATCTTCGTCATGCTGCTGCGCTGCGACTTCAAGAAGCTGGGCAAGCTGGGCCCCCGGATGATCGCCATCTTCCTGGGCTGCTCCCTGACCCTGGCTATCGGCACCTTCGCCTGCTACCCCATCTTCATGAACTCCATGGGCGGCGCTGAGAAGACCTGGGCCGCTGTTGCCGCTCTGTACGCCTCCTGGGTTGGCGGTTCCGGCAACATGGCAGCTATGGAAGCTGCCTTCGAAATCGATCCCGGTGCCTACGGCGCTGCCCTGGCTCTGGATACCGTCTGCTACTCCGTGTGGATCGCTCTGTTGCTGCTGGTCGTTAAGTTCGCACCCAAGTGGAACGCCGTCTGTAAGGCTGACACCTCCAAGCTGGATGCTGTTGCCGACGCCGCCAACGCTGAGCTGGCCAAGGACAAGAAGGTCGCCACCTCTGCTGACTGGATCTTCCTGATCGGTCTGTCCCTGATCGTTTCCGCCATCTCCCAGAAGGCCGGTTCCATCATCAACGACGGTCTGTGCGCCATCGGCCTGGAGATGTTCGGCGCTGCCACCTGCACCACCGTGTTCGTCACCGTTCTGGGTCTGGTCTGCGCTGCAACTCCCATCGGCAAGCTGGCCGCTGTGGAAGAGATGTCCAGCATCTACCTGTACGCCGTTGTCTCCCTGCTGGCCTCCCGTGCCTCCCTGGTTGACCTGGTCTCCGCTCCCATGTGGGTCGTCTACGGCTTCGCCATCCTGCTGGTCCACGTCGTCCTGATGTTCATCCTGTCCAAGATCTTCAAGTGGGACCTGTGCATGGTCTCCACCGCATCTCTGGCCAACATCGGCGGCTCCGCTTCCGCGCCCATCGTTGCTACCGCTTACAACCCCAACTTCGCCGGTATCGGTGTTCTGATGGGTGTTCTGGGCGCTGCCATCGGCAATCTGTGTGGTCTGGCTATGGGCGCACTGCTCCAGATCTTCGTATAACAACCGTATAAACTGAGTTACCTTAACTCCCCGCCCTTCTTTCGGGGCGGGGAGTTCCCTACTATCAGGAGGTTACTATGAATATTAACGATACCCTCCGCTTCCAGAACGTGGGCCTGCCGGAGGACATCCTACGGATGAAGCACCACGGCGACTATGACAACGCCATCAAGCTTATCGACTACCGGCTGAAGACCGAGAAAATGCCCGATGCCCTGCGCCATTGCCTGCAGATCCACCGGGAGATGATGGTCCGCAGCGCGGTGGAATTCCCCTACACCTACGATGAGGCCCTGGCCATCATCCGGCAGCACATTCCCGATTTTACCGAGGAGGAATGGAACCGGATCATCGCCGAACGGAAGGTTCGCTGGGCCTACATAAACGGCGAGATGCGGATCTTCAACCGCTTCTTCTCCTCCCTGGTGAAGGCCTACAAGGGCTTCGCCAAGCGGGCAAACCAGACGCTCCCCGGTGTGGAAAGCGCCGTGGGCGGCATCCCTCTGCTGGACTACGCCGTGCATCAGATGAAGGCAAAGGGCTCCATGACCAACCGGATCCGGATCCGGGCCACTATGCGCCTTAAGGACGAAGTCTTTACCCCCGGCATGTTTGTCCGGGCCCACCTGCCCATCCCCTCCGCCTGCGACCAGCAGAGCGAGATCCGCATCGAGAAGGTCTATCCCGAAAACGGCCAGCTTGCCCCTGAGGACGCCGCCCAACGCACCGTCTGCTGGGAGGAGAATATGGAAGAAAACCATGAATTTATCGTGGAATACTCCTACCTGCACACCGCAAAGTATCATGATCTGGAGGGTGCCGTAGGCATCCCCGGCGAATATGACTTCGATCTGGAGGAGCAGGCCCCCCACATCGTCTTTACCCCCTATATCAAGGCCCTGGCCGCGGAGCTGACGGAAGGAGTCACGGATCCCCTGGAGAAGGCCCGCCGGTTCTACGATTTCATCACCCAAAACATGAGCTACACCTTCATGCCCAGCTACTTCCTGCTGGAGAACATCCCGGACACCTGCGCCCTGAACTACAACGGCGACTGCGGCGTATTCGCCCTGCTGTTCCTGACCCTGTGCCGCTGCGCAGGCATCCCCGCCCAGTGGCAGAGCGGTTTCACCGCCGAGCCGGACTTCTGCGGCGGCCATGACTGGGTCCGCTTCTATGTGGAACCCTACGGCTGGCTCTTCGCCGACTGCTCCTACGGTGTTTCCGCCCAACGCAATGAGAATGAGCCCCGGAGGAAATTCTACTTTGGCAACCTGGATTCCTACCGGATGGTTGCCAACAGCCGCTTCCAGACCCCATTCACCATCCGAAAAGAATTCTGGCGTGCCGATCCCTTCGACAACCAGGTGGGCGAGATGGAAACTGCCGATCGGGGCCTGACCTATGAGGAATACGAGCGCAGCAAAGTCGTGCTGAGCTGTGAAGAAATCTGATTCCCGATACACCCCAACAGCCGCTGCCTTTGGCAGCGGCTGTTTTGTCCGTTCCCATCTTTTTTCGATCACTCTTGACAAAGAATCCCTCAAAGTCTATAATTATATTTGTGCAAGAAGTCAATAACCGCCGGGGTTTTCCATCTCCGGCATTGCATAAATGATATATTAGGAGGAATCCCCCATGCGTTTTACCGAACTGCTTGAGAAGAGCATGCCCGACCTGATCCGGGACCTGCAGGGCTGCATCCGGATCCCCAGCATTTACCAGGCCGACGACAGCGGCTACCCCTACGGCAAGAGCGTCCAGGAGTGCCTGGAATACACCCTGAAGGTTGCGGAAGCTCTGGGCTTCCGTGTCCACAACATGGACAACCAGCTGGGCTGGGCCGAATACGGCGAGGGTGAGGAAATGGTCGCGGTTCTGGGCCACCTGGACGTGGTACCCGAGGGCGACGGCTGGACCACCGATCCCTACGGCGGCGAAGTGAAGGATGGCCGGATTTATGGCCGTGGTACCATGGACGACAAGGGTCCCACCATCACCTCCCTGTATGCCCTGAAGGCCATTGCCGACTCCGGCGTGAAGCTGAACCGCCGGATCCGGGTGATCTTCGGCCTGAACGAGGAGACCGGCTCCGCCGATATGAAGTACTACGCCGCCCACGGCGGTGAGGTGCCTGTCATGGGCTTCACTCCCGACGGTGAGTACCCCGTCATCAACGGCGAGAAGGGTCTGATCAACGAGACCTACACCTGCAAGTTTACCCAGTCCGGCCCCCTGTACCTCAAGTCCATGGTGGGCGGCACCGCCCACAACATCGTGCCCCACCAGGCTGTTGTAGACTTCGCCTGTGACGCCCCTCTGGCTGACCAGATCGCTGCAATGACCGCCGAGGGAATCACCGTCACCCGGACGGAAGACGGCGTAAAGATCGAAGCAGCGGGTGTCAGCGCCCACGGCGGCACTCCCCATGAGGGCGTCAATGCCAACGGCCGTCTGGCCCTGTTCATGGCCAAGCTGCCCCTGGAAGGCAAGCTGGCCACCGCTATTACCTTCCTGGCTGAAAAGATCGGCATGGAGTACGACGGCGCATCTCTCGGCATCGCCATGGAGGACGAGCTGTCTGGTCCCCTGACCAACAACTTCGGTGTTATGAATGCCACCGAAAACGAGCTGGTGGTAAAGCTGAATTACCGCTACCCCGTCACCAAGACCTATGAAATGGCCGGTCCCGTGGTTCTGGCCGCCTTTGAGGAAGCAGGCTTCGAGCTCACTGGCGCTGTCCGGAAGAACCGGCTGTACATGCCCGCCGACAGCGATCTGATCCAGCGGCTGATGAAGGTCTACACCGACTGCACCGGTGATTATGAATCCAAGCCCAAGAGCATCGGCGGCGGCACCTACGCCAAGATGCTGCCCAATGTGGTGGCCTTCGGTCCCATCTTCCCCGGCGACGAAGTCCGGGAGCACAAGCCCGACGAGTTCATGGAGCTCAGCCGCCTGATGGACAACGCCAACATCATCGCCGAGGCCATGTACGCCCTGGCAATCTAATCCTAAACGTAACAGAGGGCTCCCCAAGGGGAGCCCTCCTCATTTTCATCTAACAAAATTGAAACGCCGGCTCCGGGAAATTTCCGGAGCCGGCGTTGTTGATCGGTTGGTTCAGGCTCAGGCCTTCATCAGTTCCAGGCAGACCTGGCTGGCGATTTCCATCTGCTCGATACTCTGCTCCTCGGAGGTGGTGTGGACCTTGCCCATACCCACGCCCATATTCACAGCAGCGATCCCATGGTTTCCATAGATGTTGGCATCGGAGCCGCCGCCGGAAGCTGCCAGCACGGGCTCCATGCCCAGGCTGCGGACCACATCGGCCAGCCGGGCCACCAGGGGATGGCTGCCGTCGTGGCTGTAGCCTAAGTAGCTGGTGGACACCTCACAGTCCAGCTTTGCGCCGAACTTCTCGCAGGTGGCCTCCAGGCAGCCCACAAGGTGTCTGGTGTGGGCTTCCAGCTTATCGTTGTTGCGGCTGCGGACCTCCAGCTCCAGGAAAGCGGACTCGTTGACCACGTTGGTGGGGCCTTCGCCCTTCAGGGTGCCGATGTTGCAGGTGGTCTCCTCGTCGATGCGCAGCAGGTGCATGGCGGCTACGGCATGGGCGGCCACCTGAATGGCGCTGATGCCGGTTTCGGGAGCCAGACCGGCGTGGGCACGGCGGCCGGTGATGGTAGCCCGGATCTTATTCTGGCCCGGGGCAGCCACAATGATCTTGTTGGGATCGCCGCTGGAGTCCAGAACCACGCAGGACTTGGACTGAAGACGGCCATAGTCCAGATTCTTGGCGCCGTACATGCCGCTCTCCTCACGGACGGTGATCACAGCTTCCACGGTCCGGTGCTCCATATCACGGACAGCCTTCATAGCCTCCATGATGGCGCAGATACCTGTCTTGTCATCGCTGCCCAGGACGGTGGTGCCGTCGGAACGAACGTAGCCGTCGGGGTCCACCCGGGGCTTCACGCCCTTGCCGGGAACGACGGTGTCCATGTGGGCAGAGAACATAATGGGTTCCAGATCTGCCCGGCCGGGCAGAGTGGCGTAGACGTTGCAGCCGGTGGTCATGGCCACCTCATGGATCTCAT
Source organism: Oscillospiraceae bacterium (assembly GCA_015067615.1). Classification (GTDB taxonomy): domain Bacteria; phylum Bacillota; class Clostridia; order Oscillospirales; family Oscillospiraceae; genus Faecousia. Next base: position 78,769 of record SVMD01000003.1, read on the forward strand.
CGGTGGTAACCTGGCAGCCGATGGCCTTGAAATCCTCCACCAGCCGCGCAGCCATGGCGGCCTCATCGCCGGTCTCACTGTCGATCTGCACATACTCCAGCAGTCGCTCCAGCATAGCTTTCTTGTCGATCATCATTACAAATAATCCTCCTCTGTCGAAATAGATCGGACTGCAGAATCGCTGCGGCCCTGGCATACGGGGATATGGGATGGCGGGACAATACAGGCAGCTTCATGATACGAAGTTCGGCAGAAAGACTCTTCGTAAAATTCGTATACTCCCACATAGGATTATTGCTGAAAATAAGCAAAAGTCAACCGAAACAAGCATAATTTTTTCTGTTTCTGTTTTTTCATTCATTAGCCACAAAACCGGCTCCTTATTCGGATGGTTCCACCGGGTAAATCTTGTGAATATCGCTGATTATTCTAAATTTTTGAATAATTCATAAGAATTATCACCAGCAATTCCGCAAAGCAGCATATCCTGCACCATTCGTACCAGGCCCCTGACCCATCGTTATTATCAATAGAAAGCCGCCATGGGCCAGATATTTCCATTTCACATATGGCAGGATCTGTGCTAAAATAAAATCAGCTTAGGAACTGCGGATTTTGCCAGCGTTCGCAGTTGCCTGAAAATCGCACAACGAAGTCCAACTCCTCACTTTTCCGATGTAAAAGCCGCCCTGTACAGGGCGGTTTTTGCTGTTTATTCACGACCACCGTAGTTTCCCACAGATGTCCATTCGTAACGCCGCAGGGTAAAAGGCTGCAGCACAACCAAAAAAAGAAAGAACGTCTCCGCATTGCCGGAAGTCCGTACCCTGGGTACAGACTTCCGGACATCTGCGGAGACTTTTTTAAATGGCTTTATTTATCTTATGGGCTTCCGGAATCGGGATCGCATCGCGAATCAGTCCACACTGAAGGACCTGCCGGAACCTCTGACCATGGGAGAATACACGTAAATCCGGGAACCATCGGGCTTTTCATAATAGACATAAGCGCGATAGGTATATGCCATACCTCCGCTCAGGGGCTTAAAGGTATAGCTGAAGGTTCCATCCTCCTCATAATCGGACACAACCTTGTTCGACGCACCGGAGGTGGACACGATCAGGTTTCTGGAACCCAGCAGAGAAGAGGGGATGTACAGGATGCCGTGCTTAACTTCTTCATAATACAGGTCAGGATTCACGAAAATATCGGACTGACCGGTAACAGTGGTTCTGGAATTCTGATATGTCACCTTTACGGAAACCGTGGGTGCAACCTTCTCCGGACCCTCAGCAGGCGCCTTGACGGTAATGGTGCAGGAAGCGCTGTATTCGCCGACAGTAGCAGTAATGATCACAGTTCCCTCAGAAATCGCAGTCACGGTTCCGTCTGTCACCGTTGCAATGGCCCGGGCGGAGGTTCTCCAAATCACCTCTGCATCGGCTGCCTCAGCAGGTGTGATTTTTGCGGTCAGGGTTACAATATCACCTTCGGTCAGTGTCAGCATCGTCTCGCTCATCTCAATACCTGTTACGGCAGGAGCGGGCTGCGCCACTGTCACCTGGCACTCGGCTGTGATGTCACCGACAGCGGCGGTAATCACAGCGCTGCCAGGGGCAACGGCAGTCACCACGCCATCTGTAACTGTGACAATTCCGGAGTCAGAGGAGCTCCAGATCACCTGGGCACCGGCCGCCTCGGCGGGCGTAATCTGTGCGGTCAGGGTTGCGGTATCACCTTCATTCATGGACAAGGCAGTCCGGTTCAGGGTAATGCCTGTTACAACGGGAGCAGGCTCTGCCACAGTCACACAGCATTCGGCGGTAATGTCACCGACAGCAGCGGTAATCAAAGCATTACCGGGAGCGACGGCAGTCACCACGCCATCTGCCACCGTGACAATTCCGGAATCAGAGGAATTCCAAATCACCTGAACATTGGCAGCCTCGGCAGGTGTGACCTCAGCGGTCAGGGTCACGGTATCACCTGTTACCAGGGACAAAGCCGTACGGCTCAGCGTAATACCCGTCACAACAGGGGCAGCCTCTGCCACTGTCACCCGGCACTCGGCAGTGATTTCGCCCACTGCAGCCGTAACCACAGCGGTACCGGGAGCAACGGCAGTTACCACGCCATCCTCAACCACCACAATTTCGGGATCGGAGGAGGTCCAGGTCACGGTCTTGTCAGTGGCATCTTCAGGTGCAACTTCTGCTTCCAGGGTATAGGTTTCACCGATCTCCAGTTCGATTTCATTCACGTTCAGCGTGATCTCCTCGACGGGAATCTCAGTCTCCTCCTGGGCAACGGTATTGACCCAGACGCTGTCACTGCTGAGACCGCTGGAGGTAGCGTTCAGCGTAAAGCCGCCGCCTGTCTTTGTGGAACGAACGATTACCAGCGCCTTGCCTGCATAGGCATCAATATTGGCTGTAGTAGCACTGGTCAGAACAGTGCTCTGCTGGTACTTTCTGAGGGTAGCAGGATCGCCGTTGTCCACGCCGACGATCTCACCTTCGCCGGTCAGGGAAAGCTGAATTCTGTTGGCAGCGGCAGTATCCAGATTGCCGTTGCTGTCGGTGATATCCAGGGTGATGTAGCTCAGGCTGTAACCGTCCGCAACGATTTCAGTCTTGTCCGCGTAGGCATCGATCTTTGCGGCAGCGCCGGGGGTATTGACCCGGGAGTTGCCGACGGTGTTTTCAATGACATTGCCGTTGGCGTCGTAGGCCACCACATAAATGGAACCGGGAGTGTAGGTCACGTTCACCCGGACGGACATTGCGGTAGCGCCGGAGGTGGTGATCTTAGAGCAGTAGGAGCTGTTGTTCACCGTTGTGCTATAGGTACCGTAGGTGTAGCCTGCAGCGGTGGTATTCACCTTGCGGGTGGCCGTAGCCAGCTTGAGCGTATTGCCGTTGCTGTCAGTACGGTACAGTTCGATCTTGGGCGCGTTGGTATAGATCCACACGGGGGTCTTGCCGCTGGACACATACTGATTGTCAGCGTCCCAGGCAGTCACCAGATGGGCGGTGGTATCCTTCTCGTTCCACTGGCTGCGGTAGAAATAGTACTTATCCTTGGGGAAGCCTGCGGTATCCACCGCGCCGAAATAGGAGGAGTTGGGTGCCGCACCCAGGTCAGTAAAGGTACCGGGCTCGGTTCTCCACCAGGGGGTAGGCTCGCCGATGTAGTCAAAGCCGGTCCAGAAGAATTCGCCGGAAATGTAGTCCTTGGTAATTACCTGATACCAGCCGTCGTGGGCAGTGGTGCCCCAGAAGACGCAGTAGTTATCGTAGGCATTGCCAACGTAGGGACCCCTGGAGCTCTGGTACAGGGAACTGCTGCTGCTGTAACGGTTGTAAGCGCCGCGGGAATTGATGGAGGAGACAGATTCCGTGGCGACCAGCTTCCATTTGGGATAATTGCTGTGGGTGGTCGCCATCTGGCTGACGTAGTAATTGAAGCCCACCACGCCGCCGCTTTCGGCGATCAGACGGTCAACCTTGGCTGTCACACCTGTAGAGGTAGTCCTGACCGCACCGTTGTTATCACCATGGGTAATGGGTCTGGTCTTGTCCAGAGACTGGACCCAGGAGATCATGTTGGAGCAATGGGTCGTATACTGGGAAGTGTTGCCGCCGTTGATAATGTTAGTGATCTCGTTACCGATATCCCACATGATAATGGAGGGATCGTTTCTATCCCGGAGGACCATGGACTTCAGGGTGAATTCCACCCAGGTCTCGCCACTTCTGGCACCGATCAGGCCATTGTCCGCAGAGATGGTCTTGTTGAAATACTCGCTGAAATCATGGGTGTTGCCATTCTTGGCGGCACTCCAGCCGTCGAAGGCCTCTTCCATGACCAGGAAGCCCATCTCATTACACATGCGGATAAAGTCCTTATCTGCCATATTATGGCTGGTACGGATGGCATTGCAGCCCATATCCTTCATGATGACGAGCTGGCGTCTCATGGCATCGTTATAGGCGGCTGCGCCCAGGGCGCCCTGATCGTGGTGCAGGCACACGCCTTTCAGCTTCATGGGCACACCATTCAGGGAAAAACCGGTATTTGCATCGAATTTGAAGTACCGGAAGCCGAAATCCGTGAAGTTGACATCCACAACATTGTTATCAATGATAACTTCAGATTTCAAAATATACAGAGCCGGAGACTCAACGCTCCAAAGCTCTGGTGCATAAACCTGTAAAGTAGAGTTGACTGTGGTGCTGTTGCCGCCGGACACATTGGCCTGTGTGTTCACCGGATCCGATACTGCCACACCATTGGCATCCAGCATGGTGCTGCGCACAGTAACCGCGGTATTGGAAGAGGAATCGTTTGCCACTACGGTTTCCACATTCACCGTAACATTGCCATTTCGCTGCTGTTCCAGATTGGGGGTGGTAATGTAGGTTCCGTTCATTGCCACGTGAACCGGATTGGTGACAGTCAGGGTAACATCCCGGTAAATACCGCTGCCGGAATACCATCTGCTGGAGGACAGCTGATTGACGACCTTGACAGCAATCACATTGTCCGTTTTACCGTCACAGACCAGGTGATCGGAAATGTCAAAGGCGAAGCTGTTATAGCCATAGTGGTTCTCGCCCACATAGGTGCCGTTCACATAAACATAAGTGTGATTGTAGGATCCGTCAAAGGAAAGGGTAACGGTTTTCCCTTCGTCGGATGCATCCATAGTGAAGTGCTTGCGATACCAGCCGGTTCCACCGGGGAGCCATCCGCTCTCCACTTCTGTACCGGAGGTGGTGAAGTTCTGGAAAATGCTGAAATCGTGGGGAAGGGAGACGTCCTCCCAGGATGTGTCGCTGAAGTCTTTGTTCTGTGCGGAAGATGAGGTGCCAAGATAGAATTTCCAGTTTTCGTTGAAATTGATATCCCGGTCCTCAGGGGGTTGGACTGCGCTTTGGGTGCTTTCGGCCTGTTCTTCTGCTGATACCGGTATAATACATACCGTCAGCAGCATGAACACTGAAAGCAGCAGTGACAGTGTTCGCTTTGCAAGGGACTTCATTGGTTTTCCTTCTTTCTTGTTTCTTTTTTACAAATCACATATATGGGATTTGATTTGTACATCGTTAAGATCCGCAGATACCTCAGGCAAGAGCTTCGCATATTCCTGATAGTACTTTGCAGACAGTTCACTGACCTGACACAGATACTCCGGTCTGCCGTCCAGGCTGCCGGTTTCATTGGCGACCATAGCAGCACAGGCATGACAGAGCCAGTAATTGGGGCAGTTGGTACATACAGCGGAGTATCTCAGCTTCTCCGTCTTTTCGGTGATCTCCTGCCAGGCCTCTGTGAAGCTGTGCTCTCTCAGACTGCTCTTGAACATGGTATTCATGCCGCAGTTGCCCAGATTGCCCTGCCAGTCAACCCAGAAGGAGCATCGTCCGGCACGGCAGCGCAGTTCACTGGGTGCCTGCTGCGCCTGATGAAGAAGCATTTCCTCTGTAACAGGCACGAACCGGCTGAATCTTTTTGCCTGTGCCCGGAACCAGGCAGGTTCCTGCTGGAGCCAATCGGCACGGACCTTCGCTCTGGCAGCCTGATCGGGTGTCATACGGTCATTCTGACCAACCATATTCCCGTCACGTCTGACAGGCGGGAACATATAGGTCGCCACCTGAATGGGAGAACCCTGGGACTTTGCATACAGGATTATCTCATCCAGGTCATGCATATTGTACTGGGTGATGCTGGTGTTGAATTTCACAGGAACATTGTTTTGCTTCAGCCAATCCACAGCACGCCGCACACGATTGTATGCATCACCATCTCCGCACAGAGCCTCGTAAGTATCCTCGCTTGCTCCATACAGGGTAATATTGATCCGGGTGGGGCAGTGCTTGCCCAGCCACTTGGCCATTGCCTCATCAATGAGGGTACCATTGGAGTTGATACTGATCTGCAGACCCATTTCCTGCATTTTTGCAATCAGGGTCTGGATGTCCTGGCGCAGGAAGGGCTCGCCGCCGGTCAGCAGGGGCAGGAGCAGGCCGCCCTCCATGGCCTGACGGGCAATATCCAGCCAGAATTCCGTGGGGAGCAAACCACCGGCAGCCTTGACCTCCGCCATATCCTTTCTGACATAGCACATCTTGCAGGAAAGATTACAGGTAGGAAGCAATTCAAATGCGCCGGTCAGGGGCACTTTATTCTTTCCGGCTTTTTCCCAAAGCCGATCAAAAACTTCACCCATTTCAGTTTTCCTCCTCTTGTAATCTGCGTTCCAGGACAGCTACAGCTTCCTCGCTGATGGTACACTTTAAACCATATGCCGGAACATCCCCCAGCAGCTGGGCCAGAAGATCCATGGCTTTTCTCCGGGAAAGCGGGTCCCAGCCGTCGATGATAACCTGTCGCATCAGAAGCGACAGCGCTTTTGCAGGCCTGAGCCGAACAACGGAATTTTCACCGGCCTGCTGCAGCAGAACCAGACACCTAAGGGGAAGGATCTGATCACTTCCTACAGGTTCGGACCCGTCGTAGGGATAGCCATAGGTCATCCACTGCTGATCGGTCTTCCGCAGCAGCGTACGGTCATTGCAAATAATCCGGGCATTTCTGTACTGACGCCACAGCTTTGCCTGGGTGGTTTTTCCGGTACCGGAAGGGGCGCTGAACAGAATACCTCTGTGTTCATGCAGCACCTGGGAGGCATGCAGCAGCAGAACGTTCCTATGCAGCAGGATCTGTCGGATGGGCAGCATGCGCAGGATCTGATACACCTGATCCTGAGGCACATCAAATTCATCCGTATTGATGATGCAGCTTACCAGGGAAAAATCCGTGGTGTATTTTGTCTGTGCCACCGCACCACGGTCACCGCCGTCCAGCTCACAGTAGCAGTACCCGCCCTCCTGATAATAAATCAGCAGTTTATCACGACCCACAGGCTCGGTGTGAAGAAGATCCGACCTTTTCCAGTCCCAGGACACCTGGACAGTGATGTCAGCAGGCACGGAATCGCTGACCACAAAAGGCAGGAATTCCGAAGTGATATTCAGCGGCCGGTCTGCTTCCAGCCGCAGTATGATGCCCGCAAGGCTGATATGGATAACGATAGGATCATCCCCCTGTAAGTAGAAAGGGCCGGTACCTAAATACCGGCCCTTTCGGTCAGTGTACAATCATATCAGGATGTGAAGAAAATACCGCTGGCGGCATAGTAGCAGTCACAATCATTGTAGAAATCGATATTGTATCTGGAACTATAGGTAGTTGCCGGCATGGGCGTACCGATTGCTTTGTAGTAATCTTCACAGGGATCATGCTCAGGATGCTTGGGGCCGGAATTGACAACCATGCCACAATTGCTTGCAATGCTGGTGTCCAGCTCGTAGTTTTCCACTTCCAGCAGAGGCTTTTCGTATTTCAGTTTCATGTAGTCCTCCTTATTCCCCAGCCTCAGGCGCAGGGGCATCGGTGACTTCGGGATCTCCGGTGATCTCGGGATCTCCGGTGATCTCGGGATCTTCGATCACTTCGGGCTCTTCGGTAACTTCGGGCTCTTCGGTCACTTCAGGCTCTTCGGTCACTTCAGGCTCTTCGGTGACTTCGGGCTCTTCGGTCACTTCAGGCTCTTCGGACAGGTCATACTCTTCAGGTTCCTCAGGCAATGCAGGGGCGCCGCTGACGATCATGAAGTCGGCAGTACCGGTAACCTTGATGGTGGAGACAGAGATCAAAGCGCTCTCTGCGGTAACCCTGAAGGTAGCAATATTGTTGGACACTTCCGCATACCGGGTAATATCATAATAGATATCGGTGCTATTGTTGATCTCAATATTATTGCCGTTGATGCTCACGACACCGCTGCCGGACGGAGCCTTGATGCCCAGGAAGACCTTGTTCCGGTTCTGGTCCCACTTTTTCAGGGAGAAGGTGACGGACTGACCGGCCTTCATATAAACCTCTTCCTTGGGACCTGCGCTCTGGTAAGTCTGAGCGTCCTTGATCTCGCCGTTGCAGTCGGTGAACACGACGTAGTTCACACCATCCCACTCGATTTCAAACACAGGATCGTCGTTCTCATCCACAACAAGCTCTCCATTCTCATCAAACACATAAGAATACTTTGTGCTGTCAAGCAGCAGCTTGTTTCTCAGAGAGTCCACAGTGATGTAGGCCTCGCCGTCCCGGCGGTATGCATCTTCGATGGGGGTGCTGCCGGAGGTCTCACCGGTGAAGGCATTGGCGGGATTGTAGACCCGGATGCCGTCCAGATAGAAATCGCAGCCTCTGAAGTAGCCGCCGTTGACCTGAATTGCCTTGGACAGGGATACGGTCACGGTGTAGGTACCGTAGTTGTTTGCCGTCCAGCAGAACACAGGAATGTTGTACAGGGTGTTGTCAGTCAGCTGGGTTTCCTCAACGGGCTTGTAGATGGTGTTGCGGTTCCAGGTATATTCCACATTGCCCGCTTCGTCCTTGACGGTGATCATCATATATGCGGACCGATCGCTGGTACGGGCGTACAGTGCGGTGCCTGTGCCTTTGAAGGTGTAGCTGAAGGTTGCGGCAGCACTTTCAGTATTCACGTACTTGCTGGTGCCGTTGCTGTCGCCGGAGTTGGTCAGGTAATGCACATCGGAGCCGTAGGGGCTGTCAGAGGTGGTGCCCACACGGCCTTCCTCCTGGTAGCCGCCCTGGGGAGTGCCCACAGTCTGCCACTGGAGAGGATTACCCGTCATGGGATCCGTAAGCGTCAGGTTCAGACCTGCAAAGTCTTCCTCGTAGTACATGGTGGTGGCGGGCATAATGGTGACAGTACCAACGGTACCATCCAGATCGTCTGCACCAGAGGTCAGACCAACCTGGTAGTAGAATATCTCTGCACCGGTTAACTGCCCGGTCAGGGTGTAGACCACCTTACCATTCACGATCTGCAGGATGCCGTACTCACCTGTGAAGCTGTTGCTGAAGGTACCGTCAGCAGCGTTGCTGATACCTGCCAGCGTCAGGGTGTCGTTGGTTGCGGAGTAGGTATCGTTTGCCAGGGGATTCAGCTCCACAGCCAAGCCGAAGTCCAGGACAAATTCGTCGTTGGCGATATCGGCCACGGGACTCAGCAGCTTGTTGGTGTTGGTGAAGTAAATCACGTCAACAGCTTGCTCGGAGCCCTTGGTAGTGATGGTGTCACTGGTATAGGGGTCATCATTGGAAATAACATCAGAGCTGTCTGCGTAGGCAGTATTGATTGTGTGTGCCCAGGAAGGCGTGCCCCAGGCGTTGTTGGTGGAGCCTGCGTCGGGGTCCTGCTCAACCACATAGTACTGATTCACGCCATTGAAGTCCACGTCATAGAAGCGGACAGTCTCGCCGTTCTTGACGTTGAAGGTGCCGTCGGAGGCGGTGGAGCCGTTGCCCACAAAGTTGCCGTTGGCATCATATCGGGAGAAGCGGACGCCGGTCATGGCCACATCGTTTTCGTACAGGATGTAGGTAAAGTTACGCTGATTCAAAGTAGCGAACAGCTCATCGGTGATCAGGCCATCATCTTCATTCTCGTTGTCCTGCTTGTACAGCTTCTCATCGATGTGCTTGGAAACAGCGACGTAGTCATTCTGGGGCAGGTTGAAGCGGATCTTGTTGTTGGACAGGTTGGCGCCGCGCTCCACGTAGACGATGGTCAGGGTGTGGTTATCGGTGGCGGCGAAGGTGGCGCGGTTGGTGTTCAGCTTGCCCATAGTCTCGCCGTCGTTGAAGATGGCGCCCTGGGAGATGGGCTCGCCATCAGTAGCGGGGCCATAGGTTCCGGTTGCGTCGCCCACAGCCATGCCGCTGGAGCAGGTCCAGAATGTCACTTCATTGGCGGCAAAGTCGATCTTGCCGGAAACGGCATCATGGATACCGCCCAGGTCCAGAACCAGCACGTCATCGACGAAGACCCAGACGTCATCGTCACCGGAGAACTCGAACGCGATTGCTTCAGAGGCATCATCAGAGGGATTGATTCTGCCGTTCTCGGTCATGGTGAAGGGAACAGAAGTGATCACGCTGAAGAAGTAATTATACGCGTTGGTACCGGAAGCGCTGTTCATAGTTGCCAGTCGGTACGCGCCGGTACTGAGACTTTGTCCGTCAGTCTGGACGATGGTGGTATCCTGCTTATTATCCGAAACAGGTTTGTTAAACGGCATAAAGCAAGTGGACCACAATTGTTGGTAACCGCTACCAAGATCTCTGTAGCCCTGCAGAACAACGGGCGCATCCAGAACTTCCAGGTTCACATCGCTCTTAGCCTCACCGTTGGGGAAATAGGCGCCGTTAAAGGAGGAATCGAAGGTGTAGTAGCCATCCTCGTCCAGAATGAAGGGCAGGCCCACGTTGGTGTAGCGGGTCTTTCCGTTAACTGCGCTTCCATCAAACAGGCGGCTTGCATAGGGTGCCTGGAACTCGGGAACACCATTCACCAGCTTGCCGGTAGTCATGCCACTGTGGATGTAGGGACCCTGTTCCGCACGGTCATTTCCGCCCCACTTGACCCAGTGCGCATAGGTGCTGCTGGTTACATCAGTTGTTTCAGCGCTACGGGTATGGAGGGTAACACCGTTGAAGGTATTGGAAGTACTGGTAGTGGTGCCATTCCAGATCTGCCTACCGTTGGCATTCAGAGTATAGGTATAGTTGCGATTGTAGACGGTTCTGGTTACAGTAACAGGGTAATACTCACCATTATCCAGATAGTAGTAGTTGGTCTGGGCATTGGCCACATTACTGTTGGCCAGGGCGCTGTATCTGACGTTGTTTGCCTGGCTGTATCTCACTTCGCCGGTAATTACGGATCCGGTTCTGGACACCTCGCGGTTATTCCGACCGGTGGTGGAACCGCCTTCGCCGAAGTACAGACCCTTCCAGCTCCAGCCGCTGGAGCTGGTGGACAGGCCGTTATCCACGGCATACTGGACTTCCAGATCAGCCATGGACTGGTTAATTGTATTAATATCGTAGTCAATAAAGGTAGAGGGATAGTAGACAACATTGTTGCCCTCCAGCTCTGCCTGGGCCACGGGGTCATTCTCGTCCGCCGCAAAGACGGAAGCGCGCATCATGACCTTGGGGGAAACGGTGTCCTGATTCTCCACCAGGGCCAGTTCCATGCCGGGGTCCTCGGAATTGCCCACGGAGGGAGCTTCGGTCTCCACCGGGGGTTCGGTCTCAGGCTGGGTCTGTTCCGGTTCCTCAAACCGGTTCCACAGATAGTCCCAGAGGCCGGTCAGCAGCTTGCCCAGGCTGATGCTGGTGGTGCGGACACCGCTGTCGGTCCAGCTGGCTGCCCGGGCGTTGAGGGCCAGAGGGCAGATCATGCAGATGACCAGCACGATGGCCAGCAGTCTTCTGAAATGATTCTTCATTTTCTTTACCTCCAATTTCCATAAGTATTTGCATATATATCAATCAGTTTCTGTCAGGAATCCGCTGATGATACGGTTACGGGATCAGTACCTCCGCCTGCTTCAGCTGCAGGAGGAACTCCCCCACATCCTTCGCCGCGGTCTCCGAATCCACATCATAGGTATTCAGTACGGCAGCGATCAGTTCCGCTTCCGTACAATCCTGCTGCAATTTCTGCCACAGCAGCAGGCCGCTGCCGTTCAGGGACATGATGCCATGGAACGTGTTTATCCGCTCCCCCACCGGCAGCAGGATATGCTCCCCGGCTATTTCCCGCAGGATCATATGGTCATTTACTTTCATAGTGTATCTCCTCTTCCTCAGAAGGGCTTACGCCGTATCAGTTCCGGCGGGCAGTTCGTCCGGCACAGACCGGGCAGCCGCATTTCTGGGCCCCCGTGCGGGAATAGATCACCGCCCGCCACTCGTGACCGTCGGTACAGCGCCACCAGACCCGCTTTGTGCTGCCCGGCAGGACCATACTGGGCTCCAGCTGGTCATTCAGGGTGGGATGCCATTGGGCCGCCACCAGGGGTTCCACGGTTTTCAGATCATTGAATCCGGGCAAAACCTTTCGGTTGGCACAGTAAGGGCAGCCGGCACGCTGGAAGGTTCGCACAGACACACTGCTCTGCCAGCTGTGTCCCCGCTCGCAGAGCCACCAGACCTTTTTATTGCTGTATATGGAAACCTGATCCGGCCTCAGAGAGCCGTTCTTTTCGGTGTCCCATTGCCGGGCCAGAGCCGGCTCATGGGTTTGCAGATCGTTTTCTCCGGCTACCACGGACTTTCCCATGCAGGCCGGACATCCGCGCCCGGCAGCCCTGGATTGAATCTCCGCCTGCCACTCATGTCCCCGGCTGCACTGCCACCAGACCTTCCGCCGGGAGCCACTGCTCACCTGCTCCGGTGTCAGCAGACCGTTTTTTTCGGGATGCCATTGCTTTGCCAGTTCCGGAGCCATGGTAGTCAGATCGTTCACTCCCGGAATCACAACCCGGTTACTGCAAATCGGGCAGCCGGCACCTTCCACTCTGGATTTAACCGTCGCTCTCCATTCATGGCCCTGAGCGCAGCGCCACCAGACCCGTCTGTGACTTCCGGGCAGCACCTGATCCGGTGTCAGTTCGCCGTTTTTGCCGGGATGCCACTGTTCAGCCAGCTCCGGATACACCGTGCTCAGCACGATCTCCTGCGACAGCCTTTTTCCGGCGCAGAACGGGCACCCGGCTTCCTTGCCGATCCGGGCATAGGGCGGACTCTGCCATTCATGGCCCTGGGCACAGCGCCACCAGACCATTTTCTGGCTTCCAAAGGTAATATCCTCCGGAGACAATTCCCCATTTTTCGCCGAATTCCACTGGATCAGCAGGTCCTGTCTTCCGCTGCGGATGCAATATTTCGCTACACTTTCCCGCATGGCACTCGCTCCTGTTCGCCCAATGGGCATAATGCCCCCTTTGTTTCCTTTTTACCCTTCGAGTATAGCCTTCCCTCCCCGGAAAAGGAAATAGGATTATACAATGTTTCTCCGTATAGCTCGATGAATCGTTCTATTGCGATTTACTATCAATAATGTCTTTCAAAATACCCTTTAAACCTTGACGAATCGATTCCGATTCCTATATAATACATCCCAGAAAGCATTTCAGTTTCATTTCAGCTATCTTCAGTGTGCCAGGCACACACGCATGGTTTGGACCGAAAGGCAGGCGGTTTTCATGAATGTCAATACTCAACAGATGCGCTATTTCATGGAATTGGCGAAGTGTCTGAACTTTACCCGGGCAGCGGCGAATCTCTATGTGGCGCAGCCTACACTGAGCCAGCAGATCGCGGAACTGGAAGCGCAGCTGGGGGTCTCCCTTTTTGTCCGCAATTCCCGCTCGGTAAGCCTGACTCCTGCAGGAAAGATCCTGTATGATGCCTACCCTGACATCGTGGCAAAGGTCCAGCAGGTGCAGCAGCACATGCTGGTCACTGCCGCCGGTTTCAGTGGTTCGCTGACCATCGGCTTTTTGAATACCTTTATGGATTTCATTCCGATGATCATGCGGGATTTTAAAAATGCTTTTCCCGATATTTCCGTCAAGCCTGTCCGTGCTTCCCTGAATGAACTGCATAACAGTCTGAAAAATCATACCATTGATGTGGCGTTTTCCCTGATTCAGGACTTTGCCATGGAGGAAATCCCTTCCTTCCGGTCCAGAGAGATTCTGAACAATGCCATGTGCTTTGTTCTGCCCGCAGAATATCCGGTATCTTCGGACTTTTCCTTCACCGAAACGCTCCCATTGATCACCTTCAGTGACACTGCCGATTCTGTCTACTATCCTTATGTCAGGGCCCGTCTGAAGAAACTGGGCATCCAGGTTCCGGAGGTTATTTTTACGGATTCCATAGAAAACATCCGGGCATATCTGGAATCCGGTGCCGGATTTTCTGTGCTCGGGGCAAAGGATACCTTCATTTTTTCTCCGTCCACACAGTTTATCCCCATCACAAACGAGTATCTGGAATTCGGCGCGCTGTGGGACCCCTGTTCCTCCAACCCGGCCCTTCCCCTGTTTTTGGATACCCTGGATCAGTTTCTGGAAAACAATCCGAAATCCTGATATTTACATAACCTAATTCATAAATAAAGCCTCCATTTCCGGATCTGCAAACTCAGCTGCAGTTTCGGTAATGGAGGCTTGTTTATACAGACACTTTAGTTTTCCCAACGGGCACACCTTTCCGTTTTTCCAATAGAAACAAGAAATCGGGCACTGCCTTACTGGCAGTGCCCGATTCCGTCATAAACATACGAGGTAATTCAAAACAGGGATGCTGAACCCTGATTTTGCAAATAGATAGTCAAATGCGCTCCTGTTAATTGCCGCTTTCCTCTTCCCGGATCTTTTTGCGGATCCGCAGCACCACGGGAACGGCGATCACTGCCGCTGTCAGACCGGTGCAGACATTGCTGATCATCATGGTCATACCAACGGCTTCCGCGCCCAGGGCCGTGAAATGCTGGAACACCCACAGCACCGGTACCCGGTACACAAAGACCCGGGCCACATTCAGAAGCAGGGTCAGCTTGGTGTAGCCATAGCCCAGCAGCAGGGCCAATGTGGCGGAATTGATGCCCAGGGTGATATAGCCCAGCATCTCCCACCGGTGGATATCCACGATCATGTCCCGGAACCCGGCATCAAAATTGCTCTCCGACTGGGCAAAGACCCCTGCCAGCCAGGGAAGCACCGAGGATACCAGCCCCAGGCCAATGATGCCGATGGCCACATCGATGCCCAGCAGCCAGAAATACAGCTGCAGCGTACGCCGGTAATGGCCCGCGCCCCTGTTCTGGCTGATCAGCGGTGCGGCACCGTCGGTAAAGCCCATATGCCAGGAGGTGGTCAGGCCGCCAATGTTGTTTGAGATACCCAGAGCACCCACAGTCAGCGCGCCGTACATACCGGACATGGAGTTCACCACCACCTTTCCGGCGGCGAAGAGCATCTTTTCCGCCGATACCGGATAGGCAAGGTTCAGCAGCGGCAGCACGGTGTCCCGCTTCATGCGGACGTTCTTCACAGAGAACCGGAAAGCGCCCTCGTCCCGGGGCATAGTCACCAGGGCGTAGATCAGAATCAGCAGCTGGCTGATCAGGGTAGCCGTGGCAATCAGGATCAGTCCGCCCTTCAGCACAAACACAAACAGCGCCGACAGGCCCAGTTTCACCACAATGATCACCAGATTCAGCTTCAGGATCTTCTTTGCGTGACCCCGGCTGCGCTCAATGGCGATGTAGACAGTGTTGAAGAAGCTGACCACAAGCGTCAGGATCTCCATCCGGAAGTATCCGGCACCGCTGCTGATCAGATCCTCCGGCGTATTGAGCAAACGCAGGAAGGGCTCCGCGAAGGGAATCAGCACCGCCACCACCAGCAGGCTCACCAGCACCGCCATGGCGTATACCGTGGCTACCCGCTGACGGACCTGGGTGTCGTCTCCCCTGCCGTAGGCTTCGGAGATCTTGATGCTGCCGCCGATGGCAAGACCGGAGCCAATGGCGGTGATCATCAGGGTGATCTGGCTCAGGCAGGATACCGCGGAAACCGCTTCGGCACCGATGTAGGAGGCCAGCAGCGCGTCAAAAATCTTGAATATGCTCTGAAGGGCCTGGTAAAGGGCCAGGGGCAGGCAGGCTGACATCAGTACCTTCGCCGGGTGGGCACTCAGGGCGTAGTGCCGGTATTGTTCATCTGCTTTGGAAAAACCAGCCATTAAAAAACCTCATCATTGATAAATTGCTCTGTTCGCTTCGGATCGTAAAGCGCGCTGGAATAGGGCGGACCGAAGCTTTCCAGCTCCCGGCACAGGAAGCGGACCATGGCAACGGCACCGTCGTATTTCAGGTGGGTATTGTCCACCGGCCACACGAACAGGGGCCTGGAGGGCTCGTCTCCCAGTTCTTCCAGGAACCGCTCCGTCAGCGCCGTCAGATCCGCCACAGGCACATTTTCGGCTTTTCCCAGCTGCCGCATGGCCTCCGGGTAATCCCCGTGGCTCCCCGGCAGGAAATTCCCCTCCGGGTCAAACAGCCGCCGGGCAATGGGGGTGATCAGAACGGGGTGCGCCCCCTTCTCCCGGGCTGACCGAATAAAGAAGCGCAGATTTTCCTGGTAGCTGCCGAAAGGCTCCGTATACCGGGCCGGGTCGGCCTTTTCGTCGTTGTGGCCGAACTGGATGAACAGGAAATCTCCCGGCCCCAGCTGCCGCTGTACCGGCGCAAAGAGCCCCTCATCCAAAAAGGACTTGGTGCTGCGGCCGTTTTTGGCGTGAGGGCATACGCTGATGCCCTCCGCCAGAAAGATCGGTAAAACCTGGGACATGCCCGTCTGGGGATAGGTATCGATTCTGTTAAACTGGACCGTACTGTCCCCGATGTAAAAAATACGATTCATGGATTACAGCACCACGCCGTCCTTAAAGATGGAGATTTCCCGGTAGCCCTTCTGCTCGGTCTTGGTCTGCTTACCGGAGGCAACCTCCAGAACCAGTGCCAGCAGGTCGGCGCCTGCCTCGTCCAGGGTACGCTGACCGTCAGCCACCACGCCGGCATTGAAATCGATCCAGCCGGACTTTTTGGTGGCCAGGGGGGTGTTGGTGGCGATCTTCATGGTGGGGGCGGGAGCGCCGAAGGGAGTGCCCCGGCCGGTGGTGAAGAGCACCATGTGGGCACCGGCGGCTGTCAGGGCGGTGGAGGACACCAGGTCATTACCGGGGCCGTAGAGCATGTTCAGACCCTTGGTGGTGACAGCATCGCCGTAGCCGATGACGTCCATGATGGGGGCGGAGCCGCCCTTCTGGACACAGCCGCAGGACTTGTCCTCCAGGGTGGTAATGCCGCCGGCTTTGTTGCCGGGGCTGGGGTTCTCGTAGACCACCTCGTTGTGGCGGATAAAGTAGTTCTTGAAGCCGTTGATCATGTTCACGGCCTTGCGGAACACTTCCTCGCTGACACACCGATCCATCAGGAAGCCCTCGGCGCCGAACATTTCGGGCACCTCCGTCAGAACGGTGGAGCCGCCCATGGCCACCAGCAGATCGCTGAATCGGCCCACGGTGGGGTTGGCAGTGATGCCGGACAGACCGTCGGAGCCGCCGCACTTCATGCCGATGACCAGCTCGGAGGCGGGGATCTCCTCCCGCTGGAAGGAGCCTGCAAACTGGGCCAGCTCCTCCAGAATGGCTCTGGCGGCTTCGTACTCATCATCCACGGCCTGGCAGGTCAGGAATTTGACCCGGTTGGGGTCATACTCGCCCAGTTCCGCCACAAACTGCTCATGGGTCAGGTTCTCACAGCCGAGGCTTAGCACCAGCACGGCACCGGCGTTGGGGTGCCGGGTCAGGGCAGCCAGAAGCTTCCGGGTCTGGGCATGGTCCTCGCCGGTCTGGGAGCAGCCGAAGGGATGGGTAAAGGTGTACAGGCCCTCGATGGAGCCGGTGACCAGGTCCTGGTTCTCCCGGACCAGTGCCTTGGCAACGTCATTGACGCAGCCCACTGTGGGGATGATCCAGATTTCGTTGCGGATGCCCACCTTGCCGTCATGGCGGCGGAAGCCCCGGAAGGTGGGGCAGGGCAGCGGGGCGGGATGGCTGATCTTGGGATTGTAGGTATATTCGATCTCACCGGAGAGATTGGTTTTCATGTTATGGGTGTGGACCCATTCACCGGGCTCCACCGCAGCCACGGCGTGGCCGATGGAGAAGCCGTACTTCACCACCTGGTCATTTTCGGCCAGGGCCTTCAGCGCCATCTTATGGCCCTGGGGGATATCCGCCTTGGCGGTGATGCCCATGAATTCGGTACCGGCAGCGATGGGGTGCAGAGCCACGGCCACGTTATCGCTGGGATGGATATGGATAAAATCAGGCATGGGAATACCCTCCTATTTCTTGAATTCAAAAACATACGGGGCTGCTGCTGAAGTGCAGCAGCCCCGCGTCAAATCAGATTACAGGCAGGATGCGTAGGCGGCGTAGGCACCCTCGGTGCGGATCTTGGTCAGATTGGCAACGGTGGCAGCCTCGAAGCCGGGAACCTCGGTCAGGTCCTGACCCCACATCTGCTCGTTGGTCATAACAGCGTGGACCAGCTCCTCCACAGAGTCGTTTCTGTGGTTCCAGTAGAACTCCAGAGCCCAGCGGTCATCGGAGCAGACATAGGTATTACCGGCGGTTCTGCGGCAGACCAGGCCGTTTTCGTTCAGCTCCTGAATATCGTTGGAGAAGAAGGCGATGTAGGCAGCGAAGCTCATGGTCAGGCAGGTGGGCAGCTTGCCGTTGGCCTCCACATACTCCAGGAAAGAGGGCATGTTTCTGGCTCTCCACTTGGCGGTGGAGTTCAGGCTGATGCTCATGAGCTCGTGGTTGACGAAGGGGTTGTTGAAGCGGTCCTGGACGGCGGCGGCAAAGTTCTTGCAGTCCTCCTGATCCAGAGGCAGGATGGGCACGATTTCCTCCAGGAGCATCTTGTTCATGTAGCCCAGAATGACCTGGTCCTCCATGCACTTGCGGACGATGTCCTGACCGGCCAGATAGGCACCCAGGACGAAGCCGGTGTGGGCGCCGTTCAGGATGCGGACCTTGCGCTTCTTGTAGGGGGTCATATCGGGGGCCACGAATACATTGGCATCCAGACCGGCCTTGTGGAAGGGCAGCTTGTCGGTCAGGGAAGCGTCGCCCTCGATGACCCACAGGCCGAAGACCTCGCCCACGTCCAGCAGAGGATCGGCGTAGCCGTGCTTCTCTTCCAGAGCGGCCACCTCGGCAGCGTCACGGATGCGGCCGGGAACGATCCGGTCCACCAGGGAGCCGCAGAAGGTGCAGTCCTCGTTGACATACTTCTTAAAGCCCTCGCCCAGATTCCACTGGTCCACATACTGGTTGACGCACTTGAGAAGCTCCTTGCCGTTGTTGTCGATGAGCTCGCAGGCCAGCATGATGATGCCGGGCTTGTTTGCCTGATAACGGGCGTAGAGCACCTGGGTCAGCTTGCCGGGGAAGGAAGAGGCGGGCTTGTCACTAAGAGCGCAGGCGGGATCATAGACGATACCGGCCTCGGTGGTGTTGGAGACGATGATCTCCAGGTCGTCGGAGACGGCAACCTTCATCATCTCATTGAAGCCCTCTTCCTCGTAGGGATTCAGGCAACGGGAGACGGAGGAGATGACCCGCTTGTCATCCACCTTCTGTCCGTTCTGGCTGCCCCGGAGGTACAGAGTGTACAGGCCTTCCTGCTCGTTGATCATCTTGGCAAGACCGGGAGCGATGGGCTGCACCAGGCAGCACTTGCCGTTCCAGCCGGCGCGCTCGTTGGCCAGGTCGAACCAGTAATCCACAAATGCCCGGAGGAAGTTGCCCTCGCCGAACTGCAGGACCTTCTCAGGGGCCTTTTCCAGGATGTAGCCCTCATAGCCGGACTTTTTCAGGACCTCATAGTTAAGTCTTTCCATAGTATTCTCCTCCAGTCTGATCAGGGCTGCTTGCCGATGTAGGCCAGGATGCCGCCGTCCACGTACAGGATGTGGCCGTTGACGAAGTTGGAAGCGTCGGAGGCCAGGAACACGGTGGGACCGGCCAGGTCCTCAGCTTCGCCCCAGCGGCCTGCGGGGGTCTTGCCAATGATGAACTGGTCGAAGGGATGACGGCTGCCGTCTGCCTGCCGCTCCCGCAGAGGTGCGGTCTGGGAGGTGGCAATGTAGCCGGGGCCGATGCCGTTGCACTGGATGTTGGCACCGCCGAACTCGGAGCAGATGTTCTTGGTCAGCATCTTCAGACCGCCCTTGGCTGCTGCGTAGCCGGCCACGGTCTCACGGCCCAGCTCGCTCATCATGGAGCAGACGTTGATGATCTTGCCATGGCCCTTTTCCAGCATGCCGGGCAGCACGGCCTTGGCGCAGATGAAAGGAGCCACCAGGTCCACATCCACGACCTTTTCAAAATCAGCCAGGCTCATCTCCAGCATGGGGATGCGCTTGATGATGCCTGCGTTGTTCACCAGAATATCGATGATGCCAACTTCCTCCCGGATCTTGGCCACCAGGGCGGTGATCTCTTCCTCGCTGGTGACATCAGCCACATAGCCGTAGGCCTTCACGCCCTCGGCGGCGTAGTTTTCCAGGCCACGCTGACGGCTGGCCTCGCTGGTGCAGTTGAAGCAGACGGTTGCACCGGCCTTTGCCAGGCCGATACCCATGGCAAAACCGATGGAATGGGCGCCGCCGGTGACCAGGGCCACCTTACCGGTCAGATCAAACATGTTCATAATTATTCTTCCTCCTTCTTGGACAGCAGCAGTTCGGTGTAGCACATCAGGAAGGGTGCCAGACCCTTGGCGTCGTTTTCCACGATGGGCTCGGAGATGTAATATTCGTAGGTGCCGTCACGGCGGCGGTTGTTCTCGGGACCCAGGCCTGCCACCAGGCAGATGCCGCCCAGGTTCAGCTTACCCTCGGTCTCAGTCAGATAGCGGTCGCAGATGCTCTGGAAGATCTTAGCACCCACGGGGGCGTAGGACTTGTCCAGCATCCCCAGGCGGGCGCCCTTCAGGTAGAAGTAGGCCACCATGGCGGAGCCGGAGGTCTCGGGATAGTTGCCCTCCCGGCCGATCTGGTTGGGCACCTGCCAGAGCATGCCGGACTCCGCGTCGATGTAGGGCAGCAGATTATTGGCCAGTTCCTGAGCAATGGCGGTCATCTCGGCACGGAAGCCTTCCTCGGGAACGTTGTCGGTGACGTCGATGAGGGCGGCGCTGAACCAGCCCAGGCTGCGCAGCCAGGGATTCCGGGAGCAGCCGTTTTCCAGGCACCAGAAGGCAGTCTTGCTGGCATCGTAGCCATGGCGGTACAGACCGGTTTCGGGGTCATACATCTTGGCCCGGACGGTGCGGAACTGATTCAGAATATCCTCGTAATGGGCACCGTTTTCAAATTCGGCGGTGTACTTGCTGTAGAACACCTGGGCCATGTAAAGGCCGTCCAGCCAGACCTGGTTGGGGTAGATGGCCTTGTGCCAGAAATTACCCTCGTGGGTCCGGGGCTGGCGCAGGATCTGACCGTACAGCGTCTCAATGGCTCTGCGGTACTTCTCCTTGCCGCTCATGCGGTACACATCAAACAGGACCCGGCCCTCGCAGATATTGTCCAGGTTGTACTCTTCCTCGTTAAAGCCCCGGATGCTGCCGTCCTCAAAGACGTAGTAATCCAGGAAATTTTCAGCGAAGTCGTAGTAGCGCTGCTGGCCGGTAATCTTGTACATATTCAGCAGGGCGATCATCATGCAGCCGTCGATGTAGTTCCAGCCGTTGATCTTGCCCTCTTTGATCTTTTCAATGTTCCACAGAGGCTTATCCGGAGCGGACTCCTCCATGATACGGTGCAGATAGCGTTCGATATTGTTCATTGGTCGATCACCTCATCTACATTTATGGTTATCAGGCGTTCACCGGCCTGGCCGGACATAGTCACATTCTTCAGACGGACTTTGCGGACACAGTTGAAGTAAAGGCCCCGCCGGCACTCCCGGTCGATGTAGTCCATCATGGCGGGATATCCGGCCTGCGCATCCTCTTTGAAGGTGAAGCGGACATTTTCGATGTTGACGGAGCCGATGGGCTGCTCGGTCAGGCCGTAGAAATAACCTGCCGCCCACTCGCAGTCGGTACAGTCCATATCCCGGAAGGTGAAGCTGCCCAGGTAGGGTGTTCCGTCGTCCACGGGGTGCTTTTCCTTGCTCCAGACGATCTCCTCGTGGCCGTCCGGATCGCAGAAATAGTACATGTTCATCACCAGCGGCGCCATCACGTTGTCCATTTTGATATTGGAGAACTCCACGCCGTCGATGACCGCGTATTTGCCCCGGCCCCGGCGGGTCTTGATCCGCAGACCCCGGTCCGTGTGCTTGAAATAGCACTGGGAAACCGTCAGGTCCCGGACGCCGCCGGACATCTCGCTGCCCAGGACCATGGCGCCGTGGGCATATTCCATCAGACAGTTCCGGACCACATGGTTGGTGGCGGGAGTCTGATACTTCATGCCCATATACATCTTGCCGGCCTTGATGGCAATGGCGTCATCGCCCACGGAGAAGCGCATGCCGATGTAACGCACATCGTCACAGCTCTCCGGATCCGTTCCGTCGGTGTTGGGGCTGTCCTTGGGGGCCTCCACAGCGGTATTGTAGAAGTGTACATTTTTGCTGAAGAAGGGATGGAAATTCCAGCAGGCAGAATTTCTGCCCAGGATGCCGTGGAAGCGGATGTTCTCGCACCGGTTCAGGAACACCAGCTTGGGGCGGCCGATGGTGCGGTTCTTCACATCCTTCCACCAGGTGGAATTCACGGCGTTTCCGTCGATCACGCCCTGGCCGACGATGGAAATATTCTTCGCGTAGTGGGCGCTGATGAAGCTCTGGCGGCAGGGATAGGGATTGCCCTCCCAGGAGCTGACCTGCAGCTCACAGCCGGTGGCGGCGTCCCGAATCTCGCCGGGCAGGATGGGGTAGTGTTCCTCCACGGTGTCTGCCAGAAGCACCGCGCCCTTTTTAAGCTCCAGGGTCAGGTCCGATTTCAGGACCAGGGGGCGGACGAAATAGGTGCCCGCGGGAACCGTCACTCTGCCGCCGGCGGGGCAGCAGTGGATGGCGTTCTGGATGGCATCGGTATCATCCGCGATGCCGTCGCCCACAGCGCCGAAGTCCCGGACACTGATGCAGGCAGTTTCCGTGGTTGTGGTAATGGTAATGGTCTCCTCGCCGACTGCTACGGTGTAGTTTTCACCGGGAACCAGATCGAACAGGGAAAAAACATTGGTGCGCACGCCCATCAGGGCGGGCGCACCATTCACTGTTACGTCATAAGCGGATTCCGCATAGTACGGATTTGCGTTTTCCAGTTCAAAGCAAGCCGAAACGGAGGAAACATACAGGGTGTGAAATTTCATACCTACGTTCCTCACAATAGATTCTCATTCTTCTCCGGTATGGAGAATGCCGGGGATCAGTTGACAGCGGCGCCGACGGCCTCGATGTCGATGACGTCTTCCGTCTCGGAATCGAACAGGTACACGCTCTCCTTGGGGATGGAGAATACGATATCGCTGTCAGTTGCGGGGGTGTCGTGGGGATTGACCTTCAGGATGGCGTTGGCATCCGCGATGTTGACATAGACGTTGGTGTTGTCACCCAGCATCTCCGTCAGCTCCACGTTGGCATCCAGCACGAAGGCATTCTCCTGCTCGCCCAGCACGATGGCCTCGGGACGGAAGCCGAAGTGGACGTCCTTGCCCTCGTAGCTGTCCTTCAGCTGGCCCAGCTTGTAGGAGATGTCCAGCTGCTTGCCGCCGATCTCGATGCAGCCGTTCTTCACGGTGCGGCGGATGAAGTTCATGGGAGGCTCGCCGATGAAGCCGGCCACAAACAGGTTTGCGGGCTTGAAATACAGCTCGTAGGGGGTACCCACCTGCTGGACATAGCCGGTCTTCATAATGACGATCCGGTCAGCCAGGGTCATAGCCTCGATCTGGTCGTGGGTAACATAGATGGTGGTAGCGCCGGTCTGACGGTGGATCTGGGCGATCTCAGCACGCATGGTGACACGCTGCTTGGCGTCCAGGTTACTCAGGGGCTCGTCCATCAGGAAGACACCCACCTTACGGATGATTGCACGGCCAACAGCAACACGCTGACGCTGGCCGCCGGAAAGGGCTCTGGGCATACGCTCCAGGTAATCGGTCAGGCCCAGAATATTGGCAACGTGGCGGACCTTCTGGTCGATCACGTCCTCGTCAACACCCTGCAGGGTCAGGCCGAAGGCCAGGTTGTCGTACACGCTCATCTGGGGATACAGAGCGTAGCTCTGGAACACCATGGCGATCTCTCTTTCACGGGGACCCTTGTCATTGGCATATTCACCGTTGATCAGGAACTCACCGCTGCTGATATCCTCCAGGCCCGCGATCATGCGCAGGGTGGTGGACTTGCCGCAGCCGGAAGAACCAACGAATACGATGAATTCACCCTTTTCGATTTCCAGGTTGAAATCATGTACTGCATGATAGCCGTTGGGATAAATCTTGTTTATTCCTTTCAGCGTCAAGTAAGCCATAATCCGATACTCCTTATATGGTTCGTGCGGCGGCTTCGGAAGATAGCCTTCCGAAGCTGCCCATAGATGGATGGTTTTGTTGTGTTACCGGCCTGCGGAGGCTTTGGCATCGGCGATGATCCGTTTCAGGAAGTGCTTGCACCCGATAAACAGAACATCAAAGCCCATGCAGAAGACACCGAACAGCACCGGCTCTACGCCCAGGGGCACCTTATCCGCGTTTCCGATGATCATCACCGCAATGTTGTTGATGATGCCGTAAAGGAAATACACACAGACAATCAGTACCATGGCGTAAACCATGTTCAGGAAGAAGCTGGCCATTCCCTTTTTGGGGAACATCAGCCACTTGTCGTTTTCGCCGTTGTTTTTCTCGATGAACCGGATCACATTGTTGGTCATCAGGTCCGTCACCATACCCAGCACAACGCCCAGGATAAACAGCATATCGATCAGGCTGTAGATGTACATGCCCAGACCCCATAAAATGAAGTAGCACACGGCGCCTGCGAACCAGGCCTTCAGCAGCAGCACCTTCATGGTCTCGGACAGCTTGAAGCGGCTCTTTTTGCGGTATCTGTTCAGCTCCTCCTGGGAAAATTCCGGCACATCACCGGCCTCAGCCTTCAGAAGCTTCTCTACCGCGTCGCTTTTCAGTTCATAGTTCTTATCGTTTTGCTTGCTCATAGTATCCTTTTCCATTGTCGGGTATGCCGGTTCATCCGGCAAAACGGGTTTTGTTTATTCGCTGATCTCGATCTGGCCCATTTCGCCGTTGTCTTCCACTTCCACAGAGGTCTTGATCTTGCGGATCCACTTGCTGTAGAGGGGCAGGGTCACCACCAGACCGGCGGTAATGCCGATGAGGACGATGAAGGTCTGCAGCATGTTGTAGGCATCGGCGATGTAGGCGGTGTTCACATCCAGCTTGATGGGGCTCTCCGCACGGGTCAGGGCGGCCATGATGGCGTTGCTGTAGTGAATGTCGGCAAAGATGATGATACCGAACATCACGAACATCAGAATCACCATGGGAAGCACGGGCTTCTTGCGCTGGGGGAAGGCGTTGAGCATGCACACGATGCTCAGCAGGCTGAACAGCATGATGCAGAACTGGCTCAGGCCCATGCCGCTGCCCTGGATCTTGGCGGTGGTATCGGACATGTGGGTCAGATTCAGAGAGAAATACACGAAGGAGATCAGAAGCATCAGCATGGGGATGGTCTGGGGGCTGCGCTTCAGGGAAACGATCATTTTACGGACAGACTCTTTAATGGCTGCCCACATTCCGCGGAAGAAATTCTTCAGTACGGTACCGAAGCTCACTTTTTCTTTCTTCATGCTTTTACCTCCGCTTTGATGGCGCAGGTGGTTTCCTTGTCAAAGAAGTGCTTTCTGGTGACAGTAATGGAAGCCACGTCGCCAGCCTTGTAGTTGCACCAGCCGGCCAGCTTGCAGGTGATCTTTGCACCCTTGCCGTCGGCGCCCAGGTGGCCGTGAACCAGGGTGTTCATGCCCAGGTTTTCGTTGTTGGTGACCTTCATCTGGAATTCGTCGCCCACCTTGGTATTCTCGGGACGGATACCCAGAACGATCTCCTTGCCCACATAACCAGCCAGCAGCTTCTGCTCCTCGGCGGTCAGAGGCAGAGTCATATGCTCGGAGACCACCCGGTCGGCTTCCACCTTCACATCCACGAAGTTCATGGGAGGCAGGCCGATGAAGGAGGCCACAAACAGGTTTGCGGGCTCATCGTACAGCTCCAGAGGGGTGCCGATCTGCTGGACATGGCCCATGGACATACACACGATCCGGTCAGCCAGAGTCAGAGCCTCGGTCTGGTCGTGGGTGACGTAGAGCATGGTGGCGTTGAGCCGCTTGTGCAGCAGCAGAATCTCACGGCGGGTAGCGCTTCTGAGCTTGGCATCCAGATTGGACAGGGGCTCGTCGAACAGGAACAGCTTGGGGTTGCGGACGATGCTGCGGCCCATGGCCACACGCTGCCGCTGACCGCCGGAAAGCTGGTTGGGCTTCTTGTTCAGCTGCTCGGTCAGGCCCAGGACCTCTGCCGCGGCCAGAACCTTCTGGTGGATCACATTGGGATCCTCCTTGCGCAGGGTCAGGGAGAAGGCCATGTTTTCATAAATGGTCATGTGGCCGTACAGGGCGTAGTTCTGGAAGACCATGGCAATGTCACGGTCCTTGGCGGGGGCGTCGGTGACGTCCTTGCCGTCCAGCAGCATCTTGCCCCGGGTGATGTCCTCCAGACCGGCAACCATTCTCAGGGTGGTGGACTTGCCGCAGCCGGAGGGGCCGACCAGGACGATCAGTTCGCCGTCCTTAACATCCAGGTTGAAATCGTAGACGGCCTGAACGTTATTGTCATAGACTTTTTCTAAGTGCTGTAAACTCAATTGTGCCATAACATTCTACCTCTCAAGCCGCTTTTGTTTCGATGGTCTTCATGTAATCGGCCAGGATCTTGTTGTTTCTGGCGCTGACCACGGCTGCCACAACGCAGCACACCGCGGAGACGACCAGGCACACCACGCAGTAGATAAACTGCTTGTCGTCCATAACCACCACTTCCACACCATTGACCTGGGCCACGGCGGCGTGGGCCTGCATGGGCAGGATGAAGATACGGGCGATCTGGATCACGCCCAGCACCACCAGAATACCGGAATAACCGGTTCTGCGGTTCTTCACGCTCTCGGAAGCCAGGAAGGCTGCCAGCAGGAAGATCAGGTTATACACGATGGAGACACCGATCAGCCAATTATAATAGTAGGTACCCACGTCAGACTGATAAATGCTGACAAAGTACAGGCAATCAAATACGATCGCCAGGATCGCCATGGTAGAAGAGAAGCTGTCCTTGGTATAGCGCAGACGGTCCTTCTTGATGGTTTGCACATCCTGTGTCATGCGACGGCCTCCTTTCCTTCCCCGATCAGAGCGTCCTCGGCCTTCATGAGCTGGATCTTCCAGACCATGTTGCCGATCAGCGCGGCAACGCTGATGATGGCAAGGGCGGCGACGACATAGTGCAGATCGAGCATAAGGGTAGATTCACTGTAGGGCTTGTTCCACATTTCCGCAAAGGCCTTCAGTGCCTCGAAATCCACAGTGGTCAGGAACTGGGTCTTGAAAGCGGAGATCTGGAGATGGGACCAAAGGGTAACGCCGATGGTAGCCACGGAATAGATACCAATGGCTGCGTAGTTGCCGATGTAATACTTTCTGCGCACCTGGGTGTTGGTCAGGTACAGCAGGCAGGCAGTCAGGATCAGCACGATGCTGATGTTGGTGAACTGTCTGTTGAACTCCTGCATATCATAGTAGATGATGGAGCCGGGAACGAAGGTCTGAGTCAGATCGTTCGGATTCATCATGGTGGAGTACAGGGTATCGTAGATGTC
Source organism: Oscillospiraceae bacterium (assembly GCA_015067615.1). Classification (GTDB taxonomy): domain Bacteria; phylum Bacillota; class Clostridia; order Oscillospirales; family Oscillospiraceae; genus Faecousia. The sequence continues at coordinate 106,279 of SVMD01000003.1, forward strand.
GGTAATGATACCGAGGGAATAGACGAAGGATACTGCGGCTGCGATCACCGCCAGCAAACATGCGTATTTTTGGAAAACCAACTGTTTTTTGTACATAATGACCCCCCCGTTGAAGGCTTTTCCAATTACAAGGAGACATGTTTCCTCGCATTGCGTCTTCGCGATTCAACTGTTCTGGTAAAGGTTTTTTCTTTGCCGCGGCAGGCGGCGTGGCCTGCCGCGGCGGGATGGAAAATTAGTTCAGGGTATCGTAGTATTCGACCAGGCGGTCCCATGCCAGCTGCTTCAGCTGCAGGTACTGTGCGCCGCCCCAGGTGGTGGAGACGGTGGTGACAGCCTCGGCAGAGGAGCTCATGCCTTCCTCGGTGTAGCCCTTGGCAATCTGGTCACACAGAATGTTGGCATCGCCCTTGTTGGGGCTGAACTTGGTTCTCAGGTCGGTGTAGGTGTTGATCATATCGTTCTCGACCTTGGTGTTGGGCAGAACGGTAGGAACAGAGGTATACCAGGGATTCTCAGCCAGAGCCAGCTCAGGATGCTTGATGGTGCCCAGGCCGATGGCGGCGGAGATGTAGCCGGCGCCTTCCTTACCAACCTCGTGAGTGCACTGGTACTCGAAAGCCTGGCTCTTCAGGAAGGACAGAGTGGAGCCCAGGAACTGACGGGCGTAGTTGGTGTAGTTACCGGAAGCCTTGTCCCACAGCTCAGCGTAGGTGGCATCGGCGATGACGGGCATCTCGTTGCCGTTAAACAGGAAGGTCTCACCGGTCTTGATGAAGGCATCGGGACCGTAGGACATCAGGATCTGACCCTCGGGGCTGTAAGCGTAGTCGATCAGCTTCAGGCAGGCGTACAGCTTGTCCTGGTTGCCCTCGACACCCTTGACGGAGATGGCCCAGCCGTCGGTCTTGACGGAACGCCAGGACTCGGTGAAGCGCATGAACTGCTCGCCGGTGCCGTCATCCCAACGGGCAACGGGAACCATGGCAGCCATGTACTTCTCGCCTTCCTGCAGCTTGGTGGCGTTGTAAACAGTCTGGGTCTGGTTGTAGTCGTAGTGCATGAAGCCCAGATCGTTCTCCAGCATGGTAGCGGTGGACTCCTCGGACATGTCGATGAAGGACTTGGAGATCAGGCCTTCCTGAGCCATGGCGTTCATACGCTCCATAGCGATGAAGGTGGCCTCTTCCTGACGGGCGTCGTGCAGCTTGCCGTCGGCGCCGACGTACAGGTAATCCTGACGGGACTCCAGACCGCGGACACCGAACAGGGTGCCGGCGAAGCGGAACATATCAACACGGCGCTGGTTGTTGTTGTCCTCACGGGAGAACAGGCCCTGGATGGTATCGGTGCCGTTCAGGGTCTGGGCGTTGGCCACGACACAGCGCAGCAGAGCGACCAGTTCGTCAGCATCCCAGGCAGCGTTCTGACCCACGAACAGGTTGGAACGGTTGGTGCCGTAGTAGCCGGCGTAGGCGGTATCGATGTAGGTACGCAGCATGTTGACAGCGGTAACACCGTCAACGGAACCGGCATCGTTCATCAGAGCGACGATGTTGCCGGCGGCGTCGTAGTCCTTGGTAACGGACTCAACGGCAGTGCCCTCCAGATTGACAACGTCAACGGTGACCTTGCCGGAGGTGGGCATGTAGGGCTCGTAAACAGCAGCGGGGGTATTGCCGCACTTGTCGGCAGCGAACTCGCCCTCGCCGTCCAGCAGCTTCACGACCCAGTCGGTACGCATCAGGGGCATACGCTCGATGTCGTTGACACCGTCAAAGTAGGGGGAGAAGTAGATGGCACCGGTGGCGGTGTCGCCGGTGATGGACAGACGGACGATGGGGTTGGCCTCCAGATATGCCTTGAAGTTGGGCATCATATCCAGATACTCAGCGATGTTGACAACGGAACCTGCAACGCCGTACTCGGACAGAGTGGAAGCGTTACCGGCAACCATGTCCACCTCATTCAGGCGGTCCTTCCAGAACTCGAACTCCTTGGTGGCGGAGTTGCCCTGGTACTTGTCTTCGAAGACCATGCCCAGACGGTTCTGAACCTCAACCCAGGTGGGCTTCAGGTCGCCGGTCTGATAGGTCTTTCCGTCGGCCAGAGTCACGCCGTCGCCGGCAGTCTCAGCGTCGAAGAACAGGCCGGTCTTGGCGCTGTTGTAGCCGGTTGCCATGCGCAGAACAGTGCCGGGGGCAAAGGTCAGCTCAGCAACAACGGCTTCGGTTGCTTCGGGAGTTTCCTCGCCGGAGACAGGAGCCTTGGTTTCGGGCGGATTGGTCTCGACCTGCAGCTGGTTGCCGCCGCAGCCTGCGAACAGGGCCATGACCATGCACAGAACCAGGATCATAGAAAGTGTGCGTTTCATCATGTTTTTCTCCTTTTCATTGTTTTATAATACATCGGGGGGACCGACTATTATACGGAAATTATTCCTTCACGCCGCCCACGTTGACACCCTTTGCGAAGTACTTCTGAATGAAGGGGTAGATGATCAGGATGGGAACGATGGAGCAGACGATCAGAGCGTAAATAACGGAATCGGAGGAATAGATCTCATTCCAGCCGGCCATTGCCTCGGGGTCAGTGTATTCTTCCAGCTTCAGACGGATGAACACCTGCAGGGGATGCTCGTTGGAGTTGGAGATCATCTGGCGGGCCCAGAAATAGCCGTTCCAGCGGGAGATGGCGAAGAACAGGGCCACGGTGGCGATGGTGGACTTGGACATGGGGATGTAGACTTTGCTCAGCACCTGGAACTCGGTGGCGCCATCGACGATGGCTGCCTCCTCGATATCGGAGGGCACGCCCTCGAAGGCGTTGCGCAGCAGGATGATGTTCATGGCGGCCATACCCATGGCGATGACCACCAGCCACTTGTCATCCATAATGCCCATGTTGTTGAACACTTCCTTGGTGTCCAGATAGTTCAGATACTGGGGAACGATACCTGCGGAGAACCACATGGTAAAGACCAGGAAGAAGTTGAAGAACCGGCGGAACAGCAGTCTCTTCTTACTCAGGGCGTAGGCGCCCAGGATGGAGACCAGCAGTGCCCACACAGTACCATAGACAGTCAGGAACAGGGTGTTGGAATAGGCATTCCAGAACATATTGTCGCTGAACATACGGGAAAAGGCTTCGAACTGGATGTCCTTGGGGAAGAGGATGATCTCGCTGTAGTCAACGGCGTGCTGGCCGCTGATGGCTGCGGAGACTGCGTAGACGAAGGGATACAGGCAGCACAGGGAGAACATCGTCAGCAGCGTGTAGCTGATGACCTTAAAGATCAGTTCAGAAGCTTCAAGCTTTCTTTTCATGCCTGTACCTCCTTAATAAAGCGATACATCCGACGCCTTGCGCGCAATGGTGTTGGCGCCGATCACCAGCATCATGCCGATGACATTGCTCATCATTTCCGCTGCGGATGCCAGACCCTGGGCGGAAGAGGAGCCGAGGCCGTAGCGCTGGGCGAAGGTGGAGACCACGTCTGCGGTCACATAGGTGCTGGGATTGTACAGCAGCAGGACCTTCTCGTAGCCGATCTGCAGCAGGGAGCCGATCCGGGTGATCAGCATGATGACCACGGTGGACAGAATGGCAGGCAGAACCACGTAACGCATCTGAGCCATCTTGTTGGCGCCGTCGATCTGGGCTGCTTCATAGCTGGTGGGAGAAATGGCGATAATGGCGGCGAAGAAGACGATGGAGTCGTAGCCGGCGGTTTCCCAGATACCGCTGATGTTGTAGATCGCGCGGAAGAAGCTGGGATTGTTCAGAAGACCGGCGTTGGCCACCTCTTCCGATATGGCCCCCATTCCCAGCAGTGCCTGGGACAGGATACCGATGTTGGAGGTCAGGGAGCCCTGCTTGACCAGCATGGTAACCAGAGAGGTCATAACGACCGTGGAAATAAACTTGGGCAGATAGGTCAGCACCTGGTAGACACTTCTTAAGATGTTGGACTTGATCTCATTGAAGAACAGAGCCAGGATGATCGGCACAGGGAAGCCGAACAGCAGACCGTAGAAGCTCAGCAGGAAGGTATTGCGCAGTGCCCGCCAGAATTCGGTGGACAGACCGTCGCCGCTGAACAGCAGCCGCTTGAAGTAGGAGAATCCGGAGAAGAACTGTTCTGCCACAGGCTTCACTTCATCGGAAACCTTAAAGCAGCCGAGCAGCTCATACATCGGGAAGTATCTCCAGAACAGGAAGACCAGGATCATCGGAATCAGCATGATGTACAGGCGCCAGTCTTTCAGCACCGTCTGCATTACATGTTTCCAGTAATGCTTTTCCACATCATCCCGAACCAACTGCTCCGGGTTCGTCCGGTAGGTGTTTGAGGACTTATCATAGATCAAAAAGTCCCCCGCCAAGGTTTTTTTCAAAACTGTTCTCCCCTTTCAACTTGTTGCTCCTTTTGGATTCGGAGCAAATAGTTTTTTTGGTCTTCGAAAAGACCCTCTATCCGGCGGACAGTCCAGATGATAAAGATGGTAAACAGAATCGACAGGATGTCCGTCGTAATAAAGCCAATACATGCCGCGGTGGGGAATCCCAGGACAACCGCCAGGGCTGCGCGTCCCAGCTGCATCAGCAGCTGCACCGCAATTGCGAATACCACAGCCAGGAAGCTTTCCTTGCGGATCCGCTCCTTGCCGTAGAACTTGAACATGAGAAGTGCCAGCAGGGAAACCAGATTTCCGCCGCCGTAGATCAGGAAGTGCCGGGCATTGCCCCCGGACAGGGCGGTAAAGACCACGCCGCCCAGAACAGCGGGCAGGGCTGCATAACCGCCCCAGCGCATCATCACCAGCGCCGTCATGCCCGCCACCGGAGACACCACATACAGCTGCTCCGGAAACCAGAAGGAGGCGGCCAGATGGGTCAGAAACTGGCAGATCACCAGCACCACGCTGAGAATACTCAGGTCGATGGCCCGGTACTGTTCAAAAGAAATTTTACGATTCATAGTAACTTGTAACCTTATTGCTTAATTGCGGTTGATCCAGAGGACCCGTCCCGGCTGCGCCGGTATCTCAGAAAAGCGGGCGGTTTGGTCCCGGTGGGTATCGTTCCATTTGTCGAAGCCCTCCGGGGCGATATGGGGACCGTAGGTACAGTCCTCAAAGGCCGCCAGGCCGTAATCCCGCCAGGGTCTTGCCAGGAACACCCTTCCCGGTCCGATCTCTTCTGCGCAGGTAAAGGTGCATTTCCGGAACACAAAGCCCGCTTCCTGCCAGGCTTCATGGGCGGGGGCCGCCACAAAGCCGGTAGTCCGGGCGTCCCGCACGGAGCGGATCTCGCAGCCTTCAAAGAGGCCTTCGCCGCAGCCGAAGATGAAATCCACGGTACCTTCGATCCGGCAGTTGCGGAAGGTCTGGCGGAATTTACCGTACCGGCGGAGCGGATCCGTCAGGAAGCCCTCATACCGTCCGATCAGATCCGACGGCAGGGGCCCCAGGAAGAGGGTATCCTGGGTGGAGCGGAGCACGCAGCTTTCCATGCGGAACCGGTCCGCCACCACGCTCAGAGCCACTTCCTGGCCTTTCGTTTCCGGATGCAGGGCGTCGTTTTCCACGGTCAGATTCCCGATGGTCACACCGTCGGCACAGACCGCCAGAGTCCAGGTCCGGAAGGTGTTGTATTCCGCTCCCAGCGGGTCCCGCTTCTTCGCGTAATCCCCAAAGACGATCCGGGACTTGTCCGCTCCGGCGCCCACAATGGTCAGGCCCGGGGTCCGGATCATCACCTTCTGGCGGTAGGTTCCCTCCCCCAGCATGATCACCGTCCGCTCCGGCACGCTGTCAAGCAGCGCCTGCAGATCATCCTCCGGAGTCGCCCATCGGGTCAGCATCTTACATCAGCTCCGCGGTGGGGATGCCGTCCATGTCGTCGAAGTCCTGGTTCTCACCGCACATACCCCAGATGAAGGTATAGTTGGCGGTGCCCACACCGGAGTGGATGGACCAGGAGGGAGAAATGACGGCCTCCTCATTGTGCATAACGATGTGGCGGGTCTCCTTGCCGGTGCCCATCATGTGGAACACGGCCTGGTCGGGAGCCACTTCGAAGTACATATAGACCTCCATGCGGCGCTCGTGGGTGTGGCTGGGCATGGTGTTCCATACGTTGCCGGGCAGCAGGGCGGTCATGCCCATGCTCAGCTGGCAGCTTTCGCAGACAGCGGGATGGATGTACTGGCGCAGGATCCGCTCATTGACGGTCTCCTGGGCGCCCAGATGATTGTAGCGGGCCTTGTCCATGGGGATATGGACGGTGGGGCAGGTGCGGTGAGCGGGGCAGGAATTGATGTAGAACTTGGCAGGATTGGCCTTGTCCAGGGACTTGAAGACCAGTTCCTTGGTGCCCATGCCCACATAAATGCCGTCCCGGTGGTTCACGGGATACTCCACGCCATCCAGCACGATCACGCCGTCGCCGCCGATGTTAATGGCGCCCAGCTCCCGGCGTGCCAGGAAATAGGGGGCTGCCAGCTCCTTGCAGCTCTCCAGCACCAGATCCTCATCCACAGGCATGATGCCGCCGGCGATGATACGGTCCTGGTGGGAATAGGTCAGGTTGATGGAATCCTTCTCGAAGATATTGGAAATATGATAGTGACGACGCAGCTCGGCAGTATCATACTTCTTGGAGTCATCCGGATGATTGGCATAACGAACATCAAAATTCATATCAAATACTCTCCCAAATCATTTTTATTATAGTGACTGCGTGTTCTATATGCTCGCCGGTGGTTCCCTCCAGCGTAAGCACAGCGTTTTCATCGTAGGCCTTGATCCGCTTCAGAATGGCCTTCAGATCCATTTCGCCGGTTCCGAAGGGCACCTGCCGGGGCTTGTCGCCCTGTACAAAGCAGCAGTCCTTCATGTGGAACAGCAGGATCTCTCCGGCGAAGGTAGAAAGGCCTTCCTCCAGAATGGACAGGTAATCCTCCTGATTGCTCTCGTCCAGGTAGTTATACAGATCAAAGATCACCTTTGTGGGCTTTCCGATCCGCTTTCTGGCTTCTGCCAGGGTCCGGACATTCCAGCATACATGACCGGCAGCTCCCTCCATGGCCACCATGGATCCGTTTTCCGCAGCCGCGTCGCACAGCCGGGAGAAGGTTTCCACCACGGTGTCCAGTGCTTCCGGGGTCCGGTTTTGGGGGTGGTAGGTCCACTTGTCATCGTTGAAGGAGCCGGTTTCGGAGCCCACATAGCCGCAGCCCATGGCCTTGCAGCAGCTAAGATACTCTGCGAAAATGGCTTCACAGCGGCAGGCTTTTTCCCGGTCGGAATGGACGGGATTGAAGTAGGCGCCCACCAGCGGGATCATGGCTCCGGCTTCGGCAAAGGCCGCGCCGATGGCAGCTGCCTTTTCCTGATTCATGGCGCCAACGCTGTAGGAAATGTCGTCATAGGCCTTGTAGCAAACCATCTGGACGCCGTCGATGCCCAGAGCGCGGATCTTTTGAAGGATCTGTTCCGTTCCCTGAACACCCAAATCATGGGCACGAATGCAAATTTTCATGGGTTCACCTCCGAATATCAGACACAATGACCAATTTACACATCATATCCGTATTATATATCAGCATTTTGCCAAGCTCCATAACATATTCATTACTCGATATTCACAATTCGGACATATTTAAAAAAACGGATTTCCGGCGATTCGGAAATCCGTTTTTTGTTTATTCTGTTGCATCCTCACTTTCCGGCAGCTCCGTTCTGCCGGGGTCATGGGGATAGGCATTCTTCCGCTCCCGGGAGAAGTTGGAAGGCGCGCAGCCGTAATGCTTCTTAAAGACCCTGGAGAAATAGAGGGCATCCTCAAAGCCGCACATCTGGGCAATTTCCGTGATGCTGTACTCATTGGTCCACATGGCGGTGAGCAGGGTTTCGGCGGTCTTCATCCGCAGGCTGGTCATGTACTCCAACGGAGACACACCCACTTCCTTCTTAAAGAGCTTTCGCAGATAGTCATAGTGGAAGGGCATGCTGTGCATCACTTCATCCAGGGCATAATCCGACCGGGAGTAATTTCTGCGGATGCTGGCACGGATCTTTTCCACCGGCTCGGAGAATTCCGCGTTGCTGCGGCAGACGATCATATAGCTGACGATCAGATCGCCCAGGGCGGCCAGCACCAGATCGGCGTTTTTGATGTCGCCCATATAGAAATACTTGGCCTGGAGGAAGGCCATTTTCACATTGCCCTCTTCATCGTCGGCAATGCGGAAGGCTGTCTTATAGCGGAAGGAGGGTTCTGCCATGGTGATATGGATATTGGTGAAGCCCTCGCTGCTGGTATTGGCGTGGACCTCCCGGGGCGGGATCACCACCACATCGCCTGCCTGGTAGGTGATGATATTGCCGCTTTCAAACCGGAACGCACCCCCACCGCTGGTGCAGTAGACCAGCTCCCAGTGTTCATGGGTGTGCCAGCGGACATCATAGGTTTTGGGATGCTCTCCCACAAATAAAATAGTATTCATGCTTGTACCTCACTGTCTGCGATAATCGGACCGTTCTCGTTGAGAAACCGAATACAGGCGGGCTTGCCCGCGGCCCCCGGCGCAAAAGCGTACCACATGGACGGCAGTGGGCTTTTGCGGGTGTTTCCGGATCTGACTGATCAGCGGACCTCCCGGGCGGTTGTTCCCAATGCTGTCCGCAAAATCTATATGTTTCCGCTGTTTCGTTTATCGACGGAATTGTCTTCTTGGTGGTTTTCTTGTTTGAACATCCGATATATCCATGCACAGAAAAAAATAGTGCATATATCTGTTCGATTAAATTCTAATTTTTATCATTGATTTCGTCTATGCACAATCCGGAACAATTGCCGTAATATACAGAACTTTTTTATATCCGTTTTAGACAAATCCAGAGCTTGATTCTGCATGGACACAGGTGGTTGCCTCCCCGTATAATATTACCAGCATACTGAATGTTTCCGTGCAAGAGCATTCTTTTGCATGATTTCTCCTTACGCGAAGATCCGGGCTGCCTCCATTGGGAAGGGCCCGGATCTTTGCTTTGGACTGTCGACACTGAGCGTGCCCGGCCATTTCAGCCGGGGTTCCGGAAAACGGATTACCCGGTCCGGGTAGTATTCTGCCCCTGGGAACTTATCCGAATCAGGCGGATACCGGGCTTTTTTGTTCATTGCGGCTATGGCCTGAAATGCTATAATAATGACAGTACTTCCGCAATAGCGGTATTTTATACGGATATTTCCCCAAAAAAGGAGGAAAAACACCTATGAACAAGCATATTAAGATCGCCTATATCGGCGGCGGCTCCAAGCAGTGGGCCAGAGTATTTATGTCCGATCTGGCGGTATCCGAGGGTCTGTCCGGCGAGATTGCCCTGTATGATATTGACCTGGAAGCGGCGGGGCGCAATGCCGCCATCGGCGAGCGGATCAATCAGAATCCCGCTGCCAAATCCCATTTTGCATACACCGTCTGCCCCCGGCTGGAGGATGCGCTGAAGGGCGCGGACTTTGTCATCATCTCCATCCTCCCCGGCACCTTCCGGGAAATGCGCAGCGATGTCCACGCTCCGGAAAAATATGGTGTGTATCAGTCCGTGGGCGATACCGCAGGCCCCGGCGGTGTTCTGCGTGCCATGCGTACCGTGCCCCTTTATGAGGAATTCGCCGGAAAGATCCGGGATATCTGTCCCAACGCCTGGGTGCTGAATTTTACCAACCCTATGAGCATCTGCGTCAAGACGCTCTACGATGTGTTCCCCGGCATCAAGGCCTTCGGATGCTGCCATGAGGTGTTCCATACCCAGGATTTTCTGACCTGTGTGCTGAAGGAAATCAAGGGGATCGACGCGGACCGGACCGAGATCTACACCGATGCCTGCGGCATCAACCACTTCACCTGGATCACCGAAGCCAAATACCAGAACATGGATCTGCTGGCACTGCTGCCGGAATTCATGGACAAGTTCTACGAAGAGGGCTACTACGAAGGTCAGGACCGCTTTGCCTTCCGGTATGACACCTTTGCCTACGGCAATAAGGTGAAGCTGGACCTGTACCGGAAGTTCGGCGCCCTGGCTGCCGCCGGAGACCGGCATCTGGCAGAATTCGTATCCAACCTGTGGTATCTGACAGATCCCGAAACCGTGGAAAAGTGGCAGTTCGGCCTGACCACCGTGGATTTCCGGGAACAGCAGCAGGCGGAGCGGATCGCCGAAAGCATTGCCTATGCCGATGGCACCAAGCCCTTCCCCCTGGCCGGTTCTTCCGAGGAAGCCGTGGATCTGATGAAGGCGCTGATGGGCATGAAGACCATCGTTTCCAACGTGAACCTGCCCAACCGTGGGCAGATGCCTCAGATGCCCCTGGGCAGCATCGTGGAGACCAACTGCGTTTTCTCCAACGATCAGGTCAATCCTGTCACCGCAACCCCCCTGCCCACTGCCGCTGCCAACCTGGTTCACCGGTGCTGCGTCAATGTGGACACCTGCTATGAGGGCATCCGGGAGCGGGACCTGAGCAAGATTTTTGCATCCTTTGCCAACCAGCCCCTGTGCAGCAGTCTGACCATGGAGCAGTGCAGCGAGTTGTTCCGGGAAATGTGCTATAACACCCGGGAATATCTGGACCCCTATTTTGAACTGGACAAGTATTTCCAATAATTCATCCCATTTCCGCTCTTTCCGCCATTCTCCACTTATATGACAACCAATTCGGGAAAAGATACGGATACGGAAAACAAATCGTCTCCTGCGGGAAACGAGGCGTTTCCCGACAGATAAAAGGAGAGAACGAAAATGAGCAACTCTAATTACAACCAGATCAACATTCCCCAGGCCCGTGAGGCCATGGACCGCTTCAAGATGCAGGCCGCCCAGGAGGTTGGCGTCAACCTGCAGAGCGGCTACAACGGCCACCTGACCTCCCGCGAGGCCGGTTCTGTCGGCGGCCAGATGGTCAAGAAAAAATGTCCCGTACGAACAGTGAGATATGATAGGCATAACCGTATTGCAATAGGTCACGTACAGACCGTGCAATACATAGCCGCAATCACAATCTAAGGAGGACATATCATGAAATCACTGTACGAACAAATGGGAGGCACCTATCATCTTGGCGAGGACGGAATGTACTACCCCAACCTGGAACTCCCGGAAGAAGAAGCACCCCGGTACGGCAAGTACGGCAGAATGCGCCATACTTACCTCCGGGAACACAAGAAAGCATATTACACCACACTGCTGTTCGATGGCAAACTGGTGGCCCATCTGAAGGAGATCGACAATGCTACCAATATCCAAATGGAACTGATCACCAAGCAGATGGCAAAATCCCAAGGCATCACCGAAGCACTCAAAGCAAAAGATCAAATGGCCTGGGTAGGAGCCATGAATAATATCCGTAGCGCGGCAGAAGAAATTGTATTATCCGAATATATCTATAACTGATCAAAGGGCGGTGGCATGAAGCCACCGCCCTTTGTGCGTATTTACTTTACATATCTTCTCTTTTTCTGCTCGATTAGGAGTACAGTGATTGCCGCAAGGCTTATGATCATTACAGAAGTCCACAACAGGATATTGAAGTTGTCACCGGTTGCGGGGGTTGTAGACTTTGCCGCAATGGAGAACTCGCAAGAAGTTTCGCCATCGGTGTAAACCACGGTCAAAGTGTGCTTACCGGTAGACAGGGTATCCAAGTAAGATGCCTTCAAGGTGATAACAGTGCTGCCGGATTCGGCGGTGTAGTGCTTGGAATCTACTACCTTGTTATCCACCAAAATGCCGGTGAACTTGCTGTAAGCACCGTTTGCGGTGAAGGACAGGCCCTTGGAGCCGCCCTGCGTGTACTTGCCGTCCTCGCCCTTGATAATATCGTAGGCAACCAAAGCGGCGCACAGATCGTCCAGCTTCTTCTTGGTGTCCTCGTCCACAAGGGACTTTTCGTGGTCGGTCAAAGCGTCATACTCTGCCTTGGCATCGGTAATGGCCTTGATTGCATCCTCGTCATCGGGTTCCACTGTGTCAATAGCAGGCAGCTCGGAAATGGTTTCTTCAACCGATTCCACATTTTCGATGGCTTCCAGAGCATCGTCGATCCGGTCGATTTCCTCTTGGATGGCCTTCTTCTCGTCCTCGGTGTAGTTGCCTGCGTTCTCGGTCAGTGCATCCTCCAAATCAGCCTTGGCCTTTTCCATATCTTCCTTGTCCTCGGGAGTGACATTTTCAGAAGAAATGTCCTTGACCTTTTCAGTGTCCTCGGTTACGGGAGCCTGTGCCACTTCCTCAATCTTAGTCAGAAGATCCTCTACCGTGTCAACCAGTGCTTCCAGCTCGGTCTTTTCTTCCTCGGTGATGTTGGTGTTGCCCTCGATCACAGCCTCAATGTCCTCAACAAGCTGCTCCAGAGCGGCCTTGTCGGTGGACTTGACGGTATCTTCGTCGTAGGCACCCACATCCTCGGTCAGCTTATCCACCAATGCGTCAGTACCTTCGATCTTTGCCAGCAGGTTTTCACACTTGGTCTTTTCGCCCTCCAGAGCGGTGCGCTCCTCGTCGGTCAGATTGTCGGTGTCCAGCAGAGCATCAATATCCTCGGCAAGCTGCTCGATCTCTTCCTTATCGGAGGATTTCACAGTTTCCTGATCATAGTCGCCCACAGCATCGGCAATGCGGTCGGATTCCTCTGTTACCTCGTTGACAGTTTCGATCATGGCATCAAGGTTTTCAGTGGGAGTTTCCAGAGCGGTCTTTTCGCTGTCGGTCAGATTACCGCTTTCTGCCAGTGCTTCCAGATCCTCAGCCAGCTTATCAAGAGTGGCCTTGTCGGCGGAAGTTACCTCGTCGGGATCATAGGCGGCGATAGCATCGGTGATGCGCTCATACTCGGCTGCAGTGTCGGCAATGACTTCCTGCAGGGCATCGCACTTATCAGTGATTGCCTTGATCGCTGCCTTTTCTGCATCGGTTGCATTGGTTGTATCCAAAGCAGCGGCTGCGGCTTCTACCTCTGCGATTGTATCGGTATTGCCGGAGTTGACATTGCTCTCGCCGATGCTGTCAATGGGAGCGGAGATAGATGCGATAGCCTTCATGGTAACGGTGCAGGTGGTTTCATTGCCAGCCTTGTCCGTTGCCACGATGGTGTAAATCTTGTCTACATTGCCTGCCAGTATGATTTCGCCAGTGACAGCATCACCATTCAAAGTCACGGAGTCCAGATTGGTGTCGGTGACGGTGACTTTCTGCGTGGTATAGTAGGTGCTGCCATTGGTGATGCCGCTGATTACAGGCTTAGTCAGGTCGTAGGTAGCATCTGCTGTGGAAATGTAGGTAACATTGCCTGCATTGTCGGTAATGCGGATGTAGTAGATAAAGGTCTTGGCATCCTCGGCAGTAACATCCTGGGCATAGTCTGCGCCCATGTCATTCCATGCGGTGATAGCCTTGACTGCATCTGCGGAGAGTGCTGTTGCGCTGTCATAGTATTCCACCTTGGCAATGCCGGACAGATCGGTTGCGACCTCGACCTTAACGGTCTTGGTTTCCTTGAAGAACAGGCCAAAGGTGATGGTGTTCCACAGATCGTTCCACTTGTTATCGTCAATGGAAACGGTGCCGACGGGCGCGATGGTGTCCACCACAGATACAGTTACTTCACCCTTGACTACCTTGTAGTTGGTGGTATCCTCGGGGGTAAAGGTGTAGCGGATGGTGTTGTCGCCCAGAGTGAGTGTCTGCTCCGCATCCACAGTCAACGTGCCGTCAATATCGGTATTTTCCCGGGTCAGCACGATGGCAGAGGTTTCCAGAGTGTCATTAACTACACCTGCAGTCACGATGCCGATGCCGGGATCTCCCGGATTTACAGTCAGCACCGCTGTTGCCTCGCCGGATTTGTAGTTTGCGGTTTCTTTGGTTGTAATCTTTACGGTAAATGTACCCGCCTTATCGATTCGGTAGAGATAAGGTTCACTGGTGAAAGAGCCTTCACCGGTAAGGTGAGTGATCCAGTAATGAACCTCTCCGGCATTTTCATCAACGGCGAACATCTGCCGCAGATCGACTTCCATACCGGCAGTATAGTCTACGGCCATGTCTGTGCCAGTGCTGTTCACCTGTGCCTTGGTGATGGTATAGGTGCCACCCACAAAAGTAATCGCATAGTTGCTATCCAAAGCGGTGCCGGTGATGGCATACTCGCCCGCATTGGCGGTGCTGGTTGCGGTGGTAGTCAGAGAGTAGACATTGGTATCGTTATTTACGATGCCATCATCCGTTGCGGTCAGCTCTGCCACTGCCTCGCCGTAAACGCTGGTCTTGTCGGCAATGGTCACGGTGATGGGTTTGGGGTCGATGGTAAATTTTCTTGTAATCGTACCGGTGTAATTACCCTTGCCGGTGAAAGTGACCACAGCCTCTCCGGCATTTACATTGTTCGAATAGGTAACCGTATAATCGGTGCCTTCCGTCAGCCGCACATCCGCACCGGGTGCATAGGGACTTTCGGGAACGGGATAGTCATCGACCCAAGCATCTATCTGCGGAGTCGGGGTATGTTCCTGCCCATTGTAAGTAAAGGGTCCGCCCCACACACCGGCCTTGCAGGATGCCGTTTCGATATTCCAAGGTGCGATCTTTGCTGTGACGGTCTTCGGCTCCATATCGTTATGGTTCGCATCGCCCACAACCTTGTAGTACACCGTGTATTCCTGAGCATTGATACCCTTCGGGACGTAGTCAGTGTAGGTAACCCCATCCAGGCTGTAGTAGACGGTGCCGCCCATGCTCTCAACAGGAATAACCAACGTCTGCTCTCTTCCGTTGTAAACCAGTCCGGAAATTGCAGCGGGGGCATCAACGGAAGAGTTGGCTTTCTTGATCTTCACGGTGACGGAAGCGGGTGCAGCAGAAGTGGTGTGGTTGGAATCTGCGTCCACCTTGTACCAAACGGTGTAGGTGTCAACATCCATTGCCTGGGGCAGTGTTTCGGTGTATGTGCCCTCTTTTTCGAGGGAGTAGACCATGGTGCCGCCGGTAACGGAACCTGCGGTAACCAAGGGCTGATCTTCACCGTTATAGGTCAGATCGTTGGGGGTGGGGGCGGCTGTTATGGTAGCTGCTGCTTTATTGACAGTTACATCGGGGCAGATGCACAGGGCATTGCGACTCGCGATCCACTGTGCCTCACCGGCATCCTGCCAGTCATAGTTCTGCAGGGCCAGATCGCTGGGATAGAAGTCCAGCGCGCAGCCGATGGTGCCTGCATTGGGGAAAGCTGTGGGAGCATTCCAGTTAAAGGTGCCATAGTCGTTTGTGTAGAAGGACAGCTTCGCTTCTTCCAATTTCTGTCCGTAAGTGATGGCATTGAGCACTGTGGGGAAGGTAATGGTCGGGGCGGCTGCCTTTGCGATGGTGGCTGTTGTAGATGCGGGGAAGCTGATTTCATAGTAGTCTACATTGGTGCCCGTGACGGAAGCATTGCTGCTGTCAACGGTGACGGTCTTGCCCTCTTCGGCATTGGCATCGGAGAACACACCCGTCAGGCCGGAGATCTCAAAGGTGTCGCCATACACACCTACAACAATGGCAGTAATGACAGCATCCGTAGTTCCGTCATAGGTTTTGTTCGGTGCCATGACAGTTGCGGTAACTTTTCTCTTGGTGATTTCAAAGTCAGCGGTTGCCGTGGTCGCATTGTAGTTGTCTGTTGCGGCGAAGGTAGCCTTTACGGTGTACTCGCCGGGCAGTTTGGGAGCTTCGCTGGTATAGGTGCTGTCGTCCGCGCCCTTGACCTTGTACTGGTAGGTCACATGGTCGGTGCCGTTGGTGGAGCTGACGGGATTGGGGTTCACAGCATCGCCGTATTCCGTATCCGCTACGCTCACGGAAGCATCACCATTTGCAGGATTGACCGTGACGGTGAAGCTGCCGGTTACATCGTTATGGTTGGGGGCAGAGGCCTTCCAATGGACAGTATGGGTGCCGCCGTCGGTGACAGCAGGCTCGGCAACATACTCGCCGGTTTCACCCACCCGGTAAGTGAAGGCGATTTCGGAGCCGTCAACGGTTTCGCCGCTGGCAGTCACATCCAGCTTCTGAGCCTCGCCGGTGTAGTCGAAAGCAGCCTTGTTGTTTACAACGCTTACATTCTTCAGGTTGGCGGGAGCGATGGTGATTTTCTGGGTAAAGCTGCCGGTATAGTTGCCCTTGCCGGTGACGGTGAGGGTATACTCTCCCGCCTGTGTCAGATCCGTCTTATCCCATGCAATGGTGTAATCCGTGCCCTCGGTGAGTTTCGTGCTGTCGAGAACCATCCCAGTTTCGCTATAGTACACTACCGGTATAAGCGCATCGCCACTATATTCATGGGGCCAATACTCCGCATAGGATTTGGCAATATCCAGGGGAAGAACTTGATAATTACAGGTCAGAGTAACAGGTAACTGTGACGAAGAAGATGAGAAAATGAGGGTTACCTTTGCTGTTGCTGTGCCAACTTTGTCAACCGCGTAGGCATAGTCCTCATCCACATCCCCGATCCAATTGTCGGAGTAAGTGACGGTTCCGTGTGCACTGGACACACCCGGCCTATAGTATTTGTCCGCCGCGGTCAGGGTTGCCGTAGCATAGTGATCGCAGTCCGTGCAGGTCTCCTCGCACACATTGGTAGTACCGGCCTTTACTGCATATTTCAGGTTGTGGCTCTTTTGGGTGCCGTAAGCCGCATTGCAGTTTTCGCAAGTGGCAGGGGCGGTGCAGGTTGCGGTGCCGCCAGAGCAATCCTGGGTTTCTTTATGCGTACTGTCACTGTTGCAGATGCGGGTGTGCGTTGTGCCATCGGTGTTCTGTACCCAGTCGCCCCAGTTGTGAACATCGGGATCCGGCTGGCTGTATACAGTTTTACAGTCGGTGCAAGTTTTGCCTGCACTACAGGTAGCAGTACCGCCGAAACAATCCTTGGTTTCGGTATGGGTGTTGTTACGGGAACAGGTGCGGGTGTGGGTACCGTTATTATTGGTAACCCAGTTGCCCCAACTGTGTTCATTATTGGTGCTGCCCTTGACATAACCACAATCCGGGCAGGTGGCAGGCGTGGTACAGTTCGCCGCAGACATCTTGCAGTCTTCTTTTATAGAATTGCCGCACAAGGTGCAGTTACCACTGTGTGTACCGTTGTTATTGTTTGTCCAGGAGGTAACCTTGTGGCCAGCAGCACGGGAAACTTTTATTCTTTCGGTTCCGTAACCGTGACCACTGCTGGATTCCGCACGCCACGGGCCTGACATGGTAGCATTATTGTAGGCCGTGGTACAGCTAAAATCACTATTGGTAATCGTTATAGTATCTTTTACTTTGCCATTAGTATTATTATGCTTAGAATATCGTCCATGAACTATAGTAGTGCATTCAATAACAATGGTAAGTGTTTCCTCCGAAACGGATACACTCTTTATCGCCACTATATCACATTCTATGAGGTCATCACAATAATTACAATATGAGTAGTCAACCGTTACTGATATACCGGAGTTATTGTCTCTTCCGGTTGCCGCATAAGCCGTCAGGCTCATCATGGGCAGCATGCCAGCCACCAGCACCAGGGCCATGGCAAGGGATAACAGTCTTTTCCAAATGTTCTTTTTCATAATCGTTTCCTCCTTGGGGGAATCACAGAAGGCAGAGTCTTCCAAAATTTAGAAATTGCAAATTGCCGGGATGTTTTAGGGCATTTCCAGTCCTTTTTCCCGGTACAGTGCTGCCAGTGCCTGCTCGTTGGTATCGATCACGAACTGCTTCAGCTCTGCCAGCATCCGCTCCGCAATGGCCCGGTAATCCATCGCCAGCACCCGCCGGATCTTCATCCTCCGGGTTTCTTCCGGGAGATTGTAGATCTGCAGGATACCGTTCAGCGCACCGGCTATCCGGGTTTCCAGAGAAACAGGATCGCCCACAGTCATCAGTGTGGCATACTCGATGCCGGACACCAGCACCTCTGCTTCGGCAAACTGTTCATCCGTCCAGTCCGGGCAATGCTGCGCAAAGACTTCCTTTGCCCGGGCGGTATCGTTTTTTCGTATGATCTCCAGACACATGGGGCTGGAATAGGTGGACAGGTAAAAGTCCTTTGCTGCCGCATTGGTATCGCAAATTGCCGCCATCGCTGTCAGCTCCAGACAGATGGCCATAATGGAGCTCAGGCCGTCATTGGCTTCTTCCTCTATCATCTTCCACTGGAAGTTACAGAGCATATCCACCAGTTCCGCCAGAAGATGCTCCTTGGTGGGAAAGTGGTAGTTCAGATTGCCCAGCGCAATATCCAGTTCATCGGCTATCTGTTTCGTTGAAGTAGCGGTATAGCCCTGTTCCAGAAACATGACCGTTGCACATTGAATAATATCCCGGCTTGTTCTCTTTACGCGTCGTCTTGCCATCCCATACCGCCTTTCCCGGAGAATACCCTATTTAGGCAGTCCCCTAATTAGTTCACCGCAAGTGTATCATGGGCAAGTGGAAATAGCAATAGATTTCTGTAAAAACTTTCAAAAAATGTGTCCCAACTTGGGACACATTCAGAATACGGCTTATTCGCTCACACTTTCAGCCATTTGGAAAACATCAGCTTCGTCAATGGTGCCGGGGACATACTCAATCACACAGCTATACTTGGGAGAAACCGTCCTGCACAGATAAGTCTGTCCATCAAGTTCTCCCATGACCGCTTCCAGTCCGTTTACATCACAGTCCCGGCGGTTCTCCAGCTTGTCAATATCCACAACCTGATCCAATGCGGTTTTGTGGAGGCCGGAGTATTCTGTTGGCTCGTCATTGACATAGGAAGTGGTGCAGCAGTAATAAGTAAAGGAATCCCCATCTGGATTCTGATAGCAATAGGGTGTAACTTGGGTGAGGGATTGCAGCTCCCAGCTTTCGTCGATCTCTTGCAATGCGGACTCCACATTGTACCGCTTCTTTGCCAACTGCCAGTAAGGATCTTGTTCCCGCTGATAGATTTTGATCCCATACACGATGCCCACAATCACGATAACCAGTGTAGCGCAGACAGCAATTCCCACAATGATCTTCTTTTTCATTCGGCTTCCTCCAACTGCTCCTTGAGATTGATATAAGGTTTTCTCTGCTTCTTGGCATATTTCATGGTCTGCCATGCACCGCCGCTTGCGTACTGGATGCAAAACACAACCAAATCCGATCTGTCCACCATAGCCCGGTTTCGGGTCTGGTGGGCATTTTTGTAGTGGCATCCGGTGGCAGCTTCGCAGACTTCGATTTCATCGTAGTAATCCCGGAAGGATTCTTCATTGTCCCGGAACTCTGCTGTGACATAAGGCAGAACCCAAATGTGAGAGCTGTTATCGCTGCGGTATTCCCGCTTGCAGCGACGAATAGCAGAGGAAACAAGCTGGTCAAAGTCCCCATCCCAGCCTACCAGGAACTCCACATATTCATGTTCCCGCAATAGCGTTCGTATGAGTTGTTCCAGTCTGTTTTCTATTCCTAACGCATTGTCGACCATACGATGCCCAAAGAAAGAAACTGTAAACACTTCCATATCTTGCTTCTCCCAACACACAACTGCTGATGAATAAAGTCATTTGCTTTGTTAATTATATCTTTGCTCTAAATATTAGTCAATCGCTCTATGCTCGAAACAGCGGACTAATTCAAAAGAAAGTATAATTAACTCATAGGCAGGTGATAGACATGAGTAATGAAGCTGCGTTCAAAAATAGAGACAGATTCATACAACTTGGCATTGCAATTTCTACGCTTCGGAAGATGCGTGGAATGTCCCAAGAGCAATTAGCAGATAAGGCAACAATGAGTCGCTCACATTTGAGTGCAATCGAAGCACCCGGTATTGCTCGTCCATTCTCATTAGAAGTGTTTTTCAATATTGCTGATGCTTTGGAAGTCGATCCCGCTGACTTAATCAATGCCTCCGTATTTCCCGATCAAATTCTCAAAAAGAAATAAGAATTGCCTGCATGAGTTTTGGTTTCACTCATGCAGGCTTGTTTTTATTTGGTGTGTATTCCCCGCTTCTTTGCCAACTCGCTTGCCGCCTTGCGGCGCTCCTGGGAGTAGGGTGCCGTCAGTCGGATACTGATCCGGCTCTTGTCAATCTCGAACCGCAGGCCGCCTTGGCCATCATCGTCAGTCTGCTTGCACAGTTCCGGGTATTTGGCTGCGTACTTGCGCAAGCGCTTTTTTAGGTTCGTATCATGTGTGTAAACTTCCGCAAGGGGATCTTTTGCGTTGTAGTACACATCGGTTGTCTTCTGTTTTTTCGTAAGACCTATTTTCTTAGAAATCCTCCTGTTTTTCGTAAATTTTCCTCGGCTCTTGAGCCGGGAAAAAGGGCCTGTTTTCCGATGGGAAGCTCCCAAATGATGACTGCATCGTTTGGGCACTCGCTATCGGATTTTTCTTGATTTTCCCGGCTCTTGACGTTATCTTTCATAGTCCCGCTTGGGCGGCTTTTTCTGAGGTTCCGGCTGGTGTCTGATGGACCGCTTTTGCATCGGCGGTTCCAGCTTTCTCTCGTCCTCCCGGAGCAGGTGATCCACATCCTGCTGGGCTTCCATCATAGTGATAGGACTGTACTGCTTCCCATGGGCCTGCTGTAACCTATCTCTTGCATCCTGGGTGTAGGGCTTACGCAGGGTCTGCCGCTGAGCATAAAGTTCAGCCTTGTCCATGCTCTCTGCTTGTCCTGTCAGTTCCCGGAACTGCGCCAGCGCCGCATCCAACTCGGCTTGATTCTTTGCTTCCGTCTGTTCCAACCGCTGCAAGGAGCTTTCCATGGATGCCACCCACTGTTTCACTTCTTTCATGCCGTCATCATCGGATTTATCGAAGCGGCTGAGAATCATAGCCTTTTCGCTGCGCAGTTCCTCAATGTCCTCGGATAGCTGGGCAATCCGCTTCGCCAGTTCCCGCTGTTTCAGAATGTTCAGCACAGAGGTTGCTTTCTTTTCGTCCAGCAGTCCCTTTCGCTCCCGGCTCAGTGTTTTGATTTGGCCCACAAGGTCAGAATACTGCCGGAGTACCGGCATCACATCTGCCAGGGTATTCTTAATACTGCGCCGGTTGGCTTTTGTGTGCAGGATCTGATAATGGAAGATCAGCATATTCCGCCGCAGGGTTTCCATAGCCTCCGCAATAGCAGGCACCGTATTTTTGACAGCCTTTGCAATCTTTTCAAAGGCGCTCCGCAGTTCCCGCAGCAGCTTGTTATCCGCTTTGATCTGCCGGTTCAGTTCACACCGGTCAGCGATAAATCCTTGCTGCTCCATGGCTCTTGCGGTCACACCCTCATGGATGGTGGGCTGTTCCAGAAAACCACGGTCTGCATGGCTGCGGTGATCGATCCGTGCTTCCGCTCCAACCCGTTCCAAGTAGCGGTTGGTCACATCTGCCCAGGCAGAGCGCCACAGCACCAACTGCTCGTCGCTGTTCCACCGGGCGGCGATGGGGTTCTGCCGCCCGAAGCGGGTGCTTTTCGGTGTCTTGGATGCCCGTTCATATCCCGCTGCTTCCGCAGCAGAAGGAGTCATATATTCCTTTTTCCTGCCCACCTTGTATTGGTACTGCTTCTCCCAGCCTTCCCTTTGGGCCTGCTTGAACTCTGCGCCGGTGAAGCCCATTTCCTCGCCGTCCCGGACACACAGATATTCCTTTTCCGTCTTGTACTGCCACTGTCCATTCTCAGCCAGTGGCCGTACCGTTACCATGATGTGGGCATGGGGGTTATGTCCGTCTGTGTCGTGAATGCACACATCGGCGCACATCCCGTCTGCAACGAAATTATCTTGGATAAATTCTGTCAGTAGCTTTTGCCAATCTGCTTTTCCCATCTCAATGGGCAAGGCCACAACGAACTCCCGTGCCAACCGGCTGTCCTTGGTTTTCTCGTTTTCCTCCACGGCGTTCCAAAGTGCTCCCCGGTCTAACCACTCGGCTGGCGCATATTCCGGGAGGAAGATCTGCTGCCAGACAAGGCCCTGTTTTCGGGTGTAATCATGCTGCACACCGTCGTAGTCATTCAGGATTTGGGAGCAGCTCATATAGGCCGCAGCCGCTACGGCAGAGCGACCTGAGCCCCGGCTGATAACCTTTGCTTCCAAATGATAAATCGCCATTCTCGTTTTCCCTCCTTTCGTCGTTCTTGTTTTGGTTCTTTTTGAAAAGAACAGGGGGCCTTGAATCAAGGCCCCCTTGCTGAGAAAAGCTTCCGGAGGAAGTTTTTCTCAGGCAGTTGGTGGAATACCGTAGCTTCAAGCGACGGTATTCTGTTCGGTATGTACCGCACACCAACTGCGTGGACAATGACAGCACTTTCGCTTCCAGTGTGGCATTGTCCATAGGCTGTCGCAACAGCCGCAGCCCCCTCGGAGAGCGCACGATTTCCACCGGAAATACCACCTCCCCTCCGGGGTGGTGAGTAAGTGCGCCCTTCGGGAAGCCTACGCCGGTTCTCAGCCCTCGTTATTCGTATTCTCCGTACCCAATCGCTGTTCCAGAATCGCCTTCAATGCTTCCAAATCCATGTGCTGCGCCTGGGGAAATACGCTCTCCAAAATCGCACCTTCCTGGATCAGCCGCCGGGTTCTGATGCTTCGCTCCTTCTTGCGATTCCGTGCCTCCGCTTCCTCCATGCGGTGCTTCGCCTGTAAGAGTTTCTTTTCCTGTTCTGTCATGCTGTCACCCCCTCCAACAACTGTTTCGCTTTTGCCAAATTTTCCGCCATGTTCAACTTCCGGATATTCTGATCGTTCACCTTGATCGCTGTACACCGTTCCAGCACCCGGTCATAGATTCTCGCCCGTGCAAGGTCTGCCGGATTTTTCAGTTCGTCCACGGTCAAATTGGTGGTCACAATCATGGGAAGCTGGCTGCGGTATCGGCTGTCGATGATGTTGAACACCTGTTCTCTCGCAAACTCCGAATTTCGTTCTACCCCCAGATCGTCGATGATCAGCAGCGGAAAGGAATTGAAACTATTGATATATGCGTTCCGGTCACCGGAGTACATATCGGTCAGCTTATTTAAGAGCCTTGCGAAGTTGGTCATCATCACCGGCACACCTTGATCCAGCAGCGCATTGGCGATGCAACCGGCGATAAAGCTCTTGCCGGTTCCAACATTCCCCCACAGGAGCAAGCCCATGGAAGACTTACGGAACTCGTCCCAGTGCTGAACGAACCGCTTTGCCATACTCATCTGTTTGGGGTTGTAACCCAAATCATTTTCAAAGGTGTGCTTCCGCAGCACTGGATCGGTCAGTCCCACGCTGCGGTTCTTTGCAACCGTGTCCAGAAACTCCCGGTGCTTTCGTTCCTGTTCCCGCTGTTCATAGGCCGCTGTTTGGCAGGCGCACATACAGCGGGGTTCAAACAGCTTGCCGGTCATTTCAAACCGTTTCTGCCGGGGTGTCTGGCACCGGCTGCAATAGATCAGCTTGCTTTCTTCATCCAGGTACTCGTCCTCCCGGAGCTGCACCGGCTGAAAGATATTCTCCGCAGACCTGGAGATCGGTTTCATAGGCTATCTCCCTCCTCATAGTCATAATTTCTGATAGGTTTCTCATTCGTTTTTCTCTGCTTATTACTTGTGGACAGTTTCTTGTCTGTCTGAGGCTTAAAAGTTGTCCATCCGGTGGGACAGTTTTCTGTCTGTACCCTCACATAGATTTTGCTGGGCAGCCCTGCTCCCTGCCGCTCACGGGAAATGAGATGCTTCTGTTCCAGTGCTGCCAAAGCATTCTTCACCGTCATTTCGCTTTTGCCGCTTGCGCTTGCCAAGTCCGCTATTGTGTAGTAGATGAACACATGGCCCTGTTCATCTTCCCAGCCGTCATTTTTCATGGACAGCCTTGCCCGATCCAAAAGCAGAACATATACCAGCTTCGCTGTTTCGCTTATGTCCATCGTCAGCAGAAATCTGGGGTATGCCATATATGCCGGAATTGGACTGTTTTTTTGTAAGAGATGCATCATGTGTTCACCTCCGATCCCATAAAAAAGACCTCCTTTGATAGATTCGTTGCCGGAGTTCCCCCCTGCCCCTAAATCTTATCAAAAAGAGGTGGTTTTGACATTGAACGCCAATTGAGCGCAAATTGACAAAAAGAATGAGCGAGATTCCTTTTTACGGAACCTCGCTCTCATTCGTTATACAAGTAGTTTTTGATTTTTCTGTCTGCTGACAAGTGCCGCCTGCCCGATCTCCTTGCGCTTTTCCTCCAAGAGCACCGGTTCATCTTCAAATACTACTTCAAAGATTGCCATGGCTCTTTGGTGATGAAGTTGTGCCTGGGCCGCATCACCCTTTACCACGCAAACACTTCCCATTACCTGCTGAATCAAACCATAATCCAGGCATTGATCGGAATTGAGTTCTTTCACCGTCCTCGCCAGTTTCAGCAGCGCAGAGTAGGCCCGTTGGAGTTCACCCAAATCGGTAATCAATGCTGCGTAATTGCAGATCTGGGTCACACTGTCATGGTAGCCGGTTAAATTGTATTCTTCCAGCAGCTGCACACCCTGTTCCATGTACAGTTTGGCAAGATCCATGCGTCCAGCTTTATGATACAGCGCCCCCAAATTTGCGTGAAGATTTGCCGCAAGATGGGCATTGCCAGAATGGACCTCACCCAGCACCCGTATTGCTTCCTCCACCCATTCAATTTGCTTTTTCGTGTTCTTCTCCAATACCGCACGGGCATCCAGCAGACAGGCACGGTCAGCAGATGTGCCAACGGAATCATCGGACAGGATCGTTGTCATTTCCTCGATGATTGCCTGCATACCGGCTTCATAGCGGTACTTGTCCATATACTGGAACACATTCTCCAGAAACAGCAGATACCTGGGAATATCGTCCTTGCGGATCGTTGTGATGATACTTTCAACAGTGTGGAACACCTGCTTGTTATTCATAAAATCCAAACCGTGCATCAGGCTGATTTCCTGCAAGCTGTCCAGCAGTACAGAACAGTTGCGGACAGAGGGTTTCAGTTCTTCCACCGCTACCTCCCGAATCATGGGGTGCAGCAGAATCTCCCGGTTGTTCTTAGGATGAATGAAGCCCATTTCCATCAAATCGTTGATGGTATTCATGTTCTGCTGATTCATCCATGCCGCAAACCGTCTGGAGGCAATACCATTGGCAGGAATAAGGGTCATACAGCGCATAATCTCCTGTTCGCCGCCTGCGAGCTTATAGAAAGAAAACAGACTATGAATATGGTCATAATAGGTAGCTTTCCTGTTTCTGCCGTCCTTGGTAGTGCCGATTTTATCGTCCGTATCCAGGGCGGCTTTTTCCTTTTGGAGCTTTGTCAGCAACGCCTTAGGTTTCAGCAAGCCGTTTGCCAGCAGCCTTGCTGCCAGTTCCACGGCAAAGGTATGTCCATGAAGCAAGTCAATAATCGCTTTGATCTCATCCTGCTTTCTCTCTGCTTCCGGGAAGAACTTACCCACCAACTCCAACAGGGTGTCCGGGTTCAGTTCGCCCGCCTCAAGCGAAATGTGGTTTTCATATCGGCTGCGGGTGGTGAATAGAATTCTGCAACGGTACTTCAGCATCACATCCAGGAATTGATCCTGGGATGCGGTGGCATTGAAGTTGTCCATGATTAGCAGAGTATCTTCCCGCAGACTGCGGAGAAAACGGTTATGCCGCTTGAACCGGGCATCGTCACTCTCGTCCGGCATATCGTCTGCAAAGTCCAGATCAATCACGGCTTGCTTCAGATCGCCGGGATAATTTACATAGATGACATTGGTGTATTCCTTGCCATATTGCTTTGCATAAGCCTTGGCAAGCTCGCTTTTACCGATACCGGGAATACCATGCAGAAACACCTTGCTGTGATCCACCAGCAGGGCATGAAGCAGTTCCAGTTCCTGTCCCCGCCCAAGGAACCACCGGCAGGGTCTGGGGATGTCGGTATCGAAAATATAGTCCACAACAGCCGGGGAGAGATTGCCCGGTGTCAGAAGCTGCTTCTTCCGTACATCACGCTTCTCAAAACGAAGCTGCATTGCAAGACAGAGGATTTCCATTATGAAAATTGCTTCATCGTTTTCATCCTCAAATGTGTATCCGTCTGTCAGTTCCATCTTCTTTTGTGGGGACACGTTGGGAGCCTGCAGCACAAGGTCATACAGTTCCTGGGCTGCCATGGCACTATCGGGCATCATCGGCAGCAGCATATTTTTAATGCGGCTAACCAGTTTCCTTTGATTGAAGCTGTCCTGGTAGAAGCTGATAATATTGGGACTTAGCCTTGCCAAGCCATTGATCCACCGGCACACCTGTCCCTGGTCAAATTCTATCGCAGACTGCGGCTGCAAATTCACATCCAAAAAGAGCGAGTGCAAAAAATCCGCCTGATTGCCAAAGTTTTCATCCGGGATATTCCGCCGCAGCACCGCCATCACCGATGCAAAGTCCAGTCGTTCCATCTTTTCACTCCCTTCATTCTCAAAAGAACTTTATATGATTTCATTATACATTATCTTACAGGAAATGTGTAAACAAATTGCGAACATACATTCGATATTTTTCGACAAAAAACAGTCCAAACTTTTTTAGGTCAATTTACTCAATTTCCGCTCAATCTGCGTTCAATGCAAAATCCTTTGATCTTTTATAGAATATCATCACAGGGAGGCGATAGCAAAGCCTGCTCTCCTCCCTCCGCATGATCCCGCCAGAAATTGGCAACACTATAAACAAGTTTGGAGGTGGACGTTATGGCTGAGTGTACCAATGAGGAAAACGAAGTAAAAAAGCGGTGCGTTGTCGAGAAAATGTGGCTGAATTACTTCAACAATTCTCTTCTGGAAAAAGGGCTCATTACCGAGGCCCAGCATCGGAAAATGAAAATCCAAATCAACAGCCGTAAGGCGTCTGCTTTGGAATAATCAAAGGACTGGAGTTGCATCAAATGCTTCTCCGGTTCTTTGATTTTGTAGATTATTCTTGCTTTTTTCGTCTTTTTATTATATAATATCAATAGTGATGATACAACGAATATTAAAGGAGAAAGCAAATATGGATATTCACTCTGTAAGACTCTTGCTCAAAACCAGATCCATATATGATATATCTCTCCGGGTTACTTACTACGCCCGTGTTTCTTCTGAAAGCGATGAGCAGTTGAACTCTCTCGGCAATCAGATCACATACTATGAGGATCTTATCAAGCGAAACAAGAACTGGACTTTTGTTCCCGGCTATATCGACGAAGGTCTGTCCGGTATCTCCACAAAAAAGCGTGAGAATTTTAACCGGATGATCGAGGATGCTCGTGATGACAAATTTGACCTTGTGATCACCAAGGAGATCTCCCGTTTTGCCCGTAATACATTGGACTCCATTCAATTTACCCGTCAGCTCCTGAATTGCGGTGTGGGTGTTTTCTTCCAGAACGATAACATCAACACTTTGGACGAGGATTCCGAACTTCGCCTTTCCATCATGTCCTCCATTGCTCAGGACGAGCTTCGTAAGCTGAGTAGCCGTGTAAAATTCGGCCATCAGCAGGCCATCAAAGATAGCGTGGTACTTGGCAATAGCCGGATCTTCGGCTATGTAAAGGATGGTGGCAGGCTGGTCATTGACGAAACCGAAGCAGCCATGGTACGGGAACTGTTTGAACTGTATGCCACTGACGAATACAGCATGAAGCAGATTGAAAACATCTTCTGGGAGAAGGGCTACCGTAATCACAATGGCAAAAAAATTGCCCACACCACCATGTCCAACATGATCGCCAATCCCAAGTACAAAGGCTATTATGTGGGCAACAAGGTGAAGGTCATTGATATGTTCACCAAAAAGCAAAAATTCCTCCCTCCGGAGGAATGGGTGATGTTTAAGGATGAAACCGGAGAAATCGTTCCCGCCATTGTTTCCGAGGAGCTATGGGATCAAGCAAATGCCATTTTGAAACGGCGCAGCGATGATGTAAAATCCCGGCAGGGCATCTGCAATCACGCCAATCTGCTCACCGGCAAGCTCTACTGTACCTGCTGCGGTGCTGCATATTACCGCAGAGAATCCAAAGACAAGCAGGGCAACAAAAACAGCCGCTGGGTATGCTCCGGTAAAATCAAAAACGGTGCTGATTCCTGCCCCTCCTTCGCTATCTACGAGGAAGAAATCAAACCCCTGATTTTGGATGTAGCACGGGATACAAAGGTAAACACTGAGGCACTGATTGAAGAATATGTGCAGCGGTTCCAGGCTTTGGATGCCAGCAATGAAATACCCAAGCAAATTGAGCAGCAGAAAAGCCGCAGAGAATTGGCACTAAAGAAAAAATCCAAGCTGCTGGAATACAATGTAACCGGCGCAATTTCTGATGCAGACTTCATTACCATGAACAAGCAGTGTGCCGCCGAGATTGCCGACGCAGAAGCACAGATCATCGAACTGGAGCAGCAACTTTACTCCAAGGAGGAATTCCGCAAGCAGATCGATGCATTGAAAGCAACCATGCGAGCATTGGAGCAAGCTGCAGCAACCGGTGCCATCACTCCGGAGTTTATTAACGAATATATAGACAAAATCTTCGTAACACCGGAAAGCGAGTCTTGTTTGCGCCTGGATATTAAGATTTTCACCGGTGAAAGCACCCACAGATACTTTGAAAAACTCGTTGGTCGTACGGGTCACATGAATAAGAAGATGATCGAGGCTTACGAGCAGGGCCTGCAGTAAGGGAAAACGGCTGTGCCGGGCATCTTAGGATGCCCGGCATTCTGCTTACTTAGAAGTTTTTCCGCTGAAATGTGAGAAAATCACAGAGATTGGGAAAAAGTATGCTATAATGAAATAAAAAAGAAATGAGGTCTTGATTATGAAATTGTTTGGTTTTCTTTCTTCTTCCGATATCCATCAGGATGTGGAGCAGTTCCGCTCTACGCCCGGCGCCCTGCTTCTGGACGTCCGGGGCACCGATGAATATGCCGAGGGCCACATCCCCGGCGCTGTGAACATCCCCCTGCAGGTACTGCCCACGAAGAAGGGCCTGCCGGAGGATCTGGACACCCCCATCTTCGCCTACTGCCGCTCCGGCGGCCGCAGCCGCCGGGCTGCAGCGTTCCTGGAAAAGATCGGCTACCGGAATGTGAAGAACATCGGTGGCATCATGAACTGGAACGGCGAGATCGAGAAATAAGCAAAAGCAGCGCACCCTAAAACAGGGTGCGCTATTTTTTCAGCTCCATTCCTCGTTGAAGACCAGCTCGCCGCCGACGGGGAGCTGAAAGGGATTCTCCCCGGTGCAGTCGGTGAGGATCAGGGTATCCTCATTCTGAATCCGGAATACATAGGTGGTGGGCGGGGTTTCCACCAGGATCCGGGTTCCGTCCACGGTGACGGTACCGGTTTCCGCATAGGACATGGCCATACCGCCGCTGAGGTGGGCGGAATTGTTTTCCAGGTTCAGATACAGATAGGGCGTCATGATCTCTTCCCCGTCTGATTTCAGGAAGTAACAGCCGGTGCGGATCTCCGCATCCGCGTCCGCACATCCGGCAGCGGTAAACACCAGAAGCAGGCAAAGCAGCCAGGCACAAAGTCGTTTCATAAAGTCCCTTCTTTCATTATTCAAACAACGCGTCCGGAAGCAGCTTATTTTGTCGGATCACGCTGCGTATCCATGCGATATTCTCCGCAACAGGCTTCGTTCCATCCACCCGGATCACCGGGCAGCGCAGGCATGGAAGCCACCGCTCCACCAGATCCTCCGGCCGGGATTCCACCAGCCGGAAAAACTGTTCCTCCTGCAAATATACATCCCCACCGGGCATCATTCTGTCCCCGAATTTTTGATGGGAACGACTTCGCACCCGCCGCAATCGTATTTCCCGCGGAACCTCGATCAGAATAACCAGATCATAGCAGGGGAGAATTTCCTCACCATAATCTCCCTTCACTGCCGCAAAAACGAAATCCGGGTGCTTTCGTACTTCCTCCATCAGCAGCCCGATCACCGTTTCCCGGGACCGGGGATTGGAATAGGGAGCGTCTGCCCGGGGCCTTTCAAAAAACAGGTCCTCATTGTCAATAAAATGACAGCCCAGTTCCCGGGCAAGGGCCCTGCCAAGGGTGCTTTTTCCGCAGCCGTTGAGGCCGCATACCAGGATTCCCATACCATCACCTCTTCTTGTATTGTATCATCCATTCGGCCATGTGACAAGACGGCAACGGCATCTGGACTCGTTAATATCATTGTGTCGCTCGGTCAAGCCCCCGCGAGAAGCGCTGAGTGCACGCTGCCTTTACATGGGTTCGAGTCCGGGCGGCACCAAAAAAGAAAGGCCCGAAGGCCTTGCTCATTTCCCGATTTCGGCATCCGGACTCGATAGAATCATGGAGTGGTTTCCGTCAAGCCGGAAACCAGCAACGCTCCACCGGAGCGTTGCATTTAGATCGTTCGAGTCCGCTTACTTTTCGGCACCAAAAAAGAGAGGCCCGAAGGCCTCTCTTTTTTGGTGCCGGCAACCGGACTCGAACCGGTACGCTTTTTACGGCGAGGGATTTTAAGTCCCTTGTGTCTACCGATTTCACCATGCCGGCGTTGGTAACTGAAATATATTACCACATTTTTATTTCTTAGTCAAGTCTCAGAGCTGATCCAGATTCAGCTGGAAGGCACCCAGGCTGAAGTTCAGGAACCAGTCCAGCTCCGGCCGGTTCATGGTTTTCATGGCGTCCCAGGTCTGCCGGGCGGCGGAGTCGAACTCGGTGTTGCCCGCCTTCTGCTCCTCCAGGCACTTAATGTGGGCAGAGAGCTTGTCCGCGGCCTTCACGATGGGCTCCAACTCCGGGTCTGCTTCCAGCACATCGGACTCGTAGCATTTGCGAAGCTCAGGAGGCAGCATATCCAGCAGCCGGTTTCCCGCGATCCGCTCCACTTCCTTGTAGGCAGTCTTGATCTCGGGATTGTAGTACTTGATGGGGGTGGGCAGGTCGCCGGTGAGGATCTCGGAGGCGTCGTGGTACAGTGCCGCCACCGCGCAGCGGTCCGGGTCCGGACCCTCCAGATGCAGAATCTCCCGGCGGATCAAGGCCAGGGCATGGGCCAGCACGGCGGTCATATAGGAATGCTCGGAGAGGGTCTCCGAAAAGCTGTTGCGCATCAGTCCCCAGCGGGTGATGTAGCGCATCCGGCCCAGAAGGGCATAAAATTCATTTGCCATATATTTCTCCTTGCTGGCATTATTTACAGTTCTGTGTCCCAGCTTTCGTTAATGCTGTAGGGGCGATCATTGATCGCCCGGCAGTACAATGTTACCATTTCGCCAGCAATTTCAGCGAATTCGTACTGCCTGCTGCGCGGGCGCTCACTGAGCGCCCCTACATTCAGGCCATTTCATTGCACTGCAAACGATTATTTATCCGATCAATTCTTCCAGTTTGGCAACCAGATCTTCCGTTTTATCGCAGAAATGGGTGCCGCCCACTTCTTCCATATCCGCCTTATCCCGGAAGCCCCAGAGGACGCTTAAGCAGGGCACTCCGGCATTTTGGGCGGTGATCACGTCCACCTCGCTGTCGCCTACATAGACGCAGCTTTCCACGCCGATTTCCGCCATGGCCTTGAAAACCATGTCCGGAGCGGGTTTCCGGGGGCAGTCGGTGCTTTCGCCCCGGGCGTAGATGCCGGGGAAATAATCCGCACACAGCACCTTCACCGCCTTGTCCGGCTTGTTGGACACGATGGCGATGGGATACTTCTCTTTCAGAATTTCCAGAGCTTCGGGGATTCCCTCATAAGCCCTGGTTTTGATCTGGCAGTGATTGGGGTACCAGCTCTGGAAGGCATCAAAGGCCGCCTGGCCGTCCACACCCTCCGGCACCGCCTGGTCGATGAGCCGCCGGGCACCGTTGCCCACAAACCGGCGCACCTCGTCCAGGGTCCGCTCCGGATAGCCCAATTCCCGCAACACATGGTTGGTGCTGTCGTGAAGGTCCTCCAGGGTGGCAAGCAGGGTGCCGTCCAGGTCGAATAGAATACCGGTTTTCATATCAGTACCCCCGGTTCTTCAGCACCCGGATATCTTCGCCGATAAACGCCACCCGGCGGAAGTTGCCCCGGAGCCGGGACACGATCTGAGAGGAATAGCGGCGGGTCAGATCGTCGATGGTCAGATTGGTGGATACGATCATGGGCTTGCCGGAGAGCAGCCGGTCATTGATCAGGCTGTAGAGGGCCGCGGTGGTAAATTGGCCGGGCATTTCCGTGCCCAGATCATCCACGATCAGCAGATCACACTGGGTATATTTACGGATATCCTCTCGGGCAGCCTCGTCCCCGGAGAATTTAGCCCGTTCCAGATTGGTAAACAGGTGTCCTGCGGATTCATAGACCACGCTGTAACCCCGGTCCGCCACGGTTCTGGCAATACAGGCGGAAAGGAAAGTCTTGCCCAGGCCCGTATCACCGGAAAACAGCAGGTTTTCAGACCGCTCTGTAAAGGTCGTGGCGTACCGGCGGCAGGTCTGGAGGGTCCGCTCCATCACTGCCCGGGGGCTGACGCCCTGCCGGGGATCGGCGAAGTCGGAATAGTAATCCAACCGGAACTGTTCGAAAGTCTCCCGGCCCACATTCAGGAAGGTCAGTTCTTTCTTCTGCTCCTGGCGGCACAGTTCCCGCAGGCACTCGCACATATTGGAACCCACATAGCCCAAACCACCACAGTGATCACAGATGGGGCTTTCATCCAGGAAGCCCTCTTCAAAATTTTCACGGATCAGGTATTCCCGCTCCCTCTGCAAGGAAAGGTTCTGCTCCTTCACCTGCTCCATGGCCTCCCGGGCATCTGCGCCGGAGGCAAAGGCCAGCCGGGCGGTGACCGCCATGGTCTTGCGCAGGAGCATATCAATTTCCCGGATCCGGGGGACCTGAGCATAGGCTTCCGCCAAATGCTGCCGGTTTTCCGACTCCCGGTCCTCCCGAGCCTCGGCCAGTCTTGCCCGGGCCCGGGCCATAACCTGTGCGCTGTAAGCCATAGTTTATGCCTCCTGCATCATTCTCTGAATTGCGGCGATTTCATCCTCGTCCAGCTGGCGCTGCTTGCCGCTGCCGGGATTTTTCTGATCGCTGTTCTTTACCGCCTCGGCGGTGTGCAGGCCGGAAGCGTGCCAGCGCTGCAGAATCTTATTCATATAGGCCCAGTTCATACCGCCGGTATTCAGGCAGGTACGCTCGTAGGCCTCCAAAATTGCGCTTTCTTCGAAGCCCATGTCCAGCCAGGAGGAAGCATAGCGCTCCTCCGCAGCAGTCAGGTTCCGGCCCCGGATCTGCAGGATCTGCATCAGCCGCCCCAGCCGGGAATGGCGGACATTCTGGGTCTGGATGTAGGCCGCCGCCTCCTCCACCGAGTCGATGCCCCGCTCGGCCCAGGCGTAGGCCTCCTTCTCAATGGTCCGCAGGGAGGGATTCCGGCTGCTGCCCTTCTGACGGGCCCGGTCCCGGCAGAAGCTCACCAGAATGGAGATCACCTCAGGGCTCATGCCAAGATAACGGACAAAGCCCAGCAGGATCTTTAATTCCTCGGTGTTTAAGGACCTGCCCAGCTGCCGCTGGATCTCGCCGTAGAGGGCGCGGAAATCGTTGTCGCCGTCCATTGCTTCCAGCACATCCCGCTCGGAGTAGCTGGGCCGCTCCCCTGCCAGGACTCTGGCAGGCTTTTCATCGGTCCACAGCCCCAGCTGCCGCAGCACCGCGGCGGCGCAGGAAATGCGGGACTCGTTCAGCCGCAGGTCCTCCCCGGCCTGTTCCAGGGAATTTTCACTTTTTAAATATATGTACAGCAGCGCCGCGTCGGGACTGGCCGCGCTGAGCAGCCGGCGCACATCGGCAGCGGGCATGGAAAGGGCTTCAAAAATCATAGGGAATCCTCACACAGATAATTCGTCAGTACCTTGTATTATAGCACAGTTTTCCCCCGGGCTCAACGGCTTTTCGTCCCGGAAAATCAGACAAATTCCCCCAGCTTTTTTGGATGGACACAGCATCTTGTGTCTGCGTCATGGCTTGTGCCCTACTGCCCCACTTTCTTTGCCGAAATGCAGATTCTCTCAATTGACTTTAGACCGTTTTCACGGTATGATACATGTGTATGGAAACGTTTAAATTTAAGAGGTGCATCTTATGAATACAACTCCCAAATGGTGGCAGAAGGCTGTCATCTATGAAGTATACCCCCGCAGCTTCCAGGACTCCGACGGCGACGGCATCGGCGACATTCCCGGCCTCATCTCCCGCCTGGACTACATCAAATCTCTGGGCGTGGACGCCATCTGGCTGGGCCCGGTGTTCAAATCCCCCCAGGACGACAACGGCTACGACATCTCCGACTACCAGGACATCGATCCCCTCTTTGGCTCCCTGGCAGACATGAAGCGCCTGCTGGACGAGGCCAACGCAAGAGGCCTGAAGATCATCGTGGACATGGTCCTGAACCACACCTCCGACGAGCATCCCTGGTTCATGGAAGCAAAGAAGGACCGGACAAATCCCAAGCACGACTGGTACGTCTGGCGTGACGGCACCCCCGACTGCCCGCCCAACGATATGCTCTCCACCTTCGGCGGCTCCGCCTGGCAGTGGTGCGAGGACTGCCAGCAGTTCTACTTCCACCAGTACTCCGTCAAGCAGCCGGACCTGAACTGGGATAATCCCGAAGTCCGCCATGCCCTCTACGACATGATGAACTGGTGGGCGGACAACGGCGCCGGCGGCTTCCGCCTGGACGTCATCGACTCCGTGGCCAAGGTTCCCGACGAGAAGATCACCGCCGAGGGTCCCAACCTGCACAAGTACATCAAGGAAATGTCCGCCGCGGTCCTGAAGGGCCGTGACCTGGTCACCGTGGGCGAGTGCTGGAGCGCCACCCCCGAGACCGCTCAGCTCTGGTCCAACCCCGACGGTTCGGAGCTCTCCATGGTGTTCCAGTTCGAGCATATCTGCCTGGACCAGGATGGCCCCTTCAAGTGGGACCTGAAGAAGCTGCCCATGGCTGATTTGAAGCGTGTTATGAGAAGATGGCAGACCGAGCTCACCGGTAAGGGCTGGAACAGCCTGTTCTGGGAGAACCACGACCTGCCCAGAATCGTATCCCGCTGGGGCGACGGCTCCGAGAAGGCCGCCACCATGCTGGCCACCGTCCTCTTTGGCATGCAGGGCACCCCCTACATCTTCCAGGGTCAGGAAATCGGTATGACCAACGTAAAATACGAACTGGAGGACTACCGGGACATCGAGATCCGGAATATGGCCGCCGAGCGTCTGGCCGATGGCTACTCTCTGGAATCTGTCATGGAATCCATCCACGCCAAGGGCCGGGACAATGCCCGGACTCCCATGCAGTGGAACGCAGGGGAGAACGCCGGCTTCACCACCGGCAAGCCCTGGATCAAGGTCAATCCCAACTACACCACTCTGAACGTGGAGGCCCAGGAGAAGGATCCTAACTCCGTGCTGAATTACTACCGGTATCTGGTGCAGCTGCGCAAAGAGCAGGATGTGATCCGGGACGGTGACTACACCGAGATCATGCCCGACTGGGACAACATCTTCGCCTACTCCCGTGACGATGGGAACAAGAAGCTCACCGTCCTGGCCAATTTCTCCGGCGAAACCGTGGAGTATCCCGCCTGGACTGTGGATACCGCCGGTGAGCCCATCCTGTGTAACTACGGCTCCTGGCCCGAAGAGGGTCTGCTGCGCCCCTGGGAAGCCGTTATGTATCTGAAATAATACCAATATAGTCGCTTTTGCCCTTTACAACGAAAGATTTCCGCATTAAAATAGTAGTACGATCCAAAAAATAAACGGAGGTATAAGCTATGAATGTTCTGGTTACCGGCGGCGCGGGCTACATCGGTTCCCACACCTGTGTGGAGCTGATCGAGACCGGCCACACCCCCATCGTTGTGGATAATCTGTACAATTCCAGTGCCAAGAGCCTGGAGCGGGTCAAGGAGATCACCGGCGTTTCCGTCAAGTTCTACGAGGGAGATGTCCGTGACGAGGCTCTGCTGAACAAAATCTTTGACGAGAACGAGATCGGCGCTGTCATTCACTTTGCCGGCCTGAAGGCTGTGGGCGAGTCCGTCGCCAAGCCCCTGGCTTACTACGACAACAATCTTGTTTCCACCATGGTGCTGGCCCGGGTCATGGGCAATCGTGGCTGCAAAAAGATCATCTTCTCCTCCTCTGCCACCGTTTACTCCGGTGATAATGAGATGCCCCTGCGGGAAAATTCCAAGACCGGCAACTGCACCAACCCCTACGGCTGGACCAAGTACATGTGCGAGCAGATCCTCCGGGATATCGCCAAGGCCGATCCCGATTGGTCCGTCGTCCTGCTGCGCTACTTCAATCCTGTCGGCGCCCACAAGTCCGGCAAGATCGGCGAGCATCCCAATGGCATCCCCAACAACCTGATGCCCTTCATCTCCCAGACCGCCATCGGCAAGCGCAAGCAGCTGAGCGTCTTCGGCAACGACTACGACACCCATGACGGCACCGGCGTCCGGGACTACATCCATGTGGTGGACCTGGCCAAGGGTCATGTGGCTGCTGTGAACTACATGCAGGACAACAAGGGCGAATCCGTGTTCAACCTGGGCACCGGCACCGGCTACTCCGTGCTGGACATGGTCAAGGCTTTCGAGACCGCCAATGGCATCCCCGTTCCCTACGTCATCGCCGAGCGCCGTCCCGGCGACCTGGCCACCTGCTACGCCGATCCCACCAAGTCCCGGGAGGTCCTGGGCTGGGTGGCTGAGCACGACCAGACCGACATGTGCCGCGACACCTGGAACTGGCAGAGCCAGAATCCCAACGGCTTCGACGACTAATCTCAACACAAAAACCAGGCACCCCAGGGTGCCTGGTTTTTTCTTTGCACGGTACCAAACTTGGCTCCCCCTTTGGGGGGAGCTGGCACCGCTTAAGCGGTGACTGAGAGGGCAAGCCAAATTGCGACACCCTCTCCGTCAGCCTTCGGCTGCCACCTCTCCCAGGGTGAGAGGCAAGGCGGCGTTCCGCCGCTAAACACTAATTTACAGATCCTGCAAATCCGCGAAGGGCAGGTCATTTTCCAGATTGTCCCGGGCCAGATCGTTGTCGATGGGGCCGTGGGAACGGGAGATGGGCCGCTCCCGGTCCAGTCGTTCCTTTTTCGTCATTTTCATCACCTCAGAGGTTAGTCTAAGCAGAAAACAGATACCTATGCACGCAGAAGCACCCCCGGAGGATGATCCTCCGGGGGTTCGCTTGATTATTCGATCTTTGCCGCCGGGAACACCAGCGTGACCTTGAACAGGTCGCCGTCCACCAGCAGCTGCAATTGTCCCTTCTGCAGCTCCATGAGGCTCTGGGCAATGTTCAGGCCCAGACCGCTTCCCTCGGTGTTTCGGGAAGCGTCACCCCGGACGAACCGTTCTAAGAGCTCGTCGGCGCTGACGTTCAGCTCCTCCCGGGAGATATTCTTCATGGAGATCAGCACCTTCCCCTCCAGCTCCATCAGGTCGATGTAAAGCCGGGTGCCGGGGAGGGCGTATTTGTAGGCGTTGCTGAGGAGGTTACTCAGCACCCGCCAGGCCAGCCGTCCGTCCGCCTTCATGTAGATGGGCGTCTCCGGCTGCCGGAACACCGGGGTCAGGGAGATCCGCTCGAATTTATCGGAAAATTCGCCCAGAGCCTGGTTCACTGCCTCCACCGCGTCCACGGCGGAGATCTCCACGGTCATATTGCCGGTGCTGGCCTTGCTCATCTCCATCAGGTCGTCGATGAGCTTTTTCAGCTGGCCGGACTGCCGGGACAGGACCTCCAGGTACATTTCCTGCTCCTCCTCCGTGTGGGGCTTTTGCAGCAGGTCCACATAGTTGATGATGGAGGTCAGGGGGGTCTTGATGTCGTGGGATACATTGGTGATCAGCTCCGTCTTCATCCGCTCGGACTTCAGCTGCTTCTGGGCGGCCACCACCGCCACATCCGCCAGGGCATTTAAGTCCCCGGCGAACTCCTTGAAGGAACCGATCAGGTTCTTGTCACCAACCTTGGTTTCCAGATCGCCCTTGCCCATCCGCTTGGTGGCATCCATCAGGACACCAAAGCTCATGGAGCCGTAGACGATCACCGCAAAACTCAGACACAGGGCCAAAACCAGCATTCCCTCGGACCTGGTCAGCAGGGCAAAGGTCACACCGATCAGCAGCACTGCTCCGGTAAGAAGCCACTGCCAGATCAGGGGCAGCAGGCCATAGAAATGGGCCAGCTGTCTTCCGCACCAGAAAAAGGCGGTTTTCACGCTGTTCCATGCCCAGCGGCAGAGCCGGAGGAAGATATCCCAGAGCTTCACCACCACGCCCCAGGCCCAAGTGAACAGGGCCACGGTCCAGAGCTTCAGCTTACCGAAGACCTTTTTCAGGAAACCGGGCAGCCGGTCGAAGATCCAGACGCACGCATCGATAAACTTGTTCCACAGCCAGACGATCAGCCCCAGGCACCGGCCGATGACGGAATTACGCCACCAGTAGTGATCGGGGGTCTTGAACTGGGCCGCGCAGGCAAAGAGGAACGCCACAATAACCAGGCTTACCGCGAAGCCCCCCAGCACCGCTGTGGGAATCAGGATCTTCGGCATCTCCCGCAGCAGGAAATACAGCACCTCCGCGCCGATGGCCACCGCCGCGCATGCCAAAAATCCAACGCCCACCAGATAAAGATCCAGGGGGATGCAGTTCAGGCCCCCGGCCTTGATTTCTTCGGTTCCCTTCTTCCGTCCCGCGGACACACAGAGCCAGACCATGAACACCGCAAAGCTCAGGGCACTGATGCCCAACACCCAGAACAGCGCCTGGCGCACATTCCAGATCTGCCGCAGCAGGGTCCAGCCGTATTCCTCCGGCATGGCATCCGGCAGCAGATAAAGCTCTACGGTATAGGGAGGCAGATTCCGGTACGTGAAGGCGAACTCCACCATCCGATCCAGCTCGTAGTCGTAATACCGATCGTAGTGCAGCTCCGTGCCCTTTGCCATCTGGGCTCCCATAGCCGCAGCTTCAGCATTCTCCTCCTGAGAAGTTGTTACAGGGGCAGTCGGTTCGGTGGTTTCCGCAGGTACACTTTCCGATTCCTGGGGAATGGTATTCTGTGTTTCCGGGTTGGTTACCGGCGGCACATCAATCAGCTGGTAATCCCCCGGTTCCTCCAGAACCTGCACCAGGACCCGGTAACGCAGATTGGTCACCACCATCTCATAGCCGGTACCCCCTTCCGGGGCATCCTCCATGGTGGATTCCACCACATTGCCCAGTTCATCCCGGATAGTATAGAAGAAGGAGCCGTAGCGGAAGGTATCGTACCGCCAGGTAATACCGAAATACTCATTGAGATATTCCTCCGGCAGATTGCCCAGATTCAGCGACACATACCGGTGGACCAGATTCACCGCGTAGTTCTGCCGGGTGGAATGCATGGATTCATTGTAATATTCGTCGAAGGAGTTGTCGTACAGGTCCGTGGCGGCCAGGCCGATGATCCCCGCGGCACTGCCCACACAGACCAACAGGGAAAGGGCCGCCAGACACAGTGCGATAAACTTCACCGCGATGGAGTGGCGCATCATTTTCCTCCTTCCATTTTATAGCCCTGGCCCCAGACCACCTTCAGGTACCGGGGTTCGGAGGGGTTGATCTCGATCTTCTCCCGCAGGTGACGGATATGGACGGCTACGGCGCCTTCGCTGCCCAAAGCCGCCTCCTGCCAGACGGATTCATAGAGGGTCTTGGTGGAAAATACCTTGCCGGGGTTCTTCATCAGCAGATGCAGAATGGAATATTCCGTGGGAGTCAGGGAAACAGTCTCCCCCTCCACGGTGACGGTCTTGGTCCGGTCGTCCAGGGTGATGCCGCCGATGCTCACAAGATTGCTGTCCTGCTCCGGGCGGCTTCCCAAAAGGGCGTAGCGGCGCAGCTGGGACCGGACTCTGGCCAGCACCTCCACAGGGACGAAGGGCTTGGTCACATAGTCATCGGCACCCACGTTGAGGCCCAGCACCATATCCTCGGTCTCGGATTTGGCGGTGAGCAGAATGATGGGCACGTTGGAAAATTCCCGGATCTTGGAAATGGCGGTGATGCCGTCCATGACGGGCATCATCACATCCAGCAAAATCAGGTGGATCTCGTTGTTCTTCACCACTTCCAGGGCTTCCTTGCCGGTATAGGCGGTAAACAGCCGGTAGCCCTCGGGCTTCAAATAGATCTTCAGGGCATTGACGATGTCCGGCTGGTCATCGCAGATAAGCACATTGTACATGGGTCATGACCCTCCTTCTCTTTCTCTGGCACTATTATACCACTTCAATTCTTAAGATGAAAGAGGTTCGTTTCTTAAGATGATATTAACCCTTGTCAAATGGTAAAATGATGCTATAATAGCTTTGACTTAATTTTTAGCAAAGGAGAAATTACAATGATTAACTGGTTCGAAATGCTGATGGCCACCGCCGCCACCGCACTGACCGCCAGCCTGATCCCCGCCGTTCTGATCCTGGTCATCGGCATCGTGGTCATCAAGCTGGTCAACAAGATCGTAAAAACCGCACTGAACAAGACCAAGCTGGAGAAGGCTGCCCACAGCCTGATTCTCAGCGTTTGCAACGTGGCCCTGTACATCATTCTGGGCCTGATCGTTGCCACCAAGCTGGGCATCGATGTCACCTCCATCGTGGCTCTGGCTTCCGTCCTGACCCTGGCCCTGTCCCTGGCTCTGCAGAACATGGTGTCCAATGTCATCGGCGGCTTTACCATCCTGTCCACCACTCCCTTCCACTCCGGTGACTATGTGGAGATCGCAGGCCAGGCCGGTACCGTCACCGAGATCAACATGAGCTACACCAAGCTGACCACCCCCGACAACAAGCTGATCTCCATCCCCAACTCCGCTGTGGTTGCCGCCCAGATCGTCAACTACTCCGCCGAGTCCCTGCGCCGCGTGGATGTGAATGTGTCTGCCTCCTATGACTGCGCAATGCAGGATGTGATCGGTGCCCTGTGCGCTGCCGGTGTTGTGGACAAGGCTCTGTCCGATCCCGCTCCCTTCGCAGGCGTCACCGCCTATGGCGACAGCGCCATCAACTACACCCTCCGGGTCTGGTGCAACAGCGCCGACTACTGGGATGTGTTCTTCGCCGTGAACCAGAATGTGAAGAAGATCTTCGACGAGCGCGGCATCGCCATGACCTACCCCCACCTGAACGTCCATCTGGACAAGTAAGACAACTGTTAAACGGCCGCCCTTCCGGGCGGCCGTTTTCTTCGGTTGTCAGAACAGTTCCAGCAGCGCAAGCAGCGCGATTCCCGGCACACCCAGGATGCCGGATACCAGCACCGTTACGGTATTGATGGGGATGACCAGTCCTGTAAAGCCCGCAGCCCCGTTGAGAAGCCACAGGCTCGCAAAGCCGCCCAGGGCGTTGAGGGCCAGCTTGAAGAACCATTTCATGGGTGCAAACAGCAGCCGCACCGCAAGGAAGGCAAACAGAACAGGTATGGCAACCGCAATCAGTTTTTCCATGATATTCCTCCGTTTAATTTGGCGTTCACCGGGCAAAATGATGGTGGACAGCAGCGGAACCGGACGCGCGGTACTTCGTGACGACGCGGAACCGAATCCCCGATTCCATGTCTGCAGTCAAGTGTGTCACCGGGTTTGATGCGAAAAAGGGGTGAGAAAGGTACAGCTCACTCCTACATAATGCCACACTATAGCTGAAA
The DNA here is from genome assembly GCA_015067615.1 of Oscillospiraceae bacterium. GTDB lineage: Bacteria > Bacillota > Clostridia > Oscillospirales > Oscillospiraceae > Faecousia. Next base: position 148,135 of record SVMD01000003.1, read on the forward strand.
ATAAACGAAAACCGAAGCGGAAACAGCTTCGGTTTTCGTTTTTCCTCTGAACTTAAGCCTCGGCGATGGCTTCGATCTCGCACAGAACGCCCTTGGGCAGGGTCTTCACTGCCACGCAGCTTCTGGCGGGCTTGGAGATGAAATACTTGGCATAGACCTCGTTGAATGCAGCAAAATCGCCCATATCTGCCAGGAAGCAGGTGGTCTTGAATACCTTTTCAAAGCCGCTGCCGGCAGCTTCCAGGATAGCGCCCACGTTCTTGCAGCTCTGCTCAGCCTGGGCAGCGATGCCCTCGGGCACAGCGCCGGTGGCGGGATCCACAGGGATCTGACCGGAGGTGTAGATGAAACCGTTGACAACAAAGCCCTGGGAGTAGGGGCCGATGGCGCCGGGAGCGTTGGTGGTGGCGATTACTTTCATAGTAAATACCCTCTTTCTGTTGTGATGGTATTATTTTACATTACCGAATGAAATTTGTAAAGGTGGTTCTCTCTTTTTCGGGAATTCCGTAGGCTTCCTTACCCAGGGCGATGGACTTCATCAGGAAGGTCATGTTCCTTGCCAGGGTCCGCATACCCTGCATGCCCTCGATATCCTGCTCCGCTTCTCCGGGGGCGCTGCCGTGGAGGGAATTCCAGTACTGGCCGGAGGTGATAGGCATACCGGAGATGCCGAAGAACTTGTTCATCTCGTCGTAAGTGGCAGACAATCCGCCCCGGCGGGCAACGCAGACAGAGGCGCCCACCTTCATGGTCTTGTTGATGCCGAAGGTGGAGTAGAACAGCCGCTGGACGAAGGCCATCAAAGTGGCGTTGGCGGAGGCATAGTACACCGGGCTTCCCAACACAATGCCGTCGGCCTCAGCAAGCTTCGGTGCCACCTCGTTGACCAGATCATCGAACACGCACTTGCCCAGCTGGAAGCACTGGCGGCAGCCGATACAGCCCCGGATGGGCAGATGGCCCACGTGGATGATCTCCACCTCCACCCCCTCTTCCAGAAAGGTCTTTTCCATTTCCTTCAGGGCCGCGGCGGTGTTGCCGTTGGCTCTGGGAGAGCCGTTGAGCATCAGAACTTTCATAAATATTACCTCCTAAACAGTTTGGATGGTCTTATTCTAACAGCCGGTAGTTACTCCCGGTCAAGCGTTTTTTTACGATATTGTCAGCTTTCGGCAGGCAGCGGCCAGATCCCGCAATGTGGAGCAGGAGATCATGGTGACCACGGAAGAAAACTCCTGGGCGGAGCGGATGAATTTCCACTTGCCCTCAGGGATGGGATTCAGAATGATCACCTTGCCCGCCTGGCGTTTGGCCTCCTCGATAGCCTTCAGGGCCCGGCGCTGGCCGGTGGTCTTGGTATCAGACAGGATCAGCAGCGTGGTGGCATCTGTCAGGGGGGATGGTTTCCATTTCATCAGCTTTTCCAGGGCCAGTCCCAGGTCGGTGCCCCGGCCATACAGGCCGCTGCGGCGGACATAATCCCGGAACAGATCCATGTTCTGAAGACTAAATGCATCTGCCTCATGGAGCCCCTCAGAGAAAAGGAACACCCGGGAGGCATCCGACACCTGATTCAGGCTCTGGATGAACCGGAGGGCGAACTCGGAAAACTGCACCATGGAGCCGGACACATCGCACAGCAGCACCAGCCGCTTGCGCCGCTGGCGCTTTTTCTTATATTTCAGGGTGTACAGGCTGCCGCCGGTTTCCAGACCCTTGCGGATGGTCCGGCGGAAATCCAGCTGGCTGCCCCGGCCGCCCCGCTTCCGCTTTGCGGACAGCTCGCCGTTGATCTGGCGGGTGATGCCCTGGATCAGGGTGATGGCTTTGGGAATCTCCGTGTCCTTAAACCGGGAGATGTCCCGGTACAGAAGCCCCAGCTCCGGGTCCGCCTCCATGCCGCCGCTGCCCCCCTCCTCCATCCGAAGCTGCTTCTCCAGAATGGTCCGGGTGAACACGGAGTGGATGAAGTTGTCGTAAAGCCCCGGGTTCCGGGCGGCGGTTTCCTTGTATTTTTCCATGAAGTTCCGCAGCCGCTGCCGGTGTTCCTCGTCCATGGCTACATAGGTGCGCAGCTGCTCCTGGGTAAGCTCCATGGGTCTGCCGTTCAGCACCAGTTCCTGCTCCGCCCGGCGCTGCTGCCGCCGGATTTCCTCTTCAAATTCTCTTTGACGTATGGCCTGCTCCCGGATGGTTTTCTCCGGCAGGAAGAAGCCGTCGAACACCCGGTCAAAGGCCACCTGCTCCTCCCGGGACTTGGCATAAACCATCCGCAGGGCGGTTTTCACCTGCTCCCGGTCCTCCAATCCCAGCTCCATCAGCACCCGGCAGGCATCCGCCGTCTCCTGGGGGCTCACTGTCAGGCCCTCCAGGTGAAGCATACGGGAGAAGGCGGAGATTTTTTCCAGGTATACCGCCGGATCAGCCATGGGTATGCCCTCCGCAGTCGCACAGCTTCATTTTCGACATTTCCGCCATATCCTCCTTGTTTTTCAGCAGGAATCCGGCAGTGGTATGCAGCGTCTCAGGGGTCAGCTCCCGGATACCCAGGGCATCCAGGGCAGAGGCCCAGTCCAGGGTCTCGGCAATGGAGGGCTTTTTCAGAATGGCCTCATTGCCGCGCAGCTTCTGGACTGCCAGAGCCACCTGGGCCGCCAGCCGGTCATCCACATGAGGGAGCTTGGCCCGGAGGATCGCCAGTTCCTTCTCCATGTCGGGATATTCAATGTACAGATAGGCGCAGCGGCGGCGCAGAGCTTCGCTGAGGGGCCGTGCCCGGTTGGAGGTCAGCACCACGAAGGGGATGGATTTTGCCTGGATGGTGCCCACCTCGGGAATGGTCACCTGCATTTCGGACAGCAGTTCTAAGAGGAAGGCTTCAAATTCCTCGTCAGCCTTGTCGATCTCGTCGATGAGCAGCACCACTTCCCTTTCGGAACGGATGGATTTCAGCAGAGGGCGCTCCAGGAGGTATTCATCGGAAAACAGGCTCCGGGTCAGCTGGTCCTTGTCCTCGCTTCCCATATTCACCTGAATGGCCAGCAGCTGCTTCTGGTAGTTCCACTCATACAGGGCCTTGCTCTCATCCAGCCCCTCGTAGCACTGCAGTCTCACCAGATCCCGGTCTAAACTTGACGCCATGACCTTGGCAATTTCCGTCTTGCCCACACCTGCGGCGCCCTCGATGAGCAAAGGACGGCCCAGGGTCAGGGCAACGGCCAGGACAGTGGCCATGGTGTTGTCGTATACATAATGACTTTCGTCCAGTTTCTGTTTCAGCTGTTCCAGATTCATAGATTTACCCCCTGTGGGTTTTTCTTTATCATAGCAGAAGAACGCCCAATTTACAACGCCGGGAAATATGACTTTGTGACGGTAAATTATCGTTTACAGCAGCAGTGCCGATCAAAAGCAACCAGGTTCCGACAACTGTGTCATTGCGAGGAGCGAAGCGACGTGGCAATCTCCAGTACAGTAGAAAGATTCTGTAAAGTACCAATTAACATCGTACATCATGGACTTTCGATGTTAAGCACCGTTTTTGATTACAAACCACGGTACAGGAGATTCCCACGGGCCTAAAGGCCCTCGGAATGACATACTTTTCTTGCCTGGTCGGATCAAATTTTCTACCAAGCCAAACGATAATTTACCACACCAATCAGAAAAAATCGCCGCAGCTTATGCTGCGGCGATCTTTCTTAAAACATACCCATCAGGCACTGGGAGGCCAGGTACAGGCCCACCGCGCTCACAACGGGGGCCAGCTTTGCGCTGGGGCCGGTGGAGATCCGGTCGGCCATGGATGTAAACAGCCAGGTGGTGACCGTGAAGGTGATGCAGCCCTTCACGCCCAGCCACAGGGCATCAGAGAGGGCGGCGAAGCCTGCGGCATAGGGCAGCAGTGCAAAACTCAGGAAGGCAAACACCGGGATGCAGATGTAGCACCGGGGCGCATCCTTGACAATATAGTGGTCCACCACCAGCGCGATCAGGGAGATCAGCACCAGATTGGGGATTCCGAAGCCGGGGAACACCAGCACAGGGCAGATGGCCCGGGCGATGACCAGGACCAGCAGGGCGATGGTAAACACCACAGCCAGGAGGGTATTCAGCATATATTTTTTCATGACTTAACCTCCCCAGGAAGTGGCGCCGGAGGACACATCCGCGCCGGTGACGTAGCCAACGGCGGAGCTGACGCACCGGGCAATGGCCTTGGAGGTGACGGTGGCGCCGGTGATGCCGTCCACGTAGGTTTCCTCGCCGGTGGCAGCCTCCCCGGTGGCGCCGGAGAAGGCGTCGGCACCGGGCGCGCCGATGGCAAAGGAGCCGGTCTTATTCAGGAACTGGGCCAGGAAATCCGTATCGGACAAAGCATTGGCGCCCAGGCCCAGGGTTTCGGACAGGTCCCGAACCACAACGCCGGTGACCTTTCCCTCGGTGGACACGCCCACCAGGACGGTGATGTCCCCGGCATAGCCGTAGGTCTTGGTTTCGATCACATAGCCGATGTCGGCCTTGTGGACGGAGACGATATTGGCATCCTCGCCGGAGTAGGGCTCCACGGTAAATTCTTCCGCCCCGGGGAGCATCATCTTCAGATCCTTCAGATGCCAGCCGTGATAGTTCTCCAGATACATGGGGAACGTAAGCATGGTCACGCCAAAGAGCAGTCCGGCGCAGAGGATAATGGCAAGAATGGGAATCAGAATGGACTTTTTCATGCCTTGTACTCCCCCTTTCCGGTACCGAAACGGCGCATAGCCGTGTGGCGGTCGATGAACCAGACGAAGGCGTTCATGATCAGGATGGCGTAGGTGACGCCCTCGGGGAACAGGCCGAAGTAGCGGAAGCACACGGTCAGGACGCCGCAGCCGATGCCGTAGATCACCTGGCCCACGGGCGTGGCGGGAGAGGTAGCATAGTCAGTGGCCATGAAGATGGCACCCAGCATCACGCCGCCGGACAGCAGAGAATAGAGCATCCAGCTGACCGGGTCGCCGGTCTTGGAGAAGATCAGTGTCACCAGAGCCACGGTGCCCAGGTAGGCGGCAGGGATCCGGATGGAGATGACCTTCCGGTACAGAAGGTAGCAGCCGCCGATGAGCAGCGCCAGGGAGGAAACCTCGCCGATGGTGCCGGGGCAGCGGCCCACAAACATCTGGCCGATGGTTTCGGTGGGCAGGGCGGACATGACCATGTGGTGCAGAGGGGTGGCGGCGGTGACGCCGTCCAGGCCCATATACCGGGTCAGGCCCACAGGGTAAATCAGCAGCATGAATGCCCGGGCTGCCAGGGCGGGGTTGAAGATATTCTGGCCCAGGCCGCCGCAGAGGGCCTTGATGAAGATAATGGCGAACACATCGCCCACCAGGACCAGCCAGTAGGGCACGGTGGCAGGCAGAGTCATGGCCAACAGCAGGCCCGTGACCATGGCAGAGCCGTCGGCGACGGTGTTGCGGGTTTTGGTCAGCTGGGCATACAGCCACTCCGCCACCACGCAGGTGCTGACGCTCAGCAGCGCCACAAACAGCGCCCGGGGGCCCTGGAAGGCGGCGCCCACCGCCAGACCGGGCAGCAGGGCCAGCACCACATCCAGCATGATCCGGTTGGTCCGGAAATTGCCCCGGATGTGGGGAGAGGAAGCAACCGTCAGATTCATTTTGCATTTGCCTCCCTTACCATTTGTTTACCCTTGCGGAAGGTTTCCACCAGGGGCAGCTTGCCGGGACAGGTGAAGGCGCAGCTGCCGCACTCCATGCAGTCCAGGACATTCAGGCGCTTCAGTTCCTCCACACGGCCCGCCTTCTGGAAGCGGTACATGTAAAGGGGCTGCAGCCGCATGGGGCACACGGCAACGCACTTGCCGCAGCGCAGGCACACGGGGTTTTCGGCGGCGCCGTTCACGTCCTTCAGCAGGCACAGAACGGAGTTGGTTGCCTTAACAACCGGTACATTCAGGTCGCTCTGGGCGACACCCATCATGGGACCGCCGGAGATGACACGCTCGGTCTTGTCGTGAAGGCAGCCGGCCACTTCGATCAGATCGTGGAAAGAGGTGCCGATGGGCACCAGGAAGTTCTGGGGCTCGGCGATGGCCTCGCCGGAAACGGTGACGATCCGCTTGGTCAGGGGTAGTCCCAGGCATACCGCCCGGTAGATGGAGGCAAAGGTGGACACATTGAACACGGCGCAGCCTACGCTCACCGGCAGCTGGCCGGGCTTTACTTCCCGGCGGGTCACGGACTGGATCAGCTGCTTCTCCGCACCCTGGGGGTACATGGTGGGCAGCACCACCAGCTCGATATCGGGAAATTCCCTGTGCAGAGATCTGACCTTTTCAATGGCCTCGATCTTATTGTCCTCCACGGCCAGTACCACCCGGCCGGGATTCAGGAGCCGCTTCAGGATCCGCATGCCCTGGAGCACATCCTCGGCAGCAGTGCGGAGCATAAAATCGTCTGCGGTGATGTAGGGCTCGCACTCGCAGGCATTGGCAATGAGGGTGTCCACATTGCCCATAGCGGAAAGGGCCTTGACGTTGCCGGGGAAGGCAGCGCCGCCCATACCCACGATGCCGGCCTCCCGGATTCTGTGGAGAATTTCGTCGTTGGTCAGGTTATCCAGATCGGCTTCCGCCGCGGGAACGGCTTCGTTCTTGCCGTCGTTTTCAATGACCACTGCCAGCACCTGACGGCCGGACACATGGGGCCGGGGCTCCACGGCCACGACGGTGCCGGAGACGGAGGCATGGACAGGAACGCACAGGCCCTCGCCGTCGCCGATCTTCTGGCCCACCAGAACCCGGTCGCCCACGGCAACCAGGGGCGTACAGGGCGCACCGATATGCTGCACCATGGGGATCACCACCTGCAAAGGGCAGATGGTACGGAAATCCGTGATCCGGGTGGACATTTCCTTGTTGTATTTGGGGTGAATACCGCCAAAAAACAGCTTTTTCATTCTTTCACCTCAATTTATGTACGAATATAGTCTTCGAAGCCGGGGGTGTAGAACTGCTCCCCTGCCTCATTGACCCACATGGCCTGGGCACCGCTCTTCTCTGCCAGGGCCATGCCCGCCTCCAACGGAAGCAGGAACAGGGCTGTGGACAGGGCGTCGGCCAGACCGGAATCGGCGCACAGAACGGTGACGCTGCGCCAGTATTCGCTGGGATAGAGGGTTGCGGGGTCGATGATGTGGTGGTAGATTTTGCCGTCCACCATGTAGCAGCGCTGATAATCGCCGCTGGTGACCACGCTGCCCCCGGTGATGTTCAGGGTATGCAGGTAATTGTCCCCGCCGTCGGGATTCTGAACGCCCACCCGCCAGGGGGTACCGTTTTCGTCCTTGGGGCCTGTGGCGCAGACGTTGCCGCCCACGCTGATCAGCAGGCCCTCGGGGGCATTCTCCGCCGCACGCTGGACGGACCAGCCCTTTGCCACCGCGCCCACGTCCAGCCGGGCATCGGGGTCGGTGATAAAGACGGTGGAAGCCTCCTCGTCAATGACCAGGCAGGAGATATCCACATGCTCCGCCGCCGCTGCCAGGGCTTCGCCGTCGGGCAGGTAGGCATTGACGATGTCATTCAGTCCATCATTCCGGGCTTCGTGCCAGAGCTTCAGCACACTGCCCATGGCCACATTCACCAGGCCGCCGGTGAGATCGTAATATTCCTTACAATCCTGCAGCAGGTCGATAATGGCCCGGTCCACCACCACAGGGGCGATGCCAGCATTGTCGTTGACGGTCTTCAGGTTGTTCACGCCTTCATAATCGTTATAGATATCGAACAGCTGATGATAAATAAGCAGCTCGTCATGGATCTTCTGGGCCTCGGCGGTGAAAGCCGCCTCGCTTTCCGCCCGGCCCACTATGGTGGTAACCGTGTCGAAGAGGGTCAGGAAGGTGGCGTTGTACTGCTTCTTTTCCGGCTCCCCCACCCCGGCACAGCCGCAGAGCAGGAGGCAAACCAGAAGCAGCAGGGAAACGACGCGGCGCATCACTGAGCCGCCTTTTCGATCAGGGCCATGAAGCCGCCGATGGCGATGGTGACGGAGGTGCTGAGGTCCGCATCGGTGGGCTTGGTGCCCTCATCGACGGCAATACCGGCAACCTCAGCTGCAGTCTTGCCGGTGACGTAGGCGGCAAAGTTGGCGGCCTGCTCGTTCCACTCGTACTTGGCACCGGCCCAGGCCTTCATGCCGTAGGCTTCGCCCAGCTGATTCTTGGTCTGGACAGGGGCGGTAACATCGGAGGTGATGACGCCGGAAGCATCGAAGGCAACCTTGGCCTGGACAGCGTCAATGGCGCAGGAGGTGATGGTCTCGCCGTTCATGGTAATGGCGGCAGCATCCACATTCAGCTGGGCGTTGCCTGCATTTTCCGCATCAGCGGACTTGGAATCGGACAGGGATGCCAGCACGGCGACCTTCAGCTCATCCTCTGCCTGAGCGCCCAGATGCTGGGCGTTGGCAGCGGCAGCCTCGATGGCAGCCACATAGCCGCCCAGGTAGATGGTGGCGGTGGTGGCCAGGTCGGCATCGGCAGCCTTGCCGGACTCGTTGACGGCACCGGCGCGCAGCTCCTCAACGGTCTTGCCCACAGCAAAATCAGCCAGGGCCGCAGCCTGCTCGTACCACTCATAGGTGGCGCCGCCGTAGGCCTTCATGCCGTAGCTGTCGCCCAGCTCGTTCTTGGTCAGAACAGCGGCGGCAGGATCGGAAGTGATCACGCCGTCAGCACCGAAGGTGACGGAAGCGCCGATGGAATCCAAATAGCAGCTGACGATGACACCGTTGTCGTCCACATTGACTGCGGCGATGGTCACATCGTACTTGGCTTCGCCGTCAACACTGTCAGCCACAGAAGTGACGACAGCCAGGCCGGTTTTCACGGCACCCTCGGCAACGACCGGGGGCTCGGTGGCCTCAGGCTGAGTTACGGGAGTCTGCACGTGGGCATCTGCAGGGCAGGTGCAGTCGGTATAATAAATCACGGGGGAGCCTGCGCAGCCTGCCAATAAGCAGACAGCCAGGACCAGGGATACAATTGCGGTTAATTTTTTCATGGTATTACCTCCTGTTTTTATCGATAACATTTTACCAGTTTTCAATACTGTGTCAAGGGATTTTGCTGGTATTGTCTATATATCATACACATTCAGCTGAAATATGTAAATAGGAAAAAGAAAGAAAATTTAAAACGTTTCCATATATATTCGTTTTTCTCGCTGCTATGATTAACACCGTAAATTATCGTTTATCTTAGGTGGAATGCGGCGGCCTATGGCCACCGAGCATCCTTCGGATGCAGAGGTTACGGATTGCCACGTCGCTTCGCTCCTCGCAATGACAGTGGTTTTTTAATGCTTTCTGCACCAAAATAGCTGCGCAAAGAAACGAAAAGCATGTCATTGCGAGCCAGTGCGCACACTGGCGTGGTGACCGAAGGGAATGCCTGTGGTGCAATCCGTTCCCCTCAATGCGTAGCATTGTGTCGGCCCGCCGGGCCGACGACGTTCCCCCTGTAAACGATAATTTACCTGCCCATACAAAAAGCCCGGGTGTGCGTTCTGCACACCCGGGCCGGGGAACAAGCTTTACACTCTTCTCAGTGCTTCGATGGGGTTCAGGTTTGCAGCCTTTACTGCGGGCAGCAGGCCGAAGATCACGCCGATGAGCATGGAAAATACCACGGAAATGGCGATGGCGCCCACGTCGATGGCCACGGGAATCTGCATCATCTGGGAAATCAGCTGGGCCAGGCCAATGCCGCTGGCCACGCCGATGATGCCGCCTAAGGAAGTCAGCACCGCAGCTTCCGTCAGGAACTGGAAGAGGATCCGGCGCTTCTTGGCACCGATGGCCTTCTTCAGGCCGATCTCAGAGGTTCTTTCCGTGACGGACACCAGCATGATGTTCATAACACCGATGCCGCCCACCAGCAGGGAGATGCTGGCGATCCAGATCAGCTGGGCGTTGGTGGATTCGGACATACTCTGCAGCTGCTGGGCCTGTTCCAGCATATCCTGGCTCCGGTAGTCGAAGTCGGAGTTTTCCGGATCCAGGATCTGGCGCTCGGTGAGCAGGTCTGCGGCGTCCTTACCGGCGGAGGTCATCACGTCGGTATTTTTCACCTTGATGGCCACATTCTGGGGCTCGTCGAACCGGTAGACCGTGGGCCAGGTGCTCAGGGGCAGGTAAATGGAGCCGGAGGAGGTGTCCGCGTACATCCAGTAGTCATTGATGGAGTTGATGGTGGGCACAAATTCCTCAGAAAGGGCCACCACACCCACCACGGTGAACACATCACCCTGGATCTCGATACTTGCGCCCACGGGATTCTCACCGCCGAAGAGATTGGTCACAGCGGTGGTGTCAACCAATACCACCTTGCGGAAGTTCCGGTAGTCATTTTCCGTAAAGCCCCGGCCGGTTTTCACCTGGTAGCCGTAGACATTTAAGTAGTTCTCGTCAATGCCGTAGACCTCGCCGTTGAACTCGGTGTTCTGGTAGTAGACCAGCTCCGAATAGTTCCGGGCGCAGTAGAGGGAGACCTTTTCCACGCCGGAGAGCTTTTCCAGGTCCTTCCGGGTCTCTTCGGTGATGGTGCGAACCCCTGCAGGGATGCCGCTCCAGGTCATGTCGTACTGGTAGCCGCCCTGATTCAGCTGGACGGTGACCACATTGTTGCCGGCACCGATGAGGTTTTCCTTGATCTGCTCGTTGGTGCCCTTGATGGTGGAGACGATGGTAATGATGGCGGCGATGCCGATGATGATGCCCAGCATGGTCAGGACAGAGCGCATCTTGTGGCCCCAGATTCCCTGGAAGGCAAGCCGGATATTTTCAAACATAGCTTTCCCTCCTTAACCGTACAGGGCGCTGAGGTCGCTTTCAACGGTCTCGGCACCGGGTTTCACATTCTTGCCATAGGGGAAGGCGATCAGGTCCTCTTCCCCGATACCCTCCAAAATCTCCGTGTAGCTGCCCCAGAGGGACTTGCCGGTGGTGACGAACCGCTGCTCCAGCTTTCCGTCCTCACCCCGGACATAGACATAGCTGCGGCCGCCCTCGGTGCGGATGAAGGGATTTTCCAGATACACACCGTGTTCAGAAGAACCGGCGGAGAACATGATGCTCACATAGCTGCCGGACTGCAGGTCGGCGCTGTCCTCCACGAACACCCGGAAGGGATAGTAGGAAGCGGTGGGATTTCCGATACCGCTCCAATAGCCCTCGGCACTGGGGTAGTCACCCAGGGATTCCACCTTACCGGTGTAGGTCATACCGCTGCGCCAGTCGTTGATGGTGACCTCCTGGCCAATGACCATGGTCTCCCGGTCCAGCTCACTGACGGTGCCCTCCACATAGAAGCCGCCGCCGGCGCTGACCTTCATCAGGGGCTCCTGAAGCATTTCTGCCTCATCCTCAGTCAGCAGGGACACCACCACGCCGTCGATCTGTGCGTAGACATTGCCGTCTGCCACCTCGGTCTGGGCGATCTTGTATTCCGCCTCAGCCATTTTAATATTGAATTCAATCTCCTTGATGGTCTTTTCCTGCTGGGAGCGCATCTCGGCGATCTGGGCTGCGGTGAAGCCGCTGCCGAAGTCGATCTCCGGCTTTTCCTCCGCTTCCTCGTCAGGAGAGAGCATATGGTCCTGGACCATGAAGGCATCGAAGAACTTAAAGCGGTAGCTGCCGTTTTCCGGATCCCGGATCACATAAATACCCTGCCAGGTATTTCTGGCTGCCAGTTCATAGTTGTTTTCAGTAACCTTGAAAACTACATAGAAATTGTTGACCTCCACTTCCTCCGGCTCACTGGGTTCCGTGGGATCTTCAGAGGGCTCCGTGGGGTCCTCTGAGGGGTCGGTGGGACCCTCAGAAGGCTCGATGGGGTCCTCAGAGGGTTCGGTGGGATCCTCGGAAGGCTCGGTGGGATCCTCGGAGGGTTCCGTGGGATCCTCGGAAGGTTCCGTGGGATCCTCGGAAGGCTCGGTGGGGTCCTCGGAAGGCTCGGTGGGATCCTCGGAGGGCTCGGTGGGATCTTCGGAGGGTTCTGTGGGGTCCTCGGAGGGCTCGGTAGGATCCTCGGAAGGTGCTGTGTTCTCTCCGGTCTCTTCCGGAACGGGAGAGGGGTTGCTGGGAATCTTCTCCCCCTCAGCTTCCTTTGCCGCATTGATACTCTGATATTCAGCTGCTTTCAGAATCAGCGCATCCAGAATTTCCTCGTCCACACTGCTGTTGCTGTTCAGCCAGCAGATCAGGGCTTTTTCCGCGGTGCTGCCGTCAAAATCCGAATTGAAGGATAGCTTGTAGGGATCGGTGAGCTTTTCACCCAGGTTTACATCCTCATCCGGCTTGTCGGAGGGTTGGGGGATCACCATGGGGCGCATGGCATTGATCTCCCGCAGCTGCTTTTTGGCATCCTCCAGCTGCAGCTTCAGCTTTTCCACATCCAGCCGCTTCCGCTCCAGGGCCAGATCGGACAGGGTGGTATCGAAGGTCATGAGCACATCGCCCTTCTTGACCTCCTGGCCCAGCTGGACCAGGATTTCCGTGACGGTCTGGGTGCCGGAGAGGTAGACCGTCTGAACGCCGTCGGTCCGGACAAAGCCGGAGCTTTCCTGGGAGTCGCCCCAGTATTCGGTCATGCCCAGATACATGAAGGGAAACACATTCACCGGCTCGCCGCCCTGGTTCCCGGTATAGAACCAGACGCCGCCACCGATGGCAGCCACCAGCACCAGGCAGATGGCAGAAATCAGAATCTTCTTACCCCTGGATTTCCGCTTCATCGCTTACCCCTCCTTCCCTGCCCTCTCCGGTGTTCAGCTCACCGTCCAGGATGTAGTAGATTTTATCGGCGCAGTCGGCAATGGACTGCTCGTGGGTGATCATGATGATGGTCATGCCCTCCCGGCTTAATTGCCGGAAGATCTCCATGATCTGGTTGCCGGCCTTGGTATCCAGCGCGCCGGTGGGCTCGTCCGCCAAAAGCAGCGCGGGCTTGGTGACCATGGCCCGGGCGATGGCCACTCGCTGGCACTGGCCGCCGGAGAGCTGATTGGGCAGGAAATGCATCCGTTCTTCCAGGCCCACGGCCTTCAGAGCTTCCTCAGCCCGGGCCTTCCGCTCCTTCAGGGGAACGCCTGCATACAGCAGCGGCAGAGCCACATTTTCCAAGGCGTCCATCTTGGGAAGCAGGTGGAAGGACTGGAACACGAAGCCGATATGCTTATTGCGGATCTCCGCCAGCTGATCGTCAGTCAAGTCCTTCAGGGCCTTACCGTCCAGCTCCAAACGTCCGGAGGTGGGCACGTCCAGGCAGCCGATGAGGTTCATAAGCGTGGTCTTGCCGGAGCCGGAGGGGCCCATAATGGCCAGGTACTCCCCCTGCTCCACGGTCATATTCACGTTTTTCAGAACCCGGACAGGCTCCTTGCCCTGGATGTAATCCTTGCAGATATCTGTCAGCTTCAGAATGGCCATTACGCCACCCCGCCTTCTTCTGCCACAGGCTCATCCCGGGTGGTGGGAGCGCCCTCCACGCACAGCTCCTCGTCGGGGAAGGCAATGTAGTCCTCCTCCGTCAGGCCCTCCAGGATCTCCATGGTATCCAGCATAAAGTTATATTCGCCGGTAATGACAGGCCGGACCTCCAGCTTGCCGTTCTTCTCGGCCCAGACGTAGGGATTGCCGTTTTCATCGAAGCAGACAAAGGCGCTGCTGATGGACAGGGCGGCAGACGCCTCTTCCCCGGCATCCAGCTGCAGATACACATGCTGGCCCAGCAGCAGACCCTCGGAGGACTCCAGCTCCACATAGAAGGGGTACTTGCTGGAGGAGGACATGGGGTCCTCCATGCCGCCGATATAGATATTATTGTCATTACCCTGACTGGGGCTCTCATAGTCCACTAAGGTCACGGTGCCGAACCAGAACACATTCTCGTCAGTCCGGGAGACGATCTTCATCCGGCTGCCCTCCACGATGCCGCCGCGCTGCAGCTCGCCCAGGGTGCCCTTGATCCGGAAGGAGCCGGCCTGCTGGATGGTAATGTAGGCCAGAGGATTGCCGTAGTTGTCATAGCCGTTCTCATTGACGCCGGTAACACGGCCGGTGACGGGAGAAACCACGGTGACATTTTCCAGCATGGTTTCGGACTGGGCCACTTCCTTCTCCTTGGCGACCAGGTTCAGCTCCGCCTCCTTCAGGTCCACCTGCATGGACTGGATCTGGATGGTGTACTGGAGCTTGGCAGTGCCGGTGGCTCTGGCCTCGTCCTTCTTCAGGTCCTCGATCTGAGTCTTATAGTTTTCAATGGTGGCCTTCAGCTGTTCCAGCTCCAGGCGCTGCTTGTCCAGAGTCAGCTGCAGCTGGTCCATGTCGTAAGTGAACAGCTCCTGGCCCTCCACCACGTCGTCACCTTCCTTGACATGCGTTTCCGCAACCACCTTATCGTTGTCCTTCTGGATCTCTGTGATATTCTCAGACACCACCATGCCCGGAAACCGGTCGCCGGGGGCAATGGCACCGATGCCGGAGAGGGTCTTGACAGACTGGACATATACGGCATTTTCATCACTTCCGCAGGCGCCCAGGCTCAGTGCCAGACACGCTGCACAGGCAATGCACAGCCATTTTTTCACGTTCATAGGACATATCCTCCCATTAAAGATTCATAGGGTCATGATAGGCCAGCATCCAGAAAAAGTCAACGCCGCGGAGGTTAAAGTTTCTTTAATTTTTCAGCCCTGACTCAGGAACTTTTCTGCCCGGCTCTGGAATCCGTCAAAGCGGAAGTCAGATATTACGGCGTATAAATTATCGTTTAGCGAAATACCTTCCCCCTGGGGGGAAGGTGCCCCGAAGGGGCGGATGAGGGGACAGCAGCAGGAAAAACGTTGCATTTCCAGTTATCGCAGGGTAGTCCCCTCATCAGTCACCGCTTACGCGGTGCCAGCTTCCCCCAGGGGGGAAGCTCGTGTAAACGCTAATTTATGATTCCAAACAGCAAAAAGGACGGCTTTCGCCGTCCTTTTTCTTATTTCAGAAGTTCCGCCGGAATCTCCGCGGCCATCCGTTCGTAGCCTGCCCGGCTGGGATGCAGGTGGTCGCCGGAATCGTATTCAGGCCTGAAGTGGTTGGGATTCTCCGGGTCCCGCAGCACCGCGTCGAAGTCGATGCAGCCGTCGATCAGGTCCGTGGTGCGGATAAATTCGTTGTAGGCATGACGCATCTCCTGTCGGAAGGGGGCGTCGGTGCGCCAGCCGCCCATGGGAAGCAGGGTGCCCACATAGACCTTATAGCCCATCTCCCGGGCCTGGGAAATATAGTCCTTCAGTCCGTCGATCAGCTCCTCCACTGTGGGCAGGTCGCTCATGGGCCGGAAAACATTCTTCTCCTCCCCCACCGGGTGGATAATATCGTTGATACCCTGCTGGATGATGACCGTATCGGCACCGTCGGTGGGCACCTCGTGGGCAAAGCGGTACTCGCCGGAGAGACCGTAGCTTTCATAGGTCAGGCAGCTGTACTGCCGCAGGATCCGGGAACCGGAGGTGGCCCGGCGGATGACGGCGGTTTTGGCGTAGCCCTCCTTAAAGCACCGCAGGGCCAGGCAGTCAGGCCAGTCCTGGGCGGTGATGGAGTCGCCGTAGCAGACCAGGCAGCGGTTTTCTTTATCCGTCAGCACGGAAACATTGCTCAAGAAGTAAAACAGGTGGGTCTTCCGGGAGGTTTCCAGGTCGATGCTCGGATCCTCCGTCCGGTCGCCGTTGGCATACAGGCCCTCGGACAGGGGGCCCTGGGCATAGACCACGCTGCGCATAAGGGTGAAATTGGCAAAGTAGAAGCTGACCTGAATGATCTCCCCGGCCCGCAGGGGGATCTCCAGGGGATCGCTGACCACATTTTCTCCCGCCAGGATGGTCACATGCCGGTTCCCCTCGAAGGTCACGGGATAGAACTTACCCCCGTAAAACACCGTGGTCCGGGTGAAGTTCACCGGTTCTGTGCCGCAGTAGTTGTCAAAGGTCAGCCGGACTCCGGTACCGGAGAAGGGTATGTGAATGGGATAACGGATGGTGATATTCCGGGCATAGCGCTCGGGGCGGTTCTCCGCCACGGAAACGGCGTTACCCCAGACGCTGACCCAGCGCTGATTCTGGTTCATATGAAAAACCTCTCTTTATTTCGGTTCTTTTCCTTCGCTGAAAATGCGGATCATCTCCCGGGTGAGGCTGTAGCTGTCGTCCCCGATGGGCAGGGAATCCCGGTAATGCCACTGGGCCAGGGACAGCTCGTTTTCGTCCATATGGATCTCATCGGAGCCCTCCAGGTCGCAGTAGAAACCCATCAGGATATTGCCGTCAATGCCCCAAGGCTGGCTTTTGTAAAAGCGGATATTTTTGACCCGGAGGCCAACCTCCTCCATGACCTCCCGCTGGACCGTCTGTTCCATTGTCTCGCCGATCTCCGTAAATCCAGCGATGAGGGCATAGTTGGTGTAGCCCCGGCCGGCGTACTTGGTCAGCACGATCCGGTCTCCGTCGGTAACGCCTACGATCACCGCCGGATTGATCCGGGGGAAGATCAACTGTCCGCAGTTGGGGCAGCGCATCATCCGTTCCTTTTCATCGTGGACAGTCTTCTCGCCGCAGCGGCCGCAAAATATACTGCTTTCGTACCATTTGTACAGGTGCCAGCCGGTCATGGCGGCGTAGCAGAAGGTATTGCCCGCTCTGTAGCGCAGCTGCCGGGCGGGAATGTACTCCCAGCCCGCCGGACACGCACCTGCCCGGCCCAGCCACAGGTAGTAGTTTCTTTCATGGAGCCGGAAGGCGTACTGAAGGCCCTGTTCATACCAGCGTTCCCAGCTGTCATGGATATCCTTCACAGCAGGCAGCGCCAGGGCATCATTCTTAAGGTTTCTGACCAGAATGGCCCCGTCCCGGACGCAGATCACGAAATCCTCCGGCTGCGGCGGCGCAGGCCGATATTCATTTTCCAGCCGCCCGAAGGCCAGATCCTGGAGCATGGTTTTCTCCCCTTTTCGGATTATTTTATATAGTATATCATTCTTTTTTCGTGATGTAAACGGTAAATGCAACAATCCCACCCCATGGTGATGAGACGATAAGTTATCGTTTATGCTCATTAAGCGCAGCAGGCGCCTTGCCTCTCCCTTTGGGAGAGGTGGCCCGGCGAAAAGCCGGGACGGAGAGGGTGCCGCATTGTCTTTTGCCCTCTCAGTCGCCGCAAAAGCGGCGCCAGCTCCCCCATAGGGGGAGCCAAGTTGCTAATGTAAATGATAATTTACCTATCCACGCGAAAAAGCAGCCGGTTTTCCGGCTGCTTTCCTGCTTTTAAGTATTGGCGTCCAGCACTTCCTGGATCCGGGACTTGACCAGTTCGGCCACCTCCACGGTCTTCAGATCCTTGTACTCTTCGTAGGGAATGGGCTTTAAGTAATGCATCTGGACGGACACCGGCTTGCTGCCCTTCTGGTCCAGCACCTTGTAGCAGTCGATGAAGCACAGGGGCACGATGGGGCACTTGGCTTTCATGGCCGCCCGGAAACTGCCGCCGTGGAACTCGCCCATGACATTGCCGTTCTTGCTCCGGGTACCCTCGGGGAAGATCAGGTAGTTGCGGCCCTTCATAACCTCCTCGGTGACGCCCCTGATCACCGTTAAGCTCTGGCGCGCATCCTCCCGGTCCATGGCAAAGGAATGGGTGCATTCCCGGATCTGCTTGAGCATGGGCACATCTGCCAGCTCCTTCTTCAGCACCGCTGCCAGAGGCCGCTCGCAGTCGGCGGCCAGGGCCACCACATCAAACATGCCCTGGTGGTTGCCGTACATAACAAAGCCATCCTGGGCGGGCAGGTTCTCCTTGCCGTAGACCTGCAGGTCCACATTGCCCGCCTTCACGGCGTAGCCCAGGATCTTGTGGATATGGTTCCACTTCTCCTGCTCGGGATATTCATCGGTGTGCTTTGCGTAATGCCACAGCTTCGAAAACAGGCCGGGGACACGGAAAATATTGCGCAGCACCATCAGTGCGATTCGATTCATGGTATAGCCTCCTGAATTCAGGTAAAATTAATGATGTTTGTGTATTATAGCATATTTTTGCCCTTTTGAAAAGGGCAATGGAAAAGAAAACCTGCTTGACGGACATGATACAATAAATATAAAGGACTGAGCGAAAGGAGATTTCTCTATGGACTGGTTTTACGAGCTGATCCGCAATCCCTTCCTGATCACCGCCTTCTCCTCCTGGTTTCTGGCCCAGATCATCAAGGTGATCCTGAATTTTGCCATCAACAAAAAGATCAGCATTGAGAGACTCTTCGGCGACGGCGGTATGCCCAGCGGCCACAGCGCCACGGTCACCTCCCTTGCCACCCTGGCAGGCCTGATGTACGGCTTTGACTCTTTCCAGTTCGCCATCGCCTGCATTCTGGCGGTGATCATCTGCCACGATGCCATGGGCGTCCGACTGGAAACCGGCAAGCAGGCCATCGCCATCAACGAGATCCTCCGCTCCTTCCAGAACAAGACCTGGGACCAGCTTCCGGAGGCTACCTTCAAGGAGCTGGTGGGCCACACGCCCAGCCAGGTGGCCATGGGCATGCTGCTGGGCTTCCTGAACGCCATATTTATGTTTGATTATGTTGTCTGATGAACACGGCAGTCCGGGAAGGGCTGCCGCGTTTTTCGTCAGATGAAGAATTTTTTCTCCATTTTCTCCCGGGCCGGCTGGTTGATGGCCAGGAAGATCAGCATGCCGCCCAGGATCAGCAGCGCCGTCAGAGGATACAGCGACCAGCCGTAAAACCGGATGGGCTCAAAGGTGACGCACAGCAGAAATTCCATCAGGGGCATGAAGGCTCCCAGAGCCATCAGGGCGCCGCCGAAGATATACAGTCTGCCCCGGCGCAGATACCGCAGCAGCACCGTCACTGCCGCAAAGATCAGGCCCACGGCACCCACCACCGGGAAAGCGAAGGTCAAAAACCAGTCCCCCTCCAGCGCCCAGTTGATATACAGCAGGTATAGCCCCGCCGCGGTAAAATTCACCGGGCAGAACACCACCGGATTGGGCCGCCGGAACCACTGGGGCAGCACAAATACGATGTAGCCCAGGGCCAGGGCGCCCAGCACGAAGCCGGACCAGGTAACTCCCCGGTTCACCAGCAGGTCGCACTGGAAGCAGATGAGCATGGGGATCAGAAACAGGGCCGTCAGGATGATCTGGACACCCCGGGAGGAAACCTGGGGGGCGGGCAGCCGGTCCTCCGGGTACAGGGGTTCCCCCTGGGGCCGGGGGAGGTCCGGATGAAACACCGCCGTGGCGCATAAGGGGCAGATTTTCTCAGAATCCCTCAGCCTCACGCCGCAATTGACACAATACATAGTCTTTCTCCTTTACATTCCGTTGCTTTCCGCCGTCACCGGGATCCCCAGATCCCGCAGGACGCAGTACAGGGCATATTCCAGCTCCGATTCCCGGATATTCCGGATCAGATTCAGATACAGGGTGTTCCCCCAGGAGATCACACCGCAGTTGTAGGGGGCCGTGTTCTGCACGCCCAGAATGAAGTCCAGCCGCTGCACATAGGGAGCCATGGCTTCCGGCAGCTTCACCGCCCCCAGGTTGGACAGGCTCAGGCTGGATTTCTGTTCGCCCACGGCGGAAAACACCGCCTTCATCACGGGATTTTTCAGAAACAGGGGGATGGCCTTGATGACCGGATTGGTTTCCGAACCCACATTGGTACTGATCAGGGCCCGCATTTTCTTGGGGGTCACCTCCGCGCCCATGTGGTGGTGGACCAGCTTGCAGATTTCCGGGAAGCTGTAGTCTCCCAGCCGGGGGTCCATCTCCGGGGTGGAATAGAGGACAAAATTGCGCAGTGTTTTGCTTGCGAACATGGGCCGCAGATTCACCGGGATCAGCACCTTCACGCACTTATGGCGGCTGCGCTGGGGCACCTTCCGGCTCTGGATGTTCTGAATGGCCAGCATCATGGCGGCGCAGAGATAGGTGGTCAGGGTCACCCCCTGCTCCTTCGCCTTTTTCAGCAGCACATCCACCGGCAGCTGCAAACAGGTCACATGGTGGAAGCCATCGGGCTCCGCTGTTCCCAGGAGCCGGTATGCATCGGTTCCCTTCCGGCTGGCCGGGACAGCCCCGGCGTGCTTCAAAAAGCTGTCCTCCGTTTCCTCCGCCGTGGGCTCCTCCAGCCGGCCCAGTACACCCTGCTCTGCCGGGATCCGCAGGCCGTATTTCTGCTGCAGGTACTCCGCCACCAGGGTTTTCAGGAAAATCAGCGCCCCGTTGCCGTCGGTCAGGGAATGGAACATCTCCACGGCGATGCGTTTTCCATAGACGATCACCCGGAAGGCGCACTGCCGGGTCTCCGCTTTCGACATCCGTGTCAGGGGGTAGCTGTGCTCGGCGCGGATGGCCGGGGCCCGGTCCAATTGCTCTAAATAGTACCAGAAAAAGCCCCGCCGCAGCCGCACCGCCATGGAGGGAAACCGCCGCACCGTCACATCCAGGGCCGATTGCAGCACCGCTTCGTCCACATCCTCCGTCAGGGTCATGGAGACCCGGAACACATTGCTCCAGTTCTGGTTCCGGGCCGCGGGATAAATCTTGGCCGCGTTGTCCAGGGGCACCCAGCGAAGCTTGTTTTCCGGGGACAGGTGCCGGTTCAGAAACCGGTTGATCCGGTCAAAATCCGGCTCGTCCTCCTGTAAACCATAGAGGAGGTAAGCGTGCCACCGGTCCTGTTTGGCGATCAGGGTGCTGCCGCAGCCGGAGCGCAGGAGCTTTTGGTGGAGGTCCCTGGCGTCCGAGAACATCAGCTCCTCCTCCGCCCCGAAGATCAGGCTGGGAGGCAGGCCCTCCAAATCACCAAACAGCGGCGACGCCAGAGGATCTGCCGGGTCCGCGCCGTAACACTTGGCGTAAAACCTTAACTGCTGCAGGCTCATGGAGGGGTCATCGGTGTTTTCCCGGTAGGATTCCCCGGACATGCTCAGGTCCGTCCAGGGGGAGAGGGCAATGACGGACCCCGGCTGGGGCAGCCCCAGCTCCTTTAATTTCAGGCACAGGCTGTAGCACAGGCCGCCCCCGGCACTCTCGCCGCAGAGGGCGATATGCTCTGGCCCATAGCCCTTGCTCAGCAGATACCGGTAGCTCTCCACCGCGTCCTCCAGTGCTGCCGGGAAAGGATGCTCCGGGGCCAGCCGGTAGGCGGGGCAGAACACCCGGACACCGAACCGCACCGCCAGCACAGCTCCGAAGGCCTTGGCGTATTCCAGATCCCCGCAGGCGTAGCCGCCCCCGTGGAGATACAGCACCACGCCCTCCCGGCGCTGGTCCCGGGGCAGCAGCCAGGCGCTGCTGAAACGGTCAAAGGGATGCTCCCGGGTCAGGATCTGGCGGCGGTATTTATTTTCGATTAGCTCCCCCAGACGGTTTTGTCCCCGGCGGATGGTTTCCAGGGACGCGCTTTTCATCAGGGGTTGCAGCAGCTGGATCCGGCTGCGGACGGTTCTGGCAGACAGGGCCATAGCAAAAACTTCCTTTTCTCAGATTGCCTGTATCCTATCATGATTCCCCGATTTTCCGCAACCTACCCCCCATTTTGCTTCTCTACTGCCAGTAGAATGGTCCAAAATCGATTCTTCCTCCGGGGGAATTTTGCAATTTACCCGGTTTTTTGCAGCCAATTTTACTTTTTTTCCTGTTTTTACAACATACAAACAGTTTGTTCATATTTAGTTCACATTTCCCCCTCATAGTATGACTTAAATATAAATTATTGCGTTTCAGGAGGATCCCTCATGATTCGAATTATTACCGACTCCGCCGCGGACCTGTCCCCTGCGGAATATGAACAGCTGAATATCACCTGCATCCCCCTGACGGTCATGTTTGGAGAAGCGGAATATCAGGAAAATGTGAATCTGGGCAAGGATCAGTTCTACGATCTGCTGCTAAACTCCGGCCATCCCCCCAAGACTGCCCAGCCCAGCCCCCAGCTCCTGATGGACCTGTTTGAGGAGGCCCACGCCGCCGGGGACAGCGCCATTTACATCACCCTCTCCTCCGCCCTCAGCGGCACCTACCAGAATGCCGTGATGACGAAGAACCTGCTGGGCTATGATAACTGCCATGTGGTGGACAGCCTCAACGCCACCGGCGGCCAGCGTCTGCTGGTCCAGTACGCCGCCCGGCTCCGGGACGAGGGCAAGACCGTGGAAGAGATCATCGCCGGGGTGGAGGATATCCGGGGCCGGATCACCCTCTATGCCTGCATTGACACCCTGGAATACCTCTACAAGGGCGGCCGCATCTCCCAGACCGTGTACAAGTTGGGAACTCTCGCCAACATCAAGCCCATCATCACCGTGGAGCGGGACGGCGGCATCGGCATCCCCGCCAAGGCCATGGGCATGCGCAAGGGCATCGACCACCAGTGCAAGCAGGTGGCCCAGATCCCCGTGGACCCGGACCATCCCTTCTATGTCATGTACACCAACAAGCCCTCCGTCGCCCGGGACCTGGCAAAGAAGCTGGAATCCATCGGCATCCAGGTGGACGAAGCACACACCATCCAGGTGGGCGCCGGTATCGGCTCCCACATCGGCCCTGACGCCTGTGGCCTGGTCTACGTAGCCGCAAAATAACGATATAGAAAAAAGCCCTCCCGAAGGAGGGCTTTTTATTTTGGCCATCTTAGCTGATCTCAAAGGGCTGCAGCAGCTCGTGGGATACGTAGGGGTCCTTGCAGCTGCAATTGATCAGCACCACTTTCCCATCCACCACGTCGATGCGCAGGGGGAATTCCAGGAAGGATTCGCCGTCTCTCATCAGGTCTGCGTCCAGCAGCACCATCCGGTCCGGCACGTTGCTGGGGCTGGCCAACTCCCGGATTCCGCCGGCTTCCAGCGTATAGCCCTGGGCATAGAGCTCTTCCAGCCCCTTCAGATACTTCTGCCGGCTGTAGTCGCTGTATTCCTCCAGGGTCATATCCGCCGCGTAGCCGTAGGTATCCTGGGTCCGACGGTACTGTTCCTCCGCATATTCATCCAGTGCATCCTTCACTTCCAGATACATGTTTTCCGGCATCTGGTGGAACAGGCGGCCATAGTCCGCCAGGGTCTTTTCGCTGCGCTCCAGCACTTCCCAGAGGTAGTCCTGTAGCATAAACTCGCCCCAGGAGGTCTGCACCGGGTAGAAAAGGGCCGATTCATCAGGCAAAAACACATTATTGGACCGCCGCTCCCGGGTGATCCGGGTGGCGCTGCCATAGATGGTGGCCTTTTCCGCGTGATTTTCCACATAGTCGTTCCAGACATCCATGGGGATCACATCGCCCCAGCCGAAGATCAGCTCTTCCCAGATCAGAAAATCCGTATATTCCTTATCCTCGTCAAAATTGTTCACCGTTCCGTCGATAAAGTACCAGGTCTCTCCGCCGATCTCCAGAGGCTGGAACTCGTAGGAATAGGAATCCCGGTCCAGGCTCAGGAAGTACAGGGTCCGGTCATAGGAACCGCGAAAATCGATCATCTCCGCCGCTTCTTCCAGCTCGCCCGCTTCCAGGTGATTGGCGAACTTCTTGGCGTAGTAGATGTCATCCCAGTTGGTAAAGGTCAGGCCCTGGCCGGTGGACTGGTTGTACAGCAGTACACACAGCACGATGATCGCCATAGCAGACAGCAGCATGGTCAGCCGCATCCGCCACAGGGCCCGGGTGCCCCGCTTCTTTTCCTGCAGCGCCTCCGGGCTGGGCTCCGGCTGGGGCAGCTCCATTTCCGCTTCCAGCGCCTTCCGGCAGCTTTCACATGCTTTCATATGCGCTTCCACCGCCTTCCGGCTCTCCGGGGAGCAGACCTCGTCCATGTACAGGGGCAGAAGATCCTTCACAATCTCACAGCTCAGTTTCATCATCATGTACCTCCTTTATGATCCGTTGTCTGGCCCGGTGGTAGGTGACCCGGGCCCAGCTTTCACTTTTTCCGTTGAGGGCGGCAATCTCCTTCAGCTTCAGATCGCCGTAGATATGGAGGATGAATACCTCCTTATAGGGCTCCTCCAGAGCAAGAACCGCTTTCTGGACCCGCCGGAGGGTCTCCTTCCGGATCACCGTCTCCTCCGGTGTGGGGCCCGGGTCCGCCAGCGCCAGATCCTCCCAGGCTGTGTCCGCATAGCGGCTGCGGCGGCTGCATTCTTTCAGCCAGGCGTTCTTGCCGATGCGGCACAGCCAGGTATACAGGCTGCTGCGGCCTTCGAATTTTGAAATGTGGGTAAAGGCCTGGCAGAAGGTCTCCTGCAGTAAGTCCTCTGCCTGGTGGGTGTTTCCCGTCAGCCGCAGAAGAAAGCGGTAGACAGGCTTTTCATATTGCTCATACAGATCCAACCGGACACCTCCTTTCCGGAAGCTGAGTACCATGGCCTTCGCTTCTGACCGTTAGATACTTTGGGCGAAAAAACGTTACAAAAAAGACCCTGCCGGATTTCCGACAGGGTCTTGACTTGTGCAATGTAAAATTACAGAGCAGCCTTTGCCTTCTCGACGACAGCTGCGAAAGCTGCGGGCTCGTGGATAGCCATCTCGGACAGGCTCTTGCGGTTCATCTCGATGCCAGCCTTCTTGACGCCGTTCATGAACTTGGAGTAGTTCAGGCCGTAGGGCTTAACAGCGGCGGACAGACGGGAGATCCACAGGCGGCGGTAATCACGCTTCTTCAGCTTACGGCCGGTGAAAGCGTAGTTGCCGGACTTCATGACCTGCTGCTTGGCCATCTTGAAGTGCTTGGACTTGGAACCCCAGTAGCCCTTAGCCAGCTTCAGGGTAGCGTTTCTTCTCTTGCGCGTCATCATTGCGCCTTTAACTCTTGCCATTTTTCAGTATCCTCCTTCTGCTTCTTACTTGTAAGGAATCATTTCCTTGATGGCGCTGACGTTGGTCTGGTCAGCATAAGCGGTAGCGCGCAGATGGCGGGTACGCTTGGTGGTCTTCTTGGTCAGGATGTGGCTCTTGTAAGCGTGAGCTCTCTTAACCTTACCGGTCTTGGTCAGGTTGAATCTCTTCTTTGCACCGCTGTGGGTCTTTACCTTGGGCATAGTGGGTTCTCCTTCCGTATCTTTGGTATTAGGTATTTATTTGCCGGTCTTGGGGGTCAGGAACATAGCCATGAAGCGGCCCTCAAGCTTGGGGTTCTTTTCCATGTTGGCGATCTCAGCACAGTCGTTTGCGAAATCCATGAGCAGCTTCTCACCCAAGTTGGTGTGAGCCATCTCACGGCCGCGGAAGCGGACACTGACCTTGACACGGTTGCCGTCTGCCAGGAACTTCTGGGCAGCCTTGACCTTGGTGTTGAAGTCATTGGTGTCAATGCTGGGACTCATGCGGATCTCCTTGATTTCCACAACCCGCTGATTCTTCTTGGCATCCTTCTCCCGCTTCTTCTGGTCGTAGCAGAATTTGGAATAGTCCATGATCTTACAGACGGGAGGGACGGCGTTGGGAGAGATCTTGACCAGATCCATACCCTGCTCCTCAGCAAGCGCATTGGCCTGAGCTGCGGACATGATACCCAGCTGGGCACCGTCGGCACCGATCAGACGAATCTCTTTGTCCCGGATCTCCTCATTGAGCTGATGATCTAACTTTGCGATGGTAAGCACCTCCATAAACAACAAAAAAGCGGATGCCAAGCATCCGCACATTCACACAGTCTGCCCCCGGTATTCCGGAGGAAAGTGGGAATATTAACCGTTTCACATAGCGCACACGGTGAGGCGGATGTTCAGCCTTCTTTATTACCCGGGTATTTTAGCATACCCTTCTGCAAAAGTCAAGGACTTTTTTCAGGATTTTTGTAAGATAAATCATCGTTTAGCTGAGCAACTTGGCTCTCCCTCTGGGAGAGCTGGCACCGCTTTAGCGGTGACTGAGAGGGCAACATGCGTTGCGACACCCCCTCCGAGCCGCCATGCGGCGGCCCACATCATTATTGTGTGATTGCCGCTGGCAATCTATATTATTAATCCGCTTTGCTACCCCCAAAGGTGGAGGCAAGGGCGCTCCCGCGCCGCAGCAACTATAGTAAGCTAAACGATAATTTCTCTTCCCCGGTGGAATATTTTATGTCCCATCCGGGGAAGATATTTCCATTGTCATCCCAGGATCGTCCCCGGCTCGCTGGTGAAGGCCGACAGAACCTCCACCTGCAGGCCCCGGTCCCTTGCCAGCTCCACGGACCGGTCATGGAGCACCTGGGCGCCGTTTTCAATGAGGGTGAGCATTTTCCCGTAGCTGATCCGGTCGAATTTTCTGGCATCGGCGTGGACCCGGGGGTCCCGGTCATAGATGCCGTCCACATCCGTAAAGATCTGGCATTTGTCCGCTCCCAGGCAGGCTGCCAGGGCCACGGCGGTGGTATCCGAGCCGCCCCGGCCCAGGGTGGTCACATCTCCCTCGTGGTCCACCCCCTGGAAGCCCGCCGCCACCACCACCTTCCCGGCTGCCAGTTCCCGGCGGATCCGATCTGTGTCAATGGTCCGGATCCGGGCGTTGCCGTGATTTCCGTCGGTATGGATCCCCGCCTGGGCACCGGTGAGGCTAATGGCCCCTACCCCCAGAGTTCCCAGAGCCATGGCCATCAAGGCAGCGGACATCTGCTCCCCGGCGGCAAGATAGGCATCCATCTCCCGCAGGCTCCCTCTGCGGTTCACCTCTCTGGCTTTCCGAATCATCTCATCGGTGGTATGCCCCTGGGCGGAGACCACCATCACCACCTGGATCCCCTGCCGGGCAAGCTCCGATGCCCGCCGGGCGGCATTCATCAGCTTCTCCGCATCAGCCAGGGAGGTTCCTCCGTATTTCTGCACATAAAGCATAAACATCCCTCCGGCATATCCTATGGCAGGGAATGCAGAAGGGTGACGAAGTTAGGAAGATAAATTATCGTTTAGCACAGTATGGTTGCACTGGCGCGGGAGCGCCTATTATACCTTCCCCCGGGGGGAAGGTGGCCCGCCGTAAGGCGGGTCGGAAGAGGAACGGCGACATCTGAAGTGCGGAATATGCCTGGTCAAGATCCGAAAACGTTGGATTTACGCCCGCATTCCTCTTCAGCCCCAGTGTGCGCACTGGGGCAGCTTCCCCCCGGGGGAAGCGTAAGCGGCTGCGCCGCTAAACGATAATTTACATTACCAAAAAAACCGCCGCCCGGCGGGCAGCGGCTTTGTATTCTGTTAGCCTGCCAAAACCTCGGCCTTGATGATGCCGTTGGCCTGGCGCAGCTGCCGCAGCAGCTCCTCCAGCTGGATGGTCAGATCCATGGTCTCGGCGGAGATGGTCACCACGGCGGTGCCGTTGGTGGGCACGATGGAGTTGATGGTGATGATGTTGGCCTTGCAGTCGGCAAACACATCCAGCACATTGGACAGAAGGCCCGGCTCGTCATGCAGCAGCAGCTGGAAGGTGATGATCCGGCCGGTCATCATATTCTGGAAGGGCAGCACCGCATCCCGATACTTATAGAAAGCACTGCGGCTGATATCGGTCATCTTGGTGGCTTCGTTGACGGTGGAAGCTTCACCGGTGGAGAGCAGGCGCTTTGCCTCGGCCACTTTCAGAAAAACCTCGGGCAGCGCGGAAGCCTCCACAATATAGTATTTAGGGGCAGTGGACATTGTTGACCTCCTCGGATTGATGTGGGTTCGCCTTGGTCACCCTGATTACTATTGAACATTGTAGCATATATTTTAGAAAATGCAAGCGTGCAATCATGAATTGTTTATGAAGAAAGGACGTTTTTCCATGTACCGCGGAATCAAGAAAGGCCTGACCATTGCCGGAATCACCCTGGGGATCTGGCTTTCCGTTCAATTTTTGCTGCCTCTTTGCCTTCCTTTTGCCCTGGGCGGGGCCCTGGCACTGGCTGCGGAACCCATGGTTTCCTTCCTGTGCGGCCGGGGAAAGCTGCGCCGGGGGGCCGGGGCCGCCATCGGCGTCACCGCCGCTTTCTGCCTTCTGATCCTGCTGTTTCTGCTGCTGATGGCCCTGATCCTCCGGGAAATCACCTTTCTCATGGGGGTGCTGCCCAATCTGGAAGAATCCGTGGATGGGGGACTCACCGCCCTGACCGGCTGGGCTATGAATCTGGCCGGACGGCTGCCGGGAGGGCTGGGCGACTGGGCCAGCCGCAGTGTATCCGATTTCTTTTCCGGAGGCTCCCGACTGCTGGAGCAGGCTTTCCGGTTCGCCCTGGGCCTTACCGGCGGAATCCTGAGCCAGGTGCCCGATGGGGCCCTGATCTTCGGCACGGCGGTGATCTCCAGCTACATGATCTCCGTCCGGCTGCCCCGGATCCGCCGCTGGCTCCGGGAGAAGATTTCCGGAGAACGGATCCAAAAAATACTGGTGAGCCTCCGGCGGGTAAAATCCGCCCTTTTCGGCTGGCTGAAGGCCCAGATCAAGCTCATGGGGATCACCTGGCTGATCCTGACCATGGGACTGATCCTGCTTCGGATTCGCTATGCGCCCCTCTGGGCAGCGGCGGTGGCCCTGGTGGATGCCTTCCCCATTCTGGGCACCGGAACGGTGCTGCTGCCCTGGTCCCTGGTCTGTGCCCTCCAGGGGGACACGGCCCGGGCGGTGGGACTGCTGGGTGTCTACGGCATTATCTCCCTGACCCGGTCGGTGATGGAGCCGAAGCTGCTGGGGGACAATATGGGGCTGGACCCTCTGGTGACCCTGCTGGCGCTCTATGCGGGCTACCGGCTCTGGGGCTTCGGCGGTATGATCATCGCCCCGGTGCTGGCGGTAACCGCCGTGCAGCTGACCAAAGAGCCGAACCGGTAGATTATCGTTTAGCGGCGCAGCCGCTTACGCTTCCCCCGGGGGGAAGCTGCCCCAGTGCGCACACTGGGGCTGAAGAGGAATGCGGGCGTAAATCCAACGTTTTTGGATCTTGACCAGGCATATTCCGCACTTCTGATGTCGCCGTTCCTCTTCCGACCCGCCTTACGGCGGGCCACCTTCCCCCCGGGGGAAGGTATAATAGGCGCTCCCGCGCCACAGCAACCAACTAAGATAAGCGCTAATTTATCGTTCTAAGAATGGAAACGTTTTTTGTCAACAAAGTATTGTACACCGGGAAGTTTTTTGTTATAATAAAGAGAAAATGATTAAAATGGATGTGTATATGCTTTGAAATACGGAATCTGGAATGTAGCCGAACCGGAGATGGGCGCTGTGAATGCTCTGGTAAGTGCCGGCTACTCTCCGCTGACGAGTATGGTGCTCTCTTCCCGGGGCATCCGTGATCAGCTGGAGGCGAAAAATTACTTAGCCTGCGACGCGCCCATGCCCGACCCCTTTTTGATGACCGATATGGATCTGGCCGCCGGTCGGGTAGGCCTTGCCCTTGCACGGGGCGAAAAAATTGCCGTTTTCGGCGACTACGATGTGGACGGCATCACTGCCACCTGTCTGCTCACCAGCTTCCTGCGCAAGCATGGCGGCGATGTGGTCAGCTACATCCCCGGACGGCTGGAGGAAGGCTACGGCCTGAACCCCATCGCCATCCGGCAGCTCCACGGCGAGGGAGTCAAGCTCATCATCACCGTGGACTGCGGCATCACCGCAGTCAGCGAGGCGGAAATGTGCCGGGAGCTGGGTATCGATCTGGTGATCACCGACCACCATGAATGCAAGGAGGTCCTCCCCTCCGCCATTGCCGTGGTGGACCCCCACCGGCCCGACGGCGGCTACCCCCACAAGAACCTCTCCGGCGTCGGCGTGGCCTTCAAGCTTGCCGCCGCCCTCTGCGGCAGCCAGGAGGAAGTGCTGGAGCAGTATGCCGATATGGTGTGTCTGGGCACCGTGGCAGACGTGATGCTGCTGCAGGGCGAGAACCGGGTCTTTGTTGCCCGGGGTCTGGAGCTTCTGAAGCACACCACCCGCCCCGGCATCGCCGCGCTGATGGCGGAAAGCGGCTGCGCGCCGGAATCCGTCAGCGCCTCCTCCATCGGCTTCATGCTGGCTCCCCGGATCAACGCCGCCGGCCGCATGGGCCAGATCGATCTGGCCATCGAGCTGTTCCTGACCGAGGACCCCCACCGGGCAGCGGAGGTCGCCAGGGCCCTGTGCGATCTGAACCGGGCCCGCCAGGCGGTGGAATCGGAAATCTACGACCAGGCCATCGCCATGCTCCCGGAGGGCCAGGCCCCGGAGGCCATCGTGCTGGCCGATGAAAGCTGGCACCAGGGCGTGGTTGGCATCGTCGCCAGCCGCATCGCCGAGGAATTCTGCTGTCCCACCTTCCTGATCTGCCTGGACGGCGACCACGGCAAGGCCAGTTCCCGGAGTCACGGCGGCTTCAACCTCTTCTCCTCCCTCACTGCCCTGTCCCCCCTGCTGGAAAGCTACGGCGGACATGAGCTGGCCGCGGGCTTTACCATCACCCGCAGCAATATCCCCGAATTCCGCCGGGAAATTTCCAAACTGGCCGCAGGCTTCTACTGCGACGATACCCCCAGAACCAGTCTGGATATCGACTGCGCCATCCAGCCGGAGATGCTGACCATCGGCGGCATTGAATCCCTGAACACCCTGGAGCCCTGCGGCAGCGGCTGCCCCAAGCCGGTGCTGATGATGCAGAATCTGACCATCGAGCGGATCAGCATCGTGGGCTCCGGACGGCATATGCGCCTGCGGCTGCGCCGGGGACGCTACGCCTTCAACGCTATCTACTTCTCCGCCAGCCCCGAAAGCGCCTCCATCGCCACCGGCGACCTGGTGGACATCGCCTTTGTGCCCCAGATCAACGAATTCCGGGGCGAGCGGAGCGTTCAGATGAACGTGCTGGACATCCGGCCCAGCTGCGCGGCCCAGGTCTGTCCGGAGCTGTGCCACTACCACGCACTGCTTCAGGGCCGTCTCACCGCCGAGGGAGCTTCTGCCCTGTATCCCAGCCGGAACACCCTGGCCACTGTCTGGCGTTACTTAGCCTCCGTTCCCGCCCCCCATATCCAGGAGGCACCCATCTGCCTGTGCCGGAAGATCGTCCGCTGGTCCGGCGCCCCCCTAAGCCTGGGGCAGCTGATGACCTGCCTGGACATTTTCCGGGATGTGGAGCTTCTCACCATCCGCCGCCACCACAAGGACCTGATCCTGACCCTGACCCCCGGCACCGAAAAGGCCGATTTGAATCAGAGCGCTACGATGCAGCTTCTGCTGCGTGTGAAAGAGAGTTGAGCTATATGGAAACTTTTGAAGATCATTATCAATCCATGGTTGCTGCCCTGCAGAAGCATATGCCCGGGGTAGATATGGCCCTGATCGACCGGGCCGTGGAATACGCCGATGTGAAGCACAAGCGTCAGAAGCGTAAGGACGGCTCCCCCTACATCATCCACCCCCTGGCAGTAGCCGAGGTGGTGACCGAGATGGGCCTGGATATGGACGCGGTGCTGGGCGCATTGCTCCACGACTGCATTGAGGACACCGACGCCAGCCACGAGGACATCGAAAAGATCTTCGGCACCACCGTTGCCGAGCTGGTGGAGGGCGTCACCAAGCTGACCCGGGCGGATTTCTCCTCCTCCGAGGAGGCCCAGATGGAGAACCTGCGCAAGATGTTCATGGCCATGAGCAAGGACATCCGGGTGGTGCTGATCAAGATCGCCGACCGTCTGCACAATATGCGCACCATGCAGTACCAGACCCCCGAGAAGCAGGTGAAGAAGTGTAAGGAGACCATGGATATCTATGCGCCTCTGGCTCACCGCCTCGGTATGCAGAAGATCAAATGGGAGCTGGAGGATACTTCCCTTCGGTATCTTACCCCGGATGACTACAACACCATCACCTCCTACCTGCAGTCCCACAAGGAGCAGGACGAGCAGTTCATGAATACCATCCAGAACAAGATCACCGAGCGGCTGGACTCCATGGGCATCCATTCCACCGCCTACGGCCGGATCAAGCACGTCTACTCCATCTACCGGAAGATGCAGTCCCAGAACAAGACCATGGATGAGCTGTACGATATCTACGCCTTCCGGGTCATCGTGGACTCCATCCCCGACTGCTATAACGTCCTGGGCCATGTCCACGACCTGTTCAAGCTGGTCCCCGGACGTTTCAAGGACTATATCTCCACCAAGAAGCCCAACGGCTACCAGTCCCTGCACACCACCGTCATCGGCAAGCAGGGCATCCCCTTCGAGGTGCAGATCCGCACCTGGGAGATGCACGAGGTGGCCGAATACGGTATCGCCGCCCACTGGAAATACAAGCAGGGCGCCGGTGAGGGCAGCGAAAAGGACTTCGAATGGGTCCGCCGCCTGCTGGAGACCCAGCAGGACTCCGAGGCAGAGGAATTCGTCCAGTCCATGAAGATCGATATGTTCGACGACGAGGTCTTCGTCTACACTCCCAAGGGCCGGATCGTCAGCCTGCCCGCCGGTTCCACCCCCATCGACTTCGCATATGCCATCCACTCCGGTGTCGGCAATGCCATGGTGGGCGCCAAGGTGAACCACCGGATCGCCAACATCGACTCCAAGCTGAAAAACGGCGACATCGTGGAGATCCTCACCTCCAAATCCGCCAAGGGCCCCAGCCGCGACTGGCTGATCATCTGTAAGAGTAACCAGGCCCGGACCAAGATCAAGCAGTGGTTCAAGCGGGAGAAGCGGGAGGAGAACATCGTCCACGGCAAGGCCTCCTTTGAAGCCGAAATGAAGCGGGCCGGTCTGCCGGTTTCCATGATCAACGATGCCACCCTGGAGCCCCAGCTGCTGAAGAAGCTTTCCTTCACCTGCTGGGACGATATGTACGCTGCCATCGGCTACGGCGGCATGACCGCTGCCAAGGCTGTGGGCAAGGTCCGGGACGATATCCAGCGTACCCTCCGGGCCCAGGATGTGGACAACATCCCCAAGGCCATGCGCCTGAGCCCCGACGACCCCAAGGTCGCCCGGAATGCCGTGGACGGCATCATCGTGGAGGATATGGAGTCCATCATGGTCAAGTTCGCCAAGTGCTGCGCCCCTGTTCCCGGTGACGCCATCGCGGGCTTCATCACCAAGGGCTTCGGCGTATCCGTCCACCGGGCCGACTGCCCCAACGCCGCCCACCGCAACGACCCCCGGCAGGCTGCCCGGTGGGTCCGGGTCCGCTGGGCCAACCAGGCGGAGCAGCCCTTCGAGACCACCCTGGAGCTGGACTGCATCACCCGGGACGGCCTGCTGCTGGACGCCATGCTGATCCTCCATTCCGCCAAGGTCCGGGTCCGGGAAGCCTACGGCAAGGACCTGCCCAACGACCGCAGTATCGTCACCCTCCGTTTCGAGGTCAAGAACGTGGCCGAGCTGGAGACCATCCGGAAAAAGCTCCTGGACATCCGTGACGTGGTCAGCTCCAGACGGGGACAGAACTAAAAGGCTCCCCTTTCAGGGGAGCTGGCACGGCGCAAGCCGTGACTGAGGGGTCATACGGAGGAATATCATATGGCAATTCCAAAGAACAACAGGATGATCCCTCATGCAAAATCAATGCGCAAAAACATGACAAAAGAGGAGCGCCACCTCTGGTATGATTTTCTTCGTTATTGCACACCACGCTTCCGCAGACAGGAAGTTATTGGGAACTATATCGTGGATTTCTACTGTCATCAGGCTAAAATTGCAATCGAGCTTGACGGGTCCGGGCATTATGAACCGGACGCAGCAGCTTACGATGCTGCCCGCACCGCATATCTGAATACGTTAGGAATTGAGGTATATCGATATTCCAACGCCGACATCAACTATAATTTTCAGGGTGTATGTGAACACATTCTGTTTGTAATGGAATCCTGCGGCACACACCCCTCAGTCACCTTCGGTGACAGCTCCCCTCAAGGGGAGCCATGAAAGGAGCGTATCCATGCGCGCTGTATTGACACGAGTTAAATCCGCCTCCGTCACCATTGACGGCGAGGTGGTGGGCAAGATCGGCAAAGGCTTTCTGATCCTGCTGGGCGTGGGCCCGGAGGATACGGAAAAGGAATGCCGTTTTCTGGCCGAAAAGGCCCTGGGCCTTCGGATCTTCGAGGACGAAAACGAAAAAATGAACCTGGGGCTGGACGCCGTCAACGGCGAGGTGCTGGTGGTCAGCCAGTTCACCCTCTACGGCAACTGCCGCAAGGGCCGCCGCCCCAGCTTTGCCGGTGCCGCCGGTCCGGAGCTTGGCAACAAGCTCTACGAGCAGTTCCTTGCCGACTGCGCCGCTCTGGGCTATCCCCCTCAGCACGGCCGCTTCGGCGCGGACATGAAGGTGGAATCCATCAACGACGGCCCCGTGACCCTGATTCTGGACACGGATCAGCTGATGAACGAACCCAGGAGGAAATGATATGCTGAAAATGGAACTGATGAACCTGGGCGTCTACTGGGTCAACGCCTACATCATCCGGGAGGAAAACAGCACTTCCTGCTGTATTCTGGACCCCGGCGGACACCCCAAGAAGGTGCTGGACTACTTAGCCAAAAACAATCTGACCCTGGAAGCCATTTTGCTGACCCACGGTCATTTTGACCATGTGGGTGCCGTGAAGGAGCTGCACGCCGCCACCGGCTGCAAGGTCTATATGAACCCCGACGACCTGGTGATGCCCGAAAAGCTCACCGCCGGTCCCCTGTTCTACACCCATGCCTACGGCGAAGGCGATACCCTCCAGCTGGCAGGACTCACCATCGACGTGATCCACACCCCCGGCCACACCCCCGGCTCGGTGTGTCTGATTTGCGAGGACGCTCTGTTCTCCGGCGACACCCTCTTCGCCCGGTCCTGCGGCCGTACCGACCTGGCAGGCGGCGACCCGGAGGCCATGACCGCCTCTTTAAAGCGCCTGGCTGCGCTGGACAAGGATTACCGGGTATTCCCCGGCCACAACAGTGCGACAACTTTGGCACTGGAAAAAGAGTATAATCCCTACATGCGATAACTGCGGCAGAGCCGCCTTGCCTCTCCCTCTGGGAGAGGTGGCAGCCCAAAGGGCTGACGGAGAGGGTGTCCCCGGTTTTACCCTCTCAGTCACCTTACGGTGACAGCTCTCCCAAAGGGAGAGCCAAGTAGCTATGCTTAAGCCGATCGTTTTTCTACCCTTTGAGGTTTTTCTATGAACTTAACATTAGTCGGTCATGATGACCGTTACGCGGTGGAACAGCTGCAGATGTCCCTGTTCCCGGCAGGTGCTGAGGTGGACGCCACCTCCACCCTCCACCGGGGGCAAACCTGGCTCACTGCCACCACGAAAATTACATACGATGGCCGCACTGCCCATGCCAGCCGCCGGATGAAGGCCGCTGAGGAAACGGTGCGCCTGCGCCGTCAAACCCTGCAGCAGAGCTATTATCTGGCGGCCATTCAGCTGCTGAGCGTCCTGCCCCCCTGGGGCGCATTGGCGGGGGTCCGGCCCACCAAGCTCTCCACCAAGCACATGCTGGAGGGCGGCACCGCCAAGTCCGCCGACAAAATGCTCCGGGACATCTATTACGTCACCCCGGAGCGGCGGAAGCTGGCCATCGACTGCTCCACCTCCACGGTCAACGCCGCGAATCTTCTGGATAAAGACGATATCTCCCTCTATGTGGGCATCCCCTTCTGTCCCACCCGCTGCGCCTATTGCAGCTTCGTCAGCCGCACCATCGGTAAGAAGACCGAGCTGCTGAACCCTTATCTGGAAGCCCTCTTAAAGGAGATTCAGGTCAGCGGCAAACTGCTCAGCTCATCCGGCAAACAGCTTCGCACCATATACATTGGCGGCGGCACCCCCACTTCCCTGTCCTCTCCTCAGATGGCCTACCTGATGGACGCCATCCGGGACAATTTTGACCTTTCCCGGTGCATCGAATTCACCGTGGAGGGCGGACGGCCCGACACCCTGGATGCCGAAAAGCTGCGCACCATCGCACAACACGGTGCCGACCGGATGAGCATCAACCCCCAGACCATGGAGGACCATGTGCTCCGGGCCTGCGGACGGCCCCATAAGGCAGCCGATGTGGTCCGGGCCTATCATGAAGCTGTGGACGCGGGCTTCAAGGCCATCAACATGGACCTGATCGCAGGCCTGCCCCAGGATTCCCTGGAGGGCTTTAAGCGGAGTCTGGACACGGTGGCCGCCCTGGACCCTGCCAACATCACCGTCCACACCCTGGCCCTGAAAAAGGGCGCCGACCTGTTCGAAAAGCGGGTCGACCTGCCCAGCGCCGAGGATGTGACCCAAATGGTGGCCTACGCCAACGGCCAGCTCTCCGCCAAAAGCTACAAGCCCTACTACCTGTACCGGCAGAAATATATGTCCGGCAGCTTTGAAAACGTGGGCTGGAGTCGGGACAATTTGGACTGCCTCTACAATATATATATGATGGAGGAGGTCCACACCATCCTGTCTCTGGGTGGCGGCGGCATGAACAAGGTCAACCTGCCCGGGGGCCGTCTGGAGCGGTTCCATAACCCCAAATTCCCCGAACAGTACATCGAAATGATCGACGATGTCTGTAAGCAGAAAGAAGAAATGTTTTCACTGATGAAGTGAGTGATTGGCCTATGAACAGCACCCACAACGCAAAACTCAGCTCCATCGCCAAGCAACTTCGAAAAAACATGACCAAGGAAGAGAGGCACTTGTGGTACGATTTTTTGAAGTCCCTGCCCACTATGGTTCACCGTCAAAAAGTAATTGGAAATTATATTGTAGATTTCTATATTGCCGAAGCAAAGCTTGTGATCGAACTGGATGGCTCCCAGCATTACGAAGCCGCCGGACAGCGAGCTGACCAAAACCGGGACACCTATCTGAATTCTCTTGGCTTGCAAGTACTTCGCTACTCCAATTCCGACGTAAACTATCGATTCCCGGAAGTCTGTCAGGATATTTGGAACAGGCTCCAGGCTTCTGAGATCAAGCCTTCTCCTTGAGGAGAAGGTGCCCCGCAGGGGCGGATGTGGTGTAGCTGCGAAGCAGCGTCAGGGCAATACGATCACGCCGAAGTGCTGTGATCCTCGCAGTCTTCTACCGCACACCACATCAGTCAAAAATCGGTTCCGAAGAGCCGATTTTTGCCAGCTTCTCCTCAAGGAGAAGCCTTGGCTCATCCTACCAATCATCCCCTGTTTGAAAGGAAGCAAATAATTTGGACACTTTAATCTCCAACGTCACCGTTGTGACTATGAATCCCAAGATGGATGTCCTCTTCGGCGCCTTTATCGCCATTGAGGAGGGTAAAATCAAATCCATCACCAAGACTGCCCCGGAGGGCCAGCCTGCCACCATCATCGACGGCACCGGCATGGTGGCCATCCCCGGCCTGATCAACTGCCACACCCACCTGGCAACCGCCTCCCTGCGCAGCTACTTAGACGACCTCTCCTCCGCCGAAGCCCTGGAGCAGCAGCTGATGAAGGAGGACAAGATGGACTCCCGGTCTGCCAAGGCCGCCGCTCTGCTGTCCATCGCCGAGTGCCTGCGCTTCGGCGTCACCTCCGTGTCTGATCTGTATTACTATCCCAACGCCACCGCCGAGGCTGTGGCGGAGAGCGGCATCAAGGCCAATCTGGCCCTGAGCGCCTACCGGTTCATCGATCAGAACGAGGAATTTGACTTCGACACCGATGAGCAGTGTCAGGAACTGGTGAAGGTTGCCGACAAGTGGCACGGCTACGAGGATGGCCGCATCAAAATCGACGCCGGTATCTTCGCCGAATACACCAGCAACTTTAAGCTCTGGGAGGGCCTGGTGGGCTACGCCGCCGAGAAGGGCCTTGGCATGCAGCTGCACCTGGCTGAGACCCAGGCGGAAGTGGATTCCTGCCTGGACCGCACCGGCATGGGCCCCGGTGAGCTTTTAAACTGCCATGGTCTGTTCAATGTGCCTGCCACCGCCGCCGGCTGCGTCTACTTAGACGAGATGGAGCGCAAGATGCTGGGCAAGAAGAAGATTTCCGCCGTGGCTACCCCCATCGCCTCTGCCAAGGCAGGTCAGAAGTCCACTCCCATCCTGGACAGCGTCAAGTCCGGCATGAATGTGGCCCTCGGCACCGGCGGCGCCATCGAGTGCGGCAACCTGGATATGTTCGAGGTCATCCGTTCCGCCGCCATGGCTGAGCGCTGCGCGGCGAATAACCCCGCCGCCCTGCCCTCCTCCGCTGCCCTGATGATGGCCACCGTCACCGGTGCCCAGGCCCAGGGCCGTGCCCAGGAGTGCGGCATGCTCTGCGAGGGCATGGATGCGGATATCGTCCTGGTGGACTTCACCGCCCCCCACCTGATGCCCTGCCATAACGTTCTGAACGGCCTTGTCTGGTCCGCCAAGGGCGGCGATGTTGCCATGACTATGGTCCGGGGCAAGATCCTGTACCAGAACGGTAAGTTCCCCACCATCGACCTGCAAAATGTCGTGGAGGAGCTGACCACCTATGCCATCCCCCGTCTGTTTGAGGACAATAAATAGCATTTGCGCCGAAGGCGCCTTGCCTCTCCCTCCGGGAGAGGTGGCAGCCTGAAGGGCTGACGGAGAGGGGTTTGTGCAGTTTATACCCTCTCAGTCACCGCCAATGCGGTGACAGCTCTCCCAAAGGGAGAGCCAAGCTTACTCCCATCAAAAAGGAGCTTTCTATGTCTGAAAAAAAGCAAAACTTCTTACAGGGCACTGCCATGCTGGCCATGGCCACCGCCATTGTCAAGGTCATTGGCGCCCTGTACAAAATCCCCCTCAACGCCATCATCGGCACCCAGGGCTTCGGCTACTACTCCACCGCCTATGAAATTTACGCGGTGCTGCTGATGATCTCTACCGCAGGTCTCCCCGTTGCCATGAGCCGGATGATCTCCCAGGCCAATGCCCTGGGCCACAACAACCAGGTCCGCCGGATCTACACCACCTGCCGCACCATTTTTCTGATCCTGGGCATCTCCGGCAGTCTGCTGATGACCGTATTCTGCCGTCAGCTGGCCGCCTTCCAGAACCAGCCCGACGCCTGGGCCGCCATCGGCTGCCTGGGTCCCTGCATGCTGCTGATCTGCATCATGTCCACCTTCCGGGGCTACTTCCAGGGTCAGAGCAACATGCTCCCCACCTCCGTCTCCCAGGTCATTGAGGCCATCGTCAAGCTGGTGGTTGGCATCGGCCTTGCGCTGCTGTTCCTGAAAACCACCAATTCCGTGGCCCTGGCCGCCGGAGGCGCCATCCTGGGCGTGACGGTCAGCTGTCTTGTGTCCTCGGTGTATCTTTGGGGCAAGTTCCGCCCCAGCTATGCCCAGCTGGGCGAGGGCACCGACACCCCCGATTCCTTCGGCGTCACCGCCAAGCGGCTGCTGATCATCGCCATCCCCATCACCCTGGGCTCCGCAGGACTTCAGATCCTGACTGCCCTGGAGACCAAAATCTACATGGGCCGTCTGCTTGGCATGATGACCCAGGACGCCGCCGATACCCAGCGGGGCATCTACTCCATGGCCCAGACCATCTTCAACATGCCCTGCTCCTTCATCACCCCCATCACCATCTCCATCATCCCTGCCATCACCAACCACCTGACCCTGCTGAAAACCGCAGAGGCCAAGGAGACCGAGGAATCCGCCGTCCGGGTCATGGCCCTGATCTCCATGCCCTGCGCCTTCGGCCTTGCCACCCTGGCAGAGCCCGTCACCGCCCTCTTGGGCGGCTACACCGGTGAAGACCTGGTCCTGGCCACGGGGCTGATGGCCGTGCTGGGCATCAGCATCATCTTCAATGCCATCGTCCTGGTGACCACCGCCATCATGCAGGCCCACGGCCACGTGAACCGTCCGGTGGTGAACATGTTCCTGGGCGGTCTGGTAAAGCTGGCAGCGGTGTTCCTGCTCACCGGCAACCCCGCCATCGGCATCCTGGGCACCCCCATCGGCACCCTGCTGTGCTACCTGGTGATCACCGTACTGAACATCACCTCCATCCGCACCCTCATTGCCGAGCCTCCTGCCATCCTGAAGAACGCCCTGCGGCCCTTCGCCGCCGCGGCCATCATGGGCGCCGTGGTCTACGCCTCCCTGCTTGGCCTGAAGGCCATCGGCATTACCAGCCGTCTGATTCTCTGCGGCGCACCCATTACGGTGGGCGTGGTGGTGTATGTGGTGCTGGTGATCGTCTTCAAGTGCATCACCCGGGAGGATTGCCTGCTGCTGCCCAAGGGCGCCAAGATCGCCAAGCTGCTGCGGCTGTAATTGTCGAAAAAATTCAGGAAAATCCCTTGCTTTTCCCGGAATATTATGTTAATCTTATTTAGATTTTCACCGTGAAAGAAGAGAGGAATTTTCATGAACAAAACCGAACTGATCGCCGCTGTGGCAGAAAGCGCCGGTCTTACCAAGAAGGATTCCGAGCGCGTCATCAACGCAGCCATCGACGCCATCACCGCCTCCCTTGCCAAGGGCGAGAAGGTCCAGATCTCCGGCTTCGGCACCTTCGAATCCAAGGAGCGGGAAGCCCGCATCGGCCGCAATCCCCACACCAAGGAAGAAATCCACATCCCCGCCACCCGGGTCCCCGGCTTCAAGGCCAGCAAGGCCCTGAAGGACATCGTGGCAAAATAAGGAACTATGAGATTAGACAAGTATTTAAAGGTGTCCCGCCTGATCAAGCGCCGCACCGTTGCCAACGAAGCCTGCGATAACGGCCGCATCAGCGTCAACGGCAAGGTGGTCAAGGCCAGCTACGATGTGAAGGTGGGCGACAAAATCGAGATCTCCATGGGCGCACGGACTGTAGCCGTGGAGGTGCTGGTGGTGGCCGAAACCGTCAAAAAGGACGACGCCGCCGCCATGTACAAGGAAGTGTAAACAGGGTGGAACGCACAGCGTTCCACCCTGTTTCTTTGATGCTGCGTATAAATTATCGTTTAGCGGCCAGTGGCCGCTGACAATTCGAGCCTGAGCCCTGGCAGTAATCGTTACGCCATTGGGCTCACCCGGTTCGATACAGCTCAATAACTGATCCGTTTTTGAACATGTAGCGTTACCGAGCGGGTCAGGGAAATAAAGAATACTGACGCACCAGGCACGCATTATCCGCGGGCATTGCCCGCTAAACGATAATTTATCTTCCCAACGTGTTTCCCATTTTCTTCCATCCCGCCCCCTTGCAAATCCCCCATTCCCCTGCTACAATGAGGAAAAATGAAAGGAGCGATTTTCCATGAAATTTGACACCTCCGCCCTGGTCTGGACCCGGGCACCCAAGGAATATACCATCTCCGATGACCGTGTCGAAATCACCACCGAACCCCACACGGACCTGTGGCAGCGGACCTACTACGGTTTCCGCAACGACAATGCTCCGGTTCTCCAAATGGAAACGGAGGAGGAATTCTTCTCCTTTGTGGTGAAGACCGACTTTTCCTCCTCCCACACCCGGTTTGACCAGTGCGGTGTGGCCGTATATCTGGACAGCGAAAACTGGCTGAAGGGCTCCATCGAGTTTGAAAATGCCGAATTCCAGCGTCTTGGCAGCGTGGTCACCAATTTGGGCTTCTCCGACTGGGCCACCACGGACATCCCCGCCGCCGTCAAGACCATGTGGTACCGCCTCAGCCGCCGGAAGTCCGATTTCTGCATCGAGTCCTCCCCCGACGGCGAGCATTTCAAGCAGATGCGCATCTGCCACCTCCACGCAGGCGCCGGAAAGATCCGCTTCGGCGTCTACGCCTGCTCCCCGGAGGAATCCTCCTTCCGGGCGGTGTTCACGGACATGGCCCTGACGGACTGCAAGTGGCTTCCCCACGACGGCCAGCAGCCCGACGAAGAATAATACCCCCAAAACCACACGGAACCGATTGCGTAAACCCGACGCTTTCGGTTCCGTTTTTTGAAGAATCTTCCAGCTCTGCGGAACAAATTTTCCGTCGGATTTCGTTGTAATCTGTTGCCTGCTGTGCTATCATATTGACATAAATGATGCGAACAGGAGCAAAAATCTATGGGAGTAATAGAAACACTGATCCTCACCACCGCCCTGGCAGGCGTGGGCGGTACCGGTCTGGGCGGCCTCATCGGCGCCCTGCTGCAGAAGGATTCCAAGCGGGTGGTGAGCCTGCTGCTGAGCTTCGCCGGCGGCGTCATGCTCAGCGTGGTCTGCTTTGATCTGGTGACCGAGGCCATTGAAACCAACGCGGGCATCTGGACTGTGGTAGGGGCCGTAGCCTTCGGCGTGGCCATGACCTACCTTCTG
Organism: Oscillospiraceae bacterium; assembly: GCA_015067615.1. Taxonomy (GTDB): domain Bacteria; phylum Bacillota; class Clostridia; order Oscillospirales; family Oscillospiraceae; genus Faecousia. The sequence goes on from SVMD01000003.1 coordinate 190,449, forward strand.
AACTACCTCATCGACCGCAAGACCAATCCGGAGGTGCCCCACATCGACGCCAACCACCCCAAAACCGCCGACGATCTGGACGAGCTGATCCACAGCGACCACTTAGAGCAGCACTACGCCCGGAAGGACAGCCGCCTTGGCCTGTTTGTGGCCGGTGTGGTCATGGCCTGCGCCATCGCCCTGCACAATGTGCCCGAGGGCATGACCATCGGCGCTTCCTACGCCGGCAACGACGGCGTTATGGGCAGTGCCGCCCTGGTTCTGGCGGTGCTCATCGGTCTGCACAATATCCCCGAGGGCATGGCCGTTTCCGTGCCCCTGATCAGCGGCGGCATGACCAAGTGGAAGGCTGTGCTGATCACCGCCGCCACCGGCATCCCCACCATCCTGGGCGCCCTCCTGGGCTATCTGCTGGGCGAGCTGGGCGCGTTGGGCCTGTGCCTGAGCCTGGGCTTTGCCAGCGGCGCCATGCTGTACGTGGTGTTCGGCGAGATCCTGCCCCAGTCCATCCTGATGTACCACAGCAAGCTTCCCGCCTTTTCCGCCATCACCGGAATTCTGGTGGGTCTGCTGATCATTTTCTGATTGAGAGGAGAAAACTATGCGCGTGGAAGCAAAAACCGTAGACGACTCCCGGGTGGAAACCGTCCATATCATCCGTCCCACCCACTTAAACGGCGCCAACCGTCTTTTCGGCGGCATTCTGATGCAGTGGATCGACGAGGTGGCAGGCATCGTGGCCAAGCGCCACTCCGGCGCCAATGTGACCACCGCCTCAGTGGACAATCTTACCTTCCTCCACGGTGCCTACCAGAATGATCTGGTGGTCATCAAGGGCAAAATGACCTGGGTTGGCTCCTCCTCCATGGAGGTCTGCGTGGACACCTATGTGGAAAATCCCGCCGGAGAGCGGCATCGGATCAACAACGCCCACTTCATGATGGTGGCCCTGGATGAAAACGACAAGCCGGTGCAGGTCCCCCGGCTGACCCTGCTGACCGACGACGAGCATCTGGCCTGGTCCCATGGCGAGGAGCGCCGCCGGATCCGGATCCGCAGAAAGCAGGAAAAACTGGACGGCATTTGATTGCAAAGCAAGTCCCGGAGCGGGTCTCGCCGCTCCGGGGCTTTCCATATGCCCGGAAACCCGGTGTAAAAAACTTTTTGCACCCCAAACAGCCCAAAGTCAAAGGGCTTTGATTGCACAAAACCACTTCCCCGATTACGATAAGGCCAGGAGGGATGCCAAATGGAAATCGGAAAGCAAATCAGAAAGTATCGCACAGAGCTGAAGCTGTCCCAGGATGAGCTGGCGGACAGGGTCTATGTGACCCGGCAGACCATTTCCAACTGGGAAAATGACCGGAACTACCCGGACATCCGCAGCCTGGTTCTGCTGAGCAATATCTTTGGCGTTTCTCTGGACATTCTTGTGAAAGGAGATCTGGAGCAAATGAAAGACGAAATCAGGATGGAGGATATCCGCAAGTTCCAGCGTGACAGCTATATTTATACTGTTTTCCTGGCGGGTATGGTCCTGCTGCCCATGCCGCTGCTGCGCTATCTGAAGGTATGGGGCATCGTGATCTGGCTGCTGTGGACCGGAGCTGGTCTGTGGTGGGGCTGGCGCATCGAGAAGTACAAAAAAGTTCACGATATCCACACCTATAAGGAGATTGTTGCCTTCATGGAGGGCAAGCGTCTGGATGAACTGGAGAAGAATCAGGAGATCGGCAAGCGGCCCTACCAAATCGCCATGCTGGTGATGCTGACCGCCGCGGTGGGCCTGGCCGTGGTCCTGCTGCTGCGGCGGGTGTTCTTCCATTTTTAGCGGCGTTTTATAGGGCAAAAGCCCGGGATCGGACGAATCCGATCCCGGGCTTTGATCTTTCTTAGAACTCTACAATTTCCGGCGCTGCGGTAAAGGAGGAGAAGGTGGCCACCGCGTTCTTAAAGTACAGAACCTGGGTGTTGCCGTCGTTCTCGTCGTACATCCTGCGGAGGTTGGGATAGGCGTCCAGCATGGACTTCTTGGCTTCCAGACGGTCGTCCTCCACCAGTTCACCGGCGATGCGCACCCACACCCCATTGTGGAAGGCGCAGATCTCCGCCTTGGGATTTGCCATCAGCTGCCTGGAGCAGGGCTTTACCTTACCGGTCTGGATGTAGAGCTTCCCCTCAAAGATGTGGGCGGTGCCAAAGGGCCGTACCCGGGGCTGATCCCCCTCCACGGTCGCCAGATAGTAGACCCCTGCATCCTTCAAAAATTTGCATACACGTTCCATTTGTTTTCCTCCTTATTTGATAAGTGGTTTTTATTTACACCGTTACAGCGGTATGTAATCCTCCAGCCCGTGGGCAAGCAGGCGCATGATCTCCAGCTCGTCCAGGGCGTCGAAGATAGCATTGTGGGTCTCGTGGTACCCCCAGTTCCCCGAGAGCAGCCGCAGCATGGGCTCCACGCCGTAGCCCCGCTTCAGCCGTCCGGTGCTGCACAGGTCCGCGTCCGCCGGGATCTTGGGATTGTGCTGGCGGTAGGCCGCCAGGCGCATAATGTCGTGCCACCGCAGCGCCCGCAGCTCCGGCAGATGATTCCGGTCGAAATTGGCATTGTAGGCAAAAATGGCAGTCACGTTATACCGGGAAAACCAGGCAAGCAAATCCTCCATGGCCTCCTGCCGGGTACAGCAGATGGGCGCCACCGGGGTTTTCAGAAACAGGGCGTCGTAATACATGCCGCCGATCTCGCAAAATTCCGGCAGGATGTGATATTTCGCCGCCACCGGCCGGAAGGTCCGGCTGTCCGCAATGACGGTTCCCATGGACATGACCTGGTCAATCCAGTTGGTTTCCGTGTCGATTACCGCAAAATAGGACATGAGGTCGGTTCCTTTCGCATTTTGTAGAACCATTATACCACGCCCGGGCCACCGGAACAACAAAAAATCTACCTTTCTCTTGACCCCTGTGAACGGTTATGATAAAATACAATTAACCAAACGGTAAATTGTCAGGAGGTGGTGCATATGGGATTTCAGGATGTGATGAAAGCGTTGGCCGACCCTACCCGCCGGGAGATTCTGAACATTTTAAAGCCCGGTGCCCTGGCCGCCACCGAAATAGCCGACCATTTCACCATGTCCCCTGCCGCCGTCAGCAAGCACCTGGCCATCCTGCGGGAGGCGGAGCTGGTCCGCAGCCGCCGCGAGGGTAAATTCATCTATTACGAACTGTCCGCTTCCGTGATCGAAGAAGTGCTTCTGTGGCTCACGGACCTGAAGGAGGATGCAACATGAAACTAAAAAAGAGCTATACCTGGATCCTGATTCTGATTTTGCTGGGCTTCGTGTTATCCGGTATTTTTATCTCCATCGCCCCGGACCGGATCCCCGCCCATTACAACATCCGCGGAGAGGTGGACCGCTGGGGCTCCAAGCTGGAATTTATCATTTTCCCGGTGGCGAACCTGGTTTTCGGCGGTTTCATGGCCTGGCTCGCCCGGTATGAGGGAAAGCATGGACGGGATATGAATGAGCGGGTGGTGGCATCCATGACCGTCATGATCCTGATTCTGTTCAACGCCCAGTGGACCATCTTCATGTGCAAAGCCGTGGACCTTTCCAATCCGGGAGGAAATCTGGGCGAACTCCCCGCCAAGCTGATCACCGTGCTTCTGTGTGCCACCTTCATTCCTCTGGGAAACATCATGCCCAAGGCAGAGCGCAACAGCCTGTTCGGCCTGCGCACCAAATGGAGCATGGCAAACGACCGCTGCTGGCAGCAAAGCCAGCGGTTCGCCGGCTATGCCTTTGTGATCACCGGTATTCTGGGTGTCGTGGTCTGCTCCCTGCTTCCCGCCCAATGGGGCGGCTACGCGATGCTTGCGCTGCTCCTTGCCATGACCCTCCTCTGCACCTGCGCAAGCTACAGAATCTACCGCAAAGATCAGGAAACCGGGAAACCCTGATAAACATTAAGGACGCAGGAAGGAATCCTGCGTCCTTTTTGCTTCCTCATACAGCGGGGTATCACTTCCCCGGGAAGCGGTTAAATACACTTTTGCAAACTACATATCCCGGCTGAAATCCGTATGGAGATTTCCTTTGCCGACGCAGTCTGCATGGATATAGATATCCATGTAGGTTTCACCGTCTTTTTCGTACACTTCCTCGAAGCAGCCGAGGAACTCCGTGCCGTGGTTTTCCTTGAAGCCGTTGGCACCCAGGTATTCCAGAATCCGCTGATAGCCCTTGGGAATCCGGTCAAAGGCAGCCCGGAAGGGGTCCCGGACAGTGATTCTGGCATACTGGGTCTGACTCTGTTTGTAAGTCTCCACACCGGGGCACTTGGGCTCGAAGCCCTCCGGCAGAAGCCAGCCTGCCACATAGCCCCGCAGGCCAAAACGGTTCTGCTGCTCCATGGATACGAAGGGAAAGTCCCAGCCGATCTGCCGGGGATGGGGACACTGTTCGTACAGGCCGCTCATGCGGGCCCACCGGTCCAGGTACATCTGCACATCATTCTCCGGCTGAGGGCTGATGATCACATAGCGGCCCAGGGTGAAGGCAGGAACCGTCACAATGGAAACAGGAGAGTAGTAATCCGCCTGGGGCGCCATATCCTCTTTCAGCAGGGCATCCAGCGTGCAGGAAAAGAGTTTGCTCAGCTCCAGCAGCTTATCCAGTTCCGGATAGACTTCCCCGGTCTCCCATTTGGAGATGGTCTGCCGGGATACACCCATCCGTTCCGCCAGTCGTTCCTGGGTCATACCGCCGTGAAGCTTACGCAGATATTGAAGATTTGTTCCGAGTTTCATGTGACCGCCCCCTTTTTTATGTGATTCCATCATACCATTCCCGGTAGACATTGTCCAGAAATCGGAGCGTGCATTTTCAGCCGAGCGTGCAAAATAAGAGTTGCGTCAGGCCTTTTTACGGAACAGTCCGTGCTGATTGCAGTAGTAATAAAGATTACCCATTCCCCGCAGTTGTAACCGGGTTTGGGCATTGCCCTCCGGATATAGCTTGACCATTTGAATTCGGTCCGAGGTCACGAATGCCACGAAGGAGATATAGTGTTGTTTCGTCATGGGGTGATGAACGGTTACAAAATGCTCATCTTCCACATTTTCTATGGTTACCATGTGGTCATCGTCCGGCTCCTCCGCTTCCAGCGCAGGCAGTGTAATGCCGCAGCAGCTGACCACAGCATTGCCCAAAGTATGGATGGCATTGCCGCAGATGGGGCAGACATAGAACATAGACCGCAGCATATTGGCGGAGACATTCCTGTTGATGATGTGCTCGCCGTTCATCAGTTCAATAACGGAGATGCCCAGGGCCCGGGCCAGGGGCTGCAATAGAGAAATATCCGGCAGTCCTTTGGCTGTCTCCCATTTGGAGATGGTCTTGTCGCTGACACCAATTTTCTCAGCCAGCGCCCCCTGGGTCATGTTCCTGGCTTCCCGAAGCTGCCGGATGGTGGTTCCGGTTACATAGGTATTCATGGATTCCACTTCCTTTCCGGGAAAAGCATACCAC
>SVMD01000015.1 GCA_015067615.1 Oscillospiraceae bacterium
CAGGTAAGTGGATGTCCCAGCTTCGAGTCAAGGACTGGAAAGGCGAGGAACATCATAAAAAGAAAAGAGGCTTCAATACGAAGAAAGAAGCCTTGGAATGGGAAAAGGAATTTCTGAATCAAGCCACTGGCAGCTTGGGTATGACCTTCAAAGACTTCATTGAACTGTATATGAAGGACATGGAAAAACGGCTGAAGCCGGGAACGGTAGCCAACAAGAAGTTTTTGATTGATCAGAAGATCACACCGTTTTTCGGTAAGATCCCGCTGAACGATATTAAGCCCACCGACATTCGGAAGTGGCAGAATGAACTGACCAGCTACCGGGACGAGAAAGGAAATCCCTACTCGGCAACCTATCTCAAGACCATCAACAACCAAATCACAGCGATCTTCAACTATGCGGTCAAGTATTATGGCCTAAAAGAAAATCCCTGCCATAAGGCAGGGGGCATGGGCAAGAAGAACGCAGAAGAAATGGATTTCTGGACGAGGGACGAGTTCAATACCTTCATCAAATACTTCGAGGACAAGCCTAAGTATTACGCCATGTTTATGACGCTGTACTACACCGGCATCCGGGAAGGTGAGATGCTGGCTCTGACCCCGGCAGACATTGACCTTGAGAAAGCTACCATCCGTATCAACAAGAACTACCAAAATGTGGGTGGCGAGGAACTGATTACCTCCCCCAAGACACCCAAGAGCAACCGTGTAGTTACGATCCCGACGCTATTGGTGAACTGCCTCCGGGAGTACATGGAGAAATGGTACGGATTGGAGCAGGATGACCGAATCTTCCCTTATACAAAGAACATCGTAAATCATGTCATGGCAAAGGCCTGTGAAGAAGTCGGAGTGAAAAAGATCCGGGTGCATGATATTCGCCACAGCCATGCCAGTATGCTCGTGGAACTGGGTTTCTCCCCGCTGCTGATTGCGGAGCGCCTGGGTCATGAGCGAGTACAGACTACGATGGAAACTTACAGCCACTTGTACCCGAATAAGCAAGCAGAAGTAGCCATGCAGCTCGACGGTTTAGCCACCAACGACTGATGGCTACCAAAAAACCTTCTGATGTAGCCATTTTGTAGCCACTACAAAAAGCAAATCCCGAAAAGTGCTGGATTTGCAACACTTTTCGGGACTTAAAAGCCTATTTCAAATTATTCCCACTCGATGGTGCCCACGGGCTTGGGGGTCAGGTCCATCAGGACGCGGTTGATACCCTCGACTTCGTGGGTGATGCGGTTAACGATCTTGTGAAGAACGCTGTAGGGAATCTCTTCCACGGTAGCGGTCATGGCGTCGGTAGTGTTCACGGCGCGGATGATGGCGGGCCAGCCCTCGTAGCGGCTCTCGTCCTTCACGCCGACGCTCTTGATGTCGGGCACGACCACAAAGTACTGCCAGACCTTCTCAGCCAGGCCGCAGTTTGCGAACTCTTCACGCAGGATGGCGTCAGCCTCACGCAGGGCGTGCAGGCGGTCACGGGTGATGGCACCCAGGCAGCGGACACCCAGGCCGGGGCCGGGGAAGGGCTGACGGTAGACCATGGCATGGGGCAGACCCAGAGCCTCGCCCACCACACGGACCTCGTCCTTGAACAGCAGCTTGATGGGCTCCACCAGCTCGAACTTCAGGTCCTCAGGCAGACCGCCCACGTTGTGGTGGGACTTGACGGCCTTCTTGCCCTCGGCAGCCTTCTGGGACTCCAGAATGTCGGGGTAGATGGTACCCTGAGCCAGGTAGGTGATATCCTCCAGCTTACGGGCTTCGTCAGCGAAGACGGTGATGAATTCCTTGCCGATGATCTTACGCTTGGTCTCGGGGTCGGAAACGCCGGCCAGCAGGCCCAGGAAGTGGTCGGTGGCGTCCACATAGATCAGGTTGGCATCCAGGCCATCCTTGAACATCTTGATAACACCCTCGGACTCGTCCTTACGCATCAGGCCATGGTTGACGTGGACGCAGACCAGCTGCTTGCCGATGGCCTTGATCAGCAGAGCGGCGACAACAGAGGAGTCAACACCGCCGGACAGGGCCAGCAGGACCTTCTTGTCACCAACCTGCTCACGGACAGCAGCAACCTGCTCATCGATGAACTTGTTGGCCAGGTCAAAATTGGTGATGCGCTCCATGGATTCGGGACGAACATTACCGGACATAGATTATTCCTCCAATTTGTAAAATAAAAGTGGATTCTTGAATAAAAACATTATAATCCTATCCGTTTCAGACTGCAATAATAAATTTTTGTCAAAATATAATTTTGTCGATGTAACAAATTGCAAAGGCCCCAATTGTCTAATTTTGTTGCAATTTGGCGGAGGTATGGTATAATGACAAAAACCTTTCAGGAGGAGCTCATATGGGTATTGTGGTCATCGGCGCGGTATTTGTGGATATCAAGGGCTATCCCGAAGCAAATTTCATTCCCACGGGCCGGAACGCAGGCCGGGTGGAAACGGTCCACGGCGGTGTGGGCCGGAATGTAGCGGAGGATATTGCCAACTGCGAGCTGCGTCCCACCTTTGTTTCTCTGGTGGACCAGACCGGTGCGGGCGCGGATGTGCTGAAGAAGCTGCGCAATCATAAGGTCAATACGGACTATATCTGGACCACCCGGGACGGCATGGGCACCTGGGTCGCGGTCTTTGATAACGACGGCGATGTGTTCGCATCCATCTCCAAGCGGCCCAATCTGCTGCCCATTGTGGACATTCTGGAAAAGCACGGAGATGAGATCTTTGCCAATGCCGACAGCGTTGTCTGTGAGATCGACATTGACAAGGAAATTGTCAAGCGGGTGTTTAAGCTTGCCAAGAAGCACAACAAAAAGGTCTATTCCGTGGTGGGCAACATGTCCATCGCCCTGGAGCGGCGGGATTTCCTCAAGTCCATTGACTGCTTTGTCTGCAATGTGCAGGAGGCAGGCCTCTTGTTCTTTGACGATTATTCCGGCAAGACGGTGGAAGAAATGGTGGACATCATTTCCGGCAAGGTGATCGCTGCTCAGATTCCCAGCATGATCGTCACCATGGGCGGCGACGGCGCGGTGTACGCCAGCAAGGACGGCGACAAGGGCTACTGCCCTGCCCGAAAGGTGGAGGTGAAGGACACCACCGGCGCCGGTGACTCCTTCTGCGCAGGCGTTGCCATCGGCCTGACCTACGGAAAGAGCCTGGCGGAGGCCTGCGAGATAGGAGCCCATCTGGCTGCCTCCGTCATCGTCACCTCTGAGAGCGTCTGTCCCCGGTTCCTGCCGAGAGAGCTGGGGCTTGACATGGATGTGGAGGAATAATGGCCTATAAACGAATTTTAACCATTCAGGACATCTCCTGCGTGGGTCAGTGCTCCATGACAGTGGCTATGCCGATTTTAAGCGCCTGCGGCCATGAGACCTGTATCCTGCCCACAGCAGTCCTTTCCACCCATACCGGCGGCTTTGGTAAGCCGGTGGTGCAGCACCTCAGTGTGGATGGTATGTGGCGCCACTGGAAGAACCAGGGGATCAACTTTGATGCCATTCTGGTGGGCTATCTGGGCAGCGTAGCTGCCGTGGAGATGGTTTCCCAAATCCTGGATGAGATGCTCTCTCCCGGCGGTATCTCCATCGTGGACCCGGCCATGGCAGACCACGGAAAGCTGTATTCCGGGTTTGATGAAAACTATGCCAAAGCCATGCAGACCCTTTGTGAAAAGGCGGATATCATGATCCCCAACATCACGGAAGCCGCCATGATGGCTGGCATGCCTTACCGGGCGGACCTGGATGAAGCCTACGTCCGGGAATTGCTTTCCAAACTGGGGGGCAGGGAAGTGGTGCTGACCGGTGTTGGATTTGCCCCGGATCAGACCGGCGCAGCCCTTCGGCAGAAGGGGGAGATCCTCTTTTTCCACCACCCGAAGATCGAGAAAAGCTACCACGGTACCGGCGATATGTTCGCAGCCTGCATGACCGGGGCGCTGATGCAGGAAACATCTCTGCCCGAAGCCATTGAAATCGCTTCGGAATTTACCCTCCGGGCGATCCAAGCCACCGCCGAAGCCCCTGCCCACTGGTATGGGGTCAAGTTCGAAACGGTGCTGCCCTGGCTTGTATCAAGACTTTTTTCATAACAGTTAAGAACGGCAGAACAACTGCCGTTCTTAATTTTTCCGAAAGATTAGTCCGCTTGTGTTTATTTTTTGCGGATTTTGGTGTATAGTAAGAAAAAAGATCGTCGGGAGGTGCAGCCATGACCAATCAGACACAAGTGAAGCAGCCGGGAAAAATCTGGCCCATTGTCCTGATCATTGTGACCATTCTGGTTTTTATGGCAGTTTCGGCGTTTTTCCTGCTCTTTGTTCTGAATCGTTTTGAACTTCAGATTTTCCTCCGGGGTGAGGAGTTCGTCGAGATTCCCATAGGAAGGACCTACGAAGAGTCCGGCGCGGAGGCCAGACTTGTGGGGTCTCACTTTTTCAAAGACGGCATTCCTCTGGATGTGGAGGTACGCTCCAACGGCTCGGTGGACAGTAGCCTGCCCGGCGAATATGAAATCTACTATGGCGCCATGTTCCGGAATATGTCCGCATCCCGGCAGCGCATTGTCCGGGTGGTGGATCTGAATCCGCCCCGGATCACGCTGATCTCCGATCCGTATGCCTACACCATTCCCGGAGAGCCCTACCGGGAGGAGGGATATTCCGCCTGGGATGACTGCGACGGGGATATCACCACAAGTGTTGTCAGAGAAGAAAAGGACGGCTTTGTTACCTACACCGTGTGGGACCGGGGCAACAACCGGACTTCGGTAACCAGAAAGATCCGCTATTTTGATCCCATTCCACCGCAGATCACACTTCTTGGGGAAACCAGGGTGTACGCGGAGGCCGGAGAAAACTATGCAGAACCCGGCTGGACAGCACAGGATAATGTGGACGGTGATCTTTCTGAGCGTGTGCAGGTGTCGGATACGGTTGAGCGGTATCTGGCGGGGGATTACGTGGTTACCTACAGTGTGAAGGATGCCGCAGGGAACACAGCAACTGCGCAGAGAACCGTGACGGTTGTGCCCAAGGGGATTCCCAATGTGGAAATGCCTTCAGAGCGGGTGATCTACCTGACCTTTGACGATGGTCCCGGACCCTATACCCGTCAGGTTCTGGAAATTTTGGAGGAATACGATGCGAAGGCCACTTTTTTCGTGTTGAATACGGACAATGTGGATGTACTTCAGGACATTGCGAAGGCGGGGCATGCCATCGGTATCCATTCCATGACCCACGATTATCAGGAGGTCTATGCAAGCCCAGAGGCTTTTTTCCATGATCTTCTGTCCATGCAGCAGCTGATCCGGGAGAAAGCGGGAGTAGAGACCTATCTGATGCGATTCCCCGGAGGCAGCTCCAACACCGTCAGCCGGTTCAATCCGGGTATTATGACCTACCTGACCCAGGCGGTGGAGGATAACGGCTTCTGTTACTTCGACTGGAACGTGGACAGTGACGATTCCGGCGGCGCCCGGAGCAAAGAAAAAGTGTATGAGAATGTGGTGGCCGGGGTGAAAGACCGCAAAACCGCCATTGTTCTGATGCACGATGTGAAAAAATACAGCGTGGAGGCACTGGAAGAAATCCTGATTTGGGGCAGGGAAAAGGGCTACGAATTCCGCAGCCTGGACATGACCAGCCCAAGAGCCCATCACGGGGTGAATAACTGACAGAAACCCGCCCTCCGTCAGGAGGGCGGTTCTTTCTTTGGACTATGGAAATATTCAGATTTCATCTACATCCCTCCGGGATGCGTCTGAAATCTGAGGGACTCTCCCACGAGCTAAGAAAGTGTCCACCGGACGCTTTCTTACCCTCCCTTCGGTCTGGCGGCTCTTTCGGGTCCCATCGCCGCACCAAAAAAGAGAGGGTACCTTTGGTACCCTCTCTTTTTTGGTGCGAGTGTTCTTATAGGACTTTTCGGAAACTGCGCCCGTACCAACACTTTTGGGAATCGGGCATACTCGAATTTGATCCACATCCGTACCGGATGTGGATCAAATCCGAGGGACTCTCCCACGGCCTAAAAACATGCCACCGGCATGTTTTCTTAACGGCCTTTCGAGTCTCATCTCCGCACAAAAAATTCCGGTCACCCCGTAAGGGGTAACCGGAATTTTGGTGCGAGAGATGGGACTCGAACCCACACGGCGTAACCACACGCACCTCAAACGTGCTTGTCTACCATTCCAACACTCTCGCAAGTGCTTATGTATTATACATTCTCGGCCCAGTTTTGTCAACAACTTTTTCCAAAACACTTGCAACCAACGTTACTCTTTGATAAAATACAGAAAACTGTATGGAGGAAGCGGTTATGGTTCGATTTTTTGTGAATCCGGAGGAACTGGCAGGGGAGACCCTGTGCCTTTCCGGAGAGAATGCGCAGCATGCAAAGGTTCTGCGGCTGAAGTCTGGGGAACAGGTGCTGGTCTGCGACGGAGAGGGCAGGGAATGTCTGTGCGAGGTGCTGGATGTGTCCGGATTCCAGCTGCGCGTTCTGGAGCGTCGGGAGTCCACCGCGGAGGCATCCGTGCGGGTCAGCGTCTATATGGCCTTTCCTAAGGCGGACAAGCTGGAGCATGTGATCCAGAAGGCTACGGAGCTGGGAGCCTATGAGATCGTGGCCTTTCCCTCGGGCCGCTGTGTCTCCAAGCCTGACGAAAAGAGCCTGAAAAAGAAGCTGGAACGGTGGCAGAAGATTGCCGCCTCTGCCGCGGAGCAGTCCGGCCGGGGACGAATCCCGGAGGTCATTGTACTGCCGAGCTTTCAGGCCGCCCTGGACCGGGCCGCTCAGGCCGATAAGGCCCTGATGTTTTACGAAAATGAACATGCCGTTACATTGCGGATGGCCCTGGAATCCGGTTCCTGGAATACTGTGAGCCTTCTCACCGGCCCTGAGGGCGGCCTGGAGGAAAGGGAAGTGGAGCAGGCAAGAGCCTCAGGTCTTGATGTCTGCACCCTTGGCAGCCGGATTCTCCGCTGCGAGACCGCCCCCCTGTGCGCCCTGTCCGCTGTCATGTACGCTGCCGGAGAATTTTAATATATAAAAGCGCCACCTGACTGGGTGGCGCTTATTTTTTCTTAACGGCATTTCAATCGCGCACACCCATCAGTACAAAATCCCACCCCGAATGGGGTGGGATTTTGTACTGGCGGAGAGTGTGAGATTCGAACTCACGGTGGGTTTCCCCATCACCAGTTTTCAAGACTGGCTCCTTAAACCGCTCGGACAACTCTCCATATGCAGTTTGAATCATACCATTTTCCGTTTAAAAAGTCAAGGGTCCGGATAAATGTGCTTCAGTCATGCACAAATGTGTCTTAATGTACAAAAAAACGAAATAAATACAAAAATATTTGTTGAAAATCCATGATAGTGTGTTATGATGGAATTAACAGATATCCGTCGGATATCCCTGTAATACTTCGAAAGGAGCATTCAATTATGAAAATCGGTTGTCCCAAGGAAATCAAGGCACAGGAGGGCCGTGTGGGCCTGACCCCCGCCGGTGTTGACGCTCTTGTGCGCGCAGGACATACAGTTTATATGGAGAAGGATGCCGGTGTCAATTCCGGCTTTACCGATGCGGAATATATAGCCGTAGGCGCCGAGATCCTCCACGGCGCGGAGGAAGTGTTCGCCGCTGCGGATATGATCATCAAGGTCAAGGAGCCCCTGCTTCCTGAGTATGACCTGTTCAAGGAGGGTCAGATCCTCTTTACCTATCTGCACCTGGCTCCCGATCCCCAGCAGACCCAGGCCCTTCTGGAAAAGAAGGTCATCGGCATTGCCTACGAGACCGTTCAGCCCGCTGACAACTCCCTGCCCCTGCTGGCTCCCATGAGTGAGGTGGCAGGCCGCCTGTCCATCCAGAACGGCGCAAAGCTCTTAGAGTCCAGCTACGGCGGCCGCGGCGTCCTGCTGGGCGGCGTAACCGGCGTGGAGCGTGCCAATGTTGTCATTGTCGGCGGCGGCAATGTGGGCCTGAACGCTGCCAAGATGGCTGTTGGTCTGGGCGCCAATGTGACCATCATCGACCTGAATGCCAAGCGTCTTGCTTATCTGGACGATATCTTCGGCGGCCGGGTCCAGACCCTGCTGAGCAATCCTTTCAACATCGCCAAGGCCGTGGAGAATGCGGATCTGGTGGTTGGCTGTGTGCTGATCCCCGGCGCCAAGGCTCCCAAGCTGGTTACAGAGGAAATGGTCATGAAGATGAAGCCCGGTTCCGTGCTGGTGGATGTGGCCATTGACCAGGGCGGCTCCATCGAGACCATCGATCGGATCACCACCCACTCCAATCCCTACTTCATCAAGCACGGCGTGCTGCATTACAGCGTTGCCAATATGCCCGGTGCCGTTCCCAGAACCTCCACCCTTGCCCTTACCGGTGCCACACTGCCCTACGCCCTGAAGATCGCCAATCTGGGCGCTGAGGCCGCCTGTAAGGCCGATCCCGCTTTGATGAAGGGCCTGAACGTCTACAAGGGCCATGTGACCTACAAGGCCGTTGCCGATGACCAGGGCCTCCCCTATGTGGATCCCACCACGCTGTTCTGATTCCCTTCAGCCCCGCTTCTGAAAGAATCATATAGCTCAGTCCCCATCCCGAAAGGGATGGGGACTTTTTGATGCACATTTTTATGCAACTTTTGCCCTTTTCTATGCGGTTTGTGAAAAGACATTTCTCAAAGGTAGCGTTGGGAAACAAAAGGCAGGTGAGCGAAAGGAAGATGTATCAAGAGGAACGGGCCATTCATCGTGACAGCAGGGGAGAGGAAGTATGACACCGGAAAGGAAACAGCGCCTGCTTGCATTCGTTGCGGACGATGCAGGCAGGTATTACTATGACGGCCCCATAGATGGGCTGTGGGGCCCAAAATCCCAGGCAGCGGAACAGCGGTTTCTCAGGGATTTTCTGGGCGAGGAACAACCGGAGGCGCTCTGGACAGGGATCCGGCATTTCAGACGGGAGGAATTTGGCTGCAGGTGCGATGGAAAATGCGGCGGCTTCCCAGTGGAGCCGGATGGGGAACTGGTAAAGATCTTGGATGATATCCGGGAGGAATTGGGTCAGCCCATCTTGATCAACAGTGCCATCCGGTGCCCGGAACACAATTCAGCCGTGGGTGGTGTGAAGAGCAGCCAGCACCTTTTGGGGAAAGCCGCGGATATTCACGCGCCGGGGATTAGCCCCGAAAGGCTGGCGGTGATGGCGGAAAAGTATCTGACTGGAAGAGGCGGTATCGGCGTATACGACACCTTTGTCCACATCGATGTCCGCACTACGAAGGCCAGATGGAGGGGGTGAATGGTGAAATGGGACAGGATAACTTAACAGGTCCGGAGATTGCGGCTGTCTGGATCGGGTCTCTTCTGGCCCTGGCGGGTTTTATCAACACCCTGGGCGCCGCCTGGGAAAAGCTGCATAAGGCCATTGGCGCGGCGAAAGCGCCGGACAGGGAGCAGGACGCAAGGATCACCGCCCTGGAACAGGATATGCAGAATGTAAAAAGTATGCTGGGAAATGACAAGCAGGCGCTGAATAAGATCAATGACGGCCTCTGTGTGAGCTTTCAGGCCCAGCTGGCGCTGATCGACAATGCACTGAACGGCAACAACGTAGAACAGATGCAGCGGGCAAGGGATGCCCTCCATGCGCATCTGACCAACCCCAATAAATGAGGAGGAAGATATCATGAAGGAGACCATCATTCGAAAGCTGACCAGCCGGAAGCTGTGGCTGGCTGTCAGCGAGTTTGTTTCCATGCTGATCATCGCCCTGGGCTATGCGGAGAATGCCGCTACTCAGGTTGCGGCATTGATCATGGGCGGCGCAGGTGTCATCGCCTATATTGTGGGCGAGGGCCTTGCTGACGCGGGAAATGCCGGGTAAGCAAATTACCGCACCGGCTTGTGAACAGTGCCGGACTGAACGGAAGTTATTAAGCCGTCGCGGGAAAGAATAAGGATTAAGCGGAGTGGCGCAGCGTTAGCTGTACCACTCCGCTTTTTTGTGTACTAACAAATTTGACGTCAAGCGCCGTGTTTATGGATGCGCCAGGGGAAGCTGAACCAGGAAGGTATTATAGCCATCCTTGCTTTCTGCCCAGATTTTCCCTTTATGGGCCTCCACCACGGACTGGGCAATGGACAATCCCAGGCCATAACTGCCATCCATGACGCGGGCCTTATCCGCCCGATAGAAGCGCTTGAAGATGTTTTTCAGATCCTCTTTGGCGATGGGATCTCCGGGACTGGAAACGGAAAGAACACAGCTGCGTCCGGTTTGTTCCAGGCTTACATTGACCGTACCATTGGGGCTGGAATATTTCATTGCGTTGTCCAGCAGAACATCCATTACCTGATACAGATGCTGTGCACTTCCGCTCAACCTGATTCCATCCTGAAGTTTGACCGTGAGTCCCATTCCTTTTTCTTCATACAGAAGCTGAAAGGACAACACCGCATCATGGACCAGCTGGCTGAAATCCAGAACCTTAAATTTCATTTTCAACGTTCCGTTGTCCACTCTTGCCATTTCCAGCATATTCTCCACAAGGGAACGCATCTGGTAGGTCACGGAGAGAATGTTTTTGGAAAAGGTTTTGCGGTCTGTTTCCGGGGTGTCATCATTACCCAAAAGCTCCGCGTTTGCCATGATGACGGAAAGCGGTGTTTTCAGCTCGTGTGACGCATCTGCAACAAATTGCCGCTGCTGATCCCAGGCCTGTTCCACCGGCCTGATGACCCAACGGGAAAGGAGAATGCTGATTCCCAGAAATGGGATCGATGCGGAGAAGAAAATAAGCAGGCAGGACAGAATCATATTACGCAGCGTAGTGGCTTCCGTAGCGGTATCGGAAAACACAATGGTGTATCCCATGGGCGTTTTGTTCTTTAGAAACCGCAGGTTATAGTCATCCAGCTTTCCAATTTCAGATTTACTGGACAGTGCCGCGTTGGCGATATCCAGAATATAGTCCTGATCGGAAAGATCAAAGTAACCGCCGCCTGTTCCAAGCAGCTGCCCATGGCGACTGATCTGAACGGTGAAGAAGGGCAGTCTGACTCTGTCTGCGTCCTTGCCCAGATTGCCTTTCTGAAAAGGGCTGGAAGCGATGGAGCGCATCATGCTGATGCTTTGATTTTGCATGCTCTGAGCTGTGAAATGGATCACGACGCCAAGGATAATTCCCAGCATCAGCATGATGATTGCCATGATCACGCAGACAAATTTGATCCGCAGTTTTCTGATCAATCTTCGATCACCTCCAGATGATAGCCCAGACCCCGGATGGAGGCAATTCGGACATTGGATTCAATACTGCTGAGCTTCTTTCGCAGGATCGCCACATAGACCTCCACATGGTTCTCCACCGCATTGGATTCCAGACCCCAGATGTGAGAAAGAATGGCGGATTTGGATAGGTTTCGCTTACCGGACTGGAACAGCAGACGCATCACATCGAACTCCTTAGCGGAAAGACGAACGGTTCTTCCATCGCTGAGCAGGGTGCTGGTGCCAAGATCCAGTGTCGTGTTACCGAACACCATCTCGTTGACCTGTCCTGCCTGACGGCGCAGCAGTGCATTGATACTGGCCAGCAGCTCACCGGAGTCAAAGGGCTTGGTCAGATAATAGTCGGCACCGGCATTGAGTCCGGCAATTCGGTCCTGTACATCGCTTCTGGCGGTCAGCATCAGAATGGGGGTATTGCAGCGTGCTCTGCGAACCTGCCTGGCCACCTCGAAACCATCCATTTTGGGCATCATCACATCTAAGATTAGCAGATCGTAGATCCCCAGCTCCGCGTATTCTTTTCCGGATTCTCCGTCATAGACACACTCTACCTGAAAACCTTTGCGTTCCAGCATGGATCTGATGGAATCACAGAGCATTCTTTCATCTTCGATAACTAAGATTTTCATATGTATTCCTCCGAACGGTACTTTTCTTATTTATCATACGTTTTTTAGCTTAAGGGAAACTGAAGAAGTAAAAGTTCATAGTTCCTTTACAAAAGACAGGGACTTCTTCAGTTGCGGTTAAGACAGCGGTGCTACCGTAGTAAATGAATTCTGAGGTATCTCTGAAATCTTTGGGCAGCTGGTCATACCGTTCTGTCCCAAAATGCGAAAGGAGTCACTATGAATCATAAGAAACATGAGGGAACCGTCACTGACTTAACGGTTTCCAAGGATGAGGCATTATTTGAAGCTCTGGGAAAATCGAAAAAGAAGAAAAAGAAGAAAATTATCCGCACGGTCATCACCATTGTCCTGATTCTGGCAATCCTTCTGATATCCGCTGTGAATATCCTGCAGCGCCGGGTAAGGCAGGAATTTGCCCTGGGGGATGTGGAGGTGATCTCTTATGAAGTCACCACAGGGACCATCAGCACGGTAGTATCCGGCAGCGGAACACTGCAGAATGTGGATACGGAAACAGTTGCGCTCCCCAGCGGTGTGGAGTTGAGGGATATCCTTGTCAGCTATGGTGATGCTGTGGAGGAGGGTGCGCTGATCGCCACTGTGGATATGGGTACGGTGTGCAGCGCAATGTCCGAACTGCAAACGACCATTGAGGATCTGGACGAACAGATCGCCGATGCGGAAGGAGATCAGGTAAGCGCCTATATCAAAGCGGGTGTTTCCGGCAGAGTGAAGATCCTCTATGCCCAAAAGGATATGGAGGTAGCCGATGTGATGGTTGCCCATGGGGCGTTGGCTGTGATTTCCCTGGACGGCTTCATGGCCGTGGATATTCAGACCGATGCACTTACTGTCGGGGACGGTGTAACAGTGATCCGGGCAGACGGCAGTGAGATCTCCGGCACGGTGGATTATGCAGCAGGAGGAACGACTACGGTCCTGGTAACGGATAACGGACCAGAGTATGATGAAGAAGTGACCGTACACACGGAAGAGGGCACCAAACTCGGTTCCGGCAAGCTCTATATCCACAATCCCCTTTCCGTTACCGGCTATGCAGGTACCGTAAGCTATGTCAATGCAGCTGAAAACCAGAAAGTATACGCATCCAGTACGCTTTACACACTGACCAACAGGGCATCCAGCGCCAATTATGATGCCCTCCTGAGATCCCGGAAGGAAGCGGAAGAAGCTCTGCTGGAGCTGCTGCGAATTCAGCGAAACGGTGGCATTGTCGCGCCCATCTCCGGAAGCATTGCATCTACGGAAGGTACAAGTGAAGAGGAAACCCTGGTTGCAGCCATCTCCCCGGATCAATACATGTCTGTTACCATCACGGTGGACGAAGGGGACATTCTGTCTTTGGAAATCGGGCAGCAGGGTGCTGTGACAGTCAGCTCCGTCAGTGAGGATGCTTTCTCAGGAACGGTTACGGAAATTGACAGGACCGGCGCAACCGGTGCCTATAGTGCTGTGATTCTTCTGGAAAAACAATCAGGCATGCTTCCCGGGATGACGGCCTCTGTGGATGTACGGATCCAGGGTGTGGATGATGCCCTGATCATCCCGGTGGAAGCGCTGAACCGCACCGCCAACGGCGCCTATGTCTATACCAGCTATGACGAGGAAACCCAGACCTACGGTGGCCGGGTGGACGTGGTTACGGGCATTTCCAACAACAATTATGTGCAGATCAAATCCGGACTGAAGGTGGGTGACACGGTTTACTACACCGAGGAGCAGAACTTTGGCAACATGTTCGGAAACCGAGACAACATGGGCGGTAATATTCCCGGCGGAATGCCTGACTTCAGCGGAGGCAGCCGACCCGACATGGGCGGACAGATGCCGGATATGGGTGGTAAGATGCCCGATATGAATGGCAATAACCGGCCCAACGGCGGTTAAGAGGTGCGCGCATGATCGATATTAAAGACTTGTGTAAGGTTTATCTGGTGGGAGAAGAACGGGTAAGGGCGCTGGACCACGCAACACTGCACATCTACCCCCATGAGTTTGTCAGCATCATCGGCCCTTCCGGTTCCGGTAAATCCACTTTAATGAACATCATCGGCTGCCTGGATGTTGCCGATGCCGGAACCTATTATCTGGATGGTCTGCCCATTGAGGAATACTCCGAAAATCAACTGGCACGAATCCGTAATCAGAAGATCGGCTTTGTGTTTCAGAGCTTCAACCTGATCCCCAAGCTCAGCGCCGAAGAAAATGTGGAGCTGCCCCTGATCTATCAGAAGGTTCCGAGACCGGAGCGGCAAAAGAGAGTCAAAGCTGCCCTGGAACGGGTAGGCCTTTCCAATCGGGCAAAGCATCTGCCCACGGAGCTGTCCGGCGGTCAGCAGCAGCGCATTTCCATTGCACGGGCGCTGGTGACGAACCCCAGCCTGATCCTGGCAGACGAGCCCACGGGCAATCTGGATTCCAAAACCTCTCAGGAAATCATGGATATCTTCCATGATCTCCATGCCCAGGGTAATACCATTGTCCTGATCACCCATGACAATGACGTTGCCAGGCAGGCATCCCGGGCCATCCACATTCTGGACGGACAGATCACGGAGGTGACGCTATGATCCTTTCCCTGAAAATGGCCCTTCGTTCCATCAGCTCCAATAAAATGCGGGCAATGCTGACCATGCTGGGCATTATCATCGGCGTTATGGCCCTGGTGGTGCTGGTAAGCCTTGTAAGCGGTGCCACAACCTCCGTTACCGATGCGGTAAACGCCCTGGGTAACAGTATGCTCACGGTCACCATTGCAGATGATAAGGGCTGTCCCGTGACGCTGGATACACTGGATGAATGGATGGAAGAAGACGAACTCGGCCTCCTTGCGCCGCAGATCAGCGATACGCTGACCGCCTCCGGCAGAGAGGGAAGCGGAAGTGTTACCGTCTACGGTACGACTCCTGCCTATTATGATATTCAGGGCTTGCAGCTTGCCATGGGCCGCTGGCTGAAAAGGACCGACATTGATAATCACAGCTATGTCTGCGTCATCAATGAAACCGCTGCGGAGGAACTGATCGGCTATGTGGACTGTGTGGGCGAAGCCGTTACCATCAACGCGGTGAAGTATACCATTGCCGGTGTTTTGAGTGACGATGAGGATTCCCTGACCGCGGCGTTTTCCTCCGGCAGTATGGTGGCGTATGTTCCCTATACCTCTCTTGTCCGGCTTTCTGCCACGGCACTGTCAGAAGTCACGACCTTCTATGTAAGCGCCCCGGAGGGCAGCACTGTGGAATTGACGGAAGCAGCAATGACAGAGATCCTGATGGACCGTTTCGATGATGACGAGGATGCCTTTGAGGTAACCTCCCAGGATGTTCTGGAGGATACCATGAGCTCCATTACCTCCATTCTGACCATCCTCCTGGGCGGCATTGCTGCCATCTCCCTGGTGGTGGGCGGCATCGGCATTATGAATATCATGCTGGTGACGGTTACGGAGCGGACCAGGGAAATCGGTATCCGAAAAGCCATCGGCGCCAGCCGGGGCACCATTCTGCTCCAGTTTCTGATGGAGGCGGTGGTGCTTTGCATGATGGGCTGCGGCCTGGGTATTTTCCTGAGCTGGTCCATATTGCAGATCGTCAACACAGTGGTGGTCAGTCTGAATATGGTGTTCCGTCTGAATGGCGGTGTTGTATTGATCGCTGTGGGCTTCTGCTTTGTGATCGGTGTGGTGTTCGGACTGTACCCAGCCAACAAAGCGGCCAAAATGAAACCCATTGACGCACTGCATTACGGAGGTTGACCCATGGAAAAACAGCAAAAGAAACGGATGAAAAAATATATTTCCTGGGCGCTGATCGCCACGATTACTGCGACCCTTGCCTTTTTGCCCATGATCGCCGCAGGAGAAGAACCGGAAACCGGGCCCAAGGCCAGTATTCTGTCCGCTGTGGCGGAAAACAGAGAAATTTCCACGAATCTCTTGGGCGGCGGTACACTGACCGCGGAAGATGCGGCAGAGATCACGATCCCTGCCGCTGTGAAGGTGAAGGAATATCTGGTCAGCAATGGCGATATGGTAGTCCATGGGCAGCCCATAGCTTGGGCAGATCGGGTCAGCATCATGTCAGCGATTACCCAGGTACAGGAAACCATGGATTATTTACAGGAGCAGCTGGATGATGTGAGCGGGGATACTGCCCTGAAAGCCGTAACCGCCGCGGCAGGCGGAACCGTGAAGCGCATCTATGGCGTTGAGGGTGAAAACGTACAGGATGTCATCCTCCGGGACGGTTCGTTGGCGGTTCTCTCTCTGGACGGCCTTATGGCGGTTCAAATTCCGTGCAGCACGGAATTCATCGGCGGAGATGCTGTCTGTGTAGCCTTGTCCGACGGAACCGAAGTTGAAGGTAAGGTAGAATCCAATATGGAAGGCGTTCTGACTGTCACGGTTGCGGACGAAGGCTATGCTGTCGGTGAAACAGTCGGGATATCCACAGCGGATGGTGTGCGGATTGGCTCAGGAGCACTATACATCCACAGCCAGTGGAATGTGGTGGCCTATTCCGGCAGGATCTCCCGGATTCGCGTCAGTGAGGGCGACGTGGTAAAGGCAGGAAAAACACTCTTTGATTTGGCGGATACCGGACATACCGCGGAATTTGAAGCCCTTGCCCGTCAGCATCGGGAATATGAAGCGCTGATGCTGGAGCTGTTCAAGCTGTATCAGAGCGAGGCGGTCACAGCGCCCCGGGGCGGCATCGTCACCGGTGTGGATGAAAGCGGCGCCTATATGCTCGCAACCAGCAAAGCCGGATGGACCCTTTCTCTGCTTGTCAATGCCCCCAATGGGAATGACGAGACCGGCTATATCAACTATATCGGTCAGGTGGCGCAGGTGGGTATCGACGGTCTTATCCTGAAAATCAATCCTCAGAGCCTTGCCGTTACGGATTATATGGATCTGTCCGGTGTTCCTGTGGATACTGCCCTGATGACGGAAGCTGTGATTTATGCGGTCAGCGCTCCGATATATGAGCTGTCCGGCGGAGAGTGGGTGCAGATAGATGCTGCATCCATTGCGGCGGGAGATATCCTGCTCTTTGCCGGTGACAGTGCGGGGAATATCGTGTGGGCAGTTCGTGTCACAAAGGGAAACACGCAGCCGGATACCCCGGAGGAGACTGTGCCGGCAGAACCCTCCGAACCGACGCAGCCTGTCGTTCCGGACCCAACAGAACCAACCGAACCTGCACAGCCGGAGGAGAATAAACCGCACAGCGGCGCCGCCGTGCCGGGCTTCGGGGGAGGTTTTGCACAGGAGGAGACCTTCGAACTTTACGGCCTGGAGATGGTTACAATTGCTTCTGTCATTCCCCAGGAACAGGTGTCTGTTCAGATTACCGTGGATGAATTGGATATCACTAAAATTCATATAGGACAGGAAACTGTAGTTACCGTGGACGCCTTATCCGGCGAAAGCTTTCATGGAGAGGTGACTTCCATTTCCGACACCAGCGAGAGTGAGGGCGGAAACAGTAAATTTACAGTGGAAATAACCCTGATGAAGGAAGTCAATATGCTCCCCGGTATGAATGCTTCTGTCTGTCTTACCATGGAAACAGCCCGGTCAGCAATCTGCATTCCGGTTGCCGCGCTGATGGAAGACGGAACGAGAACCTATGTCTATACCGGATACGATGAAGAAACAGGAGAATTCGTGAACCCGGTGGCGGTTACCACAGGTGCTTCAGACGGAGAATATGTTCAGATTCTTTCCGGCGTCGCCCAGGGTCAGACTGTATATTATCCCTATTATGATACCCTGGTCATTGACAACGTCCCGGAGATGAACGGCGGAATCCGTTTCCGGTGATCAGAAAAGGTTTAGAAGGCGAATAATGCCGAAAACCTGAATCGCGTCATGGGAAGCCCCTGGATGATGCAGGACCGCAAAGCAAAAGACGCCCCTCCCTGAGTAAAATCCGGGGAGGGGCGTGCATTGTTCATATATGTGCTATGGAGATAACGTGTAAACTGGAGGCATACAGAAGTCCAACATTGTGAAAAGCCGATTTGCGAATTTCATCACTGTCCTACGGACTGAGCCTGAAAAACGAAGGATTTTCCCACGGAATTGATCAGTGTGGGACATGAGAAGTGAGAGGGCTTTGATGGAATCAGGGAGTCGTTGCGGTCGAGCCGCAACGAGCAACAGTCCACCGGGCTGTTGCATGATGATTTTCGATTCTCTACAAGTACCAAAAAGAAACACCACCCGGTGGGTGGTGTTTCTTTTTGGTGGACCTGAAGGGATTCGAACCCTCGACCCCTACAATGCGAATGTAATGCGCTCCCAGCTGCGCTACAGGCCCATGGAATGTAAACATTATACTCCCGGGAAATTATCTTGTCAAGATTCGCTTATGACAGGATATTTTCTTCCCGACTGCTACCATAGAGGCCGAGGGAGGAATGACAATGAAGTCCATGTGGAGGGAAATCATTATGGCGCTGATCATGGGCATGATCCTGCCGGGGATCACGCTGAACTGGGCGGTGGAGGACCGGGAGAATCCGACACCGGCGGAAACACAGTTCCGGCCTCTGGAGCCCCAACAGACCATGCCGCTGAAACGGATGGAAATGCGTTTGAGAAGAAGCGACGGAAGTGTGGAGACTATGGACCTGGAAGAGTATCTTGTGGGCGTGGTGCTGGCGGAGCTGCCATCCAATTTTGAATTGGAGGCGAAAAAGGCCCAGGCGGTGGCGGCCAGGACCTATGTGTGCAGGGCCATGGAGACAGGAGGAAAGCATGGGGACGGCTCTGTATGCGCGGAACCGGCCTGCTGTCAGGCCTGGTTTTCTGAGGAGGAATATCTGGGAATGGGAGGAACTCAATCTGCTGTCGGTCAGGCCCGCCGGGCGGTGGAGGGGACCTGCGGCTATGTGCTGACCTATGAAGGGAAGCTCATCGAAGCAACCTATTTTTCCTGCTCCGGGGGGCTGACGGAGGATGCGGTGGCGGTGTGGGGTTCGGATGTGCCCTATCTGCGGTCCGTGGAGAGTCCCGGGGAGGAAAATGCAGCCCACTACACGGACACGGTCTATTTTACCGGAGAGGAATTTGCGAACAGGCTGGGACTTCTCCTCACCGGGAGCCCAGAAATCTGGTTTGGTCAGGTAAACTACACCTCCGGCGGTGGGGTGGATACGGTAACTATCGGGGGTGTGGCCTGCGCCGGGACTTTTCTGAGGTCCAAGCTGGGCTTATATTCTACGGTGTTCACCCTGAAACCTGATGAAAAAGGGGTCACCATCACCACCAGGGGCTTCGGCCATCGGGTGGGCATGAGCCAGTATGGGGCCGAGGCCATGGCGGTTTCGGGCAGCACCTATGCAGAAATCCTGGCCCATTACTATCGGGGGACAACCCTTGAATTGACAAACGTCCCCGGGTAAAGTACAATGTACCCATTATAGACATAAGGAGGAATCCCGATGCCCATTCGGATCCCCAACGATCTGCCCGCAACAGGGGTCTTGCAACAGGAAAATATCTTTGTCATGACGGAGACCCGGGCCGTGACCCAGGACATCCGCCCTCTGGAGATCGTGCTGCTGAACCTGATGCCCACCAAGATCGTCACCGAGACCCAGCTGACAAGGCTTCTGGGCAATACCCCTTTGCAGGTCCACCTGGAGCTGATGCACACCAGCACCCACAAGTCCAAAAACGTATCCCAGGAGCATCTGCTGTCCTTCTACAAGACTTTTGACGAACTGAAGGACCGGAAATTTGATGGCATGGTCATCACCGGCGCGCCGGTGGAGAAGATGAACTTCGAGGATGTGGACTACTGGGAGGAATTGTGTCAGATCATGGAGTGGAGCAAGACCCATGTCCATTCCACCTTCCATATCTGCTGGGGCGCTCAGGCGGGGCTTTACTACCACTACGGTGTTTCCAAGCGGATTTTGGATGAAAAGCTCTTCGGCGTGTTCCCCCATCACAAGGAGCAGAAGCACGCCATTTTGCTCCGGGGCTTTGACGATGAATTTTATGCGCCCCACTCCCGGCATACCACCGTGGACCGCTGTGATATTGAAAAAATTCCGGGACTGAAGATCCTGGCTTCGTCCCCCCAGGCAGGCGTCTACGCCATGATGAACAAGGAGGGACGGCAGATCTTCGTCACCGGACATTCCGAGTACGACCCGGACACCCTGAAAAACGAGTACCTCCGAGACAAGAACTTAGGGCTGCCCATCCACGTGCCCGAGAACTACTTCCCCGATGACGACGATACGAAGGATCCCATCGTCCGGTGGCGGGGCCATGCGAACCTGCTGTTTTCCAACTGGCTCAATTACTTCGTCTACCAGACCACGCCTTACGATATTATGACCATCGGCAGCGAAAACAACCTGTAAAAGGGGTATCCAACCAACAGTTGGGCGGCTCTACTACCAATGGTTGGGTAAAACCAACCGTTGACCCCTTACTTTTGGCTCCTTTTTATTCTAAAATGAAGCCACAAAGAGAAAGGAGCGAAAAGCTATGAATGAAACAATCGGCAACCGGATCGCCAAATTCCGCAAGGCAAAGGCCATGACCCAGGAGGACCTGGCAAATCAGCTTGGGGTATCCTCCCAGGCGGTATCCAAGTGGGAGAACGATGCCTCCTGCCCGGATATCAGTTTGCTGCCCCAGCTTTGCAAGGTGCTGGGCGTCACCACCGACGAGCTGCTTACAGGCAAGAATGACGAGGTCAAGCTGGTCCCTGTGGACCAGCGAAAGAGCCTGGATGCGCTGACCTTGCGCATTAAGGTGGACAGCGCCCAGGGCGACAAGGTCCGGGTGAATCTGCCCATGAGCCTGGTGAAGGTGGGCCTGGAAATGGGAATGGATATTTCCGGCAGTGTGTCGGGGATGGAGAACCTGAAGAACGTGGATCTGAATAAGATTCTGGAACTGGCGGAGAAGGGCCTCATCGGCAAGCTGGTGGAGGTTGAATCCGCTGACGGCGATACCGTGGAGATCGTGGTGGAATGAGGATCATAGTAAAATCCGGGGATACCAATATTGACATCCCTCTGCCGACGAATCTGGTTTTCAGCAAGGCAACCGTCTGGCTGGCAAACCGTGTGGGGCGAAAATATGCCGGGGATGCCATGAAGAATATTCCCCCGGAAGCCCTGCACAGGCTCTTTGCAGAATTTCGCCGCATCAAACGGCGGTACGGCTCCTGGGAACTGGTCCATGTGATCTCCTCCGATGGGGACGAGGTACATATTACCCTGTAACCGCATAGAATTTTAGGCCGCTTCTTTCGGGAAGCGGCCTGATTGTTTACAGAATGGTCATTGTAATTCTGCACAGAATGTGATAATATGTCGATAAAGAAATTATGCAATATGCGGAGGTGCTGGTATGGAACTGCGAATGGATGGAATCGGCGTTGTCCCCCAGGCGGGGCAGACGCTGTTGGAGCTGATCCGGGACAGGGGACTGGACTGCGACAAGCTTTCCTGCCGTCCCCTGGCGGCGAAGATCGCCGGCGAGGTGTTTACCTTAAATTATATTCCGGTCCGGGAATCCGATGCCCAGGACCGGCCCACCATCCGCAGGGCCATGGAGGCATCCCAGGGTGAAGTGCATCTGCTGCGTTACGCGGACGAAGCAGGCAGGGAAGTGTATCAGCGCACCGCCCAGTTTGTGATCTTCCTGGCCATCCGGCAGCTGTGGCCGGAGGCGGTGGCAAAGATCAGCTGTACATTGGGCCCCAGCGTCTATATTCAGGTGGAAAATGCGGTGGACTTTTCCGTGTCTGCCCTGAAAGCCCGGGTGGAAACAATCGTGGCGGAGGATATTCCTCTGATCCGCCGCCGGGTCAGCCTGGAAAGCGCCCTGGACCGCTACACCCGGGAGGGACAGCTGGATAAAGCAAGACTCCTGAAATACCGGAGCGTGGACTATTTCGACGAGTATACCTATGGAGATTTTGCCGACTATTATTATGGCGAGATGGCGCCCTCCACTGCCTATGTAACGGTGTGGGATATTCTGCCTGCCGACGGAGGCTTCGTGCTGCTGTACCCGGACAATGAAAATCCGGATACCCTGGCCAAGATGCCCTCCATGCCCAATTTCTTCTCCGTTTTCTCCGAGGGCGAAAAATGGTGCCAGCTGATGGAGTGCGAGACAGTGGCGGATCTGAACGAGCTGACGGAATCCGGACGGATCCGGGAGCTGATCCGGGTTAATGAAGCCCTCCACGAGAAGCGCTACTCCCAGGTGGCGGATATGATCTGTCAGCGTGGGGCCAGGGCGGTGATGCTGGCAGGCCCCTCTTCCTCCGGCAAGACCACCTCTGCCAACCGGCTGGCCACCCAGCTGCGGGTCCACGGCAAGAAGCCCATTTTGATGAGCCTGGACGACTACTACATCGACCGGGACAAGATCGCCCCGGGCCCCGACGGCCAGCTGGATCTGGAACATATCAACACCCTGGACTGCGACCTGTTCCGGCAGGATATGGCAAAGCTGCTCCGGGGTGAGGAAGTGGAGCTGCCTACCTTCAATTTCAAGACCGGCCGCCGGGAGTGGCGGGGCCATAAGATGCAGCTGCACGAAAACTCCGTCATCATCGTGGAGGGCCTCCACGCCCTGAATCCGGCCATGTTGCCCCAGGATGTGGAGCCGAACCTGATATTTAGGCTTTATGTCAGCGCCCTGATCCCCCTGAATCTGGATAACCACAACCGGATCCCCACCTCCTACCTGCGGCTGCTGCGGCGTACCGTCCGGGACTATGAGACCCGGAATTCCTCCGTTCAGCGGACGCTCTCCATGTGGGCCAGTGTCCAGCGGGGCGAGCGCAGATGGATTTTCCCCTATCAGGAGAACGCGGACGTGATCTTCAACAGCTCCACCCTCTATGAGCTTGCGGTGATCAAGAAGCACATTTATCCGCTGCTCACCGCCGTGGAACCGGAGGACCCCTGCTACGAGCAGGTCCGGGGTATGGTGAAGATTCTGAACTATGTAAAGGGAGCGGACGTGGACGACGAAATTCCGCCCACCTCTCTGGTTCGGGAATTCATCGGCGGCAACAGCTTCTACAGATAACAAAAAGCGGCAGTCCAAATTGGACTGCCGCTAAAACTATGCGATTTTTATGCCACGGGGCCGTAGGGAACCTTGCAGATCAGGCTGACGATGGTCAGCAGGAACAGGGCACCAAAGCTCATGGTCATCCACAGGCTGCGCTTTTTCAGCCATTCCTGGGTCAGATACAGATAGGCGGCGCCCAGGGCGGAGCCTACGATGACCACGAAGGCGCACAGACCCTTCAGCCAGCCGATGCCGGTGGCGGCGCAGAGCAGGTACAGCAGGAACAGGAAAGCATCACCGATGACCACGCGGGTCATGAGAAAATCCAGTTGACGATAGCGATTATTGCGTTTTGCCACGAGAAACCCCTCCAAAACATTTCTTAAGGTTTATTAAGGGCATCATATCATATTCTGTCAAAAAAAGCAATCCTTTCTGTGACAAAGCCGATTTTTTGATGAAATACTTGCGCACCCCGGAAAGAAGTGGTATAATACATCAAAGTATGTTTTTTATGATCCGAGGAGCGCACCATGGCTGAACCGCGTTACCGTCTGGAGGGCATCGTCCGCACCCGCACCGAGGAGCTGGAGGATTTCGACGGCCCTCTGGATGTGATTTTTCTGCTGCTGAGCAAGAATAAAATTGAAATTCAGGACGTGTCCATCACTGCGATCCTGGAGCAGTACCTGGCTTACTTAGACGAGATGAAGCGGATGGATATGGAGATTGCCAGTGAGTTTATCTCTATGGCATCCCACCTGATGCTGATCAAAACCAAGATGCTCCTGTCCGCTGCCGAGCAGCAGGAGGCGGAGGAGGAGCTGGATGTACTGCGCCAGAGCCTCATCGAGCGCCAGCGGAAGGAGGCCATGGAGGGCATCCGCCAGGCCATCACCATTCTGGAGCCCAGAAATGAGATCGGCCGGTGCATGTTTGTCAAGGACCCGGAGCCCCTGCGAAAGGACAAGACCTACCGCTATCAGCATGACCCCATCGACCTGCTGAAGGCTCTGGATACCATTGCCGAGCGGTCTGCCCGGCAGCTGCCGCCGCCGACGGTGAATTTCATGGGTATTGTGGGCAAGGAGCCCTATCCCGTGACCCGGAAGGCAGGAGAGGTGATGCGCCAGCTGCTGCTGCGCGGTATCGAACGCTTAAAAAACCTGTTTAAGGGCAACCGCAGCCGCTCCGAGATCGTGGCCACGTTTCTGGCCATTCTGGAGCTGTGCAAAACCAATACGGTGAGTTTGGAAGACGATATAAACGGAGACAATCCCAATGTACGCCTGCTGGAAACTGAGAAAAAGGAGGAAGCCTGATGGATCGGGAAGAATTGCAGAGAATCATCGAGGCCATCCTCTTTGCCGCCGGTGAGCGGGTGGAGGTAAGCCGCCTGGCCTATACTTTGGAGGTTGACGAGGCGGATATCATCGCCGCTGTGGACGAGCTGGCCAATAAACTGGCCTTTGAGCGCCGGGGTATCCGGATCATCAAACTGGAAAAGGGCTATCAGATGGTTTCCTCCGGCGAGTTTGCTGACTTCGTGACAAAGGCTCTGGAAACCCGGAAGCCCCCGAAGCTCTCCGCCTCCCAGCTGGAGGCCCTGACCATCATCGCCTACTACCAGCCGGCTACGAAAGCCATGGTGGAGCAGATCAGAGGCGTGGACAGCTCCTATTCCATCAGCGCCCTTCTGAATAAGAAGCTCATTGAGGAGGCCGGGCGGTTAAACGTCCCCGGACGGCCCATCCAGTACAGGACCACCCCGGATTTCCTGCGGACCTTTGGCCTGAGCAGCCTGGAAGAGCTTCCTCCCATTGAAAAGATATCCTTCGGCGAACCCATCGAAGAGGTGCAAACTCCCAAGGAAGGGGAGGGATGCTGATGGGTTGGTGGATCGCACTGGGCATACTGGTTTTTCTGCTGGTGCTGCCCCTGGGCGTCAGTGTCCATTATAATTCCGAGGGCGCGGTGGTGAAAATTATAGCCGGACCCCTGAAATTTACAGTGGTTCCCGGAAAAAAGAAGCCCCCGAAGGAGAAAAAAGAAAAGCCCAAGAAAAAGCCGAAGCCAAAGAAGGAAGCGCAGCAGCCACCCAAACAGGTGGGCGCCGACGCGCCCCCTCCGGAACCGAAGCCGGAAGAAAAAAAGGAGAAGGGCGGCAGCCTGCTGGATTTCCTGCCCCTGGTGAAAACGGTATTTGAATTTCTGGGGGACTTCATCCACACGCTCCACTTTGACTACCTGCAGCTGAAGCTGATCCTGGCAGGAGGAGACCCCTATGACCTGGCCCTGAACTACGGCAGAGCCTGGACAGCCCTGGGAAATCTGCTTCCCAAGCTGGAACAGTGGTTCGTGATCAAAAAACGGGATATCGAGGTGGAATGTGACTTCGTAGCCTCGGAAACCCTTGTAATCGCCCACGTGGACCTGACGGTCACCCTGGGCAGAATCCTTGGAGCGGTGTTCAAATTCCTCTTCAAGGCCGCAGTACAATATCTGAAAATCATGAAAAAACGAAAAGGCGGTGCCAAAAATGAGCCAGACGTTACCTAATATGCTGGAAAATACCATTGCGAAGATCAAGGAGATGATCGATGTCAATTCTGTCATCGGCAATCCCATCACCACCCCCGACGGCGTCACCATTATCCCCGTGTCCAAGGTGAGCGTGGGCTTTGGCGGCGGCGGTAGCGACTACGCCAAGAGCGCCAAGGATGCCTTCGGCGGTGGTGCCGGCGGCGGCATGAGCGTCACCCCTATCTGCTTCCTGATCGTCTCCGGCGGCAATGTGCGCATGATGCCCGTGCCTGTGGCAGCCAATACCACCGCCGACCGGATCGTGGAAATGGTGCCCGATACCCTGGATAAGATCGCGTCCTTTATCGATTCCAGAACGGCCCCCAAGGAATAATTGGCTTTATCCGGGACATACTGTTACCGGGTGAGGAAGATGAAACGAATATTCACCGGGACGGCGGCTGCGTTGCTGGCTGCCGTCCTGTTTTTACACATTCCCGTGCAGGCTGTCTCCGCGGAAAAGGCCATTGTCCTGGATGCGGTGACCGGCCGGGTGATCTATGAACGAAATGCAGATCAGCGCAGCCTGATCGCCAGCACCACCAAGATCATGACGGCCCTGATCGTCTGCGAGCAATGCAATGTTCTGGACCGGATGCGCATCCCCAAAGAGGCGGTGGGCATCGAGGGCTCCTCCATGTATTTAAAGGAGGGGGAGGTTCTGACCATCCAGGAACTGCTCTACGGTCTGATGCTCAGTTCCGGAAACGACGCGGCGGTGGCCCTGGCCATCTACTGCGGCGGCACGGTGGAGGGCTTTGCGGAGCTGATGAATGACAAGGCCCATGTTCTGGGTCTTAAAAATACCCATTTTGAAAATCCCAACGGTCTGGACAGTTCCGGCCATTACTCCACAGCCAAAGATCTGGCGGTCCTGGCGGCCTACGCCATGGAAAATCCCATTTTCTACAAAACCGTGTCCGCCAAAACCGTCACCGTGGGGAGCCGGTATCTGCGCAACCACAATAAACTGCTGTGGCAGGTACCCGGTGCCGACGGTGTGAAAACCGGGTATACGAAAGCGGCGGGACGAATCCTGGTATCCAGCGCCACCCGGGATGGGCGGCGGCTGATCTGTGTGACGTTGAACGATCCCAATGACTGGGCGGATCACTCCGCGCTATTGGAAGAGGGCTTCTCCCGCTACACTGTCCGTCGGATCGTCACCGCGGGAGACCGGGTTGGGGTTCTGGAAGTGGAGAGCGGGCAGGAAACCAGGGTGGAGCTCCTGGCGGCGGAAGATTTTGACTATGCGCTGGCACCGGGGGAGGATCCGGTGCTTGCTCTGCCCGGTCCCGGCTTTGTCTATTCCCCGGTAACTGAGGGGGCAGAGGCCGGGTATGCCTATGTGCTCATCGAGGGCAATGCGGTGGGGAAAATTCCTGTGGTCTACGGCGAAACTGTGGAACAGGAGCCGGAAGAAGAACCGCACTTTTTCGAAAAACTCTTCGGGAGGAAGGAAATATGAACGAGCGACTGCAAAAAATACTCTCCTCCCGGGGCGTCTGCTCCCGGCGAAAGGCGGAGGAGCTGATCACAGAGGGTAAAGTCACCGTCAACGGCACGGTTGCCAAACTGGGCGACACTGCGGATGCGGAAACGGATGAAATTCTGGTGGAGGGCAGGCCCCTGCCCGGAAAGCAGGAATACGTCTATCTGATGCTGAACAAGCCCAGGGGCTACGTCACCACCCTGTCCGATGAAAAGGGGCGGCCCAATGCCGCCCAGCTGGTGGCCGACTGCGGTGTCCGGGTCTACCCGGTGGGGCGGCTGGACATGGACAGCGAGGGACTGCTGCTCTTTACCAACGACGGTGATTTTGCCAATACCCTGATGCACCCGAAGCATGAGGTGGAGAAAACCTACGACACCTGGGTCACCGGCTATAATCCCGGCGCCTTCCGGCGGCTTTCGGAGCCCATGGAGCTGGACGGCTACCGGCTGCGCAGGCCCAAACTGAAGCTATTAAAGGTGGAAGGGCAGACTGCCCGGATCCAGATCACCATCCACGAGGGCCGCTACCGCCAGGTCCGCCGAATGTGCGAGACCGCCGGTATGCATGTGACCCGGCTGCGCCGGATCCGGGAGGGCAGGCTGGAGCTTGGAGACCTGCCCAAGGGCAAGTGGCGTTACTTAAATCCGGATGAAGTGGAACGATTGAAATAAAAATTGCAATTTTTCTTCGCGGCTCTTGCAAAAGAGCCGCGGTTTTGTTACTATTAATAAATGAGCAAAACCAAGCTG
The DNA here is from genome assembly GCA_015067615.1 of Oscillospiraceae bacterium. Classification (GTDB taxonomy): domain Bacteria; phylum Bacillota; class Clostridia; order Oscillospirales; family Oscillospiraceae; genus Faecousia. The sequence goes on from SVMD01000015.1 coordinate 27,896, forward strand.
GGAGGACCCAATATGAGCAACGACATTCTGGACATCATCAAGCAGCGGCAGCCCAAGTTTTCCAAGGGCCAGCGGCTGATCGCCAAATATATTACGGAAGAATACGACAAGGCCGCCTTCATGACCGCCAACCGTCTGGGTAAGACCGTGGGCGTCAGCGAATCCACTGTGGTCCGCTTCGCCGTGGACCTGGGCTTCGACGGCTATCCCAGCATGCAGAAGGCCATGCAGGAAATGGTCCTGAACCGGCTCACCTCCGTCCAGCGAATCGAGGTTGCCAACAACCGCATCGGCGACCAGGATGTGGTCTCCATGGTCATGCATTCCGATATGGAGAAGCTGCGCCAGACCGGGGAGACTCTCAGCCGGGAAGAGTTCAATGCCGCGGTCAATGCCATCATTAACGCCAAGCGGGTCTATATCCTGGGCGTCCGTTCCGCTGCCCCTCTGGCGGAGTTTTTGGGCTATTACCTGAATTATATGTTCAACAATGTGCATACTGTCACCGGCTGCGGCACCAGCGAGATGTTTGAAAAGATCGTGGGCATGGATTCCAAGGACGTGGTTATTGCCTTTTCCTTCCCCCGGTATTCCTCCGCCACCACCAAGGGTGCCCAGTATGCCCGGTCCACCGGCGCCACCGTCATCGGCATCACCGACAACCGGGAATCCCCCCTGGGCCTCAGCTCCGACCACGTGCTGTGCGCCAAGAGCGATATGGTGAGCCTGGTTGACAGTCTGGTTGCCCCCCTAAGCGTGGTCAACGCCCTGATCGTGGCCATCGCCTCCAGACGTCAGAAGGAGCTGCACCGGACCTTTGAATCCCTGGAGCGGATCTGGGATCAGTACAACGTCTACGAAAAGCAGGAGAAGTAATATGGTATACGACTGCATCGTCATCGGCGGTGGCCCGGCGGGTATGTTCGCCGCTATCACCGCAGCCCACAACGGCAAAAAGGTCCTGCTGCTGGAAAAGAATGACCGTCTGGGCAAGAAGCTGCTGATCACCGGCAAGGGCCGGTGCAACGTCACAAATGACTGCGCCGCCCAGGACGTCCTGCAAAATACCCCCCGGAACGGCCGCTTCCTCTACAGCGCCATGACCGCCTACCCGCCTGAGAAGATCAAGGCCTTTTTCGAGGACCGGGGCTGCGCCCTGAAGACCGAGCGGGGCAACCGGGTGTTCCCGGTGAGCGACAGCGCCAGATCCATCCTGGACTGCCTGCTGTCTGAACTGCGCCGCAGCAAGGTGACTGTCAAAACTGCCCGGGTCAAGGGCATCCACACGGAAAACGGCATCGTCCGGGGCGTCATCACCCAGAGTGAGACCATCGAGTGCGCTTCTGTGATTCTGGCCACCGGCGGCGCAAGCTATCCCACCACCGGCTCCACCGGTGACGGCTATGCCATGGCGGAAGCCCTGGGCCATACCATCATTCCTGCCCAGGGAAGCCTGGTGCCCCTGGAAACCGAGGGACATGACTGCCAGGATATGCAGGGTCTGGCCCTGCGCAACTGCGGCGTCAAACTCCTGAATGCCAAGGGCAAGGTCCTTTACAAGGACTTTGGCGAATTGCTTTTCACCCATTTCGGTGTCTCCGGTCCCACGGTGCTGTCCGCCAGCTGCCATCTGAAAGGGGAGGGCTGCCGTCTTGTGATCGATCTGAAGCCTGCTCTGGAAGATAACAAGCTGGACGAACGGATTCAGCGGGATCTGGAAATGTACAAAAACCGCTCCATGGAGAACGCCCTGACGGACCTGCTGCCCCGGAGCATGATCCCCATCGTCCTGCGCCGTCTGGAAATCGATCCTGCCATGCAGGCCAATTCCCTGACCCGGCAGAAGAGAAGGGCCCTGGTGGAGCTGCTGAAGGCTTTCTCCATCACCATCACCGGAAAGCGCCCGGTGGCCGAGGCCATCATCACCTCCGGCGGTGTGAAGGTGTCGGAAATCGATCCCAAAACCATGGAATCCAAAAAGGTGCCTGGCCTCTACTTCGCCGGAGAGATCATCGACTGCGACGCCTACACAGGCGGCTTCAACCTGCAGATTGCCTGGGCAACGGCCTACGCGGCAGGGATTTCTGTGTAAATTGCGTGGATGCAACCGATAGTTGACACTCGGGTGGTGGATTTTTGCCGGTGTTTCGGATAAAATTCCGGTGAGGTGACATGACCATGACATTAGGAAAACGCATCAGCACCCTGCGCAGGGACAAGAAGCTCTCCCAGGAATATGTGGCAGAAGCATTGAACGTGAGCCGTCAGGCGGTGAGCAAGTGGGAAAATGATCTGTCCATTCCCGATATGGAAAATCTCATTGCGCTGGCCGGTCTTCTTGAGGTGGATGTGGAATTTCTTGCCACCGGGCAGATTGGTGAGGATTTGGTTTCTGAACCTCTTCCGGAGCCGCCGGAATTGCCGAAGCCGGAGAAATCAATTTCAGATCATAAGCGTCTGCTTTGTGTTCTGCTGTCTGTTTCCATTCTTTTGAACATTCTGTTTATTGGTCTGTGGCGCTATGAAAGGTGTACTGAAGAACGGATGGAGGAATACTGCGCTGCCTGTGTCGGCAACGCCGCCAACCATTTTGCTGACTTTGTCCATACCGGAAGTGACGGTTCCTACTACATGGGCGTGGCAGCTTTTCACAGCTTCATGACCTCCTGCAAGTGGCTGCGGGAGGCGGAATCCGGCTCCTCCTACAATTATCAGCAATGCCACATCCTGCTCACCAGTCTGATCTATAACCGGGAGCGCTGCGAGAATTACATGGAGCAGATCCGAAGGGTCCTTCGGCTGTTGAAAGAGGATAAGGATGATTTCAACGCCTACCACGAGCTTTCTGTGCTGAACAATGAAATCCGTTATGGAGAATAGTTGAAAAAATCAATTGTTGACAAACACCGTATCTTGTACTAAAATAGACCCACTGTAATGCCAATCTGAAATTATTATTTGGAGGAATTACTATGTTTGAGAAACTGGCTAAGTTTGCCGCCAAGCAGCTGGATCTGGATCTTGCTGAGATCACTCCCGATTCCACCTTCGAGTCCCTGGGCATCGATTCCCTGGACGTGGTGGAGATGGTCATGGACCTGGAGAGCGAGCTGGGCATCGAGCTGGAGATGGAAGATCAGAAGATCACCACCTTCCAGGAGCTGGCTGACTTCGTGGAGTCCAAGCTGAACTAATTCGTTTTCAACTGAACATTACCTTGTTACTGCCGACCGGCTTATAACAAGGTCGCACTAGTCGGGGAGATAGCGGTGCCCTATACCTGCAATCCGCTACAGCAGGGATGAATTCCCACACCCGGGCGAACTTGAGTGCTGTCTGTGCCATGTAAGTGGTGTTGAGAGATCGGTCTTGCGCAACGGGATCCCGTGAACCAGGTCAGGTGGGGAACCAAGCAGCCTTAAGCGGATCTTCTCGTGTGCCGCGAGGTTGCCGTTCTTGAGCTAACTGCATGGTGTCCGGGCGTTCGATTTGTTCAAATGTGGGTGTGCGATCTTGTTATGAGCCGGTCGCTTTTTGAGTTGTAAGTTGATAGTTGAGAGTTGATAGTTTATGAAGAATAACATTCAGCAGAAAAGCTTTGCGTTTGCCGTCAGGATCGTGAAACTTTGTAAGGTTCTTCGGACAGAGAGAAGAGAGTATACGCTGTCCAATCAGCTTCTGCGATCCGGTACGAGTATTGGTGCAAATGTAACTGAGGCCCAGCAGGCCCAGAGCCGCGCAGACTTTTTATCAAAACTCAATATCGCTTTGAAGGAAGCATCAGAAACCGAGTATTGGCTTCGTTTACTGGAAGCTACAGACTATCTGACGAAAACCGAGTTTGAATCCATATACTTAGATTGTGATGAACTGATCAAAATCCTTGTATCCAGTGTAAGATCCATTAAAAATTAACTATCAACTATCCACTCTCAACTATCAACTTCGAAAGGATGGGGCCTATGGCAACATATCAAGCATTATACCGTAAATACAGGCCCCAGACTTTCGACGACGTGTCCGGTCAGATGGCGGTAACCCAGACCTTGAAGACCCAGTTACAGAGTGGGCGCATGAGCCATGCGTATCTGTTCACCGGGTCCCGGGGCACCGGTAAGACCTCCTGCGCCAAGATCCTGGCCAAGGCTGTCAACTGCCTGAATCCGGAAAACGGCAACCCCTGCAACTGCTGCGCCGCCTGCCGGAGTATCGATGACGGCTCCTGCATGGATGTGCTGGAAATCGACGCCGCCTCCAACAACGGCGTGGACAACGTCCGGGATCTGCGGGACGACGCCATCTATACCCCCAGCCAGGTCAAAATGCGTGTGTACATCATCGACGAGGTTCACATGCTGTCCATTTCCGCCTTCAATGCGCTCTTAAAGATCATTGAGGAGCCCCCGGAGCATCTGCTGTTTATCTTAGCCACCACCGAACTGCACAAGGTCCCGGCCACCATCCTTTCCCGGTGCCAGCGGTTTTCCTTCCGCCGGATCTCCCAGGAGGACATTGCCGCAAGACTGCAGTACGTTGCCTATCAGGAGAACATCGACCTGGATGACTCCGCTGCCAGGGTCCTGGCCCGGCTTGCCGACGGCGGCATGCGTGACGGCCTGAGCCTGCTGGACCAGTGCGCCAGCGCCACCACCGGTGAGCTCACTGCCGAGCGGGTGTATCAGTGCCTGGGCATCGCAGGCGAGCAGAAATGCGGCGAGCTCATGGGCTACATCGCCGCCCACGATACGAAAAAAGCATTGGAGCTGTTCAACCGGCTCTATACCGAGGGCAAGGACCTGTCTGCCATGCTGGACGAGATGGCCTGCCTGACCCGGGATCTTCTGGTGCTGAAAACCGCCGGAAACGCCGGAATCACCATGCTCTCCGGGGTGGCTTCCGACAAGGAGGTCCTGGAACTGACGAAACAGCTTTCCTCCGGGGAACTGGTCCGTATGATGAATCGGATCCAGGAGACCATGCAGTCCTTCACCAGAAGCGCCAGCCGTCGGATGGACGCGGAGCTGTGCATTCTGGAGCTGTGCCAGCCGGAGCTGAGTCTGGATGTGAAGGCCATGAACGCCCGGATCACCCGGATCGAGGAACAGCTGCGCACCGGCGCCTTTGTGGCCGCCGTCCCGCAAAAAACGGCGAAAAAGGAAGTTCCCGAGGATATCTATGACGAGGACGAGCGGCCCCCGCTGCCCGACGACCTGGATGCCCCTCCGGCTGAGGAGGAGCCTGCGCCCCAGGTCAGCGAAGCCCCCATGGGCTTCTGGCAGGAGTTGACCGCTGCCGCCCGGAAGGAGCTGAAGCCTCCGGCCATGGGCTTCTTTGTGGCCACGCCCAACGCTCCCATGCAGGGCTTCCTGGTGGGAAATACGCTGGAGCTGCGCTGCGGCAACCGGTTTATCGCGGAGACTCTGAACAAGCCGGATATCCTGGAAGTGGTCTCCCGGAAGGCTTCCGCCATGCTGGGCCGCCATATTCAGGCATCGGTGGTGGACCTGTCTGCCAAACCGGCCGCCAATCCCCGGATGGAGCAGCTGATGAATTTTGGAAAAGCTCACCCGGATGTGGTGAAGATCAGAAATAGTTAATCCGAACATCTTTTTCATAAACATGAAAAGGATGATCCGGCGCGGAAGCGCCCTTGCCTCCACCTTTGGGGGAGGTGGGCCGCCGAAGGGCGGCTCGGAGGGGGTGCGTTAACGTTAGGTCACCCTCTCAGTCAAAATTCGGTTCCGAGGTGCCGAATTTTGCCAGCTCTCCCTAAGGGAGAGCCAAGTTTGGCTGAAGATCAGAAATAATTAATATACGATAGGAGAATTACTATGGCAAAAGGTGGATTTCGCGGCGGTATGCCCGGCGGCATGAACCAGGCCGCAATGATGAAGCAGGCACAGAAGATGCAGCAGGAGCTGCTGCGGATGCAGCAGGAGCAGGAGAGCAAGACCTTCACCGCCAAGGCAGGCGGCGGCATGGTGGCCGCTACCGTCAACGGCAAGCATGAGCTTGTGAACCTGGAAATCAACCCCGAGGCAGTGGATCCCGATGATGTGGATATGCTGCAGGATATGATCATTGCCGCCGTCAACGAGGCCATGCGCACCGCTGACACCGAGGCTGCCAACAATATGTCCCGGCTCACCGGCGGCCTGGGCGGTCTGGGCGGCCTGTTCTAAGTTGAGAGTTGATAGTTGAGAGTGGAAAGTTAATCAAAAACTTTCCGCTCTTGCTATGTAAAGGAGAATTACTATGCAATTTTTTCCTGCGGCGCTGCAGAATTTGGCTGACCAGTTCGCCCGGCTTCCGGGCATCGGCGGCAAGACTGCCCAGCGGCTTGCCTTCCATGTGCTGGAGCTGCCTCTGGAGGACGCCGAAGAATTTGCCCAGGCGATCCTGGACGCCAAGAAGCAGGTCCATACCTGCCCGGAGTGCCAGAATCTGACGGACCGGGCCCTGTGTCCCATCTGCGACGACGACATGCGGGACAAATCCGTGATCTGCGTGGTTGCCGAGCCCAAGGACGTCATCGCCATGGAGCGCAGCCGGGAGTTCCGGGGCGTTTACCATGTGCTCCACGGTGTCATTTCCCCCCTGAACCATGTGACCCAGGACGATATCAGGGTCCGGGAGCTGCTGCTCCGGGTGGGCAGGGGAGAGGTACGGGAGGTCATCATGGCCACCAACCCCGATACCGAGGGCGAAGCCACCGCCATGTACATTTCCCGGCTGCTGCGGCCCATGGAGGTCAAGGTCACCCGCCTGGCCTACGGCGTGCCCGTGGGCAGTCAGCTGGAATACGCCGACGAGGTGACCCTGAGCCGGGCTCTCGAAGGCCGCCAGGAGATTTAAACCCACACGCACCCGAAACCCGGGTGCGTGTTTTCACAGAAAGGAGTGTGCCATGCAAACCGTATCCATCAGTGTTTGTAACTTATGCGTGCCCTGCGAGAACCGGTGCCGCTACTGCCTGCTGTCCTGGGATGGAAAGCTCCGGGGCGTTGACTATGACCGCAGCGCAGAGTATGCCAGGCGGTTTTCTGACTGGCTGAAGGAAAATCGTCCGGAGCTGGGATTTGATTTTTACTACGGCTATTCCATGGAGCATCCGAAGCTTTTGGAAACGGTGGATTTTCTGGGGGAGCTGGGCTCACCGGGAGGAAAATTCCTGCAATTTGACGGTATGAAATTTCGCTCAGATCCTGAGATACACCAGCTGCTCACGGATCTTAAAAACCATGGCATTCAGATGATTGATCTTACCTTCTATGGTACCCGGGCATATCATGACCGGTTTGCCGCCCGGCGGGGTGATTTCGATTACATGATGCGCATTCTGGAAATCGCTAATGAAGTTGGTCTTACGGTCAACGCAGGCATAGCCCTGAATCATGAAAATGTTCATCAGGCAGAGCAGCTTCTCAACCAGTTGCGGATGCACGATCTGGGGAATTTCTATGCCTTTGTGCCCCACGGCGAAGGCCGTGGCGCAAGTCTGGAACCGGTTCGGTTCCGTCTTTCCGATTACGAGGCATTGCCGGAATCCGTGAAAGCGTTTTTAAGCAAACGCAGATACCGGACGGAAGGGGAGTGGGTCCGGGAAGGAAAATTCTCTCAACCCCAAAAGCGGATTCTGACCCTGGTGCTGACGCCGGAGAATGTGGATTTTATTGAAAAGCAGAGCTTTTCTGATACAATCCGCTATCTGGAAAAGCTGGATGATGACTACTATTCCGCCATCCCCACACTGCCGGAACTGGCAAAGATCTACGGCGACTCTACGGAGGAGAAATTTTACTCGGAACGGGATCTGTACCTCAAATATCAGCGCCGCTACATTGCCGAGCATCACCTGACGCTTTACGATATCAACGACGAGCGCCAGTGCTTCTCCCGGCGCTTTTAGCCAATTGAAATCCCCCTTTTCCTGTGCTAAAATAGGGAAAAGGGGGTGTTTTCATGGAGCATTATGAAACCAGAAGGCTGGTTCCCGGAGCAAAAAACGCGGTGCTGTTTATCCATGGCATCGTGGGAACCCCCAATCATTTCCGGACGCAGATCCCGCTTGAGCCTCTGGTGCCGGATGGCTGGTCCGTGTACAATATCCGGCTCCCCGGTCATGGCTATGGGGTGAAGGAATTCAGACGATCGAATATCAATCAGTGGCGCGCCTGTGCGCAAACAGCTTTTGAGGAGCTGGCTGAAAGGCATGAGCAGGTCATCCTCGTGGGCCACTCCATGGGGACCCTGTTTGCCATGCAGCTGGCCGTTGCGCATCCGGAGAAAGTGGCGTCCCTGCTGCTCATTGCCGCCCCCATGCGCCCCTGGGTGCGGCTCTTTGGGGCGGTGAACTGTGTCCGTCTGGCCTTTGGCCTTATCCGGGAGGACAGGCCCCTGGAGGTTGCCACCCGGAATGTCTGCGGCGTCACGCCCACACCGCGTTTATGGCAGTATATCCCCTGGATCCCCCGGTTTTTGGAATTGTTTGCGGAAATTTACCGGACGGAAAAACGCATGGGAGATCTGACGGTCCCCTGTATCGCCTGGCAGTCGAAAAAGGACGAGCTGGTGAGCAATTTCGCCGCTCCGGTGTTGCGAAGAAGCGGTGTCATGGAGGTCCATGAGCTGGAAAACTCCACCCATTTTTACTATGCGCCCCAGGATGCGGAACAGGTGCAGGCCTGTTTTCTTAACATGATGAAAAAAGCCGACCGTTAATCGGTCGGCTTTTTCGGTATCTGGGAGAGAAGCACGGCGCAAAACATGGCACCGCAGCCCATTAGCTCCGTGGGGGACAGCCGCTCATGAAGCAGCAGCCAGCCGAAGAGCAGGGCGAAGGCTGATTCCAGGCTCATGATCACCGAAGCCTGGGTGGGTTCCAGGTGCTGCTGACCCACGATCTGCAGGGTGTAGGCCACACCCATGGACAGGATACCCGCGTAGCACAGGGGGAACCAGCAGCGAAGGATATCTGCCCAGTTCACTTCCTCCGTCAGGACCATCATGATGGCCGACAGCACCGCAGACAAAGCTCTGGACGAAGTTAAGGCGGACCCCGTCAAAGCCCAGGCCCAGACGGTCCACAATGGTGATCTGCACCGCGAAGAAGAAGGCGCAACTCAGCAGCATCAGGTCCGTGATTTGAACGCCCTTTAAATCGGCACCGCTGAGCAGGTACAGTCCCACAACGGCGATTCCCACGCTGATCCAGCCGGTCAGGGGCAGCTTTTGTCCGAAAAAGGCACCCAGAACAGGCACCAGCACGATGTACATGGCAGTGAGAAAGCCAGCCTTTCCGGCAGTGGTATACTGGAGGCTGACCTGCTGCAATCCGGCTGCGCAGAAGAGGGCAATGCCAGCACAAAAGCCGGTTTTCCACAGCTTCGGGTCCAGCCATTTCTTGACGAAATCCTGTTTTCCGTCGGTAAAGCGGCTTAAGGGGAATAAAAACAGAAGCGCCAGAAAGGCCCGGAAGGCCTGGAAGGTAAAGGGTCCCACATGGTCCATGCCCACGCTCTGGGCGATGAAGGCACTGCCCCAGATGATGGTGGTAAGCAGCAGGCATGCGGTTCCCAGGATTTTTGATTTCATATCTATCACCGACAAAACTTTACCACAGACTTTGCCTCTTGGCAAGAGAGGAATTCGTTGCATTTACAACGATTTATGATATAATAGCTCTATCAATCATAAATGGGAGGTTACTTTCATGTCCAAAACCAAAATCCGTCAGCGCCACGAGATCCCTGTGGAGGATACCTGGGCGCTGGAAGACCTGTATGTTACCGATGAAGCCTGGGAAGCTGAGCTTGCCACCATTGAGGAGGACAAGGCAGTTTTGTCCGCCTTTGCCGGGAAGCTGGGTGCCTCCGCTGCCGATCTGCTGAACTACCTGACCCGGATGGAGCAGGTGAATGCAAAGGCAGAGCTGCTGGGCAATTACTGCATGCGCAAGGCCGATCAGGACACCCGCAACGCAACCTACCAGGCCATGTCCGGCAAGTTCATGAGCACCGTGGTTGCCCTGGGCGCCGCCTGCAGCTTTGAGACTCCTGAGATCATGGCAATCGATGAGCAGACCCTGGAGGGCTTCTACACTGCCGAGCCCGGTTTGGAGCGCTACCGCCGTTACCTGACCGACGCCCGCCGGATGAAGGCCCACACCCTGTCCGCCGCCGAGGAGAAGCTGCTGGCCTCCGCCGGTGAGGTCACCGGTGCCCCCTCCGATATCTTCGGCAACCTGAACAACGCCGACATGACCTTCCCCGACATCGAGGACGGTGAAGGTAAGAAGCGCCCCCTGACCCAGGGTACCTTCATCGCCTATGAGATGAGCGATGACCGGGTACTGCGGAAGAACGCCTACGAGGGCCTGTACCATTCCTTCGCCAAGTTCCGCAACACCTCTGCGGCCCTGCTGAACGCCCAGGGCAAGCAGCTGAAGTTCAAGGCCGATGCCCGGAAGTACGATTCCACCCTTCAGGCAGCCCTGGACCGGACCAATGTGCCCGTTTCTGTCTACAAGAACCTGATCGAGGCGGTCCATCAGAACATCGACAAGATGCACCGCTATATCCGCCTGCGCAAGAAGCTCCTTGGCCTGGATGAGCTGCACTTCTACGACAGCTACACCAGCCTTGTCCCCGGCGTGGACAAGAAGATCCCCTTCGCCGAGGCCAAGCAGACGGTCTACGACGCCCTGTATCCTCTGGGTGACAACTACCGGGCCATCCTGAAGGAGGGCTTTGAAAACCGCTGGATCGACGTTTACGAGAACGCCGGCAAGCGGGGCGGCGCCTATTCCGCCGGTGCCGCGGTCCATCCTTACGTGCTGCTGAACTACGACGAGACCCTGAAGAGCCAGTTCACCCTGGCCCACGAGATGGGCCATGCCCTCCACTCCTACTATTCCAACCAGAATCAGAACCCCATCGATGCCGACTATGTGATCTTCGTGGCTGAGGTGGCCTCCACCTGCAACGAAGCACTGCTGATGGAGTACCTGCTGGGCAAGACCACTGACAAGAAGGAGCGGGCATACCTCATTAACCACTTCCTGGACCAGTTCAAGGGCACTCTGTACCGCCAGACCATGTTCGCCGAGTTCGAGATGATCCTGGGCCGGCATGTGGCCGCCGGTCACACCCTGACTGCCGACCTGCTGTGCAGCGAGTACAGAAAGCTCAACGAGTTCTACTATGGTCCCGACATCGTGGTGGATGACGAGATCGCCATGGAGTGGGCGAGAATTCCCCACCTGTACTACAATTACTATGTCTTCCAGTATGCCACCGGCTATTCCGCAGCCATCGCCCTGTCCCGGAAGATCCTGGCTGAGGGCGAAAGCGCCGTTGCCGATTACCTGGGCTTCCTCTCCGGCGGCTGCTCCAAGAGCCCCATCGACCTGCTCAAGGGTGCCGGTGTAGACATGACCAGTCCCGAGCCTGTGAACCAGGCCCTGAACCTCTTCGGCCAGCTGCTGGACGAGATGGAAGTGCTGATGGAGCAGCTTTAAGCCATGGCGGAGCTGTTTTTACCCACCCTGCACACCTTCGCCATGAAGAATATCTTCACAGGCTCCTGCGGTCTGTTCCGGTTCCGGGTCAAGCCCAATGTGGTCATGGCCACCCCCAAGGAAGTGGACTTTGAGCAGAGCACCATGGAGGTGGAGTTCTGGCACGGCCTTTTCTGCTACGAAAAGAGCGAAATGGAGGGAAAGGAAACTTTTCCCCTGACGGAAGCGGGCAGGGAAGCCATGATTTCCTGGCTGAAGGCACATATTTAAAAAGGATACAGCCGCCGGGGTTCCGGCGGCTGTTTTCAGCTTTCCTCCGTCATGATCCGGCTCAGGGTATCCCAGTAGCGCAGGTTGTGGCCGAAGATCTCCTCGGCGGTCTCCTCCCGGCCCCGGCGGATCCAGGTGGTCAGGATGGCCACCAGGGACATGGCAAGGTTTGCGATCACATACTCCGTCTCCACTTCGCTGAGCCCCTCGGTGAAGATCTGCCGCAGGGAGTCGATGGAGAAGATCCGACGGGCGGTGTACTCATACAGCAGGTCAAAGCGGCGGTTATTTACCATGGATTCCAGAAAATCCATATTTTCGAAGCCCAGCAGGAGCATATTGCGCATGGCCTCCCGGGGACTGGTCGCGCTGCTTTCCTCGTAGCTGTCCCGAAGGGTTTCCAGCATCTGGTCGCACTGATAGATCAGGATATCCTCAATATTGTCGAAAAGACGGTAGAAGGTGGCCCGGCTGACACCGCTGACCCGGTGCAGGTCCGTGACGGTGACGGCAGAGAGGGGCATGGTTTTCAGACACTGGTTCAGGCTCCGGGCCAGCTCGTCAGCGGAGGCCCGGGAACGGCGGTCGGATTTGATGTGATACATTTTAAACCTCTTTTGTATTATTTTTCTGAAACATATTGTATCATAAATTTTCCTGTGATACAATATTTCTGTCTATTATGCTGTGTTTTTTCAGCAGAGCAGTGCTGACTGTGGTCAACAGACACAATTTATCAAGGAGTGTGTACCATGAAGAAAAACATCGTTTCCTGGGATCCTTCCGTCAAGGACGGCTATATCCCCGCCCCCTACGTCCTGGAAGAGGGCGAGAAGATCAATGACATGTACTTAGAGCCCGTCCTCTACCACAACGAGAACGGCCCCACCATCGGCGTCACCACCTGCGGCGTTATCGTCAAGGACGGCCTGTTCTTCAAGGACATGGATAACGACGGCGTGCTGTCCCCCTACGAGGACTGGAGAAACTCCCATGAGGTCCGTGCAGCCGACATGGTTAAGCATCTGCCCCTGCATCAGCAGGCCGGTCTGGTGCTGAACACTCTGTGGAATACCCCCTTAAGCATGACCCGTGAGGGGGCCAAGGACGAGAATGGCAACATCGTCCCCTCCAAGATCTTCAAGAAATATGATCCCTCCGAGCCCATCCCCAAGGGCATCCTGCCGGGCCTGGACAACCGGGTGGACGACGCCCAGGTCATCGATATGAAGCTTACCGCCGGTGTCTACCGGGGCGAGATGCGGGCCGAGGCCGGTGTGGCAGCCCTGTACCACAACCTGGGCACCCAGTACGTAGAGCATGAGGCCTGCCAGGGCGGCGTGGCCATTCCTTACTCCCTCCATACCAACCCCATCAACATCGGCTATCCCGACTTCCTGGGCTTCGGCGCCGCTGTCATGGGCGACGGCAATTTCGACATCGTCTACGATATGGCTCAGACCGACCGGAAGATGATGGCTGCCTGCGGCCTGAACATCATGTACGGCCCCCAGATCGACGTGTCCACCGACCCCCGCTGGCCCCGGAACTCCGGCACCTACGGCGAGCGTCCTGAGATCACCGCCGGCATCACCCGGGAGCTGGTCCGTGGCTATCACGACGGCGAGGAGGGCCTGAAGAAGGGCTCCATCGCTCTGACCGTGAAGCATTTCCCCGGCGATGGCCCCGCCGAAAACGGCTTCGAGCCCCACCTGCCCATCGGCCAGTGGAGACTGTATCCCACCGAGGGCTCCATGGAGAAGTACCATCTTCCGCCCTTCCAGGCAGCCTTTGATCTGAAGGCCTCCGCCATCATGCCCGACTATTCCCGGATCTGCAATGACGGCCGCAGCGTGCCCCAGTACTATAAGGGCAAGCTGACCTCCTCCGAGGCCGTGCCCTCCGCCTACTCCAAGGAGCTGCTGCAGGATCTGGCCCGGGATACCATGGGCTTTACCGGCTACGTCAACTCCGACTCCGGCATCACCACCACCCAGATTTATGGCGTTGAGCATCTGAGCATGCCTGAGCGCTACGCCAAGGCCATCTCCGCCGGTACCGACGTCATCGGCGGCAACTACGATGTGGAGAACATCATCAAGGCCGTGGAAGAGGGCTATCTGCCCAAGGCCGACCTGGACCGGGCCAACTACCGCCGCCTGCTGAGCCTGTTCTACCAGGAGCGGGTGGACAATCCCTATCTGAATCCCGACGATGCTGACCGGGTCCGGGCCGAGAACTTCGAGGGCGCCAAGAAGGCCGCCTATAAGGCCTGCCAGAAGGAAGTTGTCCTTGCCAAGAACCACGGCGGCGTGCTGCCCATGGCCAAGGGCAAGAAGGTCTATGTTGCCGCCTTCGCCGGCGAGGACGCCGGTGCCTGGCTGGCCCAGATGATGGGCGCCGGTGTTGCCGGTGACGACAATACCGAGAAGCTGCGCAAGCAGCTGGAGGGCCTGCTGGCCGCAAAGGGCTACGAGATCGTGGACGATCCCGAAAGCTGCGACTACTGCTACCTGCACGTGTGGCCCAAGCAGAATAATATCGTCTTTGTCCAGCGTTCCATGCCCGTCATCGAGCTGGTGGAGGGCTTCATGCACGAGGAGCGTGAGGTCAACAAGTCCCAGCGCAAGACCGGAAACAAGATCGAGATCAACACCCTCCGGGGTATCAACTCCATCCCCGCTCTGGCAGAGAAGGTCCACGCAAACGGCGGCAAGGTCATCGCCACCGTTGTAGTCTGCAACCCCTGGATCCTTTCCAACCTGGAGCCCTACTGCGATGGCATCACCTTCCAGTACACCATCTCTCCCGTGGCCATGGGCAACGCACTGGGCGCCCAGATGGACGTGCTGTCCGGCGAATTTAATCCCACCGGCAAGATGAGCCTGACCATGGTGTCCTGCCCTGAGGTCATCGCCATCACCGAGAAGGAGATCGACGGTGAGATCCGTGAGATCTGCGCCTCTCCCAACGACGTGCCCGGCTACGACAAGGACCAGTACATCGATCCTGAGATCCTTGCCAAGGTCAAGGGCGGCTCCTACGCCTACTGCGACGCCGACGGCAACTACTACCGTTCCGGATTCGGTCTGAGCTACTAATCTTCCCATATCGCGGGGGCTGATGAAAATCAGCCCCCGCATTCGCTACAGAAATACCGGATATCGATATAAATTGCCGAATTTAAAAGGCGATTTTTGAACTTTTTTGGTCGAATTTGGTTGCCGGACGGGGTTGACAAACGACAAAAAATAAGGTACTATCATCATGCGCCACATGACTGACGGATTTCGGGGATCACCCCGGGGAAATGTGACGAATATAGTAGCCGACCGTCTGGGCAATTCAGTTTTTGTGGCTGGATTGTCCGTTTTTTATTTTCTGAACAAGGAGAATTGATCATGAGCTTTACCTATCGGGGCCTTCAGACCACTCTGGAGCGCCATATCGTCACCGAGGAAGAGGTCCAGCAGCACATCCAGCGGCTCATCGCCGAAAACCCCAGAGTGGAGGCCATCACCGACCGCGCCGCCCAGCTGGGTGACGAGGTGATCCTGGACTACGCAGGCTTCTGCGACGGTGAGCAGTTCGCCGGCGGCACCGCCGAAAAGCAGTCCCTGACCCTGGGCAGCGGCATGTTCATCCCCGGCTTCGAAGAGCAGCTGGTGGGCGCCGCCATTGGTGAGGAGGTTTCTGTCCTGGTGACCTTCCCCACCGAGTACCATGCCCCCAATCTGGCAGGCAAGGCCGCTGAATTTAAGTGCAGGATCCACGAGATCCGCCTGTCCACCCCCCATCAGGCCGACGACACCTTCGCAAAGGAATTTGCCAAGTGCGACACCTTCCAGGAGTTCCATGACAAGCTGGCAACCTCCATGCAGGATTTCGCCGACTACCGGGGCGAGATGGACCTGCAGGACCGGCTGCTGAAGATGGCTGTGGAGACCTTTGAATTTACTCCCGACGATGCCCAGGTGGAGCGGGAGATGGACGAGCAGATGGATATCATGCGGACCCAGCTGGCCCAGCAGGGCCTGGATATGGCCATGTACTGCCGCTTCATGAACACCACCGAGGCGCAGATCCGGGAGGATAACCGTGCCAATGCCGTGAGCAATCTGAGAACCCAGGCTGCCATTGAGCAGATCGTGGTGCTGGAGAACCTGGTTGCCGAGGAAGAGGAGATCAACCAGGCCGTGGCCCTGGTTGCCCGGCAGAACAATATGACCCTGGAGCAGCTGAAGCCCTACTACAACGCAGAATTTGAATCCCAGATCATCAGCCACGTGGTCACCAGCAAGGTCATGAAGCTGATCCGGGACAACGCCGTGATCACCGAGATTTAACATATATACAATTCATTTAGGAGGATACATACATGGCAATCAATTTTGTTGATGGCAAGTACGTGGACGAAAAGGGTATGCTGAAGCTGGACCCCACCGTCTACAAGGACTGGCAGATCGCTGAGGAAGCAGAAAAGACTCTGCCTTCCGTAGACTTCTTCCGTCAGAAGCTGGGCCTTCTGGAGGACGAGATCATCCCCTACGGCAAGACCCCCAAGATCGACTTCATCAAGGTCATGAAGCGTCTGGAGAACAAGCCCGACGGCAAGTTTATCGAGGTCACCGCCATCACCCCCACCCCCTTCGGCGAGGGTAAGTCCACCGTGTCCCTGGGCCTGATCGAGGGTCTGGGCTACATCGGCAAGAACGTGGGCGGCGCCCTGCGTCAGCCCTCCGGCGGCCCCACCATGAACGTCAAGGGTACCGCAGCCGGCGGCGGCAACGCCCTGCTGATGCCCATGACCGAGTTCTCCCTGGGCCTCACCGGCGATATCAACGACATCATGAACGCCCACAACCTGGCTATGGTGGCTCTGACCTCCCGTATGCAGCACGAGCGCAACAACAACGACGAGTGGCTGGCCAAGAAGGGCCTGAAGCGTCTGGACATCGACCCCAAGCGCATCGAGATGGGCTGGGTCATGGACTTCTGCGCACAGTCCCTGCGCAACATCATCATCGGCATCGGCGGCCGTCTGGACGGCTACATGATGGAATCTAAGTTCGGCATCGCCGTGGGCTCCGAGCTGATGGCCATTCTGGCCGTTGCCCGGGACCTGAAGGACCTGCGCGAGCGCATCGGCAACATCGTGGTTGCCTACTCCCGCTCCGGCAAGCCCGTCACCTGCGAGGACCTGGATGTGGCCGGCGCCATGACCGCCTGGATGCGCAACACCATCAACCCCACCATGTGCTACTCTGTTGAGCATCAGCCCGTGCTGATCCACGCCGGTCCCTTTGCCAACATCGCCATCGGCCAGTCCTCCGTCATCGCCGATCGTCTGGCTCTGAAGCTGTTCGACTACCATGTCACCGAGTCCGGCTTCGCCGCCGACATCGGCTTCGAGAAGTTCTGGAACGTCAAGACCCGTCTGTCCGGCCTGACCCCCAACGTCTCTGTCCTGGTCGCCACCGTCCGTGCCCTGAAGATGCACGGCGGCGGTCCCGCTGTGAAGCCCGGCTCCCCTCTGCCCAAGGAGTACACCGAGGAGAACCTGGAGCTGCTGGAGAAGGGTACCTGCAACCTGTTCCACCACGTCAACACCATCAAGAAGTCCGGCATCAACCCCGTGGTCTGCATCAACCGGTTCTACACCGATACCGATGCTGAGATCGCGCTGCTGAAGAAGCTCTGCGCCGAGCGGGGCATCCGCTGCGCCGAGTCCAATCACTGGCGCTACGGCGGCGAGGGCGCTGCTGAGCTGGCCCGGGTGGTCGTGGAGGCCTGCGAGGATCCCGTGGACGTGAAGTTCCTGTACGATCTGGAGATGCCCCTGCGTCAGCGGGTTGAGCTGATCGCCAAGGAGGTCTACGGCGCTGACGGCGTGGACTGGGCTCCTCTGGCCATCGAGAAGGCCAAGCGCTTCGAGTCCGATCCCAAGTACGCCGACTACTGCACCATGATGGTCAAGACCCATCTGTCCCTGTCTGACGACCCCACCAAGAAGGGCGTGCCCACCGGCTGGCGTCTGGCTGTCCGTGACATCCTGGAGTACGGCGGCGCCAAGTTCCTGTGCCCCATGGCCGGTACCATCTCCATGATGCCCGGCACCGCTGCTGACCCCGCCTACCGCCGCGTGGACGTGGACACCGAAACCGGCAAGGTCTCCGGCCTGTTCTAATCGAATAATTTAAAACAAAAACCGCAGGTGGCTTGCCACCTGCGGTTTTTACGTATATTGTGCAGGAGTAGGTCATTTATCCTCCCGAAATAGTAAGATGCGGAGAATAATTATCCCGGAAAAATGCGATTACCGTGTCATTGCGAGGCCCAAAGGGCCGCGGCAATCTCCTGGAACAATTGTTGATCAGCATCGGGGATATTTCATCGAAAATCCGGGATGCGCGATGTTAATCGGGTCTGACTGTGTGAGTTCATCGTGTTGGAGATTGCCACGTCGCTGGCGCTCCGCGCAATGACATGTGATCGGAATATTGTTCGTATAAATGTGGGCTTTTTGTGGTTCTAATCAGTAGGGGAGGTTCACTAACCCGCCCCTATAAAGAAGTGCCCCCGAACCAGTTTGGTTCGGGGGCAACATTATGCAAAGTTTGGAACCTGTGTCCGCTTCATCAGGAAGCTAATTTCATATCTGAGATTGTCATACTGGTCATATTCCGTGAAGGTTGCGTTTTTGGCTTGCAGCAGGGGAGAGCGGTAGCGAAGCTCTTTGAGAACATGACTGTGATCCGTCACCAGATACCAGATTTTACCTGACTGTTCCACCAGGGGGAAAAGCCAGTACCGCTTAACCAATTCAGATAGAGATTCCTTCAATTCCTCCTGAGCAGCGGAATCAAATTCAAGGCAACCCAGTGACACGCCGTATTTCTTACATTCCTTGCGATAAAGTTCTTGGCTCTTCACAGAGAGTAGACTGTGAATGGTATCTTCCGTGCAGGAAAAGGGAACCGCTGGACGGATGATACAGGCATCAGCTGTGACACTGCTGGTGTAAGTTTCCAAAGCGTTAGTCAGCAGGGGAGGGAGCAGTTCTTTCTTTTTGCACGTTACAGTCAGGTACTTGGTGTCATTTTCTCTCGTCAGTTCCGCACGTTCATATCTGAGGTAGAGATAGAGGGTGAGGATATACAGGTAATCTTCCTTGGTTTGGTCCCTGCTTTTTTCCCGGTTCAGTGAACCGCCCAAACCGAAAAGCATGGAGTGCATCTCCCGGCGAGATGGTTTGATTTCTTCCCGGAACAGGCAGGTACAGTCCAGAGGCAGCTCTTCAAAATGTCCGTTTAGACTCTGGACCCGATTGCTCAGGGGCTTGAATTTGATGCAGCCAGGGCAGTATTTGTTGATCAGCGCCCGAAGCCGGGTGTTGTATTCTGCCTGATCTATCAGCTCCACCTGCACAGGGTAGACCTGGTCAGGATAGGTAATCTGGATGGTACTGAGATCATCGTGATAGCCGGAGAGAAAATAAGGTGCCATGCTCTGCCCTTTGATGACTGAATGATTCCGGGCGTGGTGATTCTCCACCAGAACCAGTGTTTCATACCGGGCAGGAAGCTCTCGGGATTTGAGGTCATCCATAAAGGCATCAAAGGATTCAAAGCCCTCCGGCAGAAGCATGTACTGCTCCAAATAATAAAAACCCTGATAAACCATAATTACCTCCATTTGACAATGCCCCCGGATTTTTATCCGGGGGCAATTTGGGTTAATCGCGTTCCTTTTCGTCGCTTAAGTGGTGCCTGAGGATCAGAAGTCTGCTGATCCGGTGGTTGTCGTCCACCTGCATGACCAGGATGGTGTAGTGTAAGTAGTCGAAGGCGTCGAAGGGCACGGGCATGGTGCCGATATTCTCCGTGGCCCAGCCGCCTACGGTGGCGCAGTCCGTGTCGATCTCATCCTCGTCCAGGTCCAGCTCGTCGAAGAAATCGCTCAGGTTCATATCGCCGCTGGCCTCGTACCGGTCCGGGGTGATCTGCTGCCAGTCGTTGACGATGTCGTCGTTTTCGTCCCAGATCTCGCCCACCAGCTGCTCCAGCACGTCCTCCATGGTGACGATACCGGCGATGCCGCCATATTCGTCGGCCACCACGGCCATATGGGTCTGGCTGGTGCGGAATTCGTTCATGATGGCGTCCAGCTTCATGCTCTTGGGGATGAACACCGGCTCCAGCAGCAGGTCCCGGAGGTTCACATCCTTGCTGTCCACCAGCTCATGGAGCAGATGCTTGACGTACAGGATGCCCACCACATGGTCGATGGTCCGCTCGTAGACCGGGTACCGGGAGAACTGGGTCTCGTTGATGATCCTGAGGATCTCCTCCAGGCTGTCGTTCACTTCGAAGCCGATGACGTCCACCCGGGGGGTCAGGATATCCCAGGCATCCATGTCGGAAAATTCCAGAGCGGACTGTAATAGCTCCGTCTCGTTTTCGTCGATGACGCCCTCGTCCTCCACGGTGTCCAGGATGTTTTCAAATTCCTCCTCGGTGATGGTGACTTTCCGGCCCTCCTTGGGGGTCCAGAGCTTGCTGAAGAGGTTGACGATGCCGGTGGTGACGATTACAGCCGGGAACAGAAGGACCATCAGAATCATCAGGGGCCAGGCGGAGACTCTGGCGATGGTATCGCTGCACCGCCGGGCGATCATCTTGGGGGTGATCTCGCCCACGATGAGGATGATCACCGTCATGACCACCGTGACGATGGTGGAGGCCTGCTCGTCGGTGATTTTTCCTGCCATCTGAGTGGCCAGCCGCACTGCCAGCACCGTAGCCAGGGAGGTGGCAGCGATGTTCACCAGGTTGTTGCCGATGAGCAGGGTGGACAGGGCCCGGTCATAGTGGTTATAGATATAGCGGACCAGCTTCGAAGCGGCGGAGAGGTTGTCCTCCTCCTGCTTCATTTTCAGCTTGTTAAGAGATGTATAGGCAATTTCCGTGCCGGAGAAGAAGGCGGAGCCCAGAAGGCAAAGCACGATCAAAATGTATTCCATACCGCGTCCCCCTTACATCAGCAACAGGCCTTCGCCTGCGTCGGACTCGTCCTGAATTTCGCCCACCAGCTCTTCCAGCAGGTCCTCCATGGTAATGAGGCCCACCTTCTGGCGGTTTTCGTCACAGATAAAGACCATGTGCAGCTTGTTCAGGCGCATCCGCTGCAGCAGAACGGCAATCTCCGTCCGGCTGTCAAAGACGTAGGGCTTCAGGAGCATCTTCCGCAGCAGAATGGGCTTGCCGGATACATAGGCGCTGAGGAAGGCGTTGACAGGCAGGATGCCCACAATGTTATCCCGGTGCCCCTCGTATACAGGGATCCGGGAATAGGAAAGCTCCCGCAGGGAAGCGGCCAGCTCCGGCAGGGGCGTGGCGCTGGAAATGACCTCCACCAGCTCAATGGGGATCATGATATCCGCGGCCCGCTTTTCCCGGAACTCCATGGCAGAGTTCACCAGAGCCTGCTTTTCCGGGGAGAGAACACCCTCGTCCTCGATGGTCTCAATAATGGTCATCAGGTCCTCTTCCGTGACGGTGGCGCCGCCCTCGGCGGAGAAGAAGCGGGAAAGGACGCTGGAAATCACGGAAAACAGGGCGCTGACCGGGGTGAGCAGGCGAATCAGCAGCTGCAATGAGGAGGCAAAAAGCAGGGAGATTTCCTCGCTGCGGGCCTTTGCCAGGCTCTTGGGCAGCATCTCTGCAAAGAGGTAGACGATGACCGTGGTGATGAGCGTGCCGTAGGCCACGAATTCCTCGGAAAACTGCCGCATCACCAGCAGGGCAGAGAGGGAGGCGCAGGCCGCGTGGAAAATATTGTTGCCGATGAGGATGGTGGTCAGAGTCTTGTCGAACCGCTCCGTGATCCACAGGGCCTTTTTGGCCCGCTTGTTGCCCTTGTCCGCCAGAGTCCGCAGGCGGACCTTGCTGACGCCGGTATAGGCGGTCTCACAGGCGGCAAAGTAAGCCGAACACATCAGAAAGAATACAAACAGTATACAACTCGCCGGGTCCAAGAAAAACCAACTCCTTTATCTTTCCTGAAAAAATCAGTTATCCCATTATACAACGTCTTTCGATAATTTGCAATGGTCCGGATGAAAATGGGACGCTGTTTTTGTGCATTTTTCTGAATCGCCTTTTTATTGCCTGAAAAACAATTTGACGTATCAACATGAATGGAGTATGATATTTAATGGAAGATTTTGTTCCGGGATTTTTTCGGGACAATTTTGGAGGAAACCATGGAAAAGAAGAAAAAGAAATGGACCCATCCCCGGCACGCGGTGATCACGGAGCTGGTGCGGCTGGTGCTGAGTCCCTACTGCCGGATGAAATACGGCGTGCATCCGGAAAAATTCAAAGATCAGGGTGACCGGGCCTATCTGATCCTTTATAACCACCAGACTGCCTTCGATCAGTTTTTTGTGGGCATGTCCTTCCGGGGACCCATCTATTACATGGCCACGGAGGATATTTTCTCCCTGGGCTGGGTCTCCAAGCTGCTGCGCTGGGTCATCGCCCCCATTCCCATCCGGAAGCAGACCACGGACATCACCGCCGTCATGAACTGCATCAAGGTGGCCCGGGAGGGCGGCACCATCGCCATCGCCCCGGAGGGCAACCGGACCTATTCCGGCCGCACCGAATACATGAATCCCGCCATCGCCTCCATGGCGAAGAAGCTGAAGCTGCCCATTGCGCTTTACCGTATCGAGGGCGGCTACGGCGTCCAGCCCCGGTGGAGCGACGGCACCCGAAAGGGCAGGATGCGCAGCTTCGTGTCCCGGGTCATCGAGCCGGAGGAATATGAGAATTTAAAGCCCCGGGAGCTGATGAAGCTGATCGAAGAGGGCCTCTATGTGGACGAGGCCGCCGCCGATGGCGTTTTCCGGTCCCATACAAAGGCGGAGTACTTAGAGCGCTGCATCTATGTGTGCCCCTTCTGCGGCCTTTCTGAATTTGCGAGTCACGGAGACGAGATCACCTGCAAAAAATGCGGCAGAGTGGTTACCTACGGCGAGGACAAGCGCCTTACCGGCAGGGATTTCGATTTTCCCTTCGAATTTGTGGGCAACTGGTATGACTATCAGAAGCGCTACGTCAATTCCCTGGATGTGACCCGGTTTACTAACGAGCCCATTTACCAGGACCGGGCCCGGGTCTCCGAGGTCATCGTCTATGAGTGCAAGAACCTGCTGCGAAAGGACGCTGCCATCAGCCTCTACGGCGACCGGATGGTGCTGGATGCGGGGCAGGAGAACGAGCAGGTTCTGCATTTTGACGATGTCACCGCCGCCGCCTGCCTGGGCCGGAATAAGCTGAACATCTACCACGGCAAGGACATCTACCAGTTCAAGGGCGGCAAGCGGTTCAATGCCCTGAAATATGTGAACCTGTATTTCCGCTACAAACATATCACGAGAGGTGAAGAACATGATCAATTTTTGGGACTTTAGTGCCTGGGGCGGCTTCAACGTCATCGCGGTGCTTCTGGTGAGCCTCCTGGCGGCCTCCATGCTGAAGCGTGCCTTTCCTGTTTTAAAGGCATCCTTAATCCCCACATCCGTCCTGGGCGGCGGTATCCTGATCGTTGTGGCAGGCATTTACAAGCTGGTCACCGGGGATATCATGTTTGACACGGCCTTTTTCGGCAGCAACGGCACCGCAACACTGGAACTGCTGACCTACCACTGCCTGGCCCTGGGCTTCATCGCCTCCACCTTCAAGCCCGCCCAGGGAAAAATGACCAAACAGCGGACCATTGAGATCTTCAACACCGGTGTCACCACCGTGGCAACGTACCTTCTCCAGGCGGTGTTCGGCATGGCCATCACCATGGTGGCTGCCCTGGTTATGGAGGATTTCTTCGCCGCAGCGGGTATCCTGCTTCCCTTCGGCTATGGTCAGGGCACCGGCCAGGCCCTGAACTACGGCGGCATCTTTGAGGCGGACCACGGCTTCGTGGACGGCAAGAGCTTCGGCCTGACCATCGCCGCTCTGGGTTTCTTAAGCGCCAGCATCGGCGGCGTGATCCATCTGAACATCCTGCGCCATCAGGGGCGGATCAAGCCCCAGGATCCCCAGGCCAATGTGATCCTGGCCGAGCAGATCCAGGCCCAGGACGAGAGCCCCATGCAGGAGAGCATGGACAAGATGACAACCCAGATCGCCCTCATTGCCCTGTCCTACCTGATCGCCTATCTGATGATGTTCACCTTGGGCAATCTGCTGCCGGGAATGAAGTCCGTGATCTACGGCTTTAACTTCCTGCTGGGCGTTCTGGCAGCCACTCTGGTAAAGGGCGTTATGAACTGGATGCGGAAGAAACGGATCATCCGTCGGGAGCACCGGAATTACTTCCTCATGACCCGGGCCAGCAATTTCTTCTTCGACCTGATGGTGGTGGCAGGCATCGCGGCCATCCGCCTCAGCGCTCTGGAGCGCTACTGGGGCGTGATGCTGATCCTGGGCGTTGTGGGTCTGGTGATCACCTATATTTATAATTATATCGTGGCGAAAACTCTGTTCCCGGAGTACACGGAAGAGCAGTTTCTGACCATGTACGGCATGCTCACCGGCACCGCCTCCACCGGCGTCATTCTGCTGCGGGAGATCGACGGCGATTTCAAAACCTCGGCGGCGGACAATATGGTCTATCAGAATTTCCCGGCCATCGTTTTCGGCTTCCCCCTGATGCTGCTGGCTACCCTGGCTCCGGTGAAGCCGGTGCTGACGCTGATCATATTGTTCCTGTTCTTTATCGTGATGAATGTGATCCTGTTCAGAAGCAGGATCTTCGGAAGAAAGAAATGACTTGGAGAAGGGGAGGACTGCCATGGAATTTTTGCTGAACACCCAGGAAGAGCAGTGCCGCATGGAGGTATATGGGGAGTATTTAAAGAAGATCCCCCAGCTTTTGCAGCAGCTGCAGACCGTGGAGACCATGTACCAGAAGGCGGTACTGGAAGAAGCGATGCTGGAAGGGAAGGACCCCATGGACCCCAGCGTGGCCCTCTATGCGGACCGCCTCGCCAGGACTAAGGAGCAGTGCATCCTCCGGGCGGAGGATATCAGGGGCCAGTGCCGCCTGATCTTTGCGCTGAGAGAGCAGATCGAACAGGAAAGCAGCGCCCTGCGTGAGCTTATGAAAAAAGAGTAAAATCAGGATCAGCAAATGATTCGCTGGTCGTGAATTCTCCGCTGTTCCTCGACAAAGTATCATACCAAATAAGAAAACCACCCAGCAGGGTGGTTTTCTTATTTAGCAGAGCCCGGGGGACCCGAAAAAACATAGAGCGGCTCGGTCAAGCTTCGCGATCAACAGTCCACCGGAATGTTGCTTCTAAAATTATTCGATTTCCCTCTTAAACTCCGCAATAAATAAGCCGGCCGGTGTGGAGCCGAGGGGAATCGATAAAATCAAGGTTTCGATTCCGTCGAGCCGGAATCGATCAACAGTCCACCGGACTGTTGCAATAAAATTGTTCGATTCCCTGGCCACCAAATAAAAAAACCACCCCGAAGGGCGGTTTTCTTATTTGGTGGAGCCGAGGGGAATCGAACCCCTGTCCGAAAGCAACTTGGAAAGAACTTCTCCGGGCGCAGTTTGTTATTTACATTCCCTTTTCCCGGCGGGAACAAACACCCTACGGGAATCAGTAGCTTCATGATGCATGGTATGGGCAAAGCTTACCATACGCACGTTCTCTACTCAAATCACACCCGAGCCCGGCTCGTAGACCTTCCGGGGCGGATGGGCGCCTAATTAGGCAGCCAGAGCAACAGTTCTGTTGTCAGTTAATTTTAAAAGGTACCCGTTTTATCGCGGTCAGGCGCCGCGGCCCGCTTATCCAGCCTCACTACCCCCGTCGAAACCAGTACGGCCCCGAATGTAGACATGTGAGCAAAGAATAACAAAAGTGACATTGTAAAGGGATGCGAAGCACATCCCTTCACATATCAAGATTGAGAAATATAGGGATTAATCAGAGTTGACCAATCATCATCTTCAAAACTATATTGATGAATCACGCCTCGGCCATCGATAACCGTCTGCGGTTGATATCCGTTATCGCCAACGATTTCATAATCGCCATTATTATAGCTGATTTTCGCAACATATCCATCCAGTGTGAAACTGGGATCAATGGCAACAGGCAACAAAATCACAATATCAGTATATTTCAGAGATTGCAGGTCTAAACAGAATCGTGTGATTTCTTCCTTGTCCAGCACATTGATGGGTTTTGCATCTAATGGCAATTCACCCATAACAGATTCCTGCAAATAAAAGATTTCAACGGAAGCCACCTCTGATGACTCATGAAGCATTTCATAGGTACCGGACCGCTGAATACATCCTGTTAGAAGCACAGCAGCTATACACGTAAAAATGATGATGCTTGAGAATCTCTTCATATACTTCCCCCGCTATCAGAAGGAATCAGAAACGGCCGTAGGGATCGGGGAGCTTCTTCAGTTCGGCCAGGGCTGCGCCGTTAACCTCGCAGGTGATGGAAGCAATCTTCTGCTCCTCCAGAGGACGGTCCTGGAAGTTGGTGCGCACCTTTGCGATGGCGTCCACCACTTCCATGCCGGAAGTGACCTTGCCGAAGGCGGCGTACTGCTTGTCCAGGTGCTTGGCGTCCTGGTGCATAATGAAGAACTGGCTGCCTGCGGAGTTGGGGGACTGGGAGCGGGCCATGGACAGGACGCCCCGCTTGTGCTTGATATCGTTGGTGGGGAAGCCGTTGAACATGAACTCGCCCTTGATGCAGTAGCCGGGGCCGCCCATGCCGGTGCCCTCGGGGCAGCCGCCCTGGATCATGAAGCCGGGGATGACCCGGTGGAAGATCAGGCCGTTGTAGTAGCCCTTATTGCACAGCTCCACGAAGTTGGCAACGGACTGGGGTGCCTTCTCGGGGTACAGCTCGCCCTCAATGATGCCGCCGTTTTCCATGGTGATCTTAAAAGTAGGATTGCTCATAATTTTGCTCCTTCTATTATTGTACAAGGGACTCCAGCTGATCTTTCAGCCGCTCCCGGTTTTCCATATTTTCTTCGATGCAAAGCAGTGTCTTGCCACTAACATCCTTCAAAATAAGTTCGCCAAGCCAGTTCTTCCTGACAGAACCCACGGAAGATAGGTAAATCACATATTCTTTGCCCCGCCAACCGGATTCCACCAGTCGGTCATGGTATACAGCAATGATGTGGATTTTTCGGTAAATGAAAAAATACGCCAATACCCAAAGCAATACAAAAGGGATCAAAAGAAGATAAACGGATATCCTGTTTTCGTTGGGAATAATTCCGTTGCCGTTCAGGTAAAGCAAAGAAAGCAAGCACACAAAAGGCGGTACCAAGGTAATCAGCTGGTACTTTGTCCATCTTTGCGGAATGCGTTTCAGTACATAAATAGGCTGCTCCATGTCAGAAACGTTCTTTCATCGCCCGGGCGATTTGACGCTTGGCGTCGGCTTCCGCTGCAGACTGTCGTTTATCGTATAGTTTCTTACCCTTGCACAGGCCGACTTTGACCTTCACCCGGCTGCCCTTGAAATAGACGGACAGGGGAATCAGGGAGTAGCCATCCTGCTTGACCTTGCCGAAAAGCCGCATGATCTCCCGCTTGTGCATCAGCAGCCGCCGGGGCCGCCGGGGATCGGGATTGAAGCGGTTTCCGTGGTCATAGGGGGAGATGTGCATCTGGTTCAGGATCAGCTCACCGTCCTTAATGCCGCACCAGGCGTCCTTCAGATTCAGGGTGCCGGCCCGGATGGATTTGACCTCCGTGCCCATCAGCTCGATGCCTGCCTCATATTCATCTTCGATAAAATATTCATGCCGGGCTTCCCGGTTGGTGGCCATGACTTTGATGCTTTCCTTTTCCAAATGCTCACCTCCTTGCGCTGTGGGTATTATACCATATCTGTCAAGTTAATCAAACAGAAATTTCTCGAATTCTGCCACGGAATCGAAGGAATAGGCGCAGCGCGCTTCCATATCCCTGCGCTGCTCCGGCACGCCCATATCGTCCCAGCCGGCGAAGGCCACATTCACCCCCAGGGGCTCCGCCATCTGGCAGGCCAGCTGCATATCATCCACAACCAGGATTTCCTCCGGCTTAAAGCCGTATTTTGCCATGATATCCTCCAGGGGCCAGGGATTGGGCTTTCGCTCGTGTTTGGGCCGCTCCCAGCCGTAGATGCTGTCGGGCTGGATGCCGAAGTGAGCATCATAGTCCCGGCTGATGGTATCGGAATTGGAGTGGCTCACCACGAAGAGCATGCCGCCTTCTTCCTTTTGACGGCGGATGATCCGGTCTATACCGGGGAAGGGGGCGGGGATATTCTGGTGGATATACGCGTTCCACTGGCTGTGCTCCTGCTTCAGTTCCTCGTCGGTAAAATGGAAGATCTCCCGGCACATATCTGCAAAGCCCCAGCGGTAACACTGCAGAACATAGTCCGCAAGGCTCATGGTAACGCCGGGGCGGAACTGTTCCAGTTCCAGGCACCAGAAGGGATAGCTTAAAGTTTTTAAGGTCTGGACCACCGTATCGTCGTGGTCCAGTACAAGGCAGGGGTATTTCAGCATAATGCACCTCAGATGTCATTTTCCTCATTATATCACGAGGATAGGGGAGAGGGCAACAGGAAATTCCTCTTGCTATAATCGAACAAATGTGCTATAATATATTTGGCTCCCCTTGAGGGGAGCTGTCAGCAAAGCTGACTGAGGGGTGTATATCTTGGGTGTTTCACCCCTCCGCCCCTTTGGGGCACCTCCCCTCGGAGGGGAGGCAATTACAGGAGGTGAGGGAAGATGGAGGCGAAGCCCTCGGCGGTGGATGTGATTTCCGTATGCAGTGCCAACGGGGAAATACGGCCCCAGCGCATGCAGCTTCTGGATGAGGAGCATCAGCTGATCCGGGTGAACATTGAGCAGGTGGTCAAGTGCGAGGAAGTGATCCATGTGGGGGCGGAGGCGAAGATCTTCCTCTGCCGGGCCACGGTCTGGGGTCAGAAATGGCTCTTTGAGCTGAAATATTCCATCCGAAGCCACAGCTGGTGCCTGACCCGGCGGTTCCATTGATTTTCTGCATTTTATGGTGGAAAACGGAAGCAGAACGTATTATAATGAAGAAAAACCGATGCAAAGGAGCTTTCTTATGATCATCTTAATCGCTGCGATCGCCGCTTTTCTGCTGTATCTGCTGATCACATCTGTACGGAACGCCCGAACCATGGGAAAACTCACCTTCTGCCTGCCGGGCAAGCCGGAGAAAAAGGCATATCTGATTGAAAAGGAAAACCGGATCGATATTCAGACCGGCTTCCGCTGCTCCGGTTTTGCCTCAGCTTTTGTGCTGCGGCACTTCGGACAGGATGTTACCGGTGATGAAGCCTATGAGAAGATGCCCTGCAAAACTGATGATGGCTGCGTCTATCCCAAGGGCATCGTACAGCTGATGGATATGTACGGATTGAAGTGTACCTTCTGCCGGGGCGGCCTGAACAGCCTGAAGCGAGAAATCTGCAAGGGAAATCCCGTGATCGTATTCATCCGCCTGCATCACGGAAAACAGATGCTGCATTTTGTGCCGGTGGTGGGCTATGACGAGGAATACATCTATTTTGCCGAATCCTGGGACGATCGGGTAAACTGCGATATGCCCCATTACAACCGCCGGGTGCCTGTGAAGGAGTTCATGACCCTCTGGCGGATTGCCGACTGGGGCATGCCCCTGTATTCCTGCACCTATTTCACGGTGTCAAAGAAGTAAAGGAGAACTGTTATGGCCATTGTAACTTTCTATAACTGCGACCCCAAGGATGCCCCCAAGACCACCCAGGGCGCCCACCTGGGCGCCAACGCCATTCTGACCTGGAATGGAAAGCTGCTGTTGGAAAAGCGCCGGGATTCGGACATCTGGGGCATGGTTGGCGGCGGCTGCAAAAAATATGAGACCGGCCGGGACGCCATCGCCCGGGAGACCTATGAGGAGCTGGGTATCCGCGTCCCAAAAGAGAAGTTTGTGAAATTGGCCGTCTATGACAACCCCGGCCGCATCGCGGCCTACCGGGACGGCAGCATCTGGCGTATGGTCAATGTGATCTACGGCTACGAATTTCCGGAGGAGCCTGTACTGCGAATCAGCTCCGAGTCCAAGGAACTGCGGTTTTTCTCCAAGGAGGAAATCAAGGATATTGAAATCGCCATCACCCATGCCGATATCGTGGCAGACTGGTTTA
Organism: Oscillospiraceae bacterium; assembly: GCA_015067615.1. Taxonomy (GTDB): domain Bacteria; phylum Bacillota; class Clostridia; order Oscillospirales; family Oscillospiraceae; genus Faecousia. The sequence continues at coordinate 57,964 of SVMD01000015.1, forward strand.
CCAACCGGGAGGGATGAGCGTGTTTCAAATCGATGTGGCAGATTTTACATGGATCAAGGGACCGGAGGATGATCCCAAAGACCTGTGCCTCCACGGCAAGGTTACAGCTCACATTGGGGATGAGGTTTTGGAGGACCAGGGAACAGTCAGCGCATCAGCCCTTTATCTGCTGAGAAGCCTGACAGAGGATCATCAGACGGGGCAGGAGAACCAGATGATTCCCTGCTGCGGCCACTTTATGGTTGCCAACGAGGATTTGTCTGCTGTCTGGATCAGCGGCTGCCCCAACGGAACCGACTGGAAAGTGGAGCAGGTCAGCGGAGGCGTGAAGATCACCACCGAAAGCGGGAAGGAGACCTTCGTACCCATGGACGCATACCGGGCGGAGGTGTTCCGCTTTGCGGACAAGGTGGAAAGCTATTACGCAGCCTGCGGACCTAAGGAGCCTTACGACGATTTTCAGCAAAAAGGCTACACCGCCTTCTGGAATGAATGGCACCGCCGCAGAAACGGTTAAGAACCGGTAAAGATGTTAACGAATATTCAATTTTTGTAAAAATACTTGAATATTCATGAATAGTATGCTAATATACGTCCTGACGGTGCAGTATCCTAGTCAGGAGGCCATCTTCCAGGTAGGGCCTAAAAATCCTATGAAGGGCACATCGGTGAAGTCCCTGGTGTCTGCTTTTTACGCCCAGTTTAGGGTGGATGCTGGGGG
>SVMD01000030.1 GCA_015067615.1 Oscillospiraceae bacterium
ATGATCTGGGGAAAATACAAAAAGAAGATGTTCAGATACTATCTGCCCATCTCCTTCCAGTTCCATCATACCCAGATGGACGGTGCCCACGCAGGCAGATTTCTTGAGAATCTGCAATATGAGATTCGTCACCTGTAAAAACAGCCCCGGATTTCTCCGGGGCTGTGCTCCGGTATTATGAAATTCTTGCTGCCAGCTCGAAGGCCAGTAGGGCGATCTTCTGCTTGTCGTCCAGGCGGGCGGTGCCGGAGAGACTCCGGGGATCCCAGTTGCTGTGATCCAGATTGTCCCCTGCGTAGAGGAACTGGAAAAATTCCACACCCCGCCAATCGCACAGGGCCTGCATGGCGGCGCACTCCATTTCCACGCAGACGGCGCCCATGGCTTTCCGGGCTTCGATCTTCCCAGGAGTCTCCCGGTAGAAAGCGTCGGTGGTCCAGGTGATGCCCTCCACGTAAGGATAGCCGAATTGGTCGCAGACAGCCTTGAATTCAGGGATGTATTTCCTGTTCACATCGATGTAGTCCGCGGCGGGAGCATAGTGGCGGCTGGTGCCCTCGTCTCGGATGGCCTTTGTGGGGATGATGATACCGCAGTCTTTGATGTTCCGGTCCAGCACACCGCAGTTGCCGAGAAGAATAATCCGCTTCGCGCCGAAGGCAATCACTTCCTCGAAGCACCCCACACAGGCAGGGGCACCCAGCCGTGCCTTGTAAAAGGCGAAGCGCTGGCCGTTGTAGGTGACTTCATACACAGGCCAGATGCCGTCCACGTCGTGGGTTTCGGCGATGACCTTGCCGCCGAGAAATTCCAGAACAGCGGAGAAAAGCTGGTGGGAGAAAATGGAGACCAGAGTTTCCGGGAAATTCTCCACAGGGAGAAGGTAGTCCTCGGGGTTGATCACCGCCCGCCGGGTCTCGTCAAATTGTGTCAGCAGCATAGGGGATGCTCCTTTCCTTGAATTTTGCAGTATTATAGCATATTTTATAGGGAATGGGAAGATAAATTATCGTTTAGCTGAGCAGTGGGAATAACGCCTTGGCCCCCTCTCTGAGGGGGCTGGCACCGCCATAGGCGGTGACTGGGGGAGTGTACTAACGTCTTACGACACCCCCTCCGAGCCGCCGTTCGGCGGCCCACATCATTATTGTGTGATTGCCGCTGGCAATCAATATTATTAATTCGCTTTACTACCCCCAAAGGTGGAGGCAAGGGCGCTCCCGCGCCGCAGCAACCATAGTAAGCTAAACGATAATTTATATAACAAAGAAGAACAGCCCCGGAATTCTCCGGGGCTGCAGGCATATTGTTTAGACGATACCCTGGGCGGTCATGGCGTCGGCCACCTTCAGGAAACCGGCGATATTGGCACCGGCAACATAGTTGCCCTCCATGCCGTACTGCTTGGCGGCAGCATCCAGGTTGTGGAAGATGTTGACCATGATAGTCTTGAGCTTGGCGTCCACTTCCTCGAAGCTCCAGCTGAGGCGCTCGGAGTTCTGGGTCATTTCCAGAGCAGAGGTGGCAACGCCGCCGGCGTTGGAAGCCTTGCCGGGGCAGAACAGCACGCCGTTCTCCTGCAGGTACTTGGTGGCATCCAGGGTGGTGGGCATGTTGGCACCCTCGGCCACGGCGAAGCAGCCGTTGGCCACCAGAGCCTTGGCGTCGTCGAGGAGCAGCTCGTTCTGGGTGGCGCAGGGCAGAGCCACATCGCACTTGACGGTCCAGACACCCTTGCCTTCGTGATAGACGGAGTTGGGGCGGGCCTTGGCGTACTCAGTCAGACGGGCGCGCTTGACCTGCTTGACATCGATGAGGGTTGCCACGTCGATGCCGTCGGGATCGTAGATCCAGCCGGTGGAATCGGAGCAGGTGACGGGCTTTGCGCCCAGCTGCCAGGCCTTCTCGATGGCATAGGTGGCCACATTGCCGGCGCCGGAGACAACCACGATCTTATCCTTCAGGGAATGGCCGTTGCACTTGAGCATCTCATCAGTCAGGTACAGCAGGCCGTAGCCGGTGGCCTGGGGACGGGCCAGGGAGCCGCCGTAGGAAAGGCCCTTGCCGGTGAACACACCTTCGAAGGTATCCCGCAGGCGCTTGTACTGGCCGAACATGTAGCCAACTTCACGGGCGCCCACGCCAATATCACCGGCGGGCACGTCGGTGTTGGCGCCGATGTACTTGTACAGCTCGTTCATCAGGCTCTGGCAGAAGGCCATGATCTCCCGATCGGACTTGCCCTTGGGGTCGAAGTCGGAGCCACCCTTGCCGCCGCCGATGGGCAGGCCAGTGAGGGAGTTCTTGAAGGTCTGCTCGAAGGCCAGGAACTTCATGATGGAGAGGTTCACACTGGGGTGGAAGCGCATGCCGCCCTTGTAGGGGCCGATGGCGCCGTTGAACTGGACACGGTAGCCGTTGTTCACCTGGACCTGGCCCTTGTCGTCCACCCAGGGCACCCGGAACAGGATGCAGCGCTCGGGGGTGGTCAGCCGCTCCAGCAGAGCGTCCCGGCGGTACTTCTCTTCGTTGGCCTCAATGACCACACGGAGGGATTCCAGAACCTCGGTGACAGCCTGAATGAATTCGGGCTCATGGGCGTTCTTCGCGGCCACCTTGGCAAATACTTCATCTACATAACTCATAAACAAATGTCCTCCCTTGGAAGAAAAATCATGACCGTATTGTAGCAGAACAGAAAAAGGAATACAAGTGTTTTTTGCAGCTTTCACCTGCTGTCTTGCAGGAAAATGAGAAAAAACGCCGATTTGAACAATCGGCGTTTTAAATATGAAAGGGGTTTTGTGCAAAATTTCACTGCTAAAAGCTGCCATTGCGAGGAGGGCGAAGCCCGACGTGGCAATCTCCGGCGCCATGGGCACACAGCAGCATAATCAACGCGCCCGGGGCAGGATTTCCTCCCGGAGAACAGCAAACAGCGTGTCCAGTTCCTGGGCCGTGGTGTCCCGGCAGAGGGAAACCCGGAAGGATGCGTCCATGGCCTTTTCCGGCACCTTCATGGCGGTTAAGACATGGCTTCGGTGACCTTTGGCGCAGGCGGAGCCGGCGGAAACGCAGATGCCGTGGTCCTGCAAAATATTGATGGTATTCTGGGTGGGCACACCGGGGATGGACAGGGACAGAATATGTGGGGCTTCATGGGCGCCGTTGATCCGAACACCCTCTAAGGCAGAGATTTTCTCCACAAGCTCGTTCAGCAGCAGCTTTTCCCGCTCGGAGTCCGCCTTGAAGGTTTTGAATACCGCCTCACAGGCGGCGGCGAAGCCGAAGATGGCGGGCGTGCCCTCGGTGCCGGAGCGGAAATTGCCCTCCTGACCGCCGCCAATCAGCAGGGCGGGGAAGGATTTTAAGCGGGGGGAGATGTACAGGGCACCGGCGCCCTTGGGTCCGTGAACCTTGTGGGAGGAAATGGTGATCAGGTCGGCGCCCAGGGTCTTGGCGGAGAAGGGGATCTTCAGAAAGCCCTGGACCGCGTCGGTGTGGAAGATGGCATTGGGGCAGATTTTGTGGGTGAGTCTTGCCATCTGCTGAATCGGCATCACGGAGCCTGCTTCGTTGTTTACCATCATGATGGAAACTAAGATGGTATCCGGCCGCAGGGCGGCTTTCAGAGAATCCAGGGTGATGCGGCCCTCGCTGTCCGGCTGGAGATAGGTCACCTCAAAGCCCTGGCTTTCCAACTCATGCATGCAGTTGAGGATGGCGTGGTGCTCAATGGCGGTGGTGATGATGTGCTTGTGCTTCTTGCCGAAGCGCTTGGCGGTGGAGAAAACCGCCCAGTTGTCCGCTTCCGTGCCGCCGGAGGTGAAGAACACCCGGTCCGGCTCCGCACCCAGGGCGGCGGCAACCTTGTGCCGGGCCTCCCGGAGGAGCTTGGCGGCATCAAAGCCGAAGCCATAGAGGGCGCTGGGGTTGCCCCAATTATCCGTCAGGGCGGCGGTCATGGCAGCCACCGCTTCGGCACAGGGCTTGGTGGTGGCGGAGTTGTCAAGATAGATCATGTGAGGGTCCCTTTCTGTAAACAAAAACCAAATCATCCCCATCCAATTCTCCATCATGGTGAAATCCAAGGGAAGAATACAGCTGCTGGGCTTTCTGGTTATTCTTCTCTGTGGATAGCTTGATTGGGGTGTTTGGGTCTGCGGTTGTTAGAATCTGCACAGCCAGCAGGGCGGCGGCTTTTCCATATCCCCGACCCTGATGTTCATGGCTGATGTAATAACTCCAGCTATTGGCCTTATCATCGCACCATGTGCGCAGGACAATATATCCGATCCGCAAATCATCCTTTAGAATAACACAGGGGATGTTATCCTGTGGATTCAGATAGGCTCTGCCGATGGAAAATCCGGCAGGATTTACGAATTCCTCCTGCCCGGGGGCAAGCTGACATTCCACAACGGCGTACCAAAGATCATAGTCGTCCTGAATCGGGCGGATCTGAATGTGTCCACGGAAAAATGCGCTGAAAGGTAAGGCGTTTATCTTATTCTTTAGCGAATTCATCATTATTTACCAACACAAAAACGTTCAAAAATTCTGGCGGTGATATCTTCCCGAACAGTGGCACCGGTGACCTCGCCCATGGCGGCCATGGCCTCTTCCACATCCGTAAGCACCGCGTCGGGGGTCAGGCCCAGACTCAGCCCGTCCAGAGCGGAGAGCATGGCGTCGTAAGCCCGGCGGATGGCGTCGGCCTGCCGGGCGTTGGTGAGGATGGAACCGTCACAGGGTGTTTCCCCTGCAAACATGGCACCGATGACGGAGGAAAGATGCTCCAGGCCCTGGCCCATCTTGGCACAGGAGTGGATCACATGTCCAAAGGGCAGCTCACCGGGGGTGACAACGCAGCCCAGGTCCGTCTTGTTCACCAGGGCGATGACGTTGGCGTGGCCCAGACAGAGGTTGATGATATCCCGGTCCTGCCAGTCCAGGGGCTGGGAACCGTCGCAGACGAAGATCACCAGGTCGGCGTTCTCCACAGCCTGCTTGCTCCGCTCCACACCGATAGCCTCTACTGTATCGGCGGTTTCCCGGATACCGGCGGTGTCGATGAGCCGCAGCTTGGTGGAACCCAGCATGACCGTTTCCTCCACGGTATCCCGGGTAGTGCCGGGGATATCCGTGACAATCACCCGGTCATAGCCAGCCAGGGCGTTCAGCAGGCTGGACTTGCCCACGTTGGGCTTGCCCACAATGGCGGCGGCCACGCCGCTTTTCAGGATCCGGCCCTGATTGTAGCTTTTCAGCAGCGCGTTCAGGGCGGCGGCATCCTTTTGCAGGCTGGATTCGTAGGATGCAAGGCCGAAATCCTCGATATCCTCGTCCGGGTAGTCCAGCACCGCGTGGAAATGGCTGCACAGGTTTACAAGATCATCATAAATGGGCTCCAGCTGCTTCTGCAGCCGTCCGCCCACCTGTCCGGCGGCGTTGGCCGCGGCTTCCGCGGTGTCCGCTTCGATCAGGTCGATGACTGCTTCCGCTTCCGTCAGACCCAGCTTGCCGTTTAAAAAGGCTCGCTTGGTGAATTCGCCCCGCCTGGCGGGCTTTGCTCCGGCGATATACAGGGCTTCCAGTCCGGCGGTGAGAACGGCAGGGGAGCCGTGGCAGTGAAATTCCACCGTATCTTCACCGGTGTAGCTGTGAGGACCCCGGGAGTAAATGGCACAGCAGGAATCGATGACCCGGCCGTCCTTGTCGTGGAGCTGTCCCAGGACCAGCTTCCGGTTGGGCGCTTCCCACAGGGGCTTTCCATTATTTAAAGTAAAGACCTTGCCGCCAATGGCAGCGCAGTCGTCGCCGGTGAGCCGGATGATGCCGATGGCGGAAACCACGTTTCCGGTGGATACGGCAGCGATGGTGTAAGACATAAAAATCCTCCTTACGTCGGGAGTTGACAGTTATTCCCTGGTGAGCCAAATGAAGATGGCATGGGGGACATGGATTCTGCTCCAGCGGACGTCAGCGCTCTCATCTTTCCAATGGTCTGCCAGCATCTGCCGAATCTCCTCAATAGACAACGCACTGACAAAGCTGGCAGACAGCTCGCCCTGCCCTGGATTCTTCCAATAGACCTTTACAGGTTCTGTATGGAGATCGGTAATACCGGGCTGAGCGCTCAAAAAATCAGAAATTAACTGATCCGCGTCCTGAATAACGCAGTCGATGATGATACGAAGATAGAATTTTGCCATGTGGGACTCGAATCATTCTGCATTTAAGAAGTCCAGAGGATCGCCTTCGGAAGCAATAAAATGCATCAGCATATAGGCACACATGATGGCCACATTTTCCTCTCTTAAAATCCGGCGGCACTCGTTTCTGTCCGCAATGACCACCTGGATTTCCTCGGAAGCTTCCTGGTGGGCGTTGGTGGGCTCGCCGGAGCAGTAGCCGTAGACGGTGCCGCAGCTTTCGTCGGTCATGCCCACGGTGGTGAAGAAGGGCCGGGAATAACTGCCCGCTTCCTTGGGGGTGAAGTTCAGGCCGGTCTCTTCATACATCTCCCGGATGGCAGCGGAGAGCATATCTTCGCCGGGCTCCACCAGACCTGCGGGGAATTCGTACACATAGCCGCCCAGGGGGAACCGGTACTGGCGAATGAGGACCACCTTGTCCTTCTCTTCACCATACACGCCGTAGAGGATCACACCGTCCGGATTATTCTGCCCGGTGACTGCCTTCAGCTGGTCGATCTCCTTTGCCCGGGAGGATACATAGTAGGGCGAAACACGGCCATCCCGGTGGATGGCTTCCATCTCGTAGAAATTGAGGAACCGGGTGTTGGTCTTCTTTTCGATTTTGCCGATCTTACTCATACCTAAGCCCTCCAAAGGTCATAATAATTTACTATAACATTGTATAAAGGAAATTTCAATGGAAAACCGTATATTTTCCCCTGTTCCGGGCATACTCCCCGGGAGGTGATCGCCATGACAGATGCTGCCATTTCCGCTCAGTTCGAGGGGGCCGGAGATTTTATCCGGCGGGAACTCCATTGCGGACGGTTTACATTATATGCCTACGCCATCGACGGCCTGGTGTCCAGCGCCGACGCGGCGGAGAATATCTTCCGGCCCATCGCGAAAACGCTCCAGGGCGATACCATGGAGGAACTGTACCAGGGGGCAATCCACGGCATGGTTTATAATACAGTAAATTCTCCCTGCAAGGATACGGAGGATGTGGCGTTGAAACTGGTGAACGGCTTCTGTGTGGTGCTGTTTCCCGGCTCCGGTGCCGTGGCCTATGAGGTCCGAACCGGCGTCAGCCGTACCCCCTCGGCGCCGGAGGTGGAGAACACGGTCAAGGGGCCCAAGGATTCCTTCGTAGAGACCATGCGGATCAACACCTCCATCGTCCGTCGGCATCTCCGCACGCCCGACCTGCGCCTGTACCAGACAGTGGTGGGACGGCGGAGCTTGACCAATGTCAGTGTTGTCTGGATTCAGGGTATTACAAATGAGCATCTGGTGCGCCGGATGAAGAACCGGCTGGCTTCCATAGATATTGATGGTATGCTGTCTCCGGCCGCGGTGGAGGAATATGTATCGGGCTCCCGAACAACCGCATTTCCTATGCTCCAATATACGGAGCGTTCTGACCGGTTTTGTCAGGGACTGTTGGACGGGCGCATCGGCCTGATCGTGGACGGTCTGCCCCTTGCGTACCTGCTGCCGGTGGATATCGGATATCTAATGGAGAGCATGGAGGACCGGAGCCGGGATTATATATCAGCCTCCTGTGTCCGCGTCCTGCGCTATATCGCACTGCTGACCAGCCTCCTGCTGCCTGCGTTGTATCTGGCGATGGTGGTATTCCATCCCCAATGGCTGCCAGAGGATCTGCGCAATACCATCATGAATACCAAACAGCCGGTGCCCTTCTCCGGACCGGGGGAAGTATTGGGTTTATTGGTTGCTTATGAGCTGCTCCAGGAATCCGGCGTCCATCTGCCTCAGGCCATTGGACAGAGCGTATCCACCATCGGAGGTATCGTGGTGGGTACCGCAGCGGTGGAGGCGGGGCTCATTTCCCCTGTGGTGCTGATCGTTGTAAGTATCGCCGGTGTCTGCGGTTTTGTGCTGCCAAACCGGGATCTGGCCAATGCGGTGCGGATCTGGCGTTTCGGCATTGCGCTGCTGGCATCTGTGTGGGGTCTCATTGGAGTGGGGGTGGGAACACTGCTTCTTCTGATCCACCTGGGAAGTCTGAAAAGTATGGGACAGCCCTATTTGTATTGCAGAAGCATCATCAGAAGAAGGCTAAAGCAGCAGCGATACCGAAACAGAAAACTGCATCCGGAGGATGTAAAAAATCAGAGTAAAAAAGATGAAAATAACCCTTGACAAAAGGGGAAGGAAGTGCTAATATATGCAAGCTGTCCGCGAGGGGCCGCGCTGAGAGGACATCCGGTGATGAAATTTGAAAAAACTTGAAAAAAGTTCTTGACAAATGGAGTCGGATGTGCTAACATAGCAAAGTTGCTTCGAGCGACACAAACAACTAAAGCAAACGAAAAAGTTTGAAAAAACTTGAAAAAAGTTCTTGACAAACTGCATCGGATGTGATAGGATAAGCAAGCTAACCGCGACGCGGAAAGCAAGCGACTGTACCTTGTAAATTGAATAACGTGAAGACGAACTAATTAACACCTTGGACAATTAATGGATTGTTTAAGCGTTTA
>SVMD01000016.1 GCA_015067615.1 Oscillospiraceae bacterium
AGGCCAAGGGTTCCTACGGCCGTTTCGCAGGCGCTGCCAAGTACATCGACCCCCGTCACGAATAAGAGGAGGACGAGACTATGGCTCTGTTTGAAGGTTACGAAAGAAAGATCGACAAGATCAACGGCGTCCTGGCTCAGTACGGCCTGGCTTCCGTTGAGGAGTGCCGTGAGATCTGCACCGCCAAGGGTTTCGATCCCTACGAGATCGTCAAGGGCATCCAGCCCATCGCATTCGAGGACGTGGCTTGGGCCTACTGCGTGGGCGCTGCCATCGCTCTGAAGAAGGGCGTCAAGAACGCCGCTGAGGCCGCTGAGGCCATCGGCATCGGCCTGCAGGCTTTCTGCATCCCCGGCTCCGTTGCTGAGGACCGCAAGGTCGGTCTGGGCCACGGCAACCTGGGCGCCATGCTGCTGCGCGACGAGACCAAGTGCTTCGCATTCCTGGCCGGTCACGAGTCCTTCGCCGCTGCCGAAGGCGCTATCGGCATCGCCCGCTCCGCCAACAAGGCCCGTAAGGAGCCCCTGCGTGTTATCCTGAACGGCCTGGGTAAGGACGCTGCTCAGATCATCTCCCGTATCAACGGCTTCACCTATGTGCAGACTCAGTTTGACTACTACACCGGTGAGCTGAAGATCGTCAAGAAGATCCCCTACTCCACCGGCGAGCGCGCCGCTGTCAACTGCTACGGCTGTGACGATGTCCGCGAGGGCGTTGCCATCATGCACCACGAGGGCGTTGACGTGTCCATCACCGGCAACTCCACCAACCCCACCCGCTTCCAGCATCCCGTTGCAGGCACCTACAAGAAGGAGTGCATCGAGCAGGGCAAGAAGTACTTCTCCGTCGCTTCCGGCGGTGGTACCGGCCGTACTCTGCACCCCGACAACATGGCTGCCGGCCCCGCTTCCTACGGTCTGACCGACACCATGGGCCGTATGCACGGTGACGCTCAGTTCGCTGGTTCCTCCTCCGTCCCCGCCCACGTCGAGATGATGGGCTTCCTGGGCGCAGGCAACAACCCCATGGTCGGCATGACCGTCTCCGTGGCCGTTGCTGTTGAGGAGTCCCTGAAGTAATTATTACTTCCCAATAATATTGACACCCCGGCTCAAAAGAGCCGGGGTGTTTCAGCGTTCCGCAAGCTGCTGATTGTCCGCATACTGCCGGGCAAATTCCAGAAAAATATCTTTGGCGGTGCCCCGGATGGGCGTCCGCCGGGACAGGATCCGGCAGAGTAAATAAATCGTGGAAAGAGACATCAACGCCCTGCCATAGGACTCCTGGACCAGCAGGGCTTCCAGCTGTTCTGTGGACATTTTTTCAAGATATTCCCGTTCACTTGCCATATAATTTCCCCCTAAATTCTTTGTAATATCCAGACTGGATACTTTTTATCATATACAATCATTATTGTACCTTATCTTTGGATAAAATCAATATCAGATAGAAATTATCTAATATAGATATTCGAGGATTAAGATATGGGTAAGAATTTTCAGATAAAAGGAAATATATGTGGTGATCAGGTTCGGATTGGTCGGGCATTGCACAAACCGCCCTTTACCCAGGAGGACCTGGCCCGGGAGATCAATCTGATGGGCATGGAGATGACGCCGCTGATCATCTCCCGCATCGAGAAGAATCAGCGCCATGTCTGTGACGGCGAACTGGTGATGCTGGCAAAGGCTCTGGGTGTCAGCCTGGACTGGCTCTGCGGCATTGACAGTGAAAAATAGATGAATATTGCCATCTGCGGATGCAAATACCCCGGCTCCTGGGAGCCGGGGTGTTTTTGATATCGCGGGGAAATGAATTACATATTCAGGGCGTACTTCATGAACAGCTGCATTTCGGCAATGGTTCTCCAGTATACCTCGCCCTTGCCCCGGTCGTGGCTGCCCTCGGCCAGGACCCGCAGCAGGATGGGATTGTCGCTGCGGTTCTCTGCCTGCATCTTAGCCGCAAACTTCTTGCCGTGGTAGGGAGGCACATTGTTGTCCAGCTCGCCGGTCTGGATGTAGGTCCAGGGATAGTTCACGGGCTTGACATTGTGGTAGGGAGAGTAGCTGAGCAGGTACTCAAACATCTCCTTGCTCTCTCTGGGGTTGCCGTACTCGGTGATATACATGGGGCCCCGGTCATCCTCCACAAAGTGGATCATGTCGGTGTGGGGCACGGAATCGATAACGCAGCCCCACAGGTCAGGCCGCATGGTCACCAGGGCAGACATCAGCAGACCGCCGTTGGAGCAGCCGCTGATGGCCAGCTTGGCGGGGCTGGTCCAGCCCTGACGGATGACCTCCTCAGCCACGCCGATGAAGTCCTCGTAGCAGTGGCGCTTGGTCATCTTCATGCCGCCCTCGTGCCAGGCAGGGCCGTACTCACCACCGCCCCGGAGGTTGCACTGGACGTAGATACCGCCCGCCTCTGCCCACCGGGCGATCTGGGTGCCGCTGACCCGCTCCACATACTGGGGGGTAATGCTGTTGTAATAGCCGCCGTAGGCATAGATCAGGGTGGGGTTGTTGCCGTCGTTCACCGTATCCTTATGGCGGACGATGTAGTAGGGCACCTTGGTGCCGTCCTCGGTGGAGGGAGCGAAGCCCTGCTCCACCACCAGGTCGGGATGGGCAGCATCGTCGGAGGCCAGAACGGTGGTCATCTTCTCACCGTCGAAGTGGATGATCCGGGGAGCATCCTGGAAGGACTCAAAGCGCAGGAACACACCGTCCCGGGCCTCGCCGGTGACGCCCACAGCGCCATGGCGGCTGGGCAGCTCCACATCGGCGCCGTCCGCAACCCGGATCAGACGGTTGCTCACATCCTCCATGGCGATCAGGAACAGCTGACCACCCACAGAGAAGCCGTTTTCCAGAATCCGGTGGCTCTCGGGCAGCACCACAGTGCGCTCCTTACCGGTCACAGCAATGACGGTGCCGTTGGCAGACTCAGTGGTGGTAATAAAGTAATGCTTTCCATCGATGGAGTCCAGATAGGTCCAGTCCTCGATCTTGTCGGTCAGCACTTCCACAGCGCCGGTGGCTGTTTCGATGGCTGCCCAGTAGGCATGGGAATAGTCCTGGCAGATGGTGGCCAGCACATAGCGGCCGTCCCTGGAGGCATCCACCTGGCCGAAGATGCAGTAGGTGTCATCCTCATAGACCACGGTCTCGCTCCGGGTCACGGGATCATAGCGGTAGAACACGGAGTGGCTGGTCTGGGTCTTGGGGTCGGACTCGGTGGAGGAATAGTACACGCAGCCGTCGCCGGCGGACCAGCAGAAGCTGAAGAGGCTGTTGATCACCGTCAGCACCTTGCCGGTGGAGACCTGGCACACAGCCAGAGAGGGACGGGCGGCACCGGGATACTGGATCATCAGGGCCATGATGTCCTCATTCTTGGGGCAGGGATCGGCCCGGAAGGTCATGACATCCCCCAGCTCCTCAAACTTGGGCAACTCGCCGACTACAGCCAGCTTTTCATCCAGAATGGACAGCATGGGCTTGCCGTCCTCGGACACAGTGGCCAGATAGCCAGCCTGCCAGGGGGTGATGCTGCCGGGCAGGTCCTTCAGACGGTTGCGCTTCAGAGTGTCGATCATCTCCTGCAACTCATCGGCCGGGAAGAAAGCGTCGGTAAAGGCGTTTTCCCGGGCCACAAAGTCCAGAACCTCGGGGTCCTTGCCATTGCGCAGCCAGGAGTGGGGATCCGCCAGCTCATGGCCGAACCAATTTTCGACGGTATCCACCGTCTTGCAGCTGGGATACTGATATTTCATAGGGAATCAGGCCTCCTTCTGAAAGACCACTTCGCCGTCGATCAGCACCGTCTCCAGAATGGCATCGGTGTACTCAGTAGGCAGCTTGGTCCAGATCAGCACGTCGGCGTCCTTGCCCACGGTGAGGGAACCCACCCGGTCCTCCACGCCGATGATCTTTGCGGATGTACAGGTGACCATGCCCAGAGCCTTCACAGGATCCATGCCCCAGCGGACGGCCTCGCCCATCTCGAAGATGAGCATATTCTGCACGGACACGGGGCCGTCGGTCATGACAGCGGCGGGAACGCCCCGCTCCTCCAGACCCTTCAGGCACCAGTAGTCCAGCTTGCCGCCTTCGCCGCCGAAGAGGCTGTTGCTGGTGGGTCCAAAAATGACGCCCTTCACATGGGGATCCTGCAGTTCCTCATAGAAGTCGCTGGAGCCGTTGGCATGGTCCAGAGTCACATAAATGTCAAACTCCTTGGCGATCTCCAGCACAGTCATCATATCATGCATGTAGCTGTGGATCTTCATGGGAATTTCCTTCTTCAGCACGGGAATGCCATGCTCCAGGCCCAGATCGTAGGCAGGCATCTTCTCGGGATCGCCTGCGGCGGCCTCCTTCTTATCCATGTATTCCTTGACCTTGCGCAGGTAACCACGCATCACATGGGCGATGCCCATACGGGTCATGGGAGTCTGGTTCTTCTTGGAGTAAACGCCCTTGGGGTTGATGCCCATGGCGCCCTTCAGGGCCACGGGATGCTTGACCACCCGGTCCTTGCCGGCAGACTTATAGGCAAAGACCCAGCCGCCCACCACGTTGGCGGAGCCGGGAGCCAGGCAGGAGGTAGTAATGCCCTGGCGGATGGCATAATCAAAATCCGTGCTGTTGGGATCGATGCCGTGGTAGGCATCCATCTCGGGAGTCAGAGGATTGGTGGATTCGTTCAGATCCTGCTCGCCATTACCGCCGAAGCCGCCGATGTGGCTGTGGGGATCCACGAAGCCGGGGGTCACGATCTTACCGGCAGCGTCAATGACGTGAGCACCTTCAATGGGCAGATTCTTGCCGATCCCGGTGATCTTGCCGTTTTCGATCCGCAGGTCAGCCTGGATGACGCCCTGCTGATCCATGGTATAGAGTAAACCATTTTTGATCACATACATTTCATCTCATCCCCCTTCTGATAGATCACCTGTCCGCCCAGGTAGGTGCGGACAATATGGGCCCGATAGGTCTCCATGGGATTGGCGCTCCAGATGACCAGGTCTGCCCGCAGACCCTCACGGATGGAGCCGGTCTGATCGGCAATACCCAGCACCTCAGCCGGAGCGCTGGTGATCATTTGCAGCACCCGCTCGCTGTCGTGGAGAAGCTTCATCATTTCCGCGCCGTTCCACAGCAGATCCTCCCGGGGGTTCAGGCCGAAGCCGTTGCTGCCGCTCATGGCGACCAGGGCACCCTTGTCTGCCAGCTTCACAATGGCGGACAGATCCAGGTCCAGAGAGCTCTTGTCGAACAGGGAGGTTCCGGTACGGACCACCAGGGGGATCTTCTTCTCCACGATCCAGTCCTCATCGCCGGTCAGGCCGAAGCCGTTGACCAGCACCAGCTTCAGCTGGGGATAGGCATCGGTGATCTCCCGGACGCGCTCGATGGCAATCAGGCTGTCACAGGCAATGAACAGAGGCAGCTCGCCCTCCACCACACGCTTCAGGGCAGCCAGCTTCTCGTCAACGGGCTTGTCTTCTTCGCACTTGTAGGCAGCGGCCTTGCGCAGCTGGTCTGCGAAGTTGGCGAAGATCCACATACGGGTCATGGGGGCCACCTGGCGGGAACCGTAAGCCTTCTTCAGGTTGGGGGTCACGGAAGCCATCATGCCCACATCCCGCTTCAGGCACATTTTATAGGGATTGAGGCCCTCGATGGTAAAGGCAGCAATGGTACCGCCGAAGAGGTTGTTGTCCGTGGGAGTCACACCGCAGGCGGTGAGGCCGAAGGCACCCAGCTGCTGGTAGGTGGCTGCTCTGCCGTTGAAGGCATAGAAGGCATCCAGCTCCGGCATAATGGGATTGCTCTTTTCGTCGTTGTCGTTGGAGGAGGGACGGATCTCCTGGATGCCGCCGTTGACACCCCAGTTGGAGATTGCCTGCACAAAGCCGGGCAGGATCTCCATACCGGCTGCGTCGAAGACCTCCTCGCCCTCCAGAGCCGTCAGGCCCGGGCCGATCTGCTGGATCAGGCCGTCAGCCAGACGCAGGTCCGCCTCGCTTACTGCACCGAGGCCATCGTGGATCCTGCCGTTTTTGATCAGCATATTTGCATCATGCTCCTTTCAGGTAATTTCATATTCGTTTGGAACAGCCGCCCTGCTTGGCAGGTGGCCTCCGGAAACAGAAAGAGCAGCTGAAATTACATTTCGGCTGCTCAGTCTGTCGAATCAGAGAATGAGCGAAATAAGAATAAATGCCACGCTACAAATCAATAATTCTATAAATTTTTCGGTATAAGGATTTTCCTGAGTATACTCATAAAATTCCTGTTTGGTTTTTCCGGTCATGCGACGGAAGCTGTAGATGGTCCGGTCAAACAGCCCCAGAATCCGAACCACTCTCCAAAGGGCTACGGAAAGGAACAGAACGCCGGACAGGCACAGGCTGTCAGAGAGCAGCCACTTTCCCTCTATGATGTGAAAGTACACCAGGATGGACAGTGCCACCACAGAAATGGACAGCAGGCTTTTCTTCAGTTCCTTCCGCTCCAGGCGAATTCTCATTTACTTCTTACCTACGTAGCGCTCCAGCTCCTCGTCAGACAGGAACACAAAATGACCGGGTTCCACCTCGACCATTTTGGGCTGATTGGTTTCGGAGTAGTTGTGCATGGCAGGATCGTAGTCGAAGCGCTTGCGCTGCTTTTCAACGATGGGGTTGGGAATGGGAATTGCGGAGAGCAGGGACTTGGTATAGGGGTGGATGGGGTTGTTGTAAAGCACATCGGAGGGAGCCATCTCCACGATGCGGCCCCGGTTCATAACGGCGATCCGGTCGGAGAAATACTTAACAACGGACAGATCGTGGGCCACGAACAGGATCGTCAGACCCAGCTCCTTACGCAGCTTGTTCATCAGGTTCAGAACCTGCGCCTGGATGGAAACGTCCAGTGCGGAGATGGGCTCGTCAGCGATCAGCAGGTCGGGATTGGTGATCAGGGCACGGGCAATGCAGATACGCTGCCGCTGGCCGCCGGAGAACTCGTGAGGATAGCGGGTGGCATGCTCCTTGGTCAGACCAACCAGCTCCAGCATCTTATAGACGTTGGCCTTCAGCTCCTCCTGGGTGGAGAAGATATTGTTAATCTTTGCACCTTCGGAGATGATCTCCTCAACGGTCATACGGGGGTTCAGGGATGCGACAGGATCCTGGAAGATCATCTGCATCTTGCTGGTGACCGCCTTGGTCTGGGCCTTGTTAAGCTTGCCGTCGATGCGGTTGCCGTTGAAGTAGACTTCGCCGGAGGTGGGCTTATACAGACGGATAACGGTACGGCCGGTGGTGGTCTTGCCGCAGCCGGATTCACCGACCAGACCGAAGGTCTCACCCTTGAAAACCTGGAAGCTAACATTGTCCACAGCCTTCATGGGGGTTTTACCGTCGTAGAAGTATTTGCAAAGATTCTTGACTTCAAGAATAGGCTGTCTGTTATCCATTGAGTTCACCTGCTTCCTTCAGTTGGCGTTCGATGCGCTTCTTCAGCGATGCGGGCATCTCCGTCTTGGGTGCGTCCGGATGCAGCAGCCAGGTGGCGGCATAGTGGGTATCGGACACCTTGAACAGGGGGGGCTCGCGCTCGAAATCGATCTTCATGGCGTAGGGATTACGGGGCGCGAAGGCATCACCCACGGGGGGATAGAGCATGTTGGGGGGAGTGCCGGGAATGGCCTCCAGCTCATCCTTACCCTCGGTGTCCAGGCCGGGCATGGAGGACAGCAGGGCCCAGGTGTAGGGATGCTTGGGGTCATAGAACACTTCGTTGACGGTACCCTGCTCTACGATCTTGCCGGCATACATAACGTAGACACGGTCAGCCATATTGGCCACAACACCCAGGTCATGGGTGATGAAGATAACAGAGAGGTCACGCTCCTTCTGCAGCTTCTTGATCAGATCCAGGATCTGAGACTGGATGGTAACGTCCAGAGCGGTGGTGGGCTCGTCACAGATCAGCACCTTGGGGTTGGAAGCCAGGGCGATGGCGATGACGATTCTCTGCCGCATACCGCCGGAGAACTGGAAAGGATACTCCTCATAGCGCTTCTCGGGGTTGGGAATACCCACGGCAGCCATCAGCTCCAGGGCACGGGCCTTGGCTTCTGCCTTGGGCATCTTCTGCTTCAGGATCAGGGTCTCCGTGATCTGCTTGCCGATCTTCATGACGGGGTCCAGTGCGGACAGGGGATCCTGGAAGATCAGGCCGATCTCATTGCCGCGGATGTCAACAAACTCCTTGTTGGACATGGCCAGAAGGTCTTTTCCTTCGTAGGTAATGGTGCCGCTGTCGATCACGGCGTTTTCGGCCAGAATCCGGCACACAGCCTTGGTGGTAACGGACTTGCCGGAGCCGGACTCACCGACGATGGCAATGGTCTCACCCTTGTTCAGATGAAAATTGACGCCGCGGATAGCCTTAACCGCACCTGCAAAGGCATTGAAATGGATATGAAGGTCTTTTACTTCAAGTACTTTTTCCAAAGCAATTTCCTCCTTCCAGAATTAGTCAAGCTTGAGATGCTTCTTCAGGAATGCTGCCACCTTGGGATAGCAGTCAAACTGATTCTTACGCTTGGACAGGCCGTGGCCTTCATCGGTGTAGAGCAGATACTCAACGGGGACGTTGCGGCTTCTCAGGCTTGCAACGATCTGCTCCGCCTCGGTGACAGGAACACGGGGGTCATTGGAGCCGTGGACCACCATCAGCGCAGCGGTAATGTCATCCACCTTATGGATGGGAGACACGGCGCGCAGGATGTGACGGTGATGGGCCAGGCTGCCGTACTCGCTCTCGCGGTGGGCACGGCGGTAATCGGCGGTGTTCTCCAGGAAGGTCTCCAGGTTGGACATGCCCACGGTATCCACGCCGGCCACCCACAGGTCGGGGTAGAAGGCGGTGGTGGCCAGGGTCATATAGCCGCCGTAGCTGCCGCCCATGACGGCGATCTTGTCCTTGTCGGCGATGCCGGCCTCCACCAGATGCTCAGCAAGGCAGGCAGCGTCATGGACACTGTCCAGGCGCTTTTCGATGTCATCGAGATGGTGGTAGGTCTTGCCGTAGCCCACGGAGCCGCGGACGTTGGGAGCAACGATGGTCAGGCCCTCATTCACCAGGTACTGGATCAGGGGGGAGAACATGGGACGCTCCTGGCCCTCGGGGCCGCCGTGAATATCCACGACCACGCTGCGGGAGGCCTTCTTGCCTCTGTACAGCCAGTAGGGAACGCTCAGACCGTCGAAGGAATTGTAGTGATGGAGTTCAGGCTCCACCAGGTCGTCCTTGCAGATGCCCTGCAGGTCGGTGAAGGTCATTCTCTCCACCTTTTCTTTGTCGATATCCAGCATCCAGATATCGGCAGGACGCTGACCGCTGGTCAGGGTCACCAGCAGGCGGTGGCTCTCGGGAGCCCAGCTGCTGCCATAGTAGGCCATAACGCCCTTGGGCAGGGAGGGCAGGTTCTCGAAGGCGCCGGTCTGGGTATTGTAGATCTCCAGGACGGAGTAGCCGTCGCGGTTGATCTTTACGGACAGATACTTGTCGTCGTAGCTCAGGGCCAGATCCTCAAGATCCCAGTTTTCCTCATAGATCTTGGTGAAGCTGCCGCTGGCCACATCGTAGTAAGCCAGATACTTGAACTCGCTGTCCTTGTCGGTCAGGAAGTAGAAGCCGGTGCTGTCCTTCTTCCAGGCTGCGGTGGTGTACTGGGCATAGCCGGGATTGCTGTCGATATTCTTTGCGGTCTTGGCATCGATATCGGCGATCCACATGCAGTTGTCGGACTGGGCCTTCAGCTTGTTGTACAGGAAGTACTTGCCGTTGGGAGACAGGCCGGCGGGCATATTATAGTTGTCGGAGTTCTGGATCACGATCTCCTGCTCACCGGTTTCGGTATTCATCTGGCAGATGTCGAAGGTCTGGGGGGTACGGGCATTGCAGGAATACACGATGGTCTTGCCGTCGGGCTTGATGCCGCCGAACTGGTGTCTGGCAGCATTGTTGTTGGTCAGGTTCACAGCCTCGGCGCCCTCGCGCAGAACATGGATCTGCTCGTTTTCGTTGCCGCCCAGGTCCATGGTAAAGAACACGGTGCCGTCCTTAATGTGGACACCGCCGATGCGCTCGGCGTAGTTGGTCAGCTGCTTCTCCTCGCCGGTCTTCAGATCCTTCTTCCAGACCTGATTGACGCCGCTGCGATTGCTCAGGAAGAGGAAGCTTTCCTCATTCAGCCATCTGGCACCGATGCAGGAACCAATGCTGAAATACTGTTGAATAGTTGCCATGGTAGATCCTCCTTATTACAGACCGCGCATTCTGGGGTCGAATGCGTCACGCAGACCGTTGCCGAACATGTTGAATGCCAGCATCAGCAGGGAGATGATCAGCGCAGGGAACAGGGTCAGGTGGGGGCTGGTGGTCAGAACGCGCTGACCCTCGGCCAGAAGGACACCGATGGAAGGCTCGGGAGCCTGGATGCCCAGACCCAGATAGGACAGGAAGGATTCGGAGAAAATAGCGGAGGGAACCGCAAAGGTAGCCTGGGTGATGATGGGACCGATGGCGTTGGGCAGAATGTGACGGAAGATCAGCACTCTGTCTCTGGCGCCCATGGTTCTGGAGGCCATAACGTACTCGTAGTCCTTGTAGCGGTAGAACTGGGCACGGATCATTCGGCTCATGCCGATCCAGCCTGTCAGGATCAACACCAATATGAACGATTGCACGCCGGCGCCCAGCACCATGATGAACAGGATGGACATGACCAGGAAGGGCACGCCGCCCAGAACCTCAATAAAGCGCTGCATGATCATATCGACCTTGCCTCCGTAATAACCGGAGATGGAGCCGTAGACAACGCCGATGACACAGTTGATGATAACGGACACGAAGCCGATCAGCAGGGAGATACGGGTACCTCTCCACAGACGGACAAACAGGTCGCGGCCGATATTGTCAGTACCAAAGATGAAATAGTGGTCCTCTGCGCCGGTGTACTTGTACATGTCCACGTTGGCAATGACCTTTTTGTACTGCTTGTTCTTATAGGTCCAGTAGAACTCGCGCTCGATGGACTTGATGGCATCGCCCATCTCAATGGCGTCAGCCTCAAACAGCTCCATCTGCATGGTGCCGTCAAAGATGCCGAAGTTCTCCAGGATCGGGACACGGGGGGGCAGCGTGCCGAACTCGGTATGCTGCTCACGGAAGTGATAGGGACTCATCATGGGGCCAAAGATGGCCATGAATACGATAAACAGGATGATAAATGCTGCCACGACGGAGGACTTGTTCTTCTTGAATCTCATCCAGGCATCCTTGAAGAAGCCAATGGCTTCGCCTTCGATGGCCTGATCGTGAATCGTATCGTCCGCAACATTCTCGAACATACCGGCATCGATCTTCTCCTGCGTGATCTTTTCCAGATCAGGAGTTTCCGGCACTTCAAGCTTGATCTGCTTCTTCTTACTCACGAACCTTACCTCCTCCGATTCTGATTCTGGGGTCAACAATACCATAGGACAAATCAACGAGCAGCATGGAAGTCAGACTGATCACGGAGTAGAAGAACAGGACCGCGATGGTCAGATAATAGTCGGAAGTCTGGATGGACGCGGAAGTCAGAGAGCCGATACCGGGGATACCGAAAATGTTTTCCACGACCATGGAGCCGCCCAGCAGATTCATAAACATGGGAATGATGACGTTGCAAAGGGGAATGAAAGAGTTTCTCAGGGCGTGACGCAGAGTGGACTGGACATTGGACAAGCCCTTGGACTTGGACAGCAGCATATACTCGGAGTTCAGTGCCTCGAAAAGCTCAGCACGCATATAGCGGGTGATGGTGGCGATACCGCCAAAGGACAGTGCCAGAACGGGCAGGATCATAGACCAGAACTTGGAGAAGCTGAAGCCGCCCTCAATTTCCAGCAGGAAGGGGAACATGCCCAGTTTATAGGCAAATATGTACTGCAGAAGTGTCGCGAACACGAAGGACGGGACAGAAACATTGAACACGACCATGGCGCTGATGGCATAGTCCACAATGGTGTTCTTGCGAAGCGCGGCGGCAATGCCGCAGAAAAGGCCAACCGGGATCGTCAGACACAGGGAGAAGATATTCAGCATCAGTGTCGTGGGGATCTTATCACGGATGATGGCGAAGACGGGACGTCTGGGGTACAGGGTCATGGATTCACCGAAATCTAAGGAGAGGAAGTTTTTCAGAAAGATCACATACTGCTCGCCCAGGGGCTTATCCAGATGGTATCTTGCTTCCATTGCTGCCTTGATTTCCGGAGCCGCGTTTTCACCTGCAACATCGCCGGGAATCAAGCGAATAGCAAAGAAGCTCAAACTGAGGATGATAAACAGCGTCAGAACCATTGCGGCAATACGCTTCAGGATGTATTTGAGCAAAACGATTCTCCTTTCCGATAGTAAATAAGGGGCTGTTTTCACAGCCCCTCATTTTTTAAGATGAAAGATCAGGGAGCTGCAGTGATGTTGTACTGGTTAGCATTGAAGCCAATCAGAGGCAGATACACATCGGAAATCAGCTCAATTCTCTCGTGATACATAACGCAGTTGTCGTTCTGCATGACGGGGCAGAATGCGCCGTACTCCAGCAGCAGCTCTTCCATACGGGCCAGGGCTTCGATCTTGGCTTCCATATCGGTAGCGATGTCGCCGTACATGGAGTTGTACTGCAGCTGATCGAACTCCTCAGAGGCGAAGCCGGTCTGGTAGGGATCAGCGTAGGTGGTGGTCCAAACGTTCATGGTTGCCCAGGGGTTGAAGTTGTTGGCCAGACGGACGCCCAGGCCCAGGTCGTAGTCACCGGCGCGGTAGGCATCGTAAGCGGATGCGGGGGGCATAGCACGCAGGGTCAGCTCAAAGCGCTCCTTGCCGAACAGGTTCTCCAGGGTCTCCTGCAGGATCTCAGCCTGACGCTTCTGATCCTCCTGGCCCTCGAAGTAGATGTACTCAACGCTCACCTTGCCGTTGGGGTACTGGTCAGCGTACTCAGCGTAGGCCTTCTCGAACAGGTCCAGAGCCTTCTCTTCGCTGGTAGCATACTTCTCAGCGATGGCCTGAGCGCGCTCAGTGGTACGGTAGTAGACATCGCCGGTGTAGATACCGGTGGAGACGATAGCGGGAGCAGCGGGATACAGCTTGTAAACGTCAGCGCAGATCCGCTCACGGGGAGTGCCGTAGTGGACAGCGTTACGGAAGTCCTGAGACTGCATGATGGGGTTGGAGGAAGCGCCGTTCATGAAGAAGCCCCAGACGTTGGCGGACAGCAGGGAGTGAGCGCGGGGGTCGTTCTTGTACTGGACGTAGTCGTCACCGGTCAGGGAGTGGTTGTCCAGCTCGCCGGCCCAGAACATCTCAGCACGGGTGGAGTTCTGAGAGATGTAACGTGCATGGTAGGAATCCAGGAACACGTAGCCTTCCTTAACCAGGGGGTCATTGTCGTTACGGACGAACTTCTCGTAGCCGTCGGTAACCCACTCGGTCAGGTAGAACATACCGGAGGAAACGACAGTATCCAGAGTGGTGCCGTAGGTGGTGGAGGTGCGGTCCTCGTTCATGCAGGCCTCGTAGGTCTCTTCCTCAACGGGCCAGATCAGGGAGCAGATGGTGGACAGGAAGTCGATCTCGGAAGCAGCGTACTGCAGGGTGATCTGCAGCTCGTTGGCGCTCAGAGCCTTGATACCGACATCTTCCCACTCGCAGGTGCCCTGGAAGTATTCCTTGGCGTTCAGGATGACAACGGGGTCGAACAGGTAGGTGGCGTTCTTGTTGACCAGCTTGGGATCCAGCAGCATCTTCATGGAGTACTCGTAGTCGGTAGCATCCAGGGTGGTGCCGGTGCTGAAGGTCAGGCCTTCACGCATCTTGATGGTCCAGGTGATACCGCCGTCGTTGGAGACGGGCAGCTCAGCTGCATGGTGGGGGATCCAGGCCAGCTCGTCATTGACGGACATGGCGGCCACCAGGGTACCATAGTTCATCATGATCTTGGAGTTGGTGTACATGTGGGGGTTGAAGGTTGCGCGGGAGGTGGTCCAGGCACGGTAGTCCTTGGGACCGGTGTACTCGTCAACGACGGGATCGGTGACGACGGGAGCCTGCTCACCGTTGCCGTTGGGCTCGGTAGCGGGGGCGTTGGTCTCATTGCCGGCGTTGCTGTTGCCGCAAGCGGCCATAGCAAGGATCATAGCCAGAGCAAGGAGCACTGCGAGAAACTTTTTCATTGTTTTTCTCCTTTTCTATATTTTTGCGATTTCCTTCGGAAGATTTCACCAAAATCATCGCATAAGGAACAAAATTCAATTCATTCCTTGTTCATATATTTAACCATATTTGCCAAAACTCTTCAAGATAATTCCTGTAAACTGTAGGTTGATTTTATATCAAACATTTTTGTGAAACTCAACCACGCGTAGATTCTATGTTTGCTTTTTCCAAATTCCTGTGTTATAATTCCCCTGTAACTCCACTGATATTGGATTTTGACATCATTAACTCCCCGGAAAGGCTGATGAACTATGAAACACAACCAGATCGGCAACCAGATACGTGAACTGCGCATGAGCCGCAATATGACCCAGGCAGAGCTTGGAAACGCTGTGGGTGTTTCCATGCAGGCTGTTTCCAAGTGGGAACGGGGCGGAACACCGGATATCGATGTCCTGATCTCCATCGCCCGCTATTTCGGCGTAACAATGGATGAGCTTCTCGGCTTGGTTCCCGACAGCTCCGGCCAGTTGTCGGACGTCCTCTTCTCCTCCCTGCTTCACAGCACCTCGCAGAATAAAATGGAGGAGGCAATCGATCACTGCTGGTCTATTTTTAAAGGTATGAGCGGGCTGCCCTCCGTTCAGAACTACAGCTTCAGCTCTGCAAAGTCTGCCGATATTGAAAACTCCCGGTGTCGCGTCAGCAACAACAACGGCATCAGCTATTTTCTTGCCGCGAAGGACGCCCGTCTATTTGCCATTGCCCCGGAGCCGGCGGAAGGATTCAATGCGCTCCTCAGCACAGATGCCGAATATGTGGAGCTGTTCCGTTTTCTCAGTGATCCTGATGTGTTCCGTCTTCTTCTGTTTATCTGCACCCGTCCCCAATCCCTCTTCTCCAAGCGTCTGGCTGCCAATACCACCAAGCTCCCCGAGACAAAGGTCAAGGCAGTCTTCCTGGAATTTGAAAAGCGGGGTTGGCTGGTTCAGGAAAGTGCGGATATGGACACCGGCGCCATCACCCTGTATCGCGCTGCCTGTAAAGAGCATTTCGTCTTCTTCCTCCTGTTTGCACGGGAGATGATCATTCGGCCCAAGTTCTGGTATCTGACCTGTGTTTCAAAACGGACCAATCCTCTGCTCCGCAGCTTCGAATCCCCCGCTGCCCAATCAGCGTCCTCCCGTTGCGCCGCAAACTCGGATCCGCTTGCTGCTTCTGAGGCCGCTGCAGCCCGTTGAGGCAATCCGGAATTCACCCCACCGGCTTCATAGAAAAAGGTCGTCCTGACGGACGGCCTTTTTTATTTCCGGATGAACCGGATAATATAAAGAACACTTTAAGAAAGTAAGGAAGTTCATACATATCTCTGATAGAATAGTTTTGCCATATTCCGTGACACAGAAAGGAGATTTTATGCCTGCTATCCGTATTATCATCCCGGTCCGCAGAACAGGGAGATATCCACCGCCATTCGGGCTGCCCTGTGTTTCCCACAGCCGCCCGGATTAGCCTCCGCCGACGAAAACGCTGTCAGGATATCCGTCGATCTGTGGATAAGATTCGCGAATACAATCTTATTATTAACCGCATCTTTTTCACGCAAGCTCAGCTGACAGTCATCATGCCCCCCCCTTTCTTCCAGTCGGATGAATTCCCGGGACATTATCCGCTCCACCCGGACTCCGAAACGACTGCATCATCCCGAGACGCTTGCGGAACAGATGCGGTATTTCTGTTTCATCCGCCATAACAGATTTCCGATATGTTTGCACTGCCGTGTCAAAGGAGAAATCACACTGATAAATGCAGCCAACGGTTCCCGCTGAAGCTTTTCACTTTAATAATAATGATTGAGAGGTTACTATGACACATTACAATAATATAATCTCCCCCATGATCTCCTGGATCATCCCGGTATACAACGGCGCACAATTTATCACCGAGGCAATTGCATCCATTCTGCGCCAGCCCTGTCAGGATCTTGAGATCCTGATTATCGACGACGGCTCCACAGATAATACCGCCGCACTGGTCAGGCCATATCTGGGAGCCCGGATCCGTCTGTTGCAAAAGGAAAACGGCGGTGTTTCCTCTGCACGCAATCTGGGTATCCGGGAAGCCCGCGGACAATACATCGCCTTCCTCGATGCGGACGATTGCATCTGCCGGAATGCCTATACCGATGATATCCATGATCTGCTTTCATCCGGACAATACGATCTGATCAGTTTTCCCTATTATTCCGCGGATCAGGATCTTCGCAGGGGCATCCGGCACTGTGCTGAGGAAGCGCAGCATTTTGATTCGTTTAAGCATTGCAGTTCCTTTGTCTATCTGCGCGGTCTGTTTTCCGGAGATCAGTCCCCCTGTTTTCCCGAAGGCATTCGGATCCGTGAAGACGTCGTATTTCAGTTTCTGGTAAACCGTCGGGCAGAGCGTATCAGGATCCTGGACCGGCCCTGGTTTCTGTACCGCAACCACGTCTCTTCTGTACTCCACCGCACCAAAGGACACGAGTATCTTGTCCGGGATGCTATCCCCGCCTGGCAATGGTGTAAAAGCCGGTGTATCGATCCCCAGGCAAAGCTGGAATGCGACCAGCGTCTTTTTTCTGAAGTATGTGCCTATATCCGGCTGAGCTGTATGGCAGGCAAGCCCACCACTCATATATACAAAGCTCTGGAGCTTCCGGAAGTAAAATCAGCGTTATCTGACTATGATAAGCTTTGGCGTACATCGAAACAGGAATATGCGTCTTTTCTTGCAAATCCGGAAAGATACCGTCTGCGTCACCGGATCTGTGGCTTAGTCTTTGGTTTTCTCCGGTTTTTCGTCAGGATTCCCGTACTCAGGAGGTTTTATCTCAGGATTAAGTACAGGGAGAGTCTCCAGTCCCTGCGTTAATTCTCTTCCATGGATTGTGCGGGAAATACCAAAAACGGATAATAACGGGGTTTTATTGTCAAAATCAATAATTTTCTGGATGAAATGTGTGTATTCTGCCAAAAATGCAGGATTTCCTTCATCTAACTTGACAAATAACCGTATCAGACGCATAATAGATACGATTATACGGAAAGAGAGGTTTTTCCTATGTCCAACAATACTGCAATGAAAAAGGAACTTGGCGTTTCCGCGGCAATGTCCATTGTTGTCGGCTGCGTCATCGGCGCAGGCGTCTTCTTCAAGCCCTACGCCATCTACGGTGCCACCGGCGGCGCTCCCGGTATGGGTATGCTGGCCTGGATCTTCGGCGGTCTGGCCTCCCTGCTGGGCGCTCTGACCTTCGCAGAAGTGGCCGTTATGATCCCCAAGACCGGCGGCATGGTGGCCTACCTGGGCGACACCTTCGGCGAGAAGGTTGGCTTCCTGGCAGGCTGGATGCAGACGATCATCTTCTACCCCGCCTTCCTGGCAGGCTACGGCGTTACCGTGGGTGAAGAATTGGGTGCCTACATCGGCGCACAGTTCGAGCTGCCCATCGCCATCGCTCTGATCATTATTCTGGTCGCAGCCAACTCCCTGGGTTCCAAGACTGCCTCCCGGATCCAGGTGGTCTCCACTGTTTGTAAGCTGATTCCCCTGTTCCTGCTGATGATCTTCGGCTTCATCCTGGGCAGCGGTGACAACCCCATCTTCACTCCCATGGTCGGTGAAGGCAAGAGCACCGGTGCCGTTCTGGGCTCCACCCTGCTCGCCGTTCTGTTCGCCTTCGAAGGCTGGACCAACGTCGGCGCCATCGCCGGTGAGATGAAGAATCCCGGCAAGGATATGCCCCGGGCTATCGTGGGCGGTGTGTCCATCATCATGGCCATCTACTTCATCATCAACATGGCCTACCTGTGGGTCATCCCCGCTGATGAGCTGATGAACATCTCCTCCCCCGCCTCCGCCGTTGCCATGAAGATCTTCGGACCCGTGGGCGGCACCCTGATCAAGGTGGGCATCATCATCTCCGTTATCGGCGCTGCCAACGGCTTCCTGATGTCCGGCTCCCGTGTTGCCTTCCACCTGGCCGACACCGGCACTCTGCCCTGCAGCAAGACCCTGGCCAAGCTGAACGGCAATCTGGTTCCCTCCAACTCCATCATCCTGATCGGTGTTCTGGCAGCCCTGTACTCCCTGATCGGCCAGTTCAACCTGCTGACCGACCTGGCAGTGTTCTCCTGCTGGATCTTCTACACCCTGACCTTCTACTGCGTCATCGTCCTGCGCAAGAAGATGCCCGACGCCGAGCGGAAGTACAAGGTTCCCTGCTACCCCGTGATCCCCATCCTGGCCATCGCCAGCGGCCTGTACGTCATCGTGAGCCAGCTGTTCCTGTCCGGCTCCAAGGCTACCATCATGAGCCTGTGCTCCATCGGCATCACCCTCATCGGTCTGCCTGTGTACCTGGCTGTCAAGAAGAAGAACGCAAAGTAAGCGCATAAAGTGATCCCCCTGGAACTTTAAAAGGTTCCAGGGGGAATTTTTTATTTGTTTGTCAGCGGTTCCCGAAGGTATTGCTCCCAGAGGAAGCTCTCCTGCGCCTTTTCCAGGCCGAAGGCCTTGCGGATACCCTCGCAGAGGGTCTTCAGCTTACTCTGCATGATGTCGGACTGGAAATAGTGGGCATTGCCCTCCATACAGGCATATTCCATGATCCGGGCCCGGTCCTCTCTGGGGTAGCACAGGGAGTAGGCATCGATAAAGGCCCGTTCCTCATCCTGCAGATATTGGGACACATCGGTGGTGAGGTAGGAGGTATAATCCTCGAAATACTCACAGCCCTCGGGGTTTAGATTGTGCCAGTAGTAATAGGTCCGGCAGACGCTGAGGACATAACTGTCGATGACGTGGAACATCTCGTGGTAGAAGGTCTGCTCCAGGCCCTCCCCTGCCGCCAGCACCACATGGGCATCCTCATCCGGCCAGAACTGAATCCCCTGAGCCGCCGCCACGCTGCCGGACTGGGCGTTGCCGGTAATGGAACGCACAATGCAGAGCTTGGTTGTGCCATGGATCTTTTCAAAGAAACCTGCGGGGAAATGGGACAGCGCCTCTTCCAGCACTGTCAGCTGCGCTTCGATAACACTGATCTGGTATTCCTGCTCCAGGATATAGTCCCAGGGCTGCCGGGCCACCGCTTCGCCGCCGATCAGGATATCCACACCATAGGTCTGGCTGATCCGTTCCGCCGTGGCGGCACACCGTACCAGTCCTGCCTCATCGGGCGTATCGGCCGTATAGCGGGGGCCGGTATAAACGGCTGCATCCTCCGTCGGACTTGCACTGCGGTCCCATAGGACGATTACTCTGGCATCCCCGGCTGGGTCCTCAGCAAGGAAATACACCTGCCCGCTATCCTTACGGGAATCCACATTCAGCAGGATCAGTCCGCTCTTCAGTTCCACCGAGGCAGACCGAAGACCGGAATCCAGGTCATAGGAATCCAGCCGCAGAGTATCACCGGATACAGAAGATGTTACCACGCTGTGGGTCCGGTCCAGGATCCAGCTTTCCGCAAAGGGATCCAGCGGATAGAGCGCCTGCAGGGGCTGGTCCTGCTGGCCGAACAGAATCTGTTCCAAAATACCTTCAGGACAACGGACATAGAAGAACGCGTCCCGGGTCGTCAGCTCCAGCGGATCCACCAATTCATGTACCAGCTCACCGGTCTGGGTAGACATGAAAACAGACATTACTCCCCCCCGGTGGTCTGTCAGGTCGCAGCGAAGGACCTGACCGTCCATCAGCACCGCCTCAACACTTTGCTCAGGATAGGAAATATCCTTGAGGAGCTTGTCCAGGCCGCTGGAGATATCCAAAACCCGGACCGCCTCCGCCGTGCAGTAATACACCAGGCTCCGGTCCGCAGACAGGACAGGCTTGCCAATCAGTTCCCCGGGCAGTGCCAGACGGCGAACTTCCTTCAGGTCGTTGTCCAGAAAAATCAGCTCATTGGTCTCCGGGGAATAATAGGTGATGCCGTTTTCGCTGATCTGGAAGGAGGTATCCTCCGGTTCGATGCGGCAGTCCAGCTGCGCCTGGGCGATGGTATAGAGTTTCTCTCCGGTGCAGCGGGTCAGAAGGGTTTTTTCGTCGCCGGAAAAAATCAGAAGATCCTCACCGGCCGTGCGGATTCCGTAGACACCGGACACATCCGGAAGATAGCAACGGACCGCGCCGCCGGTCTGTGCTTCCAGTTCGCTGTCGGGAACATACATTCCTGCCGGCTCCGTGGGGTCTGCGGCAGGCTGTGTTGTTGCCGCAGGAAGGGTGGTCGGTTCCGCGTTCTGCGGGACGGAGCAGCCGCACAGCAGCAGTGTCAGCAGAATCAGGCAGATCAATCGGTTCATGCTTACTGTCTCCTTGCAAGGGTGTAATCATCGCCCTGCCGGTAAAAAGGGCAGCGGGCGTGGGGCTGGGAGAAGATGCGGTACACCTCATCCTCGTCCAGGTCCATCATGCAGTAGTACTCATCGTACTCCTCATCATAATCATAATGCCAGCAGGTCTCGCAAATTGTCGGATCCATGGTGTTTCCTCCAAAAAAGGTAAATTTATCCCAGTTTCTCCAGATATTCTCTCACATCAAAGGGCCGGATCTTCTCATCCTTGCGCAGATACAGGGGATGGTGGGGATGGCCCTTTTTTGTAATTGCCCCGGCGCAGTACCATTTTGCGCCGTATTCTTCGCCGGCTGCCAGCATATCCCGGACGCAGCCGGGCAGGTACTTCCGCTTTTCGATGATGGCACCCCAGGCGGCCCAGACGGAGGGGTTCTCGGAAATGGAAAGCACATACCGGAAGGCTTCCAGATTCTCCTTATGGAGCAGCGGATTGCAGACCTTTTCCATATCATCCGGAGAGGTTGCCCGCTGGGCATAGACGTTAAACATGATAAAGCTGTCAAATCCATTTCCCAGGGCGATCCGCTCCACGCTCTTTAAAGTGTTGTCCAGATCATCGGGCTTTGCGGTGGAGGGGTTGATGCCGATGCAGATCAGCGGATTCCTGCCCCGGGTTCCCAGTATGTAACGGTATTCGGAGTAAAAGTTCGGGGCATAAAGCCATTTTTCGATATCATATTCACTTGATGGGGTATTGGCGGCCTCCAAGGCCTGCCGGAAGGTCACCAGCTCCATCTGGGCTGTAGTACCGGAAGGGATATGGGCCATTTACTGCACCTCCACAGCGGGGAACCACAGGCTCTGGCCGGGGTCGTGGAAATCACAGCTGTCGGGGTCAATATCCTTCTGACGGCACCAGGCGGCAAAGGCGTGGTCCAAAAAGGGATAGGCCCCATCCATATTGGACTGGAGGCTCACGGCACTGCCGTCTGCCATGTGCAGCTCCACCACCACAGCGCCGCCCTGCAGCACATACAGCTGCTGGGCCTGGATATCGGCGAAGCGGTAGACGGTGCTTTTCTTTCCGAAGGCGGAGAGAATGAAGCTGTCCGCGTCATAGTAAATGCCGAAGCACAGATAATAGGCGATGAGTCCCCCGCCCATCAGCAGCACGATCAGGGACATAATCAGCAGTCCCGCGCCGCCGGTTATTCCGGCTGCCACACCTGCAATACCCAGCACACACAGGAACAGGCCGAACAGGGCAGCGCGCTTGTTGTGCTTCACTGCCAGGCCGGTCCGGTGCTGGTCCTTGCTCCGGAACAGCTTTGTAAAGCCCTTGTCCAAAGCGAAGCAGGCACCGAAAACCAGCGCTGCCACGATCAGATAGCCCATTTGTTTTCCTCCTTATACCCAGAGGACCCTGTCCACCGGGATGTCAAATTCTTCCGCTTCCAGATGCTCCACCATCTGGAATGCATAGCAAAGGGCCAGGGTCGGGTGATTCCCTTCCCGGGCCAGAAATTTATCGTAGTAGCCCCCGCCGTAGCCGATGCGGTTCCCCGCTTGGTCAAAGGCCACACCGGGCATCAGCACCAGGGCGGTTTCGTCCTGCGCAACAGGCCCATCGGCCATGGGCTCGGGGATTCCCATGGCATTTTTCGCCACGGCGGACAGGTCATCCAGCCAGATGAAGCGCATTTCCTCCCCATAGCACTTGGGCACCGCCACACGCTTTCCGTCCCGGAGGGCCTGCTGCAAAATGGGCAGGGTCCGGACCTCCTGATTGTAGCTTAAGTAGCCGTAGATGCTTTGGGCACGGCGGTATTCCTCCGTTTCCAGAAACAGCCGGGCCAGCTGTTCACTCTTCTCCCGGATCTGCGCCTCCGTCATGGCCCGCTTCTGCTCCCGGATGAATCTGCGCAGCTGAAGCTTATTCATCTGCTTCCTTCTTGTCCTCCCGACTGGGACGGAACAGCCGGAACCAGAGCATAATGGCGATCTCTCCGGGGATGCCCAGCAGGAACATCCGCCACATATTGAACTTCAGCAGCACCAGCAGAGATGCGTGAATGGCAATCAGGAAACCCCAGGCAATGGCAGAGATCAGCCACCGGTTCCACCGGAAATCATGCCAGGCGGACCGCAGGGACAGCAGCACGATGGCATTGACGGGAACCGCATAGAGAAAGGACAGCCAGCTGTAGGGAATGTCAAAGGAGGAAATCACCACAAAGATCAGCAGTGCCACAAACCACACTAAGGTGGAGGACAGGGCCAGGATCACATTCTTGTTGGCCTTGCGCTTCAGGGCCTTCTCGGAGACATGGCTCATGGCCTTTTCCAGCTTGCCGGGATCGCCGTCCTCGGGCAGGGCATTGGGGTCGGCCAGCAGATCGTTGACGGTGATCTCAAACTGCTCCGCCAGGGTCAGCAAAGTGATCACGTCCGGAATGGACTCGCCCCGCTCCCATTTGGAGATAGCCTTGTCGGAATAATTCAGTTTCGCGGCGAGACCCGCCTGGGTCAGTCCGGCGTTCTTGCGATACAGCGCAATATTGGCACCGATCTGGGATTTCAGCTTCTCGTCGTTCATAAGCTTCCTCCATGTACATAGTTAGATACATTATAGCATTTTTCCGGCTATTTTGCAACTAATTTCCCCGAAAGAAAGAACCCGGAGCGGAAAGCTCCGGGTTTTGGGAATATGTAGGTCTTAATCCTCCGGGAACAGCCGCTCCCGGCAGTAGGATATGATGGCCTTGCGGGTGATCAGTCCGATGAAGGTATCCTTGTCATCTACCACAGGAACAAAGTTCTGGGCTACTGCCCGCTCCACCAGGTCCCGCATAGAGGTGGTGACCCGGACGGGGATGTTGTCCCTGCGGCGGGAGATCTCCATGATCCGGCGGGTTTCCGCCATCCGAAGATCCATATTACACAGATTTTTCATGGCCCACAGCACGTCGCCCTCGCTTAGGGTACCCCGGTATTCGCCCCGCTTGTTGAGGATGGGCAGGGCCGTATAGCCGGAGGACTCCATTTTTTCCAAGGCCTGACGGACAGTGAAATCATCGTAAACAAATTGACACATGGCTTTGGGTGTCAGAAAAAACAAGACGTTATGGCTCATAGGTTCTCCTTTTCCTGAGGCTGCTGGGCGGCGCAGCCACCCTTCTGCTATATTATACCACAGGGAATCAGGAAAATCATGCTAACAATCTGTAAATTTTGATAATCAGCGGCCAAAATATCCCGTTATTATTTGTATACTTTCACCAATCAATCACCGAACTTGAACTCAGTGCAGTCAAAGGTGGCGAAATAATCCGCGGGAGTCTCTGCCCGGCGGATCAGCTTAAAGGAGCCGTCCTCGTGGAGC
Organism: Oscillospiraceae bacterium; assembly: GCA_015067615.1. GTDB lineage: Bacteria > Bacillota > Clostridia > Oscillospirales > Oscillospiraceae > Faecousia. The sequence goes on from SVMD01000016.1 coordinate 23,994, forward strand.
AGCACCTCGGCAGACCGGAGCTTGCCGTTGTAGTTGTAGCCCATGGAATGGCCGTGGGCGCCGGTGTCGTGGATCACCAGGATATCGCCGATGTCGATGGCAGGGAGGCTGCGCTCAATGGCGAACTTGTCGTTGTTCTCGCACAGACCACCGGTAACATCGTAGACGTGGTCCAGAATGGCGTTCTCCTTGCCCAGGACGGTGATGTGGTGGTAGGCGCCGTACATGGCGGGGCGCATCAGGTCCGCGGCGCAGGCATCCACGCCCACGTACTCCCGGTAGATGTGCTTCTGGTGCAGCACAGTGGTGACCAGATGGCCGTAGGGAGCCAGCATGAACCGGCCCAGCTCGGTAAAGATGGAAATATCGTCCATACCCGCAGGCTTCAGGATCTCCTCATAGCGCTGCCGGACGCCCTCACCGATGATGGCGATATCGGCACTGGGCTGTTCGGGACGGTAGTCCACGCCCACACCGCCGGAGAGGTTGATGAAGGCGATGTGGCAGCCGGTGGCATTGCGCAGCCGGACGGCCAGACGGAACAGCTGGCTTGCCAGCTCGGGGTAATACTCATTGGTGGTGGTGTTGGAGGCCAGGAAGGCATGGATGCCGAAGTGCTTGGTGCCTAAGGACATGAGGCGGTTGATGGCGCCGGCCATCTGGTCCTCGGTCATGCCGTACTTGGCATCCCGGGGCATATCCATGATGGTATTGCCCAGGGAGAAGGATCCGCCGGGATTGTAGCGCAGGCACACAGTCTCAGGCACCTTGCCGTCGGTGATCTTTTCCAGGAATTCCACATGGGTGGCATCGTCCAGGTTGATATAGGCGCCCAGCTCCCAGGCCTTGCGCATGTCCTTTTCGGGAGTCACGTTGGAGGAGAACATGATGTCCTTACCCACACAGCCCACAGCCTCGGCCAGCAGCAGCTCGGTGTAGGAAGAGCAGTCGCAGCCGCAGCCTTCCTCATTCAGCAGCTTCAGGATGTAGGGGTTGGGGGTGGCCTTTACGGCGAAATACTCCCGGAAGCCCTTGTTCCAGGCAAAGGCTGCCTTCAATGCCCGGGCGTTGCGGCGGATGCCTGCCTCGTCGTAGATGTGGAAGGGAGTGGGGATCTGAGCGGCAATGGTCTTTGCCTGCTGAAGATTCAAAAATGCGGTCTTCTTCATAGTCTTTTCCTCTCAAATAAAAATCCCTGTGCGCTTCGGCACAGAGCCAAAATGCTTATTATTTCCGGTGGCGGAAAATCCGGAACAGGAGTTATTGTACGTCAAGAACGGACAATTGTCAACCGTTTTCCCTCTCCCGGCAGTGGAAATTGTTTCTACGGAAAGTTTACAAAAGCTTCATTAACCTTCGGTACCCTTTTCCCCGGGTCTGTGCTATACTTGTCCCATTACTCGTGAAAGAAGGAAAATCATGAAACGAACCAAGCTTTCGGACCGCCGCCTGCCGGACTACACCCGGGGCGAGGAGATCATGAACATGGTCACCCACATCGTCGGCGGCGGCTTAAGCGTCATCGCAGCCGTTGCCTGCATTGTCAGGAGCGTACTGAACAGCAATGTCTGGGGTGCGCTGTCCTCCCTGGTCTACGGTGCAGCCCTCATCACCATGTACACCATCTCCAGCGTCTACCACGGTCTGAGACCCAATCTGGGCAAAAAGGTCATGCAGGTCATCGACCACTGCACCATCTATTTCCTCATTGCCGGAACCTATACGGTGATCCTGCTGTCGGCGCTGCGCCCGGTGTATCCCCGGCTGGCCTGGTGGATCTTCCTGTTTGAATGGGCCATGGTAGCCCTGGCCGCCACCCTGACGGCCATCGATCTGAAAAAATACAGCGTATTTTCCATGATCTGCTACATCGGCATGGGCTGGGCCATCATCCCCTTCTGGCGGCAGGTGCTGGAAGTGATGGGTGTCTGGGGCTTCGGACTCCTGCTCTCCGGCGGCATCGCCTACACCATCGGTTCCATCCTCTACGGTCTCGGCAAAAAGAAAAAGTGGATGCACTCTGTATTCCACATTTTCGTCATTCTGGGAAGCCTGCTCCAGTTCTTTGCGGTATTCTTCTTCGCATTATAGACGGCAAAAACGCAGAACCTTTCGGTTCTGCGTTTTTTATTTTACGTTTTGGCTTTCTGTTCCAACTTTTCAAAGCCGTGCATCCAGTCCACCTTCAGGAAATAGATCAGGAAGACGATGCCGCTGCAGGTCCAGGTAATGGGATATGCCCGGGATACGGTGGTCAGATGGTTGACCACACGCACCGCCACCGTGATGTAGCTGACACGAATCAGGCACCAGCATACCAGCATGGTGAGCATCGGAACGGCACTTCTGCCCGCACCGCGCAAAATGGCTGCCAGGCAGTGGGAGAAGGCCAGCAGACAATAGAACAGGCAGATGGTGCGCATATGCATGGTGCCGTACTCCACCACCTCCGGCGCATCGTTGAAGAATGCGATGAGATGGGGCGCAAACCGATAGAAGCACAGGCCAACGCATTCAGCCAGAATCATGCAGCAGCAGATACCAAAGCCCACGCCCTTTTTCACCCGGTCATACTTCCGGGCACCCAGGTTCTGGCTGACAAAGGTGGCCAGTGCCATGGTGAAGCAGGTGATCGGCAGGAAGGCAAAGCCCTCGATCTTGGAATAGGCACCGCAGCCTGCCATGGCATCCTTGCCGAAGCTGTTGATATTGCTCTGGACCACCAGATTGGCCAGAGCAATGGCGGAACCCTGGACGCCGGAGGGCAGGCCCACCCGGACAATCATCTTCAGACTTTCCATGTGGTAGCCCACATTCCGGAATACCAGGCGGTATTCTCTCTCTACCTTGGTCAGACGGATGCAGCACAGCAGAGCGCTGATTCCCTGAGAAATGGTGGTTGCCAGTGCGGCAGCTCCCACGCCCATTTTGAGTCCTGCCACAAACAGCAGGTCCAGCACCACATTGACCATGGTGGAGATCATCAGATAGTACAGCGGATGGCGGCTGTCACCCAGGGCATGGAGGATACCCACAAAGATATTATACATGACGGTGAAGATGGCACCGCAGAAATAGAAACGGAAATAGCTGATCGACTGGGGCAGCACCTCTGCCGGAGTGCCCATCCACCGCAGAATGGTGGGAGAGAAGGTCACACCGATCACGCTCAGAAGAACACCCGCTGTCAGGCCGAAGGCCACATCCGTATGGATGGCCAGACGGAGCTTTTCATAATCCTTGGCGCCGAAATACCGGGCAATGATCACGCCGGCACCCATGGCAACGCCATTGAAGAAGCCCACCAGCATATGGATCAGGCTGCCGGAGGAACTGACCGCCGCCAGGGCGTCTCCGCCGATAAAATTGCCCACACACCAGGAGTCAAAGGTATTGTAAAACTGCTGGAAAATATTGCCCAGCAGCACCGGCATGGCAAAGAGCAGGATGGATTTCCAAATCGGGCCCTCTGTCAGGTTGTTTTGTCTTGACCGCACAAGAAACACTTCCTTTTTCCATAACCGTTGCTTCCGCAACAATGCAATTATACTCCCCTGTCAAAAAAAGTCAATGCCGGAATTCATTTATCCCGTCATACTTTCTTCTTGCCATGCAGACTTTTTTCTGTATAATATATGCAGATAATCAGGAGGTGCCGAATATGAATTTCGCAGCCATTTCCCACCGGGGCATGAGCCCCGATGCCTACGCCCTGAACGAAAATGAGATCGTCATCAATCTGCGCACCGGCAAGGACATCACCGCCGTTTCCATCATCCACGACGACCCCTTTGCCGGCGGTGCCACCGGCTTCGCCGCCTGGGACGGCCACGCCGAGCCCATGACCATCCGCCGGGAACTGCGCCACCATTTTCTCTGGTCTGTTACCCTACGCCCCAAATATAAGCGGGAGCAGTATTATTTCTCCATCACCGACGGAAGCGATACCTTCTTTATGTTTGAGGATGGTTTCTACACCGCCGACCAGGCCAATAACCCTGGACGGCTGCGCCAGTACTATAAATTCCCCTGGCTGAACCCCTCCGACGTGTTTGCGCCCCCTGCCTGGGTCAGCGATGCCATCTGGTATCAGATCATGCCTGACCGGTTCCGCCGGGGCGACATGGCACCCAAGCGCTATCCCCTGCGCAAATGGGAGGATCCCAAAAACATCCACTTCTGGGATTTCTACGGCGGCGACCTGAAAGGCATCACCGAAAAGCTGCCCTATCTGCATGATCTGGGCATCACCGGCATTTACATGACCCCCATTTTCCTGTCCAACTCCAACCACAAGTACAATACCTTCTCCTACGATGAGATCGACCCGGATTTCGGCACCGAGGAGGATCTGATCACCCTGGTGGACCGGGCGCACAGCCTTGGAATCAAGGTGATGCTGGACGCGGTGTTCAACCACAGCGGCACGGACTTCGCCCCCTGGCAGGATGTGGTGAAGAAGGGCCCGGAATCCAGGTATTGGGACTGGTTCTTTGTCCAGCAGTGGCCCCTGCCCAAGCTGATCCGGGGAACCCAGGACAAATTCTACTCCTTCGCCTTCACCGGCATGATGCCCAAACTCAACACCAACAACCCGGAAGTGGCGGACTACTTTCTGGCGCGCTGTAAGCGCTGGGTGGAAAAATGGCACATCGACGGCATCCGCTTCGACGTGGGCAACGAGGTGTCCCACAGCTTCCTAAAGCACCTGAACAGAGGGCTGAAGGCCATTCAGCCGGATCTGTTCCTCCTGGGCGAGATCTGGCACGACTCCTCCCCCTGGCTCCAGGGCGATGAGTACGACTCCACCATGAACTACCCCTTCCTGCAGTGCCTGAACAACTTCTGGCTGGATAAGCAGGATTCCCGGCAGCTGATGTACGGACTGAACCAGTGCTACAGCATGTACCCGGAGCAGGTGAACCATGCGCTGTTCAATTTCCTGGACACCCACGACACCATGCGTGTATTCACCCGCTGCGGCGGCGACAAGGACGCCTTCTTCCAGCAGCTCACCCTTCTCATGACCCTGCCCGGCTCCGCCTGCATCTACTACGGCACGGAGATTGCCCTGGAGGGTGGCAATGATCCGGACTGCCGCCGTCCCATGCCCTGGCACCGGATTGAAAAGGGCGAATGTGACAAGGAGCTTGCCGCCAACGCCGACCTGATCCGGCTGCGCAAAGCCTACCCCCAGCTGCGGCGGGGAGAAATTCTCTGGAAGCACTTTGAGGAGGTGCCCCGGCTCATCTGCTACGGCCGGAATATGGGCGAAAGCTACGTCATCGCCGTGTATATCAACGCTGACAGCAAGCCTGTGACGGTTCTGGGGGACAACATTCTCTTCAGCCGGGGTCTGGAGGGGAATTTCCTGATGCCTGGCGGCGTGGCTGTGGTCCGTCAGGAGGCCTGGGAATGGAAAAAATGACCGTCAATGGCCGGGAATTCCAGGTAATCCGGCTTCTGGGCAAAGGCAAGGGTGGCTATTCTTATCTGGTCACGGACGGACAGACACAGTACGTTCTGAAGCAGATCCACCACGAGCCCTGCGACTACTATACCTTCGGCGATAAGCTCCAAAGCGAGCTGCGGGACTATGAGACCCTGAAAAATGTGGGCATTCCTATGCCGGAGCTGCTGGATGTGGATGCGGCCCAGGAGCGGCTGCTGAAAACCTACATCGATGGGGATACGGTCAACGTGCTGGTAAAGCAGGACCGGATGGTGCCTGAATACTACGACCAGATTCGGAAGATGTGTGAAAAGCTCTACGCCGCCAACCTGAACATCGACTATTATCCCACCAATTTCGTAGCTCAGAACGGAATACTTTACTACATCGATTTCGAGTGCAACAGCTACAGCGATCAGTGGAATTTCGAAAACTGGGGCAGCAAATATTGGCGCAAAACACCGGAATTTGCGGAAGCCTTCGGGGAATGATGCGAGAAATTATCGTTTACAAGAGCTTCCCCCCGGGGGGAAGCTGGCACCGCGTAAGCGGTGACTGATGAGGGGACTCACCTGATTTGACGGTAATCTTCCGAAAAACCGTGCTGCGGTCCCCTCATCCGCCCCTTCGGGGCACCTTCCCCCAGGGGGAAGGTATTATACTAAACGATAATTTATTTACAATCCTAAATGAAAACCCCTGCCTGACGAATACTCGTCAGGCAGGGGTTTTTACATCATTCGTTTTCCTCAAAGCCGTCGAACATGGAGGTTTCGGAGCTTTCTCCGATTTCCTTACCCTCCATACAGGCAGCGAACTGCTCGCCGGTCATGGATTCATGCTCCAGCAGGAAAGAAGTGACCTGGTCCATCTTATCCTTGTTGTCACTGAGGATCTGACGGCAGTGGGCATAGGCCCGGTCGATCAGGTTCTTCACCTCGTCATCAATGGAGGCGGCGTACTTTTCCGAATAGCTCTTGGTATTCTGATAGTCCCGGCCGATGAACACCTCGCCGCCGTCCAGATAGCTGACGGTGCCCAGGCGCTCACACATACCGTACCGGGCCACCATATCCTTGGCCATCTTGGTTGCCCGCTCGATGTCATTGGAGGCGCCCACGGAAATATCCCCCAGGAACAGGTCCTCGGCCACACGGCCGCCCAGCAGAGAGACGATCTCTTCGTACATCTCGTTCCGGGTGGGGTTGGAGGTGTCGCCGCCGGGGAGGCTCCAGGTGGAGCCCAGGGACTGGCCCCGGGGCACAATGGTGATATAGCGCACCGGATCCTGGGTGGGCAGCCGGTAGGTGGCGATGGCGTGGCCTGCCTCGTGGATGGCGGTGACCTTCAGGTCCCGGCGCTGGGCCACACGGCTGCGCTTGGCGGGGCCTGCGGTGATCTTCATCAGGGCCTCGTTCAGGTCCTCCATGGTCAGCACCGGCCGGTTGTCCCGGGCGGCCATGATGGCGGCCTCATTTAACAGGTTGCTCAGGTCCGCGCCGGTGAAGCCGGCAGTGGCCCGGGCAAGGGTCTTGAGGCTGACGCTTTCATCCAGCCGCTTGCCCCTGGTGTGAACCTTCAGGATCTCCTCACGGCCCTTCACATCGGGCTTGCCCACATGGATCTGCCGATCGAAGCGGCCGGGCCGCAGCAGGGCCGGATCCAGGATATCGGGCCGGTTGGTGGCAGCCAGGACGATGACGCCCTCCGTGCGGCCAAAGCCGTCCATCTCCACCAGCAGCTGGTTCAGGGTCTGCTCCTTTTCGTCGTGACCGCCGCCCATGCCGCTGCCTCTGCGGCGGCCCACGGCGTCGATCTCGTCGATGAAGATAATGGCGGGGGCGATTTTCTTGGCCTGATCAAACAGGTCCCGGACACGGGACGCGCCCACGCCCACATAAAGCTCCACAAAGTCGGAGCCGGAGATGGACAAAAACTGCACATCCGCCTCACCGGCCACAGCCCGGGCAAGGAGGGTCTTACCGGTACCGGGAGGGCCCACCAACAGGATGCCGTGGGGGATCCGGGCGCCGATTTCGGTGTACTTCTTGGGATCCCGGAGGAAATCCACCACCTCGGCCAGTTCTTCCTTCTCCTCGTCGGCACCGGCCACGTCGTCGAAGGTGACCTTCTTGCCGTCGGGGACGCCCAGAACGGTCCGGGCCTTGGTGAAGTTGTTCATGGCGTTATTGTTGTTCATACGGACCATGAGCATGGACCAGATGAACAGCAGGATGATACCCACAGTCAGCAGGGGGAACACCAGGTCAAAGGGGGAAAACTTGGCTTCCGGCAGAAAATCATAGGATTCCAGGATGCCCCGCTCGGTCTGATCCCGGAGCAGGTCGTGCAGCTCAGCACGGAAGCTCTCCGGGTCCGCCAGATGCTCCCGCAGCTCCGTCTCTCCGTCAACGGGGTTGTGCAGCTCCAGCTGGATGATGTTGCTGCTGACGGTAAAGCTTTTCACCTGCTCGTTTTCAAACAGCTGCAGGATGTCAGAATAGCTCAGGTCGTCCGCCGCGCTGTCGAAGGCACCCAGGGCCCAGGACATGATCAGCATCAGACCCAGCAGATAGATAATCAGTGGTAAATGTTTGCGGTTCTTCAAAATTCAGCTTCTCCTTATTTGCTGTACATTTCCTCTTTCAGTACGCCGATGTAGGGCAGATTCCGGTATTTCTCGTTGAAATCCAGACCATAGCCCACCACGAACTCGTTGGGGATCACATAGCCGGTGTAGTCCGCCTTTACGGTGACACCGGGCACCCGGCGCTCGGGCTTGTCCAGGAAGGTACATATCTTCAGGGAGGCGGGATTCTGCTCCTTCAGGGTGTCCACCAGGAACTGCAGGGAACGGCCGGTGTCGAAGATATCCTCCAGAATCAGCACATGGCGGCCCTCAATGTTGTTGGACAGCTTCTGGCGCACCAGCATCTTGCCGGACTCGGTGCCGGCATAGGAGGAGATCCACATGAAGTCCATCTGGCAGGGCACCTTGATCTGCCGGATCAGGTCGGCGTAGAACACCACCACGCCCTTCAGGACGCCAACAACGATGGGATTCTTGCCTTCGTACTCCCTGGTCAGGACCTCGCCCAGTTCCCTGACCTTTGCCTGGATTTCTTCCTCGGTAATCAGCACTCTTTCAATATCGTTATGCATTTGCCTTATCCTCCGTATCGGTAATTCTCTCTATTTTGATCCGGACGGCGGGATTTTTCTGATCATCCGGCCGCGGATTGGTTCCGATTCCATAAACCGCCAGGATCCCTGCCTCATCGCAAAGCACCGGGATCCGGTCCCGGAGCGCTGCGGGGATCTTGCGGTCGATAAACAGCTTTTTCAGGCTCTTTGTTCCCCCGGGCAGCCGGATACTGTCGCCGCTCTGGCGGGAACGAACGGTGATGGGACCCTTGGGATACACCGTACAGGCATCCGCTCCGCAGGATTCCCCCAGGGTGATGCGGTAATCGCCCCATGTGTAAACTCCGGGTTCTTCCAGCGTCACCGGAGCCAGGGAGGCAGCCTCCCGGCGCACCTCCAATTTACCGTAGTTCCGGGCGATGGTGACGCCACCGGGAAATTGGGCAAAGGCCGAGGGCTTGTCCGTGAAGATCAGGGCTTCCGCCTGGGCGATGTGGGTCTTTTCCGGCTCCCGGACGCCGCTTTCCTTCAAAAAGCGCTCCAGACAGCGCTGCCGCACCGCGGGATGGAGCTTCCGCAGGTTTTCCACGTCCATGACTTCCGCCCGGGCTGCTCCTGCCAGGTATTCCTCGTCCTGCCGCAAAAGCAGGGCCATGGCGCTGACATTGGCGGCCAGCTGGGGATTTTCCTGCTTCAAAAGGGGCATCACATGGTGGCGAAGCCGGTTGCGCAGAAAGGCGTCCGTATCATTGGAGCTGTCGGTGATGTAGCTTAAAGACCACTCGGCGCAGAAATCCTCCACGTCCTGCCGGGTCACAGAGAGCATGGGCCGGATAACACTGCCGCTGACAGGGGCGATGCCTCCCAGTCCCTTTAATCCGGTGCCCCGGACAATATGCATCAGCACCGTTTCCGCGTTGTCGTCGGCGGTGTGGGCGGTGGCCACTTTGCCGGGGATGGCACGCAGGAATGCGTACCGGGCATCCCGGGCGGCGGCTTCCAGCCCCTTCTTTCCGGGGACGATGGTGCCGTGGCCCACGGTCAGGGGGATATCGTAGCGTTCGCAGAAATCCCGGACGAAATTCTCGTCCCGATTGGATTCTTCTCCGCGCAGATGGTGATTGAAATGTGCGGCGGACAGCTGGATTTTCAGCTTATCCTTCAATAAATACAGGGCAAACAGCAGCGCCACGGAGTCCGCGCCGCCGGAAACGGCGCAGGTGATCCTGTCACCGGGGGCCATCAGGTCCTGTTTCCGGACAAAGGACAGGAGCTTATTCAGCATGCTTCCACTCCCGGTCCGTGAACATCTGGTACTGGCCGAACCACTGCATCTTCACCGTGCCGGTCTCGCCGTGGCGGTTCTTGGACACGATGCATTCGGCAATGCCCTTGTCTTCGGTATTTTCGTTGTAATATTCGTCCCGGTACAGGAACATGACCGAGTCCGCGTCCTGCTCGATGGCGCCGGATTCACGAAGGTCGGACATGATGGGCCGCTTGTCGGTACGGCTTTCCACCGCACGGCTCAGCTGGGACAGGCAGACCACGGGGATATTCAGCTCCTTGGCCATAATCTTTAAGGAACGGGAGATATCGCCCACCACCTGGACACGGTTTTCATTGCTCCCCTTGCCATAGCCGGAGCCCTGCATCAGCTGCAGGTAGTCGATGATGACCAGGCCCAGGTTATCCAGCCGACGGAGCTTGGCATTGATCTCCGCCACGGTGACGGAGGGATTGTCGTCGATGCGGATATCGGTCTGGCTCAGGGCGGAGGCGGCCATGGACACCTTGGTCCACTCCTCCTCGGAAAGCTTGCCGGTGGAGAGCTTCTGCAGTTCCACGAAGCTTTCACTGGCCAGGATACGCATGGCCAGCTGCTCCCGGGACATTTCCAGGTTGAAAATAGCCACGGTCTTTTTGTACTTTTTCGCCACGTTGACACCCATGTTCAGGGCGAAGGCGGACTTACCCATGGCGGGGCGGGCAGCAACCAATATCAGGTCGGACTTGTTCAGGCCGTTGATCTTGGTATCCAGATCCCGCAGGCCGGTACTCAGGCCGGGGATAGCGGAATCGGACTCCGCCAGCTCTGTCAGCCGGTCAAAGACCTTGTGCAGCACCATGCCGATGGGCTCCAGGGAGTCGCCGGTCTCGCCCTTTCGCAGGGCGTAGATCTTCTTCTCGGCGGATTCCAGCATCTCGGAAGCGGTGCCGGTGCCCTCGGAGACCATCTCGGAGATGTCGTCAGCGGCGGTGGCCAGCCCCCGGAGCATGGACTTTTCCCGGACGATGTTCGCATAGCGCACCACATGGGCGGCAGTGGGGGTGATCTCCATCAGCTGGAGGATGTAGTCCCGGGAATTGTCCTGATAGTATCCCAGCTCCTTCATCTTGTCCAGCACGGTTACCGGGTCGATGGTCTGGGAGTAATTGAACATGGTATAGATGGTCTCAAAAATCTCCCGGTTCTGCTTCAGGTAGAAGTCATCGGGCTTGAGAAGGCCCACCACATCGGTGATGCAGCGGCTGTCAATCAAGATGGAGCCAAGCACAGCCTGCTCCGCCTCCAGCGACTGGGGCACCTGTCTGGCCAAGAGTTCTTCATCCATGTCCATTTCTCCTTTCTCTGTGTTTTGATTCGCGGGGCAATCCCCGCCCTGCGTCAGATTTTCATGAAGCCGCAGCAGCCCAGCTCTTCCATGGGACGGAAGCCCTGGGAGCGGTAAAATGCCTTTGTTTTTTCTGTATTGTCAGTTGCCAGCTGGATCTGGTACACATGGGCATACCGGGCAAGCATTTCTCTCATCAGCGCTGTGCCGATGCCCCGGCGCTGGTACTCCGGGTACACCAGGATGTCCTGGATCAGCACCGAGGAATAGCCGTCCCCCACTGCCCGGATCAGGCCGATGAGCCTGCCATTCTCCCAGGCGGCCAGGGTACAAAGGGATCCGGCAAAGGCCTGCTTCAGCATTTCGGGCCGGTTATAGTAGTTCGACCAGCCAACCGCCCGGTACAGGGGCAGAATCTGGGTTTCATCATATTGGGAATAGGGTTTGATATCCATAAATTACCCCCAAATCTTTCTTGCTTACCGGAAGCTACTGTGCTTTTCTGCAGCGCTCCGCCACGAACATGGTCAGGGCCGTGATGATATTTACCGTCAGGCAGACCAGGGCGGCAAAGCCGCTGAGGGTCAGGCCCTGCAGAGACAGATTGTGGATCTTATCGATGAGTTTCATAGAGTTTTCTTCCTCATGAGGTATGCCGAAGGCATCATTCTGCATTCTGCATTCAGCATTCTGCAATTTGCATTAACCTTCCACAACCTTCACGGTCAGGGGTGCGGTGATCTCGTAGCCCAGCTTGCAGGTGGCGGTGTAGGTGCCGACATTCTTGATGTTCTCATTCAGAACGATCTTGCGCTTGTCCAGCTTGATGCCGGTCTGCTTCTCCAGGGAGGCAGCAACTTCAGCATTGGTGACAGCGCCGAAGAGTCTGCCCTGTCCGCCGCCCTTGGCGGTGACAGTAACGGTCAGCTCACGGAGCTTGTTGGCAGTGGCCATGGCCTCGGCCTTCTCCCGGGCGATGCGCTCCTGGGTGGCCTTGTCGTTCATACGCATGGTATTGATGGCGTCGGGGGTGGCCTCAATGGCCATCTTCTTGGGCAGCATGAAGTTTCTGGCGTAGCCGTCGGAAACCTCGATCATCTGACCCTTCTTGCCCTTGCCCTTAACGTCCTGTAACAGAATGACTTTCATAATATATTCTCCTTATGTGTGATTTGCCTCCCCTTGAGGGGAGGTGGCCCGTAGGACCGGAGGGGTGAAAGGTTGCGAAACTTCACCCCTCAGTCAGCTTCGCTGCCAGCTCCCCTCAAGGGGAGCCTTTTTACTCTTCGTAGAACTTGTCGATGGATGCCACCAGCTGCTCCAGTGCCTCCTTGACGGAGACATTCTTCATCTGGCAGCCTGCGGTGGCCATATTGCCGCCGCCGCCCAGGGGCTCCAGGATCATCTGCACATTGGCAGAGCCGATGCTCCGGGCAGAAATGTAGACGGTATCATTGTCCGGGTACAGCACAAAGGAGGCGCTGATGCCGGAGATATTCAGCAGCTCGTCCGCCGCCTGGGCCGCCAGGACCCGGGTGGTGGAGCTGCTTAAGGGTACGATGGCGATCTCCTGCCGGTACAGCTTGGCGTTCTTGATGATCTGGTACTTGGCGATGGTGTCCTGGAAGTCGTTTTGCAGCAGCTTCTTCACCTCCACCGTATCCGCGCCCAGCCGCCGCAGGAAGGCCGCGGCCTCGAAGGTGCGCTCGCCGGTGCGGACATTGAAGCTCTTGGTATCCAGACAGAGGCCCGCCATCAGGCTCTTTGCCTCGATGGGCAGGATATCGGTGGTCTCCAGCGCATACTGCATCAGCTCCGTCACCAGTTCGGAGGCGGAGGAGGCGTAGGTCTCGTGGAAAGACATGATCACCGGATCGATATAGTCCGCAGCCCGGCGGTGGTGGTCGATGACGCAGATCTTGGAGATGGTCTCCAGCAGCTCCCGGCTCTCCACCTGGTCGGGCCGGTTGGTATCCACCACCACCAGCACGCTGTGGTTGTCGCAGAGCACCAGGGCCTCCTGGGGGGTGATGAAAATATCCGCGTATTCCGGCACCGCCCGGATCTCGTCCAGAAGTTTCTTTGCAGCGTTGTTCTGCAGGTCGATTACGATATTGGCCTTCTTGCCCTTCTTCCGGCACAGGCAGCACACACCCACGGCGGCGCCCACGGCGTCCAGGTCCGCGTTTCTGTGGCCCATGACGAAGACCCGGCTGCTCTGGCCGATGAGCTCCATCAGGGAATTGGACTTGACTCTGGCCTTGACCTTGCTGGTATAGTCGGCCTCCTGCTGGCGGCCGCCGTAGAAGCTGAAATTGAACCGGTCCTTCAAAACCGCCTGGTCACCGCCACGGCTCAGGGCCATTTCAATGCCCAGGGCCGCGAAATTGTAGTTTTCGTCGAAGTTGGCGCCGTCCACGCCCATGCCGATGGAGATGGAGGCAGGCAGGCCGGTGGGATTTAAGATACTGTGGGCATCCTCAATGAGGGAGAATTTCTCATCCACAGCCCGCTGCAGGTCCCGTTTTTCAAAGATGAACAGGAACCGGTTGCGCTCCAGACGCCGCAGGATGCCGTTGTAGCCCTCGGTCCACCGGGTGATGGCCTCGTTGAGCTTGGCATTCATGGCGGAGATGGCCGCCTCGGTCAGATTTTTGGTCAGCTCTTCGTAGTTGTCCACCAGAATGATGGACACCACAGGCCGGGAGCGGATGTACTCATCCCGGATCTGGTACAGCTCCGTCATATCAGAGAAATACAGCACGCCCAGGGTATTGCCCTCGCTGTCACCGGCATGGACCAGGGTTCCGTGGACCCGGTAGCGGCGCTTGTCAATGGTCACATCATGAGGGCACTCGCTCTTCCGGTCAACAAGCCAGTCCAGCTCCAGTGAGGGAACCAGATCCTGGAGATTGCACTCTCTCATGGTGTCGTCAAAATCCATCATCCGGCCAAACAGCTGGTTGGTCCAGACAATGCAGCCGTCCGCCAGGCGCACCATGGCTGCAGGGAAGGGGGCTTCTCCCCTGCTGGAGGATTCCAGGGTGTTTTCGGTTTTCTGCAGAAAACGCTGCAATTCCCTGCGGCGATAGCTCCGGTCCAGATGATACAGGGCATACAGCAGCAGTGCGGCGCAGGCCTGGGTAGCACCCAGCCAGTATTGCTCCATGAACAGCGCCACCACACAGAACGCACCCATAATACCGAAATAAATGCCCATATGGGGTCTGAGCAGCCGGCTCAGCTTGTTTTTCACCACTACCGCCTCCTTAAATTGGCATGATTACCCAATTTATCCATACTATACCCGCCATTATAGCATTTCTTAAGAAAACGTGCAACTGATTTTCTCAATTTAGCCCAGTTAATTTCCCTTGTATTTCAGCTGATAAATTATTTTGCACAAAGCAACGAAAAAATAATTGTATACTTTTCCGAAAAACTGTGTTATACTATCTTTGCAGGTATCGGGTGTGGGCTGAACCCGATCCAAACATAATGGCTCCGATTGCTCGGAGCGGTCACTTTTTTTTCATCCATGCAGGCGTTTTTCCCCGGGCCAGGCGATTCAGGGCCGACGTTCGGGGCAAATGGCTGCCTGCTTTGCCATGGCCATTTTTGGCGTAATCATTGAAAGGAGTATTATACTTGGCAGAAAAACTGAAAATTATCCCCTTGGGCGGTATGGACGAGATTGGTAAGAACTGTACTGTCCTGGAGTACGGCAAGGACATGATCGTGGTGGACTGCGGCGTCAGCTTCCCCGATGAAGATATGTACGGCGTGGACCTGGTGATCCCCGACTTTACCTACCTGGTGGAAAACCAGAAGAAGCTGAAGGGTATGTTCATTACCCACGGCCACGAGGACCACATCGGTTCCATTCCCTACTGCATGCAGCAGGTAAACTGCCCCATCCACGGCACTGCCATGACCAACGGCCTCATCAAGCTGAAGCTGGAGGAGCACCACCTGGCGGACACCGTCAAGCTGGTGACCCACAAGCCCGGCGACGTGGTGAAGGCCGGCTGTTTCCAGGTGGAATTCATCCATGTGAACCATTCCATCGCCGACGCGGTGGCCTTCGCCATCAAGACCCCTGTGGGCACCGTGGTATTCACCGGTGACTTCAAGATCGACCCCACCTCCGCCGACGGCATGATCGACCTGGCCCGGTTCGGCGAGCTGGGCAAGCAGGGCGTGCTGGCGCTGCTGGCCGACTCCACCAACGTGGAGCGGGCGGGCTACACCCCCAGCGAGAATACCGTGGCCGAGGGCCTGGACCGGCAGTTTAAGAACTGCGACCAGCGGATCATCGTCACCACCTTCGCCTCCAATATGTACCGGATCCAGTCCGTCATCGACACTGCCCAGCGCTACGGCCGGAAGGTGGCCGTCACCGGCCGCAGCATGGAAAATATGCTGAAGGTCGCCACGGAGCTGGGCTATCTGAAGATCAAGTCCGGCACCATCGTGGATATCGCCGCCACCAAGAGCCTGCCCAAGAGCAAGGTGGTCATCGTATCCACCGGCTCCCAGGGCGAGAATATGTCCGCCCTGTACCGGATGGCCTTCAACACCCACAAGCAGATCGACATCACCTCCGGCGACCGGATCATCATCTCCGCCTCCGCCATCCCCGGCAACGAGAAGTCCGTGTCCCGGATTATCAACGAGCTGTACCGGAAGGGCGCCGACGTGGTCTATGAAAAGAGCGAGGGTCTCCACGTCTCCGGCCACGCCTGCCGGGAGGAGCTGAAGATCATCCACGGTCTTTTAAAGCCCAAGTTCTTCATCCCCGCCCACGGTGAGCAGCGAATGCTGCAGATCCACAGCCGTCTGGCCCAGAGTATGGGCATGAATCCCCGGAATATCCACATCGCCGATATCGGCACCGTGCTGGAATTCACCGGCAAGACCTGCAAGGTGGGCACCCCCGTAGTGGCCGGCAAGGTCTTTGTGGACGGCACCGGCGTGGGTGATGTGGGCAGCGTGGTACTGCGGGACCGGAAGCACCTGGCCGAGGACGGCATGATCGTGGTGTGCATGAACCTGAGTAGCGAGGACGGCAGCCTGCTCACCGGCCCGGATATCATCACCCGGGGCTTCGTCTACGTCAAGGAGAGTGAGGACCTGATGGAAGAGCTGAAAGAGGTTGCTCTGGAAGCCCTGGAGCGCTGCCAGCGCAAGCGTGTCCGGGACTGGTCCACCATCAAGTCCGCCATCAAGAATGACCTCAGCGGCTACCTCTATAAGCATACCAAGCGCAATCCCATGATCCTGCCCGTGATTATGGAAATCTAAATGCAGAATTGTGAATGCAGAATGCAGAATGTTGAACCATAATTCTGCATTCTGCATTTTGCATTCTGCCTTCAAGAAAACTGGAGATTACATATGCAGTATTATTTTGCCCCCATGGAGGGGCTGACGGACAGCATTTATCGCCGTCTGCATCACAAATATTTCCCCGGCGTGGACCGGTACTTTATGCCCTTCATCTCCCCCACCATCCACCGTTCATTGACCCACAAGGAGGACCGGGAGCTGCCGATGGCGGACAGCGAGGCTTTTGTGGCCGTGCCCCAGGTGCTGACCAAGGTGCCGGAGGATTTCCTCTGGGCGGCTCAGGTCTGTGCGGACCGGGGTTACAGCGAAGTGAATCTGAACGTGGGCTGTCCCAGCGGCACGGTGGTTTCCAAGGGCAAGGGCAGCGGTATGCTCCGGGATGCACAGGAACTGGACAGATTTTTGGATGCGGTTTTTTCCGCTTCTCCCCTACCCATCTCCGTGAAAACCCGGCTGGGACTGGAAAATCCGGAGGATTTTGTGCAGATTCTGGAGGTTTTCAACCGTTATCCCATCACCGAGCTGACGGTCCATCCCAGAGTCCGGAAGGATTTTTACAAAGAGCCGGTCCGGGAAGAATGGTTCCGCTACGCTTATGAACACAGCAAAAATCCCCTGTGCTACAACGGCAACATCATCACAAAACAGCAGGCAGACCAGATCGCAGTTAGCTATCCCGGGGTGGAATCCGTCATGATTGGCCGGGCCCTCATTGGCGACCCGGGTATGCTGATGCGGTCGGGCACAGAAAGAGAAACCCTGAAGCGGTTCCACGACGAGCTGGTGGAAGAATATACCCGGGTCTTCGGCTCCCAGCGCAACGCCATGTTCCGGATGAAGGAGAACTGGAGTCTGCTCCACAAGCGCTTTGAAGACACGGACAAACTGTGGAAGAAGCTGCGGAAAACCACCGATTACGCAGAGTTCATGGCCATTACCACAGAAATTTTCCAGACCCTGTCCCTGGCCGATTCCTTGCGGGCAGACTGGTAAATTATCGTTTAGCGCATCAAAGCCTTCCCCTCTGGGGAAGGTGGCACAGCGTAGCTGTGACGGAAGAGGGCGGTACAATATTCCAAAATATACCGTATTTCGGCGCGTTCTTACCTCTCCCGCCCCCTATGGGGGCACCCTCCCCAAAGGGGAGGGCATCGCGGCTTACGCCGCTAAATGATAATTTATCTCTATAACAAAAGCCGGACATCCAAAGGATGTCCGGCTTGCTTACATTATCCAACCATATTCACGTAGCCCAGGGTCATGGCGCTGTAGTCCGCCTCCATGGGGTACTTTTCGGTGACGGAGTTGATCAGGGCCATGCCCCGCTCACCCATCAGATCGCTCTCAGCGTAGCTGACCCAGATAGGACGGCTGCCGGAGAAATACATGATGTGGTAGCCCAGAGCGGTTTTGACGATGGCGTAATCACCCACCTGACGGGCATCATCGAAGCACCAGGCATCGAATTCCTCCACCATCATCCCCGGCTCCACATCCGTGTAGAGGCCGCCGTTGGTGTTGGAACCGGTGTCAGCGGAGTGCTCGTTGGCCAGAGCCGCAAAGCTTTCCTCGGTCTTTTCGCCGGAGAGCCACTGGTTCAGGATATCCTGGGCGTTCTTCTCGCCCACAGCCCAGGCCTCCTCGGGGAAGGTCTCGGTGTAGATGGTATCCACCGTGGCGCCCTCGGGCAGCACCAGAATGTGCCGCACATCCACATAGATGCCGTCCTTGGTGACACCCTGCTGGGCATATTCTTCCTCGTGTTCGGCAAAGTAGGCATCCATTTCCTCCTGGGTGGGAACCATGCCCTCATACTGGCTCTGGAAGTACATGAAGCCTTCGTAATAGGTGGTCATATAGGACTGGTAGTCCGCCACAGAAGCGCCAGCGCCCACATTGGCAGCCAGGAAGCTCTCGGCGGAGTCAAAGCCCTGGAGGCCCGCATCGGTGGCCAGGCTTTCCGGCAGCTTTGCGATCAGATCCGCATACTCCTGCTCCAGGGCAAAGCCATTGGCCTTGGCCTCCTCGGCCAGGGCAGCATAGTTGTGCCAGTCGGCCAGAGCGGACTGGAGGAAATACTGCTGCCAGGTCATGGCGGCATCGGTCATGGTGCACACCTGGGTATCCAGGGGCTGGGAGATATCCAGACCGAAGTAGCTGGCGTAGCTGCCGTAGTTGGCCAGGAAGTTCTGGACCTCCAGCCAGTAGTAGATCTGAAGCTCCGCGTTGGTCAGCTCCTGGGACGCAGCAGTGGCCACCACATTGGCCATATCCGCGGCGATCTGCTCGTTGGAGACGGTGTAGCTGCCCTTGCAGGTCACGTCATCGGCATTGCCGTCAGCAGGGATGGTGGGTTCCGCCACAGTCACTTCCTCGGTGGGATCCAGGCTGGGAGGAACAGTTTCCTCAGCCTTTTCGCCGGTAAAGCTGAAACCCATGCCGCCCATGATCAGGGCCACCACCACAGCAGTGAGCACCACCACAGCGGCAATGACCGCCACCAGCTTGCCGGGGGTCAATACAATGCCCTTGGGCTGTTCGGGGGTGTTGTCGGTGCCGCATTCGGGGCAGACGGTCACGCCCTGTTCCAGCTGGGCTTTACATTTTTTGCATTCCATAAATTGATTCCTCTTTCTTCCGGGGCATCCCCCGGAGCATTAACAGTCGTTAGTTTACCACGATTCTTCCTCCATTGCAAGGCAGAAAAGAATTTACAATTGTGAATAAAGGAATAACTTTCCGTAAAGAGGCTTGCATTTTCCCAAATGCGCGCTATAATATTAGCACTCAGCATATTAGAGTGCTAAACATTTGAAAGGAAGCGACGTTTCACTATGGAAAAAATGCAGTTTAAGGCAGAGTCTGCCAGATTGCTGGATCTGATGATCAACTCCATCTACACCCACAAGGAGATCTTCCTCCGGGAGATCATCTCCAATGCCTCCGACGCCATGGACAAGCTGGCGTACCTTTCCCTGACCGATGAAAAAGTCGGTTTGAACCGTGAGGATTTTGCCATCACCATCACACGGGATGCAGAGAATCGCACCCTGACCGTCTCCGACAACGGCATCGGCATGAGCCGGACCGATATGGAGGAAAACCTGGGCACCATCGCCAAATCCGGCTCCCTGGCCTTCAAGCAGGCCATGGATAAGCAGGATAACATCGACATCATCGGCCAGTTCGGCGTGGGCTTCTACTCCGCCTTCATGGTGGCCTCCTCCGTTACCGTGATTTCTAAGAAGTACGGCGAGGATACCGCCTGGAAATGGGTCTCCGACGGCGCTGAGGGCTACACCATCGAAGAAGCCCTCCGTGAGAACCCCGGTACCGACATCATCATGACCATCAAGGCCGATACCGAGGATGATAAGTACGGTGACTTCCTGGAGGAGTACCAGATCCGTGAGCTGATCCGCAAGTATTCCGACTATATCCGCTACCCCATCCGCATGGAGGTCACCAAGTCCCGCAAAATGGAGGATTCCGAGGAATTTGAGTCCTACACCGAGCTGGAAACCCTGAACTCCATGGTCCCCCTGTGGCAGAGAGCCAAGAAAGATGTTACCGAGGAAGAATACGAGACCTTCTACCGGGAGAAGTTCTACGATTATACCAAGCCCCTGCGAACCATCCATTCCAGCACCGAGGGCACCGTGTCCTTTAAGTCCCTGCTCTACATCCCCGGCAAGGCACCCTACGACTACTACACCAAGGAGTTCAAGCGGGGTCTGCAGCTTTACTCCTCCGGTGTCATGATCATGGAGTCCTGTGAGGACCTGCTGCCTGAGCATTTCGGCTTCGTCCGGGGCATCGTGGACAGCCAGGATCTCAGCCTGAACATTTCCCGGGAAATGCTGCAGCACAACCGGCAGCTGACCATCATCGCCCGGAATATCGAGAAGAAGATCAAGTCTGACCTGAAATCCATGCTGGACAATGACCGGGAGAATTACGAGAAGTTCTTCGCCGCCTTCGGCCGTCAGCTGAAGTACGGCACCGTGTCCGACTACGGCGCCCACAAGGATTCCTGCAAGGACCTGCTGCTGTTCTACTCCCACAAGCAGGGTAAGCTGGTTTCCCTCAAGGAATATGTGGAAGCCATGGCAGAAGGTCAGGAGAAGATCTACTACGTCACCGGCGAAAGCACCGAGCGCATGGCCAAACTGCCCCAGGTGGAGACCCTGAACGCCAAGGGCTACGACGTGCTGCTTTGCACCGAGGATGTGGACGAATTCATCCCCCAGACGCTGATCAATTACATGGAAAAGTCCTTCTGCAACGCCGCTTCCGAAGACCTGGGGCTCCAGTCCGAGGAGGAAAAGAAGGCCCTGGAAGAGAAGGCTGAGGAAAAGAAGGGCTTCCTGACCTTCGTGAAGGAGACCCTGGGTGACGCCGTCAAGGAAGTGCGCCTGTCCTCCAACCTGGGCTCCCATCCCGTTGCCATGGTCCCCGACGCCGGTATGAGCTTCGAAATGGAGAAGTACATGAAGCGGGTGAACCCGGAGTTTGCATTCCCGGTGGGCCGCATCCTGGAGCTGAACGCCGACCACGAGGCCGTGAAGGCCATGGAAAAGGCCATGACCGAGGACACCCTGAAGGCAAAGGACTACGCCCAATTGCTCATGTACCAGGCTCAGCTGATGGCAGAGCTTCCCCTGGAAGACCCCTACGCCTACACCGAGCTGGTCTGCCGCCTGATGGTTTAAGAAAATACGCCCATCCGCCGCGGGAATGTTCCCGCGGCGGATTTTTCTGTCCGTTTCCCTTGCAATCAGCCGCAGGAAATGTTATTATTTATAGTTGAGATAGTATCCGATGGAGGATTTTTTATGAACACCAAGACAACTGTGATTTCTCAGGATGAGCTGAATACCCAGTTCGCCTGCTGTGATAAAATTGCCGCCCACTGGCAGGGCATCGGCCGTACCCCCACCGCCTATGTGGAAACCTACGGCTGCCAGCAGAATGAAGCCGACTCCGAAAAGCTCCGGGGCTACCTGACCCAGAGCGGCTACGCCATCGTAAACGAGGCCGAGGGTGCCGACGTGGTCATCATGAACACCTGCGCCATCCGGGAGCACGCGGAGCAGCGTGTCTTCGGTAATCTGGGTGCTCTGACCCACACCAAGCGCCGCCATCCGGAACAGAAGATCTTCCTCTGCGGCTGCATGGCCGGTGAAACCAAGGTCTCCGACCGGATCAAGAAGAGCTATCCCCATGTGGACGGCGTGTTCTCCACCCACCATCTGTGGCAGTTCCCGGAGATTCTGTGGAACGTCTTAAGCCGCAAAAAGCGCCAGTTCTACATTGAAGATGAGCCCGGCTCCATTGCCGAGGGTATCCCCCAGGTCCGGGACAATACTCTGAAGGCCTGGGTATCCATCATGTACGGCTGCAACAATTTCTGCACCTACTGCATCGTCCCCTACGTCCGGGGTCGTGAAAGAAGCCGTCTTCCGGAGGATATTCTGGCTGAGTGCAAGTGCGTCATCGAAAAGGGCGCCAGGGAAATTACCCTCCTGGGCCAGAATGTGAACTCCTACGGCAAGGACCTGGAAAGCGGTATGGACTTTGCGGACCTCTTAGCCGCCATTGCGGAGCTTCCCGGCGACTTCAAGATCCGCTTCATGACCAGCCATCCCAGAGATGCTTCTGAAAAGCTCTTCGACACCATGGCAAAGTACGACAAGATCGCCAAGCAGCTGCACCTGCCCTTCCAGTCCGGCTCCTCCCGGGTCCTGAAGGCCATGAACCGGCACTACGACCGGGAGACCTATCTGAAAAAGGTCAATTACGCCAAATCCCTCATGCCCGACCTGGTGCTGACCTCAGACGTCATCGTGGGCTTCCCCGGCGAGACCGAGGAGGAATTTGAGGAGACCATCAGCCTGATTCAGCAGGTTCACTACGATTCCCTCTTCACCTTCATCTTCTCCCCCCGGCCCGGCACCCCTGCCGCTTCCATGGAGGACCCCACCCCCAAGGAGGAGAAGAACCGCCGTTTCGACAAGCTCTGCGCGGTCCAGAACGCCATTTCCGAGGAAATTCACTTGGGTTATGTGGGTAAAGTCATGCCCTGCCTGGTGGACGGCACGGATAAAGATATGCTCACCGCCCGGACCGAGGGCGGCCGGCTGGTCCGCTTCATAGGAGATGCTTCCCTCATCGGCACTTATCAGAATCTGCGCATTACTGGTGCTACTACTTGGTCTTTAACCGGCGAACTGGCCGACTAACACTTTGTAGGGCGGGGTCATGACCCCGCCGACCACCTATCGATTACTGTATTTGTTCTACTTGACCCATCCGGGTATCGTTACCGGATCGGCGGGGTCGTGACCCCGCCCTACATTATTTTGAAAGAAAGAGGTTAGGCCAATGGCAAAACCTAACAATGAACTGACGCCCATGCAGCGGCAGTATCAGGAAATAAAAGAGAAGAATAAAGACTGCATCCTGTTTTTCCGTCTGGGTGACTTCTATGAGATGTTCAATGAGGACGCCAAAACCGCTGCCCGGGAGCTGGATCTGACCCTGACCACCCGGGACCGGGGTAAGCCCAAGGAGGAGCAGACCCCCATGTGCGGCGTGCCCTACCACAGCGTGGATTCCTACATCGCACGGCTGGTCCAGAAGGGCTACAAGGTGGCCGTCTGCGAGCAGATGCAGGACCCCGCCACCACCAAGGGTCTTGTCGAGCGGGACATCACCCGCATCGTCACCCCCGGCACCGTGACGGAAAGCTGCATGCTGGACGAAAACAAGAACAACTACATCGGCTGCATCTGCGGCCAGGGCGGCAAATTCGGCCTTGCCTTCTGCGATGTGTCCACCGGTGCCTTTTTCTCCACCGTCTGCACCGACGCCCAGAGCGTGGCCTCCGAGCTGGGCCGTTTCTCCCCCAGCGAGGTGATCCGTTTTGGCCCCGGGGTGGACCTGGAGCCCATTGAGGATGCCCTGTTCCGCCGCTTAAGCTGCTGCGTGGGCGAGGGCACGGCAGAACAGTTCCGCTATGAGGATGCGGAGGAGCTGCTGGAAAAGCACTTCCAGGCCAATCTGTCTCAGCTGGGCTTAACCGGCATGAACAGCGCCGTCTGCGCCTGCGGCGCGCTGCTCGCCACCGTCATCCGGCTGCAGAAGAACGACTGCGCCCATATCCGGGAGCTGCAGTACTACACCTCCGGCCGCTTTATGGAGCTGGACCTGGATGCCCGGCGAAACCTGGAACTCACCGAGACCATGCGCTCCAAGGAAAAGAAGGGCACGCTCCTGTGGGTCCTGGATAAGACCCACACCGCCATGGGCGGACGTATGCTCCGGTCCTGGCTGGAAAAGCCCCTCCTGGACCCTGCTGAGATCACCCGCCGCCACAGCGCTGTGGAGGAACTGGTGGACAACATGATCATCCGGGGCGAACTGGAAGAAGCCCTGCGGGACGTTACCGACCTGGAACGTGTGATGACGAGAATCGTCACCGGCACCGTCAATGCCCGGGACCTGCTGGGTCTTGCCCGGGGCTTCCGGGCCCTGCCCCTGGTGAAGGAGCAGCTGGAAAGAATGGACGCCCCGTTGCTCAAAAAGCTCAACGCCTCCATCGACGACCTTGCCGACTGCGCCGACCTGATCGAGTCTACCCTCGTGGACGAGCCTCCCCTGACCATCCGGGAGGGCGGCATCATCCGCAAGGGCGCCAACGCCGATGCGGACCGGCTGAGAGATATCATGGAGGGCGGCAGCGGCACCATCGCCGCCATCGAAGCCTCCGAGAGGGAAAAGACCGGTATCCGCACGTTAAAAGTCGGCTTTAACCGGGTTTTCGGCTACTATATCGAAGTTTCCAAGTCCTTTATGAACCAGGTACCCGCCTCCTATGTCCGGAAGCAGACCCTGGCAAACTGCGAGCGCTACATCACCCAGGAATTAAAGGAGCTGGAAAACCAGGTCCTCACTGCCAAGGACCGGCTCACTGCCCTGGAATACCAGATCTTCACCCAGCTGCGGGAGCACCTTGCCAAGCAGGCCGCCCGGGTGCAGCTCACCGCCGGAGCCGTGGCCGCTGCCGACGCCCTGTGCTCCCTTGCTGCCGTGGCCGTTCAGCGGGGCTACTGCCGCCCGGAAATCACCCTGGGGCGGGAGATCCATATTGAATCCGGCCGCCACCCGGTAGTGGAGGCCATGCTGCGCGATTCCCTCTTTGTGCCCAACGACACCGATATTGGCCGGGAGGACAACCAGGTGGCCATCATCACCGGCCCCAACATGGCCGGTAAGTCCACCTACATGCGCCAGGTGGCCCTGATCGTGCTGATGGCCCAGATGGGCTCTTTCGTCCCGGCCAAGTCCGCCACCATCGGCCTGGTGGACCGGGTGTTCACCCGCATCGGCGCCAGCGATGACCTGGCATCGGGACAGTCCACCTTCATGGTGGAGATGTCCGAGGTGGCCACCATTCTGAAATACGCCACCTCCCGGTCCCTTCTGATTCTGGACGAGATCGGCCGGGGCACCTCTACTTACGACGGCATGGCCATCGCAAGAGCGGTTCTGGAATACGCCGCCTCCCCCAAGCGTCTGGGTGCCAAGACCCTCTTCGCCACCCACTACCACGAGCTTTCCTCCATGGAAAACAAGCTGCCCAATGTAAAGAATTACAACATTGCCGTGAAGAAGCGGGGCGACCAGATGATCTTCCTGCGAAAAATCGTCCCCGGCGCCACCGACGACAGCTACGGTATCGAGGTTGCCAAGCTGGCCGGTATCCCCAACGTGGTCATCAGCCGGGCAAGAGAGATCCTGGCCGAGCTGGAAGCCGAGGGCGGCAAAGCCCCCGCGCCCGCCGCCGTTTCTGAGCCTGACGACCAGGTCAGCTGGCTGGATATGCAGGGCCAGCAGGTCATCGCGGCACTGGAGAATATCACCGTAGAGACCCTGACCCCCATTGAAGCCATGAACGAGCTGTATAAGCTGAAGAAAATGTTACAGTAATGATGCCTTTTTCCACAAAACCCAGCCGCCGGGAAATGACTTTTGGCGGCATCTACCTGGGGCTGTACGCGGCAGTCCTGCCCTGGCTGCTGCCTGTGGCGGTGCTGGCCCTCTGGCCTGACCTGAGCGCGGCCCAGGTGAATTTCATCTATTTCACCATGAATTTTGCCGCCGTCACGGTGATCTTCCGGAAATTCCTTTTCCAGACCGCCCGGGACGCCCTGCAGAATCCATCCAACACCCTCTGGTGCGGCGTCGCCGCCTATGGCGCCAATCTGGTTCTGACCGCACTGGTGGCCGCTGCCATCCTGCGGCTGGATCCGGAATTCTCCAATGTCAACAACGACTCCCTGAACACCATGTTCCGCCATGAGCGGCAGCTGCTGTTTCTGGGGGGCGTGATCATGGCCCCCATCACCGAGGAACTGCTGTTCCGGGGACTGATCTTCCGGGGGCTTTATGACCGGAGCCCCCTGGCGGCCCATGTGGTCACCATGGCGCTGTTCTCCCTGGTCCACATCACCGGCTATATCGGCCACTACACCCCCCTCCGGCTGCTGCTGTGCTTTGTGCAGTATCTGCCTGCTTCCCTGTGCCTGAACCTCGCCTACCGGTATGGCGGCACCCTTCTGTCCCCCATCCTGATGCACCTGCTGACCAATCTGGCGGCCATGGCCGTAATGCCCTTTTCCTAAAAGAAAACGAGGAGCCATCCACCATGAATCTGCTGTATGTCACGCTGAATCCCAGAGAAAAGCTGGGCGGTCTGGTTTTGCTTGCGCTGTACCTGCTGATTCTGCCCCTTTTATCCGCAGGGTGGCAGTTTCTCTTGTTCATGCCGGTACTCTTCGGTCTGTGCCTGTGGACCTTCTGGCGGTTCCTCCTGGATAGCTTTCAGGTTCCCCTGGTAAGCCCCTGGCAGATTCTTGGAAAAGCGGTGCTGGCGGCGCTGATCAGCCAGTTGTCCAGAGTTCTGACCAACGATCTGATCTACTATTTCCTGCCCGGCTATTTTCTCTATACCGACCTGGGGCCCCTGCTGTATAACAGCGCCTGGGAATGGGCTGCGCCTCTGGTCCGGGAGAATCCGGTGCTGGCCGCTGTCTGCCTTACCCTGTTCCTTCCGGTGGTGGAGGAGCTGCTGCTGCGGGGGCTTCTCTTCGGCCACTTCTACCGCCGCACTCCCCTGTTTGGATTTCTGCTGACCCTGACTGTCTGCACCGTTCTGCGGCTGCTGCCGGTTTTCGGCAGGGATCCAGTGTATCTGGGCGTCTGCGCATTGCAGTACATCCCCATGACCATCTACCTATCCTGGGTCTACGTCCGTTCCGATACCATCGCCGCGCCAATGACAGCCCATGTGCTGATCAACGCGGTGAGTCTGTACATTCTGAGGTCCTACTATGCCTAAAATCATCCAGTTATCCCCCCATATCGCCAACCTGATCGCCGCCGGTGAGGTGGTGGAGCGTCCCGCTTCCGTTGCCAAGGAGCTGCTGGAAAACGCCGTGGACGCCGGTGCCTCCAAGATCACCCTGGAGATCAAGGACGGTGGCATGACCTATCTTCGCATCACCGACAACGGCTGCGGCATGAGCCCTGAGGACGCCCGGACGGCCTTCCTGCGCCACGCCACCTCCAAGCTGCGAACCGCCGAGGACCTGGGTGCCATCGGCACCATGGGCTTCCGGGGAGAAGCTCTGGCCGCTATTGCATCGGTGAGCCGCATCGAGCTGATGACCAAGACCCCCGGCGCCCTTTCCGGCACCAGTCTGACCCTGGAAGCCGGCAAAATCATCGAGGAAAGCGAAGTGGGCTGCCCCGACGGCACCACCATCATCGTCCGGGACCTGTTTTTCAACACCCCCGCCCGGATGAAATTCATGAAATCCGACACTGTGGAGGGCTCCCGGGTCACCGCCGCGGTCCAGATGCAGGCCCTGGCCCATCCGGAAGTGGCCTTCCAGCTGCTCAGGGACGGCAAGCAGGTCCTCTCCACCCCCGGAAACGGCGGACTGAAGGCCGCTGTGTACTGCGTCTATGGTCGGGAGTGCGCCAAAATGGTGGAGGTGGAAAGCCGCTGGGAGCAGTATTCGCTCACAGGCTTTGTCAGTAAGCCCACCGATTCCCGGCCCAGCCGGGCACTGCAGACCTTCTTTGTCAACAACCGGCCGGTGAAGTCCAAGCTGCTCACCGCCGCTTTTGAGGAAGCCTACCGGAATCAGATCATGGTGGGCAAATTCCCCGCCTGTGTGCTCCACCTGACCCTCCCTGCCAACGCATTGGATGTAAACGTGCATCCGGCCAAGACCGAGGTGAAATTCCTCAGTGAAAAAGCTGTTTTCGACTGCGTTCACTATGGCGTTCTGAGCGCCCTGAACAAGACCCCCGACCGGCCCCAGGTGGAATTTCGCAAGCCTCCCCTTGAGGGGAGGTGCCCCGAAGGGGCGGAAGGGTGTAAGCCGAAGGTTTTCACCCCTCAGTCACCTGCGGTGACAGCTCCCCTCAAAGGGGAGCCCAAGACAGCATCCCAGAAGAAGGATAATTTCTTCCGCACCATGACTCCGGAGGAGTACAAGACCTTCTCCACCGCGTTAAAGGACGCCCCCCAGCCCAAAAAGGAAGCCGCTGCCGCCACCGCGGCGAAAATCCAGCGGCCCAGCAATATGCCCCTTCGGGAGTTCGTCATGACTCCGGCGGTGCAGGAGGCCGTGAAAAAGCCGGAGCTTCCGAAGCTGCCCGAACAGCCCGATTCCAAAGTAGGGCGGGGGCTTGCTCCCGCCGCCGTTTCCCAGCCAGAGCCAGAGATGGAGCAGGAGACCCTTGCCCTGCCGGAGGTGCCCGACTGGCGGATGGTGGGTGAGCTTTATAACTCCTACATCATCGTGGAGCAGGGGGACAACGCATTTCTGATCGACAAGCACGCCGCCCACGAGCGGATCCTCTTTGAAAAGCTGAAGGCCAACCAGGAGAAGATCTCCTCCCAGGCTCTGCTGTCCCCCATTCCCGTACGCCTCAGCCCCTCCGCCGCGGGAGAATTGCTGGCCAATCAGGCCATGCTCACGGAGCTGGGTTTTGAGATCGAGGAATTCGGCGAGAATACCGTATTGCTGCGGCAGATCCCCATGGATCTGGGCACGGACGAAGCCGCCGAGACTGTGGAAACCCTGGCCGCTGACCTGATTGCAGGCAAGCGGGCCAAGCCGGAAACCGTCCGGGATGAGCTGCTGCACACCGTGGCCTGCAAGGCCGCCATCAAGGCCGGCTGGCACAATGACGAGGCAGAGCTGCTGGCAGTGGTGAAGCAGGTCATGGCAAGAGAGGACCTGAAATACTGTCCCCACGGCCGCCCCATCTGCGTGACCTTGAGCAAAAAGCAGCTGGAAAAGCAGTTTAAGCGCTCTTGATTTTTTGATTCATAGGTGATCACCATGTTCCCTGATTTTTTAGACGGCGCCAAGGTGCTGGAATACACCGAACCGGGTCATTTCGGTTTCATTACCGACTATGACGATTTTGGAAATCCTGTGGAACGGGAAATCCGGTATCTGGCCCTCTGCGTCTACACCGGCGATGCAAACTGCTGTCTGTTTTACTGCGATGAGGATTTTGAGGTCATCTCCGACTTTTACGGCGATACCATCGCAGGCTTTAAAGGCAGTTGTCCCCGGGCTGTCTGGCTGGAAAAGCACCCTCCCTACCTCTATAACGCCGCCCAGCGGAAGGCCAAGGGCGGTACCTGCTATTTTGAGTTCCAGCGGGGCCGCTTCCGGGGAAAGCACTGGCTGGAACGCTCCCTGTTCCTGGACGCAGATCGTTTTGACCATATGAACCTGTATGAAATTTTCCGGGAAGCACTGCCCCATTTTGACTACTACTATGTGACAGAGGTCACCCAGGCACAGTATGAAAAGCTGAA
This sequence comes from Oscillospiraceae bacterium, assembly GCA_015067615.1. GTDB lineage: Bacteria > Bacillota > Clostridia > Oscillospirales > Oscillospiraceae > Faecousia. The sequence continues at coordinate 53,464 of SVMD01000016.1, forward strand.
AGCCCTGGCTCTGGCCCGGGGTGGTGAGACCGCCGAGCTGTTTCGGGAACTGGACCATTGGGCAGAGAATTGCTACTTAACAGAGAATGTGTTCACCATCTGCGGAATCTGATACCCTTACAAGACAAGGAGGCGTAACGCCCATGCATAACATCATCTGCGTTGCCGGGCCCACGGCCTCCGGCAAGACCTCCCTGGCTGTGGAGCTGGCGAAATTCACCAATGGCGAAGTGGTATCCTGCGATTCCATGCAGATCTACCGCCGCATGACCATCGGCACCGCCAAGCCCACCATGGAAGAAATGGATGGGATTCCCCACCACATGATCGACATCTGCGACCCGGAGGAGAGCTTCTCCGTCAGCCGCTACTGCTGCATGGCCACCCCCATTGTGGAAGACATCATTGCCCGGGGCAAGACCGCAATTATCGCCGGCGGCACCGGCCTGTATATGGACAGCCTCATCAAGGGCAACGACTTTGTCCCCTTCCCCGCCACCGGCCACCGGCAGCGGCTGGAGGAAAAGCTGAACCAAGTCGGTCTGGATAACCTGCTGGCAGAACTGGCCGCCGTCGATCCCGAGGCGGCGGAGCGGTCCCAGCGGAATCCCCGGCGGATCATTAGGGCTCTGGAAGTGTTCTACGAGACCGGCGAGACCATCACCGCCCACAACGTAAGAACCCAGGCCATTCCGCCCCGGTTCGATCCATTGTGGATCGGTCTGGATTTTGACCCCAGAAGTGAACTGTATAAGCGTATCGACCTGCGGGTGGATCTGATGCTTCAGCAGGGACTTCTGGACGAGATCAGAGAACTGCTGGACAGCGGTATCTCCCCGGACTGCACCGCCATGCAGGCCATCGGCTACAAGGAATTTGTCCAGGCCCTCCGGGGCGATATGAGCCTGGAGGAAGCCGCCCAGGATCTGAAGCAGGCCTCCCGGCGCTACGCCAAGCGGCAGCTGACCTGGTTCCGGCGCAATCCCAAAATCCACTGGCTCACCCGGACCCCGGAAACCGCCCCTGAGGAAATTCTGGAAAAAGCCCGACATCTTACAGGCGAAACCGACAAGTGAAAAGTAGTAGGATATGTATGCCAAAAACGAAGAAAGAGGGTATACATATGTCTGAAAATATGAATCTACAGGAGGCCATTCTGAAAGAGTGCATCCGGGACCGGGTCCCGGTGACGCTGTTTCTGATGAACGGCTTCCAGCTCCGTGGGGTCATCACAGGCTATGACAGCTTTGTGGTGGTGCTGGTGAGCGATGGCAGGCAGCAGATGATCTACAAGCACGCCATCTCCACCCTGGCCCCCATCAAGCCGCTGAAAGCAGCATCTGCTTAACGCAAAAAAGGCGACGGAGAAACATCCGTCGCCTTTTTGCGAATGCAGAATGCAAAATGCAGAATGCAGAATGATATTTCGTCTGTGCTGTGCAGTTTGTATTCAAGTAACACTTCAAAGAAAGAAGGAAGAATAAATGTCTATTAAAGAAAACGTGGCGCGGATCCGCAAAGAGATGGAGGCCGCTGCCATCGCCGCCGGTCGGGATCCGAAGGAGATCCTGCTGTGCGCCGCCACCAAGATGAATGATGCCGCCGCCGTCCGGGAGGCCATTGCCGCCGGTGTGGACTGCTGCGGAGAGAATAAAGTCCAGGAGCTCACCGCCAAGCTGGCCGAGAATGCCTACGAGGGTGCCCCGGTCCACTTCATCGGCCACCTGCAGACCAACAAGGTCAAGTTCGTTGTGGGCAAGGTGGACCTGATCCAGAGCGTGGACTCTGAGCGGCTGCTGACCGCCATTGACAAGGAGGCCAAAAAGCAGGGCATCATCCAGGATATCCTGCTGGAGGTCAACATCGGCGGCGAGGAGAGCAAAAGCGGCTTCCGGCCCGATGACATTCTGCCCCTGGTGGACAAACTTCCCGAATATCCGAACATTCGTGTAAAAGGACTCATGACAATTCCCCCAATTAGTCAAAAAAACGGAGATAACGTCAAATTTTTTCAAAAAATGTGCAATATTTCTGTTGACATAATTGCAAAAAAAGAGGATAATGATATGGCTAAGTATCTGTCCATGGGTATGTCTGACGATTTCACCGACGCCATCGCCTGCGGCAGTACCATGATCCGTGTGGGTACCGCCATTTTCGGTGCCCGTGATTATACGAAACTTCATCAAACTTGATTTGGATATTTTTTAGGAGGAAACACAGAGATGAGCATTTGGGATAATGTGAAGAAATTTGCCCAGCCCTACAGCGATGATGAATATGATGATTACGATGATTACGAAGACGACTTCGAGGATGAAGTAGAAGAAGAGCCCGTCCGCCGCGCTCCCCGTAAGGCTCCCGCCCGGGCACCCCGCGCTCCCCGGAGAGCTCCTGTTGTCCGCGAGCCCGATCCTGTGATCGAGGAGGATGAGGAGGACGATTACGAGTCCGCCTTCAACGCCATGGCCAAGCCCGCTGCTCCCGCCCCCGCTCCCGTGGCTGCAGCTCCCGCAGCTGCCAGCTTCCCCGGCAAGGTGGTCGGCATGAAGCGCGGCAACGCCCAGGAGATCGTCCGCTTCCATCCCACCAGCTTCCAGGACTCCCGGAAGGCCGCCACTGATCTGGTTGCCTCCAAGGCTGTCATTGTGAACCTGGAGGACCTGGACAAGGATGCTTCCCGCCGGATGGTGGACTTCCTCAGCGGCGTTGTCTTCGCCATGGACGGCGATGTTCAGAAGATCGCCCAGAGCGCTTACGTTTTCTGCCCCCCCAACGTGTTCATCACCGGCGGCCCCGATGAGATCCAGGCCGTGGCAGAAGAGCTGCTCTAATCCACAACTATAGATAAGGAGAAGAAAGCTATGTTAACTCCTCAGCAGATCGATCAGATTTCCTTCGGCAGAGCTACCTTCGGTGGCTACGACATGCAGGATGTGGATGATTTCCTGACCCCCCTGACCGAAGATTACGTTACCCTGTACAAGGAAAACGCCCTGCTCAAGAGCAAGATGCGTGTACTGGTTTCCAAGCTGGAAGAGTACCGCAAGAACGAAGCTTCCATGAAGGAAGCCATCATCAACGCCCAGAAGACCTGCGACAAGATGGTCCGGGACGCCGAAGTCAAGGCCGCTCAGATGCTGGCCAATGCCAACGACGCCGCCATGGCTAACGCAGCCAATGCGGCCAATACCGATGCTATGGTCGCCGCCGAGGATGCCCGGGTGGAAGAAGCCCGGAAGGTCGCCGCCGCAAAGATCGATGAGATTCAGGAGCAGCTGCGCAGCTGTATCCAGGCCCTGGACCGGATCAAGTCCGCCAACGCCCCTGCCGAAGCACCCGCCAAGGAGATGGATGTGGCCGACGAGATCGCCCAGAATCTGCAGGCTATCGTGGGCACCACCCATGATGTTGCCCCCAAGGCTGAGCCCAAGCATCCCGGCTTCGAGTCCACCACCAGCCGTTTCGCCAATATGAACCTGCAGTTCGGCCGGAACTACGACGCCGACCACAAGTAATTTCATACCACAACCGCTATGACGAGGACGCGCATCTGCGCACACCGCTTTCAGAGAGCTGCCGGAAGGTGCAAGGCAGTAAGCAGGCGTACAGATGTATCACCTCCGAGCAGCGCACCGAACCCTTCGGGATGTAGGCTGCGCCGGGGGTGCCCGTTACAGCGCGATTGAGTGCCGTTCAAAAGAACGGAACAAGAGTGGTACCGCAGAGGATTCAAGCGCCTTTGTCTCTTAGAAAAGAGGCAAAGGCGCTTTTCTTTCCAAACAGCCAAATGCAGGGCGGGGGCTTGCCCCCGCCGCATATTCGCACCGCAGTTACCCGGCGGGGGCAAGCCCCCGCCCTACAATACTTTGAATTCACAATGGAGGTTATTCCAATGGAATACAAGAACACAATCATCACCCCCAAGACCAGCTTCCCCATGAAGGCCGGTCTGCCTGCCCGTGAGCCCAATATGCTGAAAAATTGGGAAGAGCAGGACCTGTACGAAGCCATGCTGGAAAAGAACGCCGGATTGCCCCCCTTCGTGCTGCATGACGGCCCTCCCTTCTCCAATGGCTATATCCACATGGGCCACGCCCTGAACAAGACCCTGAAGGACTTCATCGTCCGTTCCCAGGCTATGATGGGCCACTACACCCCCTACGTCCCCGGCTGGGACAACCATGGCCTGCCCATCGAGCGGGCCATCGAGACCTCCAAGAAGAAGCTGAACAAGGACATGACCGTCCCCCAGTTCCGCAAGGCCTGCGAGGACTTCGCTGAGGACTTCATCCAGAAGCAGATGGGCGGCTTCAAGCGTCTGGGCGTCGTGGGCGACTGGAAGCATCCCTACCGGACCATGGATAAGCACTTCGAGGCTCAGGAGGTCAAGGTCTTTGGCCGGATGTTCGACAAGGGCTACATCTACAAGGGCCTGAAGCCTGTCACCTGGTGCCCCTTCTGTGTCACCGCCGTGGCCGAGGCCGACATCGCCTATCAGGACGATCCCTGTACCACCGCTTACGTCAAGTTCGCCATGAAGGACGACCTGGGCAAGCTCTCCCAGTTCGACCTGTCCAAGACCTACTTCGTCATCTGGACCACCACCATCTGGACCCTGCCCGGCAACCTGG
>SVMD01000031.1 GCA_015067615.1 Oscillospiraceae bacterium
ATGATCTGGGGAAAATACAAAAAGAAGATGTTCAGATACTATCTGCCCATCTCCTTCCAGTTCCATCATACCCAGATGGACGGTGCCCACGCAGGCAGATTTCTTGAGAATCTGCAATATGAGATTCATCACCTGTAAAAACAGCCCCGGAATTATCCGGGGCTGTACTGCGTTATTCCGTAATGGCTGCTGCCAGCTCCAAGGCCAGCAGGGCGATCTTCTGCTTGTCGTCCAGGCGTGCGCTTCCGGAGAGACTCCGGGGATCCCAGCTGGAGTGGTCCAGGTTATCGCCCGCGTAGAGGAACTGGAAAAATTCCACACCCCGCCAATCGCACAGGGCCTGCATGGCGGCGCACTCCATTTCCACGCAGACGGCGCCCATGGCCTTCCGGACTTCGATTTTTCTGGGCGTTTCCCGGTAGAAAGCATCGGTGGTCCAGGTGATGCCCTCCACGTAAGGGTAGCCGAATTTGTCGCAGATGGCCTTGAATTCAGGGATGTAGCGCTTATTCACGTCGATGTAGTCCGCGGCGGGCGCATAGTGGCAGCTGGTGCCCTCGTCCCGGATGGCTTTTGTGGGGATGATGATGCCGCAGTCTTTGATGTTCCGGTCCAGCACACCGCAGTTGCCGAGAAGGATAATCCGCTTTGCGCCAAAGGTGATGGTTTCCTCGAAGCATCCTACGCAGGCAGGGGCGCCCAGCCGGGCCTTGTAAAAGGCGAATCGCTTGCCGTTATATGTCACTTCATACACGGGCCAGATGCCGTCCACATCGTGGGTTTCGGCGATGACCTTTCCGCCGAGAAATTCCAGAACAGCGGAGAAAAGCTGGTGGGAAAAGATGGAGACCAGAGTTTCCGGGAAGTTCTCCACAGGAAGAAGGAAATCCTCGGGGTTGATCACCGCCCGCCGGGTCTGGTCAAATTGTGTCAGCAGCATAGGGGATGCTCCTTTCCTAAGATTTTGAAGCATTATAGCATATTTTCAGGGGAAAGGGAAGGAAAATGATCGTATAGTAAATTAAACCAAAACGATATCGTAGGGGATGGGTTTCCCATCCCGGCAGAAAACGTCGGATCATCCACGCGTTACAGCGAATTCGTTATACGGTGGATGCGGGACGGGAAACCCGTCCCCTACAGAAGTAAACGATAAGAAGAACAGCCCCGGATTTGCATCCGGGGCTGTAAGCGTATTTTTTAGACGATGCCCTGAGCGGTCATGGCGTCGGCCACCTTCAGGAAGCCGGCGATGTTGGCACCGGCAACGTAGTTGCCTTCCATGCCGTACTTCTTGGCGGCAGCATCCAGGTTGTGGAAGATGTTGACCATGATGGTCTGCAGCTTGGAATCCACTTCTTCAAAGGTCCAGCTGAGGCGCTCGGAGTTCTGGGTCATCTCCAGAGCGGAGGTGGCCACACCGCCGGCGTTGGAGGCCTTGCCGGGGCAGAACAGCACGCCGTTCTCCTGCAGGTACTTGGTGGCATCCAGAGTGGTGGGCATATTGGCGCCCTCGGCCACGGCGAAGCAGCCGTTGGCAACCAGAGCCTTGGCATCGTCCAGCAGCAGCTCGTTCTGAGTTGCGCAGGGCAGTGCCACGTCGCACTTGACGGTCCAGACACCCTTGCCCTCGTGGTAGACAGAGTTGGGACGGGCCTTGGCGTACTCAGTCAGACGGGCACGCTTGACCTGCTTGACTTCGATCAGCGTTGCCACGTCGATGCCGTCGGGATCGTAGATCCAGCCGGTGGAATCGGAGCAGGTGACGGGCTTGGCGCCCAGCTGCCATGCCTTCTCGATGGCATAGGTGGCCACATTGCCGGCGCCGGAGACCACCACGATCTTATCCTTCAGGGAATGGCCGTTGCACTTGAGCATCTCGTCGGTCAGATACAGCAGGCCGTAGCCGGTGGCCTGGGGACGGGCCAGGGAACCGCCGTAGGAAAGGCCCTTGCCGGTGAACACACCTTCAAAGGTATCCCGCAGGCGCTTGTACTGTCCGAACATGTAGCCAACCTCTCTTGCGCCCACGCCGATATCGCCGGCGGGCACGTCGGTGTTGGCACCGATGTACTTGTACAGCTCATTCATCAGGCTCTGGCAGAAGGCCATGATCTCCCGGTCGGACTTGCCCTTGGGGTCGAAGTCGGAGCCGCCCTTACCGCCGCCGATGGGCAGGCCGGTGAGGGAATTCTTGAAGGTCTGTTCGAAGGCCAGGAACTTCATGATGGAAAGGTTGACGGAGGGATGGAAGCGCATGCCGCCCTTGTAGGGGCCGATGGCGCCGTTGAACTGGACGCGGTAGCCGTTGTTCACCTGAACCTGGCCCTTGTCGTCCACCCAGGGAACCCGGAAGAGGATGCAGCGCTCGGGAGTGGTCAGCCGCTCCAGCAGAGCGTCCCGGCGGTACTTCTCTTCGTTGGCCTCGATGACGACGCGCAGGGATTCCAGAACCTCAGTGACGGCCTGAATGAATTCCGGCTCGTGGGCGTTCTTCTGTGCCACTTTGGCAAATACTTCATCTACATAACTCATAAACAAATGTCCTCCCTTGGAAGAAAAATTATGTGCGTATTGTAGCAGAAGCGAAATCGGAATACAAGTGCTTTTTGCAATTTTCTACTGCTGACTTGCACAAAACAAGGAAAAAACGCCGATTTGAACAATCGGCGTTTTCATTATGAAAGGGTATTTGTGCAAAATTTCACCGTACCCGGGGCAGGATTTTGTCCCGGATGACTTCGTACAGCTTGTCCAGTTCCGGGGCCGTAGTGTCCCGGCAGAGGGATATGCGGAAGGATGCGTCCATGGCCTTTTCCGGCACCTTCATGGCGGTTAAGACATGGCTCCGGTGGCCCTTGGCACAGGCGCTGCCTGCAGAGACGCAGATGCCGTGGTCCTGCAGAATATTGATGGTATTCTGGGTGGGGACACCGGGGATGGACAAGGAGAGAATGTGGGGTGCTTCGTGGGCACCGTTGATCCGAACGCCCTCTATGGCGGAAAGTTTCTCCACAAAGCCGTTCAGCAGCACTTTTTCCTGCTCGGAGTCTGCCTTGAAGGTCTTGGAAACCGCCTCACAGGCGGCAGCAAAGCCGAAAATGGCGGGGGTGCCCTCCGTGCCGGAGCGGTAATTGCCCTCCTGGCCGCCGCCGATCAGCAGGGCAGGGAAGGATTTTAAGCGGGGGGAGATATACAGGGCACCGGCGCCCTTGGGTCCGTGGACCTTGTGGGAGGAAATGGTGATCAGGTCAGCACCAAGAGTCTTGGCGGAGAAGGGGATCTTCAGGAAGCCCTGGACTGCATCGGTGTGGAAGATGGCGTTGGGACTCAGCTTGTGGGTCAGCTTAGCCATCTGAGCGATGGGCATCACGGAGCCTGCTTCGTTGTTCACCATCATAATGGACACCAGAATGGTGTCGGGCCGCAGTGCGGCTTTCAGGGAATCCAGGGTGATGCGGCCCTCGCTGTCCGGCTGGAGATAGGTAACCTCGAAGCCCTGGCTTTCCAGCTCATGCATGCAGTTGAGGATGGCGTGGTGCTCGATGGCAGTGGTGATGATGTGCTTGTGCTTCTTGCCGAAGCGCTTTGCAGTGGAGAAAACGGCCCAGTTGTCCGCTTCCGTGCCGCCGGAGGTGAAGAAAACGCGGTCCGGTTCAGCGCCCAGGGCGGCGGCGACCTTGTGCCGTGCCTCCCGGAGAAGCTTGGCGGCATCGAAGCCGAAACCGTAAAGAGCGCTGGGATTAGCCCAGTTATCCGTCAGAGCGGCGGTCATGGCAGCCACCGCTTCGGCACAGGGCTTGGTGGTGGCGGAGTTGTCAAGATAAATCATTCTGTGGCTCCCTTTCGTAGGGCGGGGTCATGACCCCGCCGACCAGGCTGGATGCCTGGCTGATTGTATTTTGTAGTATGCTATCGTTATGAAAACTAAGTGAGGTTTGCACAACAATTGGTGCTTCGGCGGGGTCATGACCCCGCCCTACGGCAAATTACTTTCCAACGCAGAAGCGTTCAAAAATTCTGGCGGTGATATCCTCTCTTACGGTGGCGCCGGTGACTTCACCCATGGCGGCCATGGCCTCCTCCACGTCGGTGAGCACCGCGTCGGGGGTCAGGCCCAGAGAAAGGCCGTCCAGAGCGGAGAGCATGGCATCGTAAGCCCGGCGGATGGCATCGGCCTGCCGGGCGTTGGTGAGGATGGAACCGTCGCAGGGCATTTCACCCGCGAACATGGCGCCGATGACGGAGGTAAGATGCTCCAGACCCTGGCCCATCTTGGCACAGGAGTGGATTACGTGGCCGAAGGGCAGCTCACCGGGGGTGACAACGCAGCCCAGGTCCGTCTTGTTCACCAGGGCGATGACGTTGGCGTGGCCCAGACAGAGGTTGATGATATCCCGGTCCTGCCAGTCCAGGGGCTTGGAGCCGTCGCAGACGAAGATCACCAGATCGGCATTCTCCACAGCCTGCTTGCTCCGCTCCACGCCGATGGCTTCCACGGTATCGGAGGTTTCCCGGATACCGGCGGTGTCAATAAGCCGCAGCTTGGTGGAGCCCAGCATAACCGTTTCCTCCACAGTATCACGGGTGGTGCCGGGGATATCCGTGACGATGACCCGGTCGTAGCCTGCCAGGGCATTCAGCAGACTGCTCTTTCCCACATTGGGCTTGCCCACAATGGCGGCGGCTACGCCGCTTTTCAGAATTCTTCCCTGGTTATAGGTTTTCAGCAGCACGTTCAGGGCGGCGGCATCCTTTTGCAGACTGGATTCATAGGACGCAAGGCCGAAATCCTCAATATCCTCGTCCGGGTAGTCCAGCACCGCGTGGAAATGGCTGCACAGATTTACAAGATCATCATAAATGGGCTCCAGCTGCTTTTGCAGCCGTCCGCCCACCTGCCCGGCGGCGTTGGCCGCGGCATCGGCGGTGTCCGCTTCAATCAGGTCGATGACTGCTTCCGCTTCCGTCAGGCCCAGCTTGCCGTTGAGGAAGGCCCGTTTGGTAAATTCGCCCCGCTTGGCGGGCTTTGCTCCGGCCATGTACAGGGCTTCGAGGCCGGCGGAGAGAACGGCAGGGGAGCCGTGGCAGTGGAATTCCGCCGTGTCTTCGCCGGTGTAACTGTGAGGCCCCCGGGAGTAAATGGCGCAGCAGGAATCGATGACGCGCCCCTCCTTGTCGTGAAGCTGTCCCAGAACCAGCTTCCGGTTGGGAGCTTCCGACAGGGGCATTCCGTTATTTAAAGTAAAGACCTTGCCGCCGATGGCAGCGCAGTCGTCGCCGGTGAGCCGGATGATGCCGATGGCGGAAACCACATTTCCGGTGGATACGGCAGCGATGGTGTAAGACATAGGAATTACTCCTTAGAATCAATAAACTTCAGAGGATCGCCTTCGGAAGCAATAAAATGCATCAGCATATAGGCACACATGATGGCCACATTTTCCTCTCTTAAAATCCGGCGGCACTCGTTTCTGTCCGCAATGACCACCTGGATCTCCTCGGAAGCCTCCTGGTGGGCGTTGGTGGGTTCGCCGGAGCAGTAGCCGTAGACGGTGCCGCAGCTTTCGTCGGTCATGCCAACGGTGGTGAAGAAGGGCCGGGAGTAGCTGCCTGCCTCCTTGGGTGCGAAATTCAGACCGGTCTCCTCATACATCTCCCGGATGGCGGCGGAGAGCATATCTTCGCCGGGCTCCACCAGACCTGCGGGGAATTCATAGACGTAGCCGCCCAGGGGGAACCGATACTGACGAATGAGGACCACCTTGTCCTTTTCTTCGCCGTATACGCCGTAGAGGATCACACCATCCGGATCATTGCGGCCGGTCACGGCCTTCAGCTGGTCAATCTCTTTTGCCCGGGAGGATACATAGTAGGGCGAAACACGGCCATCCCTGTGGATGGCTTCCATCTCGTAGAAATTGAGGAACCGGGTGTTGGTCTTCTTTTCGATTTTACCGATCTTGCTCATGCGTAAGCCCTCCAAAAGGTCATAATAATTTACTATAACATTGTATACAGGAAATTTCAATGGAAAACCGTATATTTTCCATCGTTTCGGGCATACTCCCCGGGAGGTGATTCCCATGACAGATGCTGCCGTTTCTGCCCAATTTGAAGGTGCCGGGGATTTTATCCGCCGGGAACTCCACTGCGCAGAACACATACTATATGCCTATGCCATTGACGGCCTGGTGTCCAGCGCCGATGCGGCGGAAAACATCTTCCGGCCCATTGCGAAGAATCTCCGGGGCAGTTCCATGGAGGAACTGTACCAGGCGGCGTTGCATGGCAGTGTATATAATACGGTGGCCTCTGCCTGTAAGGATCTGGAAGATATTGCGCTGAAGCTGGTCAATGGCTTCTGTGTGGTGTTGTTTCCGGGCTCCGGTGCCGTGGCCTATGAGGTACGTACCGGCGTCAGCCGCACACCGTCGGCGCCGGAGGTGGAGAACACCGTCAAAGGCCCCAAGGATTCCTTCGTGGAAACCATGCGTATCAATACCAGCATCGTCCGGCGGCATCTGCGCACACCCGACCTGCGCCTGTACCAGACAGTGGTGGGACGGCGGAGCCTGACGAATATTACGGTAGTATGGATCCAGGGGATTACAAACGAGCATCTGGTTCGCAGGTTGAAAAACCGTCTGGCATCCATTGATATAGATGGCCTGCTGTCTCCTTCGTCGGTGGAGGAATATGTATCCGGCTCCCGAACCACAGCATTTCCCATGCTACAATATACGGAGCGATCTGACCGGTTCTGCCAGGGCCTGCTGGATGGGCGGATCGGACTGATGGTGGACGGGCTGCCTTTGGCATACCTGCTGCCGGTGGATATCGGATATTTAATGGAGAGCATGGAGGACCGCAGCCGGGATTATATCTCGGCATCAGCAGTGCGGATTCTGCGTTATCTGGCTCTGTTGACCAGCTTGCTGCTGCCGGCAATTTATCTGGCCATGGTGGTTTTTCACCCGCAGTGGATCCCGGAAGCTCTGCGCAATACAATTATGAATACCAAACAGCCGGTGCCCTTCTCCGGAGCGGGGGAGGTGCTAGGGTTGCTGATTGCCTATGAGCTGCTGCAGGAGTCCGGCGTGCACCTGCCCCAGGCGATTGGGCAATCGGTATCCACCATCGGCGGTATCGTGGTGGGTACAGCGGCAGTGGAGGCAGGGCTTATTTCGCCTGTGGTGCTGATCGTGGTCAGCATTGCAGGAGTCAGCGGCTTTGTGCTGCCCAACCGGGACTTGGCGAACGCGGTCCGGATCTGGAGATTCGGTATTGCGGTGCTGGCATCATTCTGGGGATTGCCAGGTGTGGCTGCGGGGGTATTGCTTCTGCTAATCCATTTGGGGAGTCTGAAAAGTATGGGACAGCCCTATTTATATTGCAGGAGCATCATCAGAAGAAGACTGAAAAACCAGAAAGTAAGAAACAGAAGACTGAACCCAAAGGATCTGAAAAATCAAAGTGAAAAAGATGAAAAAAGCACTTGACAAAAGGGGAAGAGAGTGCTAATATATGCAAGCTGTCCGCGGGGCGGGTTGCTTAAGAGAACATCCGGTGATGAAATTTGAAAAAAGACGAAAAAAGTGCTTGACAAATGGA
>SVMD01000017.1 GCA_015067615.1 Oscillospiraceae bacterium
CGGGGTTCAGGGAGTGCTTACGGAACTCAGCGACAGCCTCCATGTTGGTCATTTCCTTCAGGTCCTCGTAGTCCCAGATAGCGATCTTCTGGATCTCATGGGAGGTACGGAAACCGTCGAAGAAGTTGATGAAGGGAACGCGGCCTTCGATGGTAGCCAGGTGAGCGACGGCGCCCAGGTCCATAACTTCCTGAACGTTGGTCTCAGCCAGCATGGCGAAGCCGGTCTGACGGCAGGCGTAGACGTCGGAGTGGTCACCGAAGATGTTCAGGGACTGAGCAGCGACGGTACGTGCGGACACGTGGAACACGGAGGGGAGCAGCTCGCCGGCGATCTTGTACATGTTGGGGATCATCAGCAGCAGACCCTGGGATGCGGTGTAGGTGGTGGTCAGAGCACCGGCGGCCAGGGAGCCGTGGACGGTACCGGCAGCACCAGCCTCAGACTGCATCTCAACGACCTTGACAGTGTCGCCAAAGATGTTCTTACGGCCAGCAGCGGCCCACTGGTCGACGTTGTCGGCCATGGGGGAGGAAGGGGTGATGGGGTAGATGCCAGCAACCTCAGTAAAGGCGTAGCTGACGTGGGCGGCAGCAGTATTGCCGTCCATGGTTTTGAATTTTCTAGCCAAAATGAATACCTCCTAAAGTATTACAAATTTTGTCCCACATATCATATCACTTTCATGTCGTTTTGTAAAGTCGTCAATACTACCAACGTTTCCAAAATCGGACAATTGCACAAGAACCCTGCGTAAAATCTGTACAGCTTGCAGAAATCCCTTTTCTTTTTGCAGATTTGAAAAAAGGATTGTGTTTTTGGTAAGCTTGGAGTATAATTATAAAGATTTTGACAAAAGGGGAGTGAAGAGATGATTTGCAGCGTCCGAACGTTGGGAATTACCGGAATCCAGGGAAATGCGGTCACTGCGGAGTGTTTCATTTCCAACGGTCTGCCTGGTTTTGACATTGTGGGCCTGCCGGACGCGGCGGTGAAGGAAGCCCGGGAACGGGTCCGTGCAGCGGCCAAATCCAGCGGCCTGGGATTTCCTGTGAGCCGCATAACCGTGAATCTGGCTCCCGCGAATCTGAAAAAGGCGGGCAGTCACTATGATCTGCCTATTTTGTTGAGCATATTGGCCGCTTGCGGCTCTGTCCGGCGTCCGAAGTCTTCCAGCGCCTTCATTGGCGAGGTGAGTCTGGACGGTCAGCTCCGGCCTGTTTCCGGTGTGCTGCCCATGGCCCTGGCCGCAAAAAAAGAGGGTATTCAGGCTCTCTTTGTCCCGGCGGAGAATGCTGCGGAAGCCACCCTGGCCCACGGCCCCGCCGTTTACGGTATTCATGATGTAAAGGAACTGGCGGAAGCCCTGAACGGCGAGCGCCAGCTGACGGAAGAGCCCATCTGGGTACCCACGCCGGATGAGGAAGCGGTATTGGACTTTAAAGATGTCCTGGGTCAGGAAAATGTGAAGCGGGCCCTGGAGGTTGCCGCCGCAGGCAGCCACAATGTGCTGCTGATCGGCCCTCCCGGCTCCGGCAAGAGCATGCTCAGTAAGCGCCTGCCCTCGATCCTTCCGGATATGACCCGGGAGGAAGCTCTGGAGGTCAGCCGCATTTATTCGGTCATGGGCCTTCTGACTCCGAAAAAGCCCCTGATTATGCGCCGCCCCTTCCGGTCACCCCACCACACCGTGTCCAACGCGGGCCTGGCCGGCGGCGGTACGAACCCGAAGCCCGGTGAGATCTCCATGGCACACAAGGGCGTGCTGTTCCTGGACGAGCTGCCGGAATTCCACAAAGATACCCTGGACCTGATGCGCCAGCCTTTGGAGGATGCCCAGGTCACCATCTCCCGGGTTTCCGGCGCGGTGACCTATCCTGCGGAATTCATGCTGGTCTGCGCTATGAACCCCTGCAAATGCGGCTGGTACGGTGATCCCTCCGGCCGCTGTACCTGCTCCGAGCGGGCGGTGGAGAATTACAGGAGCCGGATTTCCGGCCCACTGCTGGACCGGATCGACATCGTGGTGGAAGTGCCTGCGGTGAAATTCGAGGAGCTGCGGGCCAGAGCGGAAGCGGAGCCCTCTGCTGCCGTTAAGGAACGGGTGGACGCGGCAAGAAAGCGCCAGAACGCCCGGTTCGGGGAAGATTCGGTTATGTGCAACGCCAGGATGGGCCCAAGAGAGATGCGCGAGTTTTGCGCCCTGGATGAGGAATGCGCCCAGCTTATGAAGGATGCCTTCGAAGCCATGGGCCTGACGGCCCGAAGCTATGACCGGATCCTCCGGGTGGCAAGAACCATCGCAGACCTGGACGGCAGCGATGAAATCCAGCCCCAGCATATCGCGGAAGCCATTCAGTACCGGTCTGTGAATTTAGGAAATCGATAATATAATTTGAGGTATAAATATGAAAGAAATTTTTCTGCTGAAACTGGGCGAGATCGTCCTGAAGGGCGCCAACAAGCGCCAGTTTGAAAACCGTCTGCGCCAGAATGTCCGCCGCCGGATGAAGGCCTACGGCAATTTTGATGTGTTCATCATGCAGTCCACCGTCTACGTGGAGCCCATGGATGACGAATGCGATGTGGACGGCGCCTGGGAGGCCTGCCGTTCCATTTTCGGCGTGGTGAGCCTGTGCCGCTGCCGTCCCTGCGAGAAGAACCTGGATGCCATCTTCGAAGCGGTTGAGAATTACCTGGGCGATGATCTGGACTGCGCCCGGACTTTCAAGGTGGAGTCCCGCCGTTCCGACAAGCGCTTCCCCCTGACCTCCATCCAGCTGTCCCAGGAGATCGGCGGCCGCCTGGCGGAGGCCCACTCCACCGTGGAGGTGGATGTCCACAAGCCTGAGTACACCGTGTATGTGGAGATCCGTGACCTGGCTGCCTATGTCCATGGTCCTGCTGTGCCCGGTGCCGGTGGCCTGCCCACAGGTGTTGGCGGCCGTGCCATGTGCCTGCTCTCCGGCGGCATCGACTCTCCCGTGGCTGCCCACATGATCGCCAAACGTGGCGTGGAGATTGAGGCTGTTCACTTCTTCTCCTATCCCTACACCTCTCAGCTGGCCAAGGACAAGGTCATTGAGCTGGCCCGCCTGGTGAGCAAATACTGCGGCAAGATGACCGTGAACGTGGTTTCCTTCACCGAGATTCAGGAAGCAATCCGGGACAACTGCCCCGAGGAGTATTTCACCCTGATTATGCGCCGCTTTATGATGGAGATTTCCGCCCGGATCGCCAAGTGGGACGGCTGCGGCGCCCTGATCACCGGCGAGAACCTGGGCCAGGTGGCCTCCCAGACCATGGAAGCCATGACCGTCACCGGCGCCGTGGTGGATATCCCCATTTTCATGCCTCTGGTTGGCATGGACAAGGAGGAGATCGTCACCATCGCCCGGAAGATCGGAACCTTCGACACCGCTGTGCTGCCCTACGAGGACTGCTGCACCGTCTTCACCCCCAAGCATCCCAAGACCAAGCCTACCCTGGGCCAGGTGATCAATGCGGAAAAGAAGCTGGACCGGGAGGCCCTGATCGCCAAGGCTCTGGAATCCGTGGAAAAGATCAAGGTGACTTACGATGACGAGCCTTACCTGTAATGTGCTGAAGCGGCTGGAGGGCAAGACCCTCTGCACCGCCGAAAGCTGCACCGGCGGCGGCATCGGCGCGGCCCTGACTGCCATTCCCGGCAGCTCCGAGGTGTATAAGGGCGGCATCATCAGCTATACCAACGAGATCAAGCAGAAGTTTCTGGGTGTCAATCCCGTATTGCTTAAAAACCTGGGCGCTGTGTCCGCACCCATCGCCGAAGCCATGGCTATGGGTGCCAGAAACGCCCTGAATGCGGACATTGCCGTTTCCGTCACGGGCCTGGCAGGTCCCGGTGGCGATGACCGGGGCAATCCGGTGGGCCTGGTATTTATCGGCTACGCGGATGACAAGCGGATACTGAGCCGCAGATTTGTCTTTTCCGGCCACCGGGAGGAAGTCCGGAAACAGGCAGTGGAGGAAGCCCTGAAGCTGATCCTGGAACTGAATTAAGAAACAAGCCCCCGGCGGAATTTCCGCCGGGGGCTTTCAACATTATTTTGTGACGGCTTTGGAATAAGTGTCGATCGGTTTACCTGCATGGTCGTAAAATTCAATATGGATTTCCACAGTTCCGTTGAGGATGTACTCCTGGTAGGAATTTGTGATGGACTGCTGCAGAAGCCAGAAGCGTTCCGTGCCCAATTCTTCACCGGGAAGGGAGAAGAGAAAATAACCAACCGCCTGTTTCTCTCCGTCCAACCTGTAGACACAGGATGAATCGATACCCGTAACGGAAATGGTCATTTCCGCCAAAGCGGCCTTTTGCTGATCAGTAAATACGAAAATAGGGAGCCACGATTCGCTTTCCGTTCTTAGAAGGAAATCGGTGCAGAACATGGTCACATTCTCTTCTCTGGGAAAGTAGCGCAGTTCTGCGCTGTCCCAGCCCAGATCGCCGATGTACTCATAGGTGATCCAGCCATGTTCCGTTTCTCCCAGATATAAATGGTCGTCATTTTGATAGCCGTATTGAATATGCCCGATGATTTCTGAGGGGCCGATGAGCTGCTGCTTTTCCTTTCTGCGGATGGCGATTTCCAGGGTGGGGGAGGACCATTCGGAAATGGAGCCGATGAAAAACAGGGAGATCAGCAGCAGCGGGATCCAAAGCAGAAGCTTTTTCTTTCTGGACCAGTTTTTCATGGCTGCTCACCTCCTGTCAGATCGATCCGCAGGACGATATCCCGTCCATCCCGGTCATAGTGCAGTTCCAGCCAGTGGGCGCTGCTGTCGAAATGCTGGACTTCCAGATGGTTAGATTCGAAACCCTGGCTGTAGAAGCCACCTTGATAGGCAACCTTGGGGACATCATCATACATGATGTCCTTTCGGCATGCGTAGTAATTTCCCAGACTGTCCTGGGCCCAGAAATAGTTGACGATGGCCGGCTCGGGCATCCAGGGCCAGTAAGTGATCTGCAATTCTATGTACAGGGTGTCACCTGGGGCATTCACCGCCGCTTCCGTGACCTTAAAACGATAGCCATCCGATTCATCACTTACTTTGGGCTGAAGCCAGATTCCGCCTTCGCCTTTTTCCTGCAGGGCGGGATAATTGGTAGTGGAGAGGAGAGCGTGGATGTGGCTTCCGTAGAAGGAGAACAGCAGAAAGATTGCCAGGGCGCAGGCGGGAATGGTGCTCCACTTGACGATTCGGTATAGATAGCCCAGCCAGGGCTTGTGGATGGCGCCCAGCTGCGGTGCGATTTCCTCCGGGTCGCCCATGGCCTCCATGGCGAGGCGCTTCGCCTTATCCGGGGAATGCCCCAGGGCGATCAGATCGTCATAATGGTCCTCCAAATGGGCTTTCAGTTCCGCAAAGACCGACTCCCGGTCGGGCTTAAAGCGGATTTGCGCTACCGCGTGGTAGCACCAGTCGTCGAAATCGATCATGGGATCACCCCGCTTTCTTCCAGATAGATTGCGGCCTCGGACCGCAGCGTCACGGTGTCGGTTTCAATGAGCGTTCCGGTGATGTCATAGAACCGGATCTCCACGGGAATGGCGTATTGGACATAGCTGAACAGATTTGCACTGATATTGGCGAAGATCCGGAGCATGGCGCCCTCCGCGCCCAGACCCTCCCAGGCATTTTCCGCTTGGGCATGAAGCGTAAACAGGAAATATCCCTGGGCATTGCGCTGGGCTTCCAGCTGATAGTCCTTTTCATAGTATACATCGTTGTAGACCTCGCTTAGCGTGAAGGAAATCTCTGCTCTGGAAGCTTTGGGAACGCTGTCAAAGAGGACGATGGGCAAATGCACCTCATCGGCGGTGATGATGGAGCCCAGGGAGCCGGACCCGGTGACGATCATATTGTCATCGTAGTTCTTCCGATAGATGAAGTAGGTCCTTCCGATATCCTCTCCGTAGAGCCAGAGAATGACGCCCTCCTGGGTCTTTCCGATGATCATGCTGTCACAGTAGTCATGGTCAATTTCCTCCTTGCCCAGAATGGTGGAAGGTCCCACCAGATGGCCCCGCTCCTCCTTCCGGAACTGCAATTCCGGGAACAGAAAGGCATCGGAGATAAGAAAATCCATCAGGCCGACCAACAGGACCAGGATCAGCAGATTGCGGAAAAGACGCTGCTTTTTGGTCAGTGTCCGTTTCATGCTGCCTCACCTCCGATCAAATCGATCCGCAGGCGGATATCCCGGCCGTCCCGGTCGTAGCGCAGCTCGATCCACTGGGCATTCTGGGAGCTGAAATTGTTCAGCCACAGGTCCATGGTACAGGAAAAATACCCGGTTTGTTCCAGATTGCCGCTGACGGACCGCTGATAGCTGTAGGCATCGTTTTTGAAGGAACTATAGACATTTCCAAGACTGTCCACAGCCCAGAAATCGTGGATGGGGATATCCCGGATCTCATCCCACTGGAAAAGGCCGGTCACCTTGACCCGGCACTGGAAATAGTAGGCATCCTGGTCATCGTCGGTGTAGTGATCGTGAAAGCTCATCACCGCCCGGGAAACATCGAAGGTAAAGCCGTCGGAGGTATCCCGGCTGTCCGGGTCGTAATCCATCAGCCGCCGGGATTCCCAGGTGCCGTCCTCAGAGTAAACCGTCAGGGGTTTGCCGGGATTTTCATAATACCAGGGGGTGCGGGACTGTGAGGGTGCGTTGTAGCGCAGGAATACTAAAAGCTGCAGCGCCAGCACTGCGCATAAGCTGTAGATGCCCCACCGGGTCAGCTCCACCAGCCAGCCCAGCCAGGGGCGGTGGATGGCGCCTAATTGGGGCGCGATCTCAGCTGCGCTGCCCATAGAATTCAAAGCGTACTCGGTGGCCTCATCCGAAGCCAATCCACGGTCTATGGCAGCATCATACAGGTCCTCCAGATGGGCGTACAGCTCGTTGTAAACCGCTTCCCAGTCCGGGCCGTAGCGGACCTGGGCCGCGGCGGTTTTGCACCACCAGTCAAAACGGCTGTTCATGGCGCTAACCTCAGCAGCCGGCGCAGCCCAGGACTGCGTTGACCTTTTCGGAGAACACACGCCATTCCTCTTCCTTGTATTCCAGTTGCTTCCGGCCAGAGTCTGTCAGGCGGTAGTATTTCCGCTCCCGGCCGGAGGGGGTGGTCTGTAAGTAGGCGGTGACGAAGCCGTTTTTTTCCAGGGTGTGCAGCAGGGGATAGAGGGTGCCTTCTTTCAGCTGGAAGGTGTCGTCGGAGCGCTTGGCCAGCTCCGAAACCATTTCATAGCCGTATTTGTCGCCGTCCTTTAATAGCGACAGCACCAGCATGGGGGTGGAGCCGGATAGCAGGCTTTTTTCAATCTTCATGGTATTGCCTCCTTATACATAGATTATCTATGCTTATTATACATAGATAATCTATGTATGTCAAGGAAAAAAGAAAGCCCGCTCTTTTCGAGCGGGCTTTGGACTTTAAGTAGGATCGTAGTTGACGATAATGTTGTGCTTGGTCAGCTCGGAAACATCGTAAATCTCGTTTCCATAGGCGTTCACCATCACAAGGTGATAGCAGTTTGCCAGAGCGTTCAGCGAGGTCAGATCGTTGTAATCCATATATACATATCTGAGTTCCTGCAGATTCGTCAGCGGATCCAGGGAAGAGAGGTTGTTGTAGGAACAATCCAGGGTGGACAGGGCACAGTCCCTGGGCCAGATGGGAAGATGGTATAACTCGTTATAGGAGCAATTCAGGGTCACCAAATTCACGAGACTGCAGAGTTCATGGATATAGGTAAGAGAATTATTGGAAAGATTCAGTTCCTGCAAACTGACACATTTACTCAGAATTTTTACTTCCGTCAGCTGGTTGTGGTCAGCGTCCAGGTGGATCAGGGCGGGGAAGGTGTCAATACCCTCCAGGTTGGTCAGCAGATTGTTGCCCACATTCAGCCACTCCAGCTTGCTGCACTGTGCAAGAGGCAGAATGGAGCTGATGGAATTGTAGGAAAGATCCAGCTTTTTCAGGTTGGTCAGTGCCATCAGCGCATCCAGGGAGGTGACCGCATTGTGCTGCAGGTTCACTTCCTCCAGGGTGGTCATGGGGATCAGGGGCTCCAGGTTCCGCAGGGTATTGTTGCTCAGATCCAGAACCTTCAGATTCATGGCACCGGCCAGGTCCGCGATGGTGGACAGGCTGCACCGGGAGAGGCTGAGCTTTTCCAGAGCAGGCAGTCCTGCGACGGTCTTAAGCTCTGTGGAGGGGAAGCGGCAGCCGCTCAGATCCAGCTCCTTCAGTAAGGTCAGGGTGGAAAGGGCGGTGAGGGAATCCAGCTTATGATCCTGAACAGTGAGCTTTTCCAGATAGGGAAGCAGGGCAAGGTCGGTCAGGGTCTGGGCATCTTCAGGCACGGTAAATTCCGTGACTTCCCAGAGTCTGTCGGTCATGAGAGTATCGCCGTCCTCGATACCCAGCAGTTCCCGCAGAGCCAGCTCCATGGCGGGATCGGTAAATTTGGCTTCCTCAATGACGCCGCCCACGGTATAGCTGACCACGGTCAGGGGGCTGACCAGGCCGTTGGGGGCAACATGCAGGGCGTGGATCACGGTCTCGCCGCCGGGGAGAGTGATGGGCTCGGTGAGACTGGAATCCTGAACGGAAGGATACTCACCGTTGGTGGTGCAGTGCAGTGTGGCATCAGTGGAAGGAATTTCCACGGTAATATACTGGTTGTAATAGCCGGGATCCGGTACAGTCACAGGTGCAGAAGGACGCAGGGCATCGATCTCCTGCCGGATAGCGGGATCGGAAATACTCTCCAGCATGGCAACCGCATCCAGAAGCTTATCCTGTTCCACAAAGGTTTTGCAAAGGGCAATGTACAGGTCGGCGGTGGGACGGTCAGAGATGGCATGGGTCAGCGTGTATTCTGCCTTGGTATAATTGCCGTCGGCCTTATACTGGTTGGCCAGCTCAATGGCAACATCCTCATCCTTACCGGTGTAGTCATAGGCCAGATCATAAAGCAGCGCGGCGAAATCTGCATTGCCCCGGCTGTCAAAATAACGGGCCTGGGAGATCAGGATATCCCGGGTAAATGCGCGGTCATATACAAAAAGGTACCAGCAGATGCTGAGCAAGATGCCGATTGCCATCAGCAGCGGTACAAATCCTTTCAAAATTCGTTTCATAACATAACTCCATTTCATGAGTATATTCTTAGAGATTATACGTCAGATTACGAAATATGTCAAGAGAAGTAGAAAAAGTTACAATTTCGTAAAGAAATGGTCCGCAGGCCAAGACCTGCGGACCGGGGTAAATCACTCTTTTGCCTGCTTCATGGACAGACTGATGCGCTTGCGCTTCTCATCTACCTCAAGAACCATGACCTTGACGATATCGCCCACCTTAACAGCCTCGCTGGGGTGGCGCAGGCGACGGTTCGCTACCTGGGAGATGTGGACCAGACCGTCCTGATGGACACCGATATCCACAAACACGCCGAAGTCGATGACATTGCGCACCGTGCCGGAGAGTACCATACCGGGCTTCAAGTCCTTCATCTCCAGCACATCCTTGCGCAGAATCTGGGCGGGCAGCTCGTCGCGGGGGTCCCGCCCGGGCTTTGCCAGCTCCTTTGCGATATCCATCAGAGTATGCTCACCAACTGCACATTCCGCTGCGGCTTTGGCAAGTCCGTAGCCTTCCAGCTTTTTGGGCAGCTCGGACAGATTGTCGCCTTTTTTCAGACCAAGCAGGGCAAGCAGTGCCTTGGCAGCGGCGTAGGATTCGGGATGGACGCCGGTGTTGTCCATCATCTCCTTGCTTTCGGGAATCCGCAGGAAGCCCGCACACTGCTCGAAGGCCTTGGGACCTAACTTCGGAACCTTCTTCAGCTGAGCCCGGGAGGTGAAGGGACCATTTTCCTCCCGGTAGGCTACGATGTTCTTTGCGGTGGTGGCAGTCAGGCCGGAGACCTGCTGCAAAAGGCTCCGGGAAGCGGTGTTGGCGTCCACGCCCACGGCGTTGACGCAGTCCTCCACCACACCGTTCAGGGCGGTGTCCAGCTCCTTCTGGGGGCAGTCGTGCTGATACTGACCCACGCCGATGGCCTTGGGATCGATCTTCACCAGCTCCGCCAGGGGGTCCTGCAAACGCCGGGCGATGGAAACGGCGGAACGGAGGTTCACGTCAAATTCCGGGAATTCCTCAGCAGCCAGGGGGGAGGCGGAATAGACGGAGGCACCGGCCTCGTTGACGATGGCATAGGAAGCATCGGGGAAATTCTTCAGCATCTCCACAGCCACGGCTTCCGTCTCCCGGGAGGCGGTGCCGTTGCCGATGGCGATATGGCGCACATTGTGCCTGCGCATCAGGCCGGAGAGAACGGTGATGGCCTCCTGCTTCTTTTTTTCACTGAAGGTGGGGTAGACAACAGAGGTTGCCAGCACCTTGCCGGTGGGGTCCACCACGACCACCTTGCAGCCGTTGCGGTAGCCGGGATCCAGGCCCATGGTCACAAAGCCCTTCACAGGGGGCTGCATCAGCAGGGGCTTTAAATTCAGCGCGAAATTGTGGATGGCACCGGCGTAGGCCTTTTCGCTGAGATCGCTCCGGACCTCCCGCTGGATGGAGGGGAAGATCAGCCGCTCATAGGCATCCTCCGCGGCGGACCGGACGAACTGGGATACCTGCAAAGTGGGCTTCAGAGCATGGCGGCAGACACAGGCGGCGCCCTCATTGCCGGGGAGCGTCACGCTGGGCTTCAGGATGCCTTCCTTCTCGCCCCGGTTGATGGCCAGAATCTGGTGGTCCAGAATGCGGGAAACGGGCTGGGAAAAATCGTAGTAGAGCTTGTATACGCTGTCCGCCTCCGGATCCTCGGCCTTGCAGGTGAACAGGCCCTTGCGGCTCACCAGATCCCGGAGGGCCTTGCGGATGTCGGCATTGTCGGACAGGTCCTCGGCGATGATGTCGCTGGCGCCCTGCAGGGCCTCTTCCAGGGTGTTCACACCCTTTTCGGGGTCGATGTAGCTCTCTGCCAATAGCGCCGGATCGCTGCCGTCCTGGGTAAAGATGGCGGCGGCCAGAGGTTCCAGACCCTTTTCCCGGGCAGCGGAGCCCCGGGTGCGGCGCTTCTGCTTGTAGGGCCGGTACAGATCCTCCACCTCGGTCATGGTGGCGGCGGCATCGATGGCGGCGGACAGTTCTTCCGTCAGCTTGCCCTGATTTTCGATGGATTTCTTCACCTCGTCCCGGCGCTGCTGCAAGTTGCGCAGATAGGTCAGCCGGGTCTCCAGGTTGCGAAGGGTGGTGTCGTCCATGGCGCCGTGCATTTCCTTGCGGTACCGGGCGATGAAGGGGATGGTATTGCCTTCGTCCATGAGGGTGATGACGTTTTCAATATAGCTCAGCTTCTGGCCCAGTTCTTCTGCCAGAATTTCGGGAATCGTGCGCATAGGGGTTCCTCCTAAAAAGTCTCGGGCCGTATCATAGCACATTTTTCCCCAAAAGGGAAGTAAAAAAACGCCCGCCCCAAAGGGCAGGCGTTGAGATTCAGGGAAGCTCGGCAAGGAGCTGCTTTGCCTTTTCCACACAGTAGAGCTTATTGCCGTTATCAATGACGTACTGCAGCTTTTCCCTGGCCTTGTCATATTCCTCCAGCTTCAGGTTGCACTTGGCGGCCAGCAGGGCCGCGTTCATCAGGGAACGCTGGGTCTTGCAGGTGAGCCAGCCCAGCTTCCGCAGGGCCGCGGGATAGTCACCCTCCCGGTACAGAGCCTCGATCTCATTCATCTGGGAATTGTAGTCAAGATTCTGCCTGGATTTATTGGCGGGGAGGTCCGCGTAGATCTGGGCTGCCTTTCTGTGCCAGATTTCCGCGTCAGCAAACCGGTCCAGGTTGGTCAGAGTGTCGCAGAGATTGTTGTAGTAAATGTATTTGATGAAGGGGGAGGTGACGGGAAAACGGTCGATATTGATCTTTTCCAGAATTTCCAGAGCCTTTTCGTACTGTCCGGTCTGGCCCAGGGCCATGGCATAGTTGATGTGGGTCACCTGTCCCTGGAGATTATCCTGGCACAGGCCCATCTGGCGTTCCATTTCCTCCAGGAAGGGGTAGGGGTCGCACTGCTGCTCCAGAATTTCCAGAGGCTCACGCATCAGCTTTTCCGGAATGGTGTTGACAAAGAGATAACCGTTGAAAAGCAGCAGAAAGACGATCAGAAACCGGGTGAAAAAGGAGAAAATCTCAGGGTCCAGGGCCCAGAAACAGAATACGGTGATTATCGCGGTGATGATAACTTTGGTAAGCCGGGGATGATTGGCAGACCAGCGGTAGATGGATTTCATATTATGACCTCCCGGGGAGATGTTATGTATAAAATAGCACGAATTGAGGCATATGGCAAATGATTTCTTATGGAACGGGACCTGAGGAGATTCGTCTGCATTTTCGCCTTTGGCGAAAATTATTGATTCGCTCCGTCAAGCTGTCGCGAGCAACAGTCCACCGGACTGGCAGGCGATTTGTCAAGGATGGTTTCCTCGTTGCACCGCTACCAAGCTCCCTTTACACAAGGGAGCCTTTTCTCAGTTATCCAACATAGCACAACACCACCGGCTTTCGCCGGTGGTGAGTAAGTGCGCTCTTCAGAAATTTGTGTTGTTTGGTAATTGGGATGGTTTTGGCTTGTTCTTTATATCTTGAATGATACCTAAAATTAAGGTAATTGCAAGCGATGAAAAACCAATTATTTCAGAGATGAAAACAAACATGTATCTACTATAAGATACTTCTGTCCATTTTCCATGGGATTCCAAATAGTAGTGACCAGCCTGGTACAATTCATAATCGTTCTGTGCATTATTAAGTGCACTACCACCCGATATAACTCCTAGAAAGAAACAGAAGAAAAAAGGAAACGGAAGAATTGAAAGAAATAAATCTTTTATACTCTTTTTCTTAATCGCATTAAAAATGCCGCGAATAGTGGAAATTATTGCGAGAATAAAAACAATATAGAATAGAAGCACATAAATCACCCCTTTATATATTTATCATATCATAGGAGTATTGAGATTGCAAGAAAAGGGGAATACATCCTTCACAAAGGCCGGACTGTTGCATGGAATCGGTTCAAATCCCCCTCAAATTACAAAACAAAAAAGTTCCTCACCGAATGGTGAGGAACTTTTTTGGCGGAGTGAGAGGGATTTGAACCCTCGCGCGGCTTTTGACCGCCTACTCCCTTAGCAGGGGAGCCCCTTCGGCCTCTTGGGTATCACTCCGAATAAAAAGCTATAAAATTGCTTACCAATGCATTCTAACACAGAGCAGGTGCTTTGTCAAGCATAAAAAGCCGGGATTCTGTTTTTGTCAGGAACAGGGCAATGGAAAGTTTTTTTGAAATTGCAAAAAATAACTGTTGACAAATTTCGCATGACGTGTTATTATACTCAAGCGCTGAGGGGAACCGAGGTGCACAAGAGAATAGAGATGGGCGAGTGGTGGAATTGGTAGACTCGCTAGATTCAGGTTCTAGTGTTCATTGCGGACGTGCGGGTTCAAGTCCCGCCTCGCCCACCAATCTCTTTTCTTTTACTTAACTTCATATGGGCGAGTGGTGGAATTGGTAGACTCGCTAGATTCAGGTTCTAGTGTTCACTGCGGACGTGCGGGTTCAAGTCCCGCCTCGCCCACCAAATAATAAAAGGACATCCATCCGGATGTCCTTTTATTATTTCATTGGGTGGGACTTGAACCCATCTAAATGCAGATGTCCGGTGGACATCTGCTTGCCGACGGCTCGACGGCGGCAACACATAAATTTTCACCAAAGGTGAAAATGCTAATCAAGTCCCGCCTCGCCCAATGAGTCGAGTATGGGAATAGGTAAGGGGAGAGGTACCATGTATAAAATCTGTCACACGGAGGAATCCTCCCGGCGGCAGCGGGAGCTGGAGCAGGGCTTACTGGAAGTCATGCAGCGTGTTCCTTACGATAAAATCACCCTGACAGAGCTGTGCCGTCAGCTGAATATTCCCCGGAAGACCTTTTACCGCTATTTTCCTACCAAGGATGACTGCCTGCTGGCGCTGATCGATCACACCCTATCCGACTGCAACGACCTGGCGCTGAAGGGATGGACAGAGTCCCGGGAGCTGGATCAGACTGTCCAGCTTCGTTTTTTCCGCTTTTGGAGGGAGCGCATCAGTATTCTGGACGCAATTCGGGATAATGGCCTGCGTTATCTGCTGCTGGACCGTACCACAGTGATGATTGACCGGATGAAAGAAAATTCGGATTCTGTTGGTTTTGCCCGGGATCAGGTGGAGTACTTTATCGCCCATGGGCTTATGACCACTGTCCTGCGCTGGCATCACTTCGGCTTTCCTGGAACTCCGGAAGAGCTGGCGGAGGTATTTGGAACGCTGCTCGGATCCTCGGATGTATCCCTTGATCGATTGCTTTTATAACCAAATTTAATCTTCATAATTTATGAAGCCGTGCCGCAATTGAGGGGTGTTTGATACTCCCTCGATTGCGGCATTTTTCGTATAATGTAGGCAGACTACTTTATAAGGAGAAGTGAAACCTTATGGCAAAATTTGTTAAACTGAATCCTGCGGAAGCCAAGCAGCTTCGGGTCGTGGACGAGCGTCTCATGTCCTACAATGTGGAAATGACCGAGGTCACCGGCGGTACCTTCTGGAAGGCTTACACCCCCGGTCAGATCGCCGGAACTGAGCCGGTTCCTCCTCTGGTGAACCTGGCTGACATGGTCAAGCTTCAGGAGTGGTACGATCCCATCGATTCCACCAATGAGCGGCTGATCAACCTGGCCAAGGCCTTCGGTCCTGTCTGGGTCCGTGTTTCCGGCACCTGGGCCAATAAGACCTACTACAATTTTGACGGCAAGTACGCTCCCGGCGTGGTTCCCGAGGGCTTCCAGAACGTGCTGCAGAAGCAGCAGTGGCTCAACCTGCTGGACTTCGTCAAGGCAGTGGGCGGCAAGCTGCTGATTTCCTTCGCCAACTGCCCCGGCATCCACGACGCAGAGACCCCCTGGTCTCCCTGGCAGGCCAAGCTGATCATGGATCTGTCCATGGAGTACGGCGTTCCCGTCAGCGCTGTGGAGTTCACCAATGAGCCCAACCTGATGAACACCTCCGGCTTCCCCAAGGGCTACACCGCTGCCCACTTCCGCCGGGACCAGGAGATCGCCAACGCCTGGGTCCGGGAGAACTATCCCGATGTGCTGCTGGTTGGCCCCAGCTCCACCGACTCCACCGTCATCGAGATGGGCCCCGGCGCCAAGGGCGGCGCAGGCATCGGCGATGCCATGCCCGACGCCGTGACCACCCACGACCTGATGGCTGAGTACAAGGTCCCCATGGATGTGTTCAGTTACCACTACTACAACGGCATTTCTGAGCGCCTGGAGTCCGTCATGCCCGCGGGTCACTGGCAGGCCAGCCAGGCCCATACCGACGATTATCTGTCCATGGCAGGTCTCTGCGCCCGGAGCTACGCGCCTATCCGGGACAAGTACATGCCCGGTGCCCAGATGTGGGTCACCGAGTCCGGCGATGCCGGCGGCGGCGGCAACACCTGGGGCTCCACCTATCTGGATGTGCTGCGTACCCTGAACGAGCTGGGCGATTTCGCCACCGTTACCGACGGCATTATCTTCCACAATACCCTGGCTTCCTCCGACTACGGCTTCCTGCAGCACGGCAGCTTTGAGCCCCGTCCCAACTACTGGGCAGTGCTGCTGTGGCAGCAGCTGATGGGTTCCACCGTCTATGACGCCGCCGCTGAGGGCCATGTGTACTGCCACTCCCGGAAGGACGGCAAGGATGGCTATGTCTACCTGATCGTCAACAACGATCTGGAGAACGCCATGAACGTGGAGCTGCCCGGCGAGGCTGAGGTCTACGCCCTGGCAGGCCGTGACGGCATGAGAAGCTCCGTCATGACCCTCAACGGCACCGATCTGGTGGCAGGCCCCAAGGGCGAGCTGCCTGAACTGAAGGGCATCAAGGTCGCAGGCTCTGTGGAAGTCGCTCCCGGCAGCTGCGCATTCATCGTTCTGTAAGGTAATGATTCTGCATTTACAATAATTAAAGAGGGCATCCGATTGGATGCCCTCTTTTTTTTGCGGGTGATTCGGCAGCCAGAGAAAACTGACAAACCGTTGGTGCGGAAAGGGGATATGAACGATTACTCAGCAGCCTCGAAGACGATACGGCCGGAACCTGCCAGAGTGGAGTAGTCCAGCAGCAGGCCTGCGTACTTAGCCAGCAGGGGAGAGTTGGTGGCTTCCACAGTGCCGTTCTCGAAGGCCTGGACATAGTTGGCCAGAACCATGTAGTCCTCCATCACGTAGTCCAGAACGTTCACAGCACCGGAGAACATGTTGAAGCCGTCACCCAGGTCACGCAGGGTGTAGTTGTAGCCGGCCAGATTGTAGGAAGCTTCCAGATCCAGAGGCTCGTACTCATTGGTCTCCTTATTGTAGACCATCACATCGTGGACACGGTAGCCGCCGGTGGGGCCGCCGATCCAGACGCCCTTGTCGTCAGCCTGGACGGAGTTGGGCCACTCAGCATCGATCTTGTAGGTGATGCCGGAAACCTGCAGGAAGCCGCCGCACTCAGCGGAGCCTGCGTCACGGGCGCCCCATTCCAGAGCATCCAGCAGCTGCTGACCGGTAATGGTCTGCAGGCAGGCCACGTTGCCGAAGGTGTGGATTTCCTTGGCGGTCTTGTAGGAGAAGTCGCCGGAGATGTCTGTCTTGTTACGGATACCGCCGCCGTTCATGATGGCAACGTCCACATCCAGACCCATGTTGTCGAACAGGTAGTACAGAGCATCAGCGCAGAAGTCGCCGGTGACGGTCTCCTGGGAGCGGACCAGACGGTTGCCCTCGGCGTCGTAGTTGCCCAGAGCCACGTTGGAAGCGCCGAAGACGGTGCCCAGCTGGGTGTCGATGTCGGAGATCCAGTTGTCGACCATAGCCTTGACATCGGCGTTGGAGACCCACTCGGTGCCGGCATACAGCTCGGAAACGAACTCGTAGCCAACCACCTCGGTGACCTGGTTGCCGTCCTCGTCCAGGACGGGATTGCCGTTCTCATCGACCTTGTCCTGAATGATCTCGGAGTACTCGATGAAGTCAGTGGAGACAGCGCCGGTCTCGCCGGAAATGACCATCAGGCCGATGCGGTCAAAGTACTCGCCGGTCTGGGTCAGCAGAACATTGGCGCCGTCCTTGCCGGCAACTTCCTTGCCCTCCACGGTGGAGTGGGAGTGGCCGTCGATGAAAGCGGTCAGGCCGGAGACATTGGCGATGGTCTCCTCAGAGGTCCAGGGCTGGGAAGCGGGATCGTCGCCCAGGTGGCCCAGAGCGATGACCTTGGTAGCGCCCTCGGCCTTGGCAGCGTCGATGGCAGCCTGCACGTCAGCGTACAGGGCAGCGCCGTCCTCACCGCCGGAGATGCCGTAGATGTAGGTGCCGTTCTCGTCCTGGAAGTAGGCGGGAGTGGACTTGGTGAAGGACTCGGGGGTGGTAATACCCAGGATAGCGACCTTCTCGTTACCCAGCTCGAAGATCACATAGGGGGGCAGGACTGCCTCACCCTTGACGCCGTCCTTCTCGTTGTAGAAGTTGCAGGAGACATAGGGGAAGTTTGCCCAGTTGTCGGTGACGTTGATGCGGCCGTCCATGCCGTAGTCAAACTCGTGGTTGCCCAGAGTGGCTGCGTCGTAGCCGGCAGCGTTCATCAGAGCGATGATGGTCTCGCCCTTGTCCATGGAGCCGTAAGCGGTACCCTGGATGTGGTCACCGGCATCCACCAGCAGAACGTACTCATACTGGTTCTGGAGCTCAGCCTTCACAGCAGCGATGACATCGTAGCTCAGAACGTTGTCAATGTAGGTGTGAACGTCGTTAGTGTACAGAATGGCGATGTCGCCCTGGGGCTCGGCGGCTTCGGTGGTGGGAGCCTGAGTCTCAGGAGCGGTGGTGCCGGTGGGGGTGGTCTCAACAGGCTTGTTGCCGCAGGCAACCAGGCCCAGAACCATCACCAGTGCCAGCAGCATTGCAATGATTTTGCGCATTTGGAATTTCCTCCTTTTTCATTTCAAAAGGGTGCCGAAATGGCATCCTTTTACAAATGCATTGTAACCCATCTGACCGGAAAAGGGAAGTCCCGATTCCAAAATTTTTCAGGAAATGTCGGGATCGGAGGAGTGAAAAATTGATTCGAATGTTGATTTGTTCATATATGCATGGTAAACTGATAGAAAAGTTGTAATGCGCAACCAATTCCTGGAAGTGAGGAATCTCTATGCTCCAAATCAAGGATATCCGCAAGCAGTATATCACCGGTGAACTGGTCCAGACGGCTCTGGACGGCGTGAGCCTGAACCTGCGGGACAATGAATTCGTGGCCATCCTGGGCCCCTCCGGGTCCGGCAAGACCACACTGTTAAACGTCATCGGCGGCCTGGACCGGTATGACAGCGGCGATCTGATTATCAACGGCATCTCCACAAAGAAATATTCCGACCGGGACTGGGACTCCTACCGGAACCATACCATCGGCTTCGTGTTCCAGAGCTACAATCTGATCCCCCATCAGAGCGTTCTGGCCAACGTGGAGCTGGCGCTGACCATCTCCGGTATTTCCCCCTCTGAGCGGAAGAAGCGGGCAAAGGCGGCTCTGGAATCCGTGGGTCTCGGCAATCAGCTCCACAAGAAGCCCAACCAGATGTCCGGCGGCCAGATGCAGCGTGTTGCCATCGCCCGGGCATTGGTGAACAACCCCGATATTCTGCTGGCGGACGAACCCACCGGCGCTCTGGACTCCGAGACCAGTGTGCAGATCATGGACCTGCTGAAGGAAGTGGCCAAGGATCGTCTGGTGGTCATGGTCACCCACAACCCGGAGCTGGCGGAGGAATACGCCAACCGGATCGTCCGGGTGAAGGACGGCAAGATCATCGGCGATACCAACCCCTTTGAGGTGGATACCTCCCTGATGGCCGCCCCGAAGCACAAAAACATGGGCCGCTCATCCATGAGCTGGTTTACGGCATTGTCTCTGAGCTTTAATAACCTGCGTACCAAACTGGCCCGAACTCTGCTGACCTCCTTCGCAGGCTCCATCGGCATCATCGGCATTGCCCTGATCATGTCCCTGTCCACGGGCTTTCAGAAGTATATTGACAAGATCCAGGCGGATACCCTGTCCAATTATCCCCTGACTCTCCAGTCGGAAAAGACCGATGTGGGCGCCGCCCTGGCGGCCTTCGGCTCCTCCATGATGGAGATCTCGGAGCTGCCTGAGGGCGTGGTGGGAGAGCAGCAGATGATCACTGCCATGTTCTCCCAGGTGGGCAAGAACGACCTGGGCTCCTTCAAGTCCTATCTGGAGGAAAATTTCGACCAGATCAGCCATGCGGTCAGCGCGGTCCGCTACAGCTACTCCGTCAGGCCCCAGATCTTTGCATCGGACCCGGAGAATCTGCTGCAGGTGAATCCTGCCAAGCTCTTCGGCAAGGTCACCGGCAGCGCCGCCATGTCTGCCTACATGGATTCCAATGTGTTCTATGAAATGATCAATAACGTGGAACTGCTGGAATCTCAGTACGAGGTGGTCCTGGGCCGCTGGCCGGAGCACTACAGCGAGATGGTTTTTGTGCTGACGGATCCCAACTCCATCACCGACTATATGGCCTATGCCCTGGGCATGAAGGATGCCGACGGCCTTCAGGAAATGATCCAGAAGGTCATGCAGGGCGAGGAGGCGGTGCTGGAGAGCGAGCCCGGTCGCTGGACCTACGAGGACCTGATGAACCTCCGCTTCAAGCTGGTGGACGCCACGGCGCTGTACCGCTATAATGAGGAATATGCCGTCTGGGAGGATATGTCCGACAGCAAGGAGCATATGCGTTCCCTCATTGAAAACGGCGAGGAGCTTTCCATCGTGGGTATTGTCTGTCCCCGGGAGGGTGCCACCGCCACGCTGCTGAGCTCCGGCATCGCCTATACGGAGGCCCTGACCCATCATGTGATCGAAAAGGCGGAGTCCTCCCGGCTGGTATCGGACCAGCTGAAGAATCCTGCCATCGATGTGTTCACCGGAAAGGAATTCGGTGCAAAGGATGAGGAGGAGCAGCTGAGCTTTGAGGATATGATCTCCATTGACGGCGATGCCATCGCCTCCTCCTTCGGCATGAACATCAGCACCGACCGGATCATGAGCATGCTGACGGATTACCTGTCCGATGCCATGCAGGATATCGATGTGGATACCCAGGCGGCCCAGCAGGACTTCCTGGATACCTTAAGAACCATGGGCAATGAGATGCTGCTGCAGTTTGTGGAAGAAAACGCGGACGAATCCGGCAAGGCGAAGCTGTCTGTGGAGGATGGTCCCGGCATGGTGGAGGCATATCTGGCCGGCGCCGGCGCTGCCCACATCCAGGCCCTGGCGGACAAATACCCGGTAACCGCCGAGGAATTTACCCAGGTCTATTCTCCCTTGCTGGAGGCCCTGGTCAATAACTGCGTGGCTTCCTCTCTGTCCCTGAGTGCGGCTTCTCCTGTGGACGAAACCACCGCGCCTGCGGAAACCACAGAACCCGAGATTACTGAGCCTGTAACCACAGAACCCGAGACCACCGAACCTGAGACAACAGAACCCGAGACTACCGAACCGGAAACTACGGAGCCGGAAGAAACGGAGCCGGAAGAAACGGAGCCGGAAGCTACGGAAGTGCCCGGGGAGTCGGAACCCTCCGAGCCGGATGTAACGGAACCTGAGGCCACGGAGCCGGAGGTGACGGTACCCCCGGTGGATATTCCGGAGATCGATACGACTGTCTATGCCCAGATCAGCGCGGCTATGGTCCCCGGTATGGTGGACGGCTATATGGTCAACACCGTGGTCACCGGTACCGCCGCTGCCATGGGCAGCCGCATGATGAGCAACGAGATTGCCGCCATCCTGATGCAGAAGGTATCCGGCTTCGGCAATCTGCTCACCGGCTATATCGGCGGCTCCTTCTATGTGAACGAAGAAAAGCTGGCCTCCGCCTTCCAGTTTAATATGACCGAAGAGGATCTGCGCAGACTGATGGAGGCCATGTCCACCCAGGACCAGCAGACCTCTGCCGAGGGCAATCTGCGCACCTTAGGCTATGCGGACATGACCCAGCCCAACAGCATCTCCATCTACATGGGCGACTTTGAAAAGAAGGAAGAATTCATCGCCTTCCTGGATGCTTACAACGATATGATGGAAGCGGAGGAACAGGAGGATAAGGTCATCGGCTACACCGATATCACCGGCATCATGATGAGCTCCGTCCGGACCATCATCGACTCGGTGAGCTACGCTTTGATCGCCTTCGTGGCCGTTTCCCTGGTGGTTTCCTCCATTATGATCGGTATTATCACCTATATCTCCGTCATGGAGCGGACCAAGGAGATCGGTGTGCTTCGTGCCATCGGTGCCTCCAAGCGGAATATCTCTCAGGTGTTCAACGCCGAGACCTTTATCATCGGCCTTTGCTCCGGCCTGATCGGCATCGGAGTAACACTGCTGCTGCTGATCCCCGGCAATGCTTTGATCCAGCATCTGACGGACAACCCGGATATCGTGGCCCAGCTTCCCGCCCTGAACGGCATTGTACTGATCATCCTCAGCATGGTGCTGACCCTCATCGGCGGCTTCATCCCCGCCCGGCAGGCAGCCAAGAAGGACCCGGTTATCGCCCTGCGCAGCGAATAAACAATCCAATAAAAAGAACACGCTTTTTGCGTGTTCTTTTTATTGCAATCAGGCCGGTTTTCTGCCATAATGAAAGAAAAAAGGAGGGCGGTACTATGAACCGACTGTTAAGTAAGCTGGGAAGAACCATCCAGGATACCGGAAAGCGGATCCTGGGCAATGAACTGGCCCAGGAGGAAAATGTGGTCTTTGGGGAGAAGATCGTCACCCCCGGCATGCCGGAAATCCTCCGCAAAATCGCCGGAGAGGGTATCGTGCTGCTGGAAAATGACGGCGTTCTGCCTCTGAAAGCGGGGCAAAGAGTCTCCGTTTTCGGCCGGTGCCAGAACGACTGGTTCTATGTGGGCTACGGCAGCGGCGGCGATGTGCATCCGCCCTATACCGTATCCCTGATGGAGGGCCT
Organism: Oscillospiraceae bacterium; assembly: GCA_015067615.1. Lineage (GTDB taxonomy): Bacteria > Bacillota > Clostridia > Oscillospirales > Oscillospiraceae > Faecousia. The sequence continues at coordinate 22,216 of SVMD01000017.1, forward strand.
GCGCAGCGCCGGAGTTCCTGTGAATGAGGACCTGGCAGGCAAATATGCCGCCTGGTGCGAAGCCAATCCCGCCGACCACGGCTTCTGGGGCCACTGGCCCTATTTCCACCCGGAGATGCCCCTGGAGGATGCAGCAGTGGATGCCGCCGCGGCAGCTTCCGATGTGGCTATCCTGGTCATCGGCCGGGCCGCCGGTGAGGACCGGGAAAATGTGCTGGAGGCCGGAAGCTATTACCTGACGGAGCAGGAGCATACCCTGCTGCGGCAGGTGACTAAGGCTTTTGCCAAGGTGGTGGTGCTGCTGAACAGCGGCAACATCATGGATCTGTCCTTTACGAAGATGTATCCCATTTCCGCCCTGGTCTATGCCTGGCAGCTGGGTATGGAAAGCGGCAATGCTGTGGCAGATGTACTCACCGGCAAGGTGAACCCCAGCGGCAAGCTGTCCGCCACCATCGCCCGGAACTATCCAGAATACCCCAGCAGCGCCGCTTTTGGCAATAAGGAATATAACAACTACGAAGAGGATATCTACGTGGGCTACCGGTATTTCAGCACCTTCGCCCCGGACAAGGTCCTCTATCCCTTCGGCTACGGCCTGTCCTATACCACATTTTCTCTGACTGTGGAGAATCTGTGCCGGGAAGATGGCCTGACCACCATCTCTGTCCGGGTGGCCAACACCGGAGATACCGCAGGCAGGGAAGTGGTCCAGGTCTACTGCGCCCCTCCCGCCGGAAAGCTGAGCAAGGCTGCCCGGAATCTGGTGGCCTACGGCAAGACCGGTCTGCTGCAGCCCGGTGAGGAAGCGGTACTCACCCTGACCATCCGGGACTTAGACTGCGCCAGCTTTGATGACAGCGGCGTGACTGGCTTCAAGGATGCCTTCCTGCTGGAACAGGGAGAATATAAGCTCTATGTGGGTAATTGCAGCACCGCAGATACCCTTGGAGGCAGCTTTGCTGTAGAGGAGACCACACTTTTACAGCAGTGCAGCGAGTGTTGTGGCCCCGAAAAGCCCTTCGATGTGCTGACCGAACAGGGCATGAAGCCGGTGACCCTGAGCAGCCGGAATCTGAAGCAGCGGATCCTGGACAACCTGCCGGAGGCGGTGGCCTATACCGGCGATCAGGGAATCAAGCTGCTGGATGTGAAGGAAGGCAGAGCGACCCTGGATGCCTTTATTGCTCAGCTCAGTGACGCGGAACTGGGTGACCTGAGCCGGGGAGAGGGACCCATGAATTCCCACCACGGCACCGTGGGCAACGCCGGTGCCTTCGGCGGCATCACCGAGGCCCTCCGGGCCAAGGGCATCCCGCCCGTGATCACCGCCGACGGCCCCTCCGGCCTGCGAGTTAAGCTCCACACCTCTCTGCTGCCCTGCGGCACCGCCATTGCATGCACCTGGGATAACACCCTGGCGGAAATGATGTATGCCCACATGGGCCGGGAGGTTCACGATTTTGAAGTGGATGTGCTGCTGTCTCCCGGCATGAATATCCACCGGAACCCCCTCTGCGGCAGAAACTTTGAGTATTATTCCGAGGATCCCTACCTCACCGGCAAAATGGCCGCCGCAGCCGTCCGGGGCATCCAGTCCGCCGGCGTCTCCGCCTGCCCCAAGCACTTTGCCTGCAACAACCAGGAGGTCAACCGGAACAAGAATGACAGCCGCGTGTCCATGCGTGCCCTCCGGGAGATCTATCTGAAGGGCTTTGAAATCTGCGTCAGGGAGGCGGCGCCCCGGAACATCATGACCTCCTACAATAAGATCAACGGTGTCTGGAGCCACTATAACTACGACCTGGCCACCACCATCCTCCGTCAGGAGTGGGGCTATCAGGGCAACATCGTTACCGACTGGTGGATGCAGAAGTCCGTCAGTCCCGAATTCCCCACGGTCCGCAACAGTGCCTACCGGGTCCGGGCCCAGGTGGACGTGCTGATGCCCGGCGGTGACTCCTACGCCCAGCAGAAATATGTGTTCGACCAGGAGCAGCTGGAAACGCTGGACAAGCCCGAGGGCCTGACCCGGGGCGAATTGCAGAGAACGGCCCGGAATGTGCTGAACTTCATCTTAAAGCAGATGGAATACCGGAATCTTTTTCAGGAGGAAACGGAATGAACCAGTTTCAGAAACAATACTATGACAAGCGGGCCCAGGTGCTGCTGAAAAATCTCCACAAGCGGCATTTTGACGCCTGGTACTGTGAAAACAGGGAAGAGGCTCTTGCGAAAGCCCTGGAGCTGATCCCGGAGGGGGCCTGCGTCGGCTGGGGCGGTGCCACCTCCGCCGAGGAGATCGGCCTGCTGAAGTGTCTTCGCACAGGTGCTTACAAGGCCATTGACCGGGATACCGCCGAAACCCCCGAAAAGCGGGTGGAAATGATGCGTCAGTGCCTTCTGACGGATTATTTCATCACCGGTGCCAATGCCATCAGCCTGGACGGCCAGATGGTGAACATCGACGGCATGGGCAACCGGGTGGCAGCTATCGTTTACGGCCCCAGGAAGATCATCGTCATCGCAGGCATGAACAAGGTGGTGGACACCCTGGAGGATGCTGTGACCCGGGCCCGGACTGTGGCGGCTCCCATCAATAAGCAGCGCTTCGGCGGGGAGACCCCCTGCGGCGTCACCGGCTCCTGTGCCGACTGCTTAAGTGACGGCTGCATTTGCAGCCAGATCCTCGTGACCCGCAACTGTAAACCCGCCGGACGGATCACCTTCATTCTGGTAGGAGAGGAACTTGGCTTTTAAATGATCGGTAAAATCAAGGCACTTTTCGTCAAATACTATGATATTCTGGTCTATCTTGTGTTCGGCGTGCTGACCACGGTTGTCAATTATCTGATTTTTCTGCCCTGCTATAATCTTTTGGGCCTTTCCTCCTCGGTGAGCAATGTGATGGCCTGGGTGGTGGCTGTGGCCTTTGCCTATGTGACCAACAAGCCCTTTGTGTTCCGCAGCCATGATTGGTCCCGGGAAACGGTGATCCCGGAGCTGAGCAGATTCATCGGCACCCGGCTGGGCTCCGGCGCATTGGAAACGCTTATCCTCCTGGTCACCGTGGACTGGCTGGGTATGAACGGCAACCTCTGGAAGATAGTTACCTCCGTGCTGGTAGTCATCATCAACTATGTGGGCAGCAAGCTGCTGGTATTCCGGAAAAAATAACACAACGGCGGTTCCTCTGAACGGGGAGCCGCCGAAATTTTTGTTTCCTCGTTTACAAAATGTTTCGACATTCAACGTATAACGTGCTATAATATTTCCAACTATGTAAATTGGAGTGTTATGCTTATGGCATTTGTTGAGTTTCACAACGTGGGCAAGACCTACCACATGGGCGAGGTGGAGATCAACGCCCTTCACGATGCCTCCTTCGAGGTGGAGAAGGGCGAGCTTGTGGTCATCGTGGGCCCCTCCGGCGCCGGCAAGACCACGCTGCTGAATATTTTGGGCGGCATGGACACCCTGTCTACCGGCAATGTGATCATTGACGGACAGGATATCTCCTCCTATAACCGCAAGCAGCTGACCGAATACCGCCGCCATGATGTGGGCTTCGTGTTCCAGTTCTATAACCTCATCGGCAACCTGACGGCTCTGGAAAATGTGGAGCTGGCAAACCAGATCTGCCGCAACCCCCTGGATGCTGCCCAGGTATTGCAGAATGTGGGCCTGGGTGGTCGGGTGAAGAATTTCCCCAGCCAGCTCTCCGGCGGCGAGCAGCAGCGTGTGGCCATCGCCCGTGCCCTGGCCAAGAATCCCAAGCTGCTGCTGTGCGACGAGCCCACCGGCGCCCTGGACTACCAGACTGGCAAGGCCATTTTGCAGCTTTTGCAGGACACCGGCCGGAAGACCGGCATGACCATCATCATCATCACTCACAACGGCGCCCTGACGGATATGGCCGACCGGGTGATCCAGGTACGCAGCGGCACCATCAAGTCCGTGCAGATGAACGAGAATCCCAAGGATATTGCGGAGATTGAATGGTAATGAAGAAAAACGCAATGCGAAAAAATCTGACCCAGTCGATCCTCAAATCCCTGGGCCGGTATATCGCCATCGTGGCGATCATTGCTCTGGGTGCCAGTATGTTCGTGGGTCTGCTGATGACCAAGACGGACATGGTTGCCACCGGCCAGAAGCATATGGATGAACTGAATATGTTCGACCTGCGGCTGATGAACAGCTACGGCTGGGACCTGGACACGGTGGACACAGTAAAGACCTTTCCCGGCCTGGTGGACGTGGAAGGCGTCATGTACACGGACATCATCGTGAAGCTGAATGACAGCACCGATGATCTGGTGTACCGGTTCTACGCCATGCCGGAGAAGGTAAACCGTTTTCTGCTCCGGGGCGGACGGCTGCCGGAAGCACCGGACGAATGTTTGGCTGACGGCTACCACACCGACGACAGCATCCTGGGCACCAAGATCCATGTATCTGAGACCAATGATGAGGATGCCGCCGATGTCCTGGTCTACAAGACCTATACGGTGGTGGGCTACATCGCAAGCCCCCTGTACATGGATATGAACCGGGGCACCACGTCTGTGGGCAGCGGCAGCCTGTCCAACTATGTGATCATTCCCCGGGAGAGCATGGATCTTGACTACTACGCCGAGATCAATGTGACCATCCCCGGCGATTATGCGGTGTATTCCGACATGTATAATGACGCCATGGAGGAGGCAGGGGACAAGATCGAACCTCTGCTGCAGCCCCTGGCGGATCAGCGGCTGATCAAGGTCAGGGAAGAGGCCTGGGACGCTTACTATGAGGGTAAGCAGGAATACGAGGACGGCCTGAAAGAATTCAACGAGGAAAAAGAAAAGGCTGAGCAGGAGCTTGCGGATGCCTATCAGCAGCTTCTGGATGCGGAACAGGAAATTGCCGACAACGAAAAGCGCCTGGAGGACGGCCAGAACCAGATCAATGCCGCCTGGGGTCAGATTTCCTCCGGTGAGGCGGAGCTGCGCAGCGGCAAGCAGCAGCTTCAGACTATGAAATCCCTCATGCTGGATCCCATCGTTTCCATGGAGGAGCCGGTCCGGAAAAACTACGAAAATACCGTTGCCCAGATCGCAAGCCTGGAAGCTCAGATCGCCGCAATAGACGCACAGATCGACACCATCCGGCAGGAAATGGCAGCGGACGGTGCCCTGCTGGCAGAACTGGACAATCAGATCGACAGCACCAATAACCAGATCAATTCCCTGAACGTCCGGCTTCAGGGTGCCATCGGCATGCGGGATTTTCTGATGCTGATGCCCGGCGACAATGCCGAGGCAATTGCTCAGCTGAATGCCTCCATTGCGTCCATGGAAGCGGAGCGCGCCGGGCTGCAGGCACTGCTTCCTGAGCTGGAAGTACAGCGGGCAGAAATCGCTGACCGGGTAGGGGAGCCCCTTTCCCGGATCGACGCTCTGGAAGAACAGAAAGAGCCCCTGCAGTCCGAGATCAATATGCTGAACCTGTCCCTTGAGGGAATCAAGACCAACCTGGACAGACTGACCTCCGCCCGGGAGAATATGGAATCCATGCTGGCCGATTCCGAAGCCCAGATCGCCGAGGGCGAGAAGCAGCTGGCCGAGGGTAAGGCGCAGCTTTACTACCAGCAGAGCGTCCTGGACGACGGCAGGCAGGCCCTGGAGGAGGGCAAGCTGGAGCTGGAAGACGGCTGGAAGGAATACGAGGAAGGAAAGGCGGAATTCGAAACCGAGATCGCCGAGGCAGAAGCCGAACTGGCAGACGCGGAAAAGCAGCTGGAGGAAGCTCTGGAGATCCTGGAATCCATGACCAAAAATGAGGTCATTATCCTGGACCGGAACAGCAACATCGGCTACAATTCCCTGGACAGTGCCTCCGACATCGTACAGGGCGTGTCCCGGGTGTTCCCTGCCTTCTTCCTGCTGGTTGCCTCCTTAGTGTGCATCACCACCATGACCCGAATGATCGACGAGGAGCGTACCCAGATCGGCACCCTGAAAGCCCTGGGCTACAGCAACGGCGCCATCATCAGCAAATACCTGATCTACGCCGGTTCCGGCGCGGTGGTTGGCTGCGGCCTGGGTGTGCTGGTGGGCAGCGTGGCCTTCCCGGTGATATTGTGGCAGGCCTACAAGATCATGCTCTACATTACCGACGATATCGTTCTGAAGATCAACTGGTGGCTCTGCGGCGCCGTGGTGGGCGCTTATACCGCCGTCATGCTGCTGGTTACCTGGTACTGCTGCCGCAGGGCACTGAAGGAGGAGCCCGCGGAGCTGATCCACCCCAAGGCTCCGGACGCGGGAAAGAAGATCCTGCTGGAATACCTGCCCTTCTGGCATCGGATCAGCTTCCTGAACAAGGTCACCATCCGCAATGTCTTCCGCTACCGCCAGCGGCTGGCCATGATGCTGGTGGGCATCGGCGGCTGTACGGCCCTGCTGGTCACGGGCTTCGGCCTCCGGGATTCCATCGTCAATGTGGTGGACTACCAGTTCCAGGAGGTCACCACCTATGATATGTCCGTATATTTCTCCGAAGGACAGAACCCGGAACAGCAGGCGGACTTTATCAAGGACGTGGCCTACGGTTCCGAGAACACCATGTTCTACCACCAGAGCAGTGTGGATCTGGAGTTTGACGGACATACCCGGGAGATCTACCTGATCGCGGCAGGGGAGGGGGTCACGGACTTCATCGACCTGCATGAGGACGAGACAGCGATTCCGTTCCCCGGTGTCAACCAGGTGGTCATCTCCGTGGGTGCCGCCGAGGGCATGGGCATGGAGGTGGGCGATGTGATTCACATGCGCAACGCCGACCTGAAGACCCTGGAGCTGACTGTTTCCGGCATCTACGACAACCATGTCTATAACTACGCCATTATCCATCCGGATACCATCACCGAGCAGTGGGGTGAGCCCGCCGCCGAGCAGATGGCCTTTGTCAAGGTGAAGGAGGGGCAGGATGCCCATGAGCTCAGCGCCGATATTACCGGCATGAGCGGCGTCATGAACGTGTCCGTCAGCGAGGACCTGGCCGACATGGTGGGCAGCATGATGGAGGCACTGGACCTGGTGGTCTGGGTCATCGTGTTCTGCGCCGGCGCCCTGGCGGTGATCGTGCTGTATAACCTGACCAATATCAACATCAACGAGCGGATCCGGGAAATTGCTACCATCAAGGTCCTGGGCTTCAACGCCAAGGAGACGGCCATGTACGTCTTTAAGGAGAACCTGAGCCTTTCCGCCATCGGCTCACTGGTGGGCCTGGGTCTGGGCTATCTGCTGCTGCTGTTCGTTATGAGCCAGATCCGCATCGACATGGTCTATTTCAAGGCCCTGGTGATGCCCGTATCCTATGTCATTTCCATTGTGCTGACCATGCTCTCTGCCTGTGTCGTGGACTTTATCTTCTACTTCAAGCTGGATAAGATCAACATGGCGGAAGCTCTAAAATCCGTGGAATAAGAAAAAACGCGCCCATCGGCGCGTTTTTTCTGTCTTTGTTGCGATTGCAACTTGATAAATTGCGTAGCATGCGATACAATGTAGCTATACATAGAAGAAAGGTCGGAGATACCAATGAACAAGAAAAGCGGACCCAATCAGGAAGCACGCAGACTGATGATGCTCAATGAACCCATTTCCAGGGTGATCCCCAAGATGGCCATACCCACCATCGTTGCTTTCCTGATCAACTCCATCTACTCCCTGGCGGATACCTATTTCGTTTCCTCCCTGGGCACCAACGCCACCGCTGCGGTCAGCGTCAACGCCTCTCTGGATCAGATGATCATGATGTGCGGCTCCATGCTGGCCATGGGCGCCAACTCCTACATTGCCCGGCTCCTGGGCGAGGGTGACGAGAAAAAGGCCAGCCAGGTGCTGAGTACCTCTTTCTTCACCGCCTTTGCCATCGGCGCGGTGCTGCTGATCGTTGGCAATCTGTTTATGGTCCCCATGGTCCGGCTTCTGGGTGCCACCCCCACCTGCGAGCAGTATTCCATCGACTACGCCACCTACATCCTGCTGGCTGCTCCCTTCATGGCCTGTAATTTCGTCATGAACCAGTGCCTCAGGTCCGAGGGCAGCGCCACCCTTTCCATGGTGGGTATGGGCTTCGGCGGTATCCTGAATATCATTCTGGACCCCATCTTTATCTTCGGTCTGAACATGGGCGTGGCCGGTGCTTCTCTGGCTACTGCCATTTCCAAGTGGGTCAGCTTTGCCATTCTGGTGTTCCCCTACATCACCCGCCGCAGCCTGCTGCACCTGTCCATCCGGAACTTCAAGCCCAGCAAGGATATCATCTCCAAGGTGGTTTCCGTCGGTTCTTCCTCTCTGTTCCGCAACGGCCTGAACGTGGTCTCCGCTATCATGCTCAACAACATCGCAGGCGGCATCTCCGACTCCGTTCTGGCTGCCGTGGGCGTTTCCAACAAGATCATGATGTTCCCCTTCTGCATCATCCTGGGCTTCGGCAACGGCTTCCAGCCTGTGGCCGGCTTCAACTGGGGTGCCAAGCGCTATGACCGGGTGGAGGAGAGCTACAAATTCTCTTCCCGGGTGTCCCTGATCGGCTCAGCGGTGATGGCCCTGCTGATCGCTGTTTTCTGCGACAAGCTCATCGTGCTGTTTGCCGGTACCGATATGGAAATGCGCAGGATCGGCGCCTTCTGTATCCTGGCTCAGTGCATTGCACTGCCCATTCATGCATGGGTTGCCACGGTCAATATGTTCTGCGTGGGTCTGGGCAATGCCAAGGGGGCCATGTTGCTGGCAACCTCCCGGCAGGGTACCTGTTTCATTCCCTTTGTCCACCTGATGGCTTTTGCCTTCGGCGCATACGGCGTGGCCTCCGTCCAGGCCCTGGCCGATGTGCTGTCCATGGCACTGGCAATTCCCATTGTGATCTCCATGAAGAAAAAGCTTGCCCGGGCCAAGGCAGGCGACCTGGCTGTTATCTAATATGCCGCATCCCCCCGCAAAATCAGCGGGGGGATGAATTTTGTAGGAATTTACGAAAATTCATAGGAAATATCCATGATTCCTCCATTGATTTCTCCTGCTATGTTGTGTATAATATCCATAATCATCATTATGGGGAGTGTGTGGGATGGACCGGGATATGTACCGCAGACTTGTGAAAATCAGCATGGAACCTGCTATGCAGGAGAAAACCATTGCCTATCTTGCCGAGCATCTGGGAAAATTCCTCAAGCCCCAGGAATACCTGATGCTGGCCTTCCGGGAGCATAAGGAAGGCAATATCAGCTGGCTCATGGAGCAGGCTGCCCGACGTATCGACGTGATCCCGGTGATCTGGGGCCCTGACCACCGCTGGAATACCCTGCTGCGCCAGACCTTTGAGAGCCATGCCAGCGCAGTTGTGGGCGAGCCCCTGATCATTCTGGGCCTGACGAAGCTGAAAAAGCAGTATAACACGCCGCTGCCCATCCGCAAGGTGGTGATGGTGGGGTATCCCTGCCTGGACTGGGTCATTGACGGCATCGTCAAGGGCCTGGACTGTGAGGTAGGCGGCTGCTTCTCTGTACTGGATACCGGCATTGTGGCAGGCTTTGCCTGCGGTCACAGCTGGGGCGTTCACCTGTGGGACGAACACTACGGCGTGGATATCGTGGATGAGCAGGACAATGTCCTGCCCGCCGGTGAGCTGGGCTATATGGTGCTGTACCCCAAGTCCGACCCTGCTGTCCGGGTGAAGCTGGGTGACAGAGGCCGCCAGGTGGATAAAAAGTGCGCCTGCGGCAGCGATTCCATGCGTATTCTGGATATGCAGCTGGGCAGCAATGTGGATTCGGACCTGTATCAGCTGTCCCAGGAGCTGCAGAGCTGGACCAGCATCCTGGACTGCTACCTTGCCAAGACCGAATCGGGCCTGGAGGTGGAGATTGTCTGCTTCCCGGGAGAGAAAATGCCCAAGCTGCCCAACGCTGCCAAGCTGGTGGTTCGGCCCTATAATCCCAAGACCGATGAACCTCTGTGGTTTATTCCCGGCGATACGCCCTACAGGGATTTTTAAGGATTTGATAAATAGTCATTGACTTTTTTGGCAAATGTGCTAAAATACTTCGTGATATACAAAGACTATGCGGAAAAGAAGCAGATCTGACCGTCTGAGAAGCGAGAGGGGACCGGTGAAAGCCCTCGGCGGAACGGCCTGCGAGCCACTTCCTGCGTTGCCCGGGATGACCGGGACGCCTCGCTCCCGTTACAGAGCAGCCAAGATGTCCTGCCATGCAGGATAATTAGGGTGGTACCGCGTTTTTTACGCCCCTATCGTTTCGATAGGGGCGTTCTATTTTTGCAAAGTATATTATTTTGGAGGTAATTCCCAATGGCCCATAAAAACCATGGTCTGAACGACCTGCGCGAGATGTTCCTGAAGTTCTTTGAGTCCAAGGAGCACCTGCGCCTGCCCAGCTTTTCTCTGATTCCCCAGAACGACAAGTCCCTGCTGCTGATCAACTCCGGCATGGCCCCCATGAAGCCCTACTTCAAGGGTGAGGTGGAGCCCCCCCGCCGCCGTGTCTGCACCTGCCAGAAGTGTATCCGTACCGGCGATATCGAGAACATCGGCAAGACCGCCCGCCACGGCACCTATTTTGAGATGCTGGGCAACTTCTCCTTCGGCGACTACTTCAAGGAGGAGTCCCTGAAGTGGAGCTGGGAGTTCCTGACCTCCCCTGAGTGGGTTGGCCTGGAGCCCGAGCGGATGTACCCCACCGTCTATGAAAACGACGACGAGGCCTGGGACATCTGGACCAAGGTCATCGGCGTGCCCGAGAGCCACATGACCCGCCTGGGCAAGAAGGACAATTTCTGGGAGCACGGCGCCGGTCCCTGCGGCCCCTGCTCTGAGATTCACTACGACCGCGGCGAGGAATTCGGCTGCGGCAAGCCCGACTGCCGTCCCGGCTGCGACTGCGACCGGTTCATGGAGGTCTGGAACAACGTTTTCTCCCAGTTCGACAATGACGGCCACGGCAACTACACCGAGCTGGTCCAGAAGAACATCGACACCGGTATGGGCTTGGAGCGCCTGGCCTGCGTCTGCCAGAATGTGAACTCCCTGTTCGATGTGGACACCGTCATGAACATCACCAACCATGTGACCAATATCACCGGCGCTTCCTACGGCCAGAGCTACAAGACCGATGTGTCCCTGCGTGTCATCACCGACCATGTCCGGGCCTCCACCTTCATGATCGCCGACGGCGTTCTGCCCTCCAACGAGGGCCGAGGCTATGTGCTGCGCCGCCTGCTGCGCCGGGCTGCCCGTCACGGCAAGCTGCTGGGCGTCAACAAGCCCTTCCTGTACGAGGTTGTGGAGACCGTCATCAAGGAGAATGAGGTCCACTACGGCTATCTGCGGGAGCGGGCTGAGTATATCACCCGGATCGTGAAGATCGAGGAGGAGAACTTCGCCAAGACCATCGATACCGGCATGGCCATTTTCAACGAGAAGATGGCAGCCCACAAGGCCGAGGGTAAGACCGTGTTCTCCGGAGATGACGCCTTCCTGCTGTCCGATACCTACGGCTTCCCCGTGGACCTGACCGTGGAAATGGTGGAAGACGAGGGTATGACCCTGGATATGGACCGGTTCACCGCCTGCCGTGAGGAGCAGCGTGTCCGTGCCCGTGAGGCCCGGAAGGCTCTGGGCGACCTGGGCTGGGCCGGTGTGGACTTCGGCAAGGAGATGCCCGCCACCGAGTTTGTGGGCTACGAAAAGCTGGAGGACCAGGCTGAGATTCTGGCCATCGTGGTGGGTGACGAGCTGGTAGATTCCGCTGACGCCGGAACCGAGGCCATCGTGGTCCTGAATAAGACCCCCATGTATGCTGAGATGGGCGGCCAGGTGGCCGACCACGGCAAGATGGTCACCGAGTTTGGTGATACCTTCACCGTGAACAACGTCCAGAAGAACAAGGGCGGCAAGTATATGCACTACGGTGTCATTGCCAACGGCGCCCTCAGTGTGGGCCAGAAGCTCACCGTCACTGTGGATGCCGACCGCCGCAACGCCATTATGCGTGCCCACTCCGCAACCCACCTGCTGCAGACCGCTCTGCAGGCTGTGCTGGGCGACCATGTCCACCAGGCCGGTTCCTACGTTGACGAGGACCATCTGCGCTTCGACTTCACCCACTTCTCCGCCATGACCGCTGAGGAGATCGAGAAGGTCAACGCCATTGTGCAGCAGTCCGTGTTCTCCGGCTACGGCGTGGACATCAAGGAAATGTCCATCGACGAGGCTAAGGCTATCGGCGCCACCGCCCTGTTCAGCGAGAAGTACGGCGATACCGTTCGTGTGGTCAACATGGGCGGCTACTCCATCGAGCTGTGCGGCGGTACCCACCTGGACAACACCGCCAAGGTCGGTCCCTTCCGCATTATTTCCGAGTCCTCTGTTGCCTCCGGCGTCCGCCGTATCGAGGCCATCACCGGCAAGGCTTACATGGCTGATGCTGCCAAGACCCGTGATATGATCGGCTCCGCCTGCGCAGCCGTGAAGGTGAAGAATCCCGCTGACCTGGCTGATAAGCTGGCTGCCCAGCTGGAGGAGATCAAGGCTCTTAAGAAGGAAATCGAGCAGTACAAGGCCAAGGAGGCCTCCGGCGCTGTGGACCAGATGCTCGCCTCTGCCAAGAGCGTTGGCTCCGTGAAGGTCCTGACCTGCAAGCTCCCCGGCGCTGACGCCGGCAAGCTGCGCCAGACCGGTGACGTGCTCCGGGATAAGGACCCCTCCGTGGTTGCCGTGCTGGCATCCCTGAACGGCGACAAGCTGAGCTTCCTGGCTGTCTGCGGCAAGGACGCTGTGAAGGCCGGCATCAAGGCCGGTGAGATCGTCAAGCAGGTCTGCACCTGCTGCGGCGGCTCCGGCGGCGGCAAGCCCGATTCCGCCATGGGCGGCGGCAAGGACTGCAGCAAGATGGACGAGGCGCTGGCTTCCGTCTGCGATTTCGTTGCTTCCAAGTTTTAAGTAATCTCATCTGGGGCGCTGCCGCATTCCGGCGGCGCCCTTTTTCATGAAAGGGGGGACTGTCTATGCGAAAACTTATGTGGTTTGCAATGGGTTTTGCCGTCGCCTGCGGCCTGGGCGTATGGGCAGTTCCCGCCAATGGCGTTCTGATAACGTCTTTGATCGTCGCTGCGGCGGCTCTGGCCGGATGGAAACTTGGCTGGAAGCGGCTCACGCTGATTTTCCTTGGACTTTCTCTGGGCATGGGCTGGTATCTGGGCTTCATGAAGCTCTACCTGCTTCCGGCCCAGGCTATGGACGGAACCACTACCCACATTATCGTCACCGCCACTGCTCACAGCTATGAAACCGACTACGGCGTGGGGGTGGATGGTGAATTTGACCTGAACGGAAAGACCAGGAAGATCCGGATCTATGTCAACGACGTGGAGGAAATTCTGCCGGGAGACATCATAGAAGGGGATTTCAATTTCCGCTATACGGCGCCGGATGGCCTGCGGGATCCCACCTACCATGCCGGTGACGGCATTTTGCTCCTGGGCTATCCCCGGGGCCCGGCGCAGGTCCGGGTTGCGGCGGAAAGAAAGCTGACCCACGCTTTCCTGAATCTGAACTACACCGTCGGCAGCCGTCTCAACGGCCTGTTTCCGGAAGAAACGGCGCCCCTGGCCCGGGCGCTGCTCTTAGGCGACGATTTTGACCTGGACTACGAAACGGACACGGCCTTCCGGCTCAGCGGCATCCGCCATATCATCGCCGTTTCGGGACTCCATGTGGCGATGCTCTATACCATTGTCCGCGTTCTGGCCCTGAACCGCCGGTGGCTCATGGCGCTGATGGGATATCCCATTTTGTATCTCTTTGCACTGGCTGCGGGCTTCACGCCCTCCGTAAGCCGGGCCTGCATCATGGTGGGGCTCATGATGCTGTCGCAGCTGATCGATAGGGAATACGATTCTCCCACGGCCCTGGCCTTTGCGGGCCTTGTGATGCTGATGGAGAATCCTCTGGTCATCACCTCTATCAGCTTCCAGATGAGCTTTGCCTGTGTGGCCGGAATCCTGCTGTTCGACGGACCCATCTCCCTGTGGCTGACAGCGAAGCTGGGAAAACCGGAAGGGAAGTCCCTTCCCGCCCGGCTGAAGCGGTGGTTTGTTTCCTCCGTCAGCATTTCTCTCAGCGCCATCACCCTGACCACGCCCATCGCCGCCTATTATTTTGGAACCGTCAGCCTTGTGGGTGTCCTGACCAATCTGCTGACACTCTGGGCGGTGGGCCTTGCCTTCTACGGCATCGTTGCGGCGCTGGCGGTGAGTCTGTTCTGGTGGAAGGGCGCTGTGATCATTGCCGGTGCGGCTTCTTTGGTGATGAGCTATGTGACCGCAGTTGCAAAGGCTTTAAGCAGTCTGCCCCTGGCGGCGGTGTACACAAAAAGCGCCTATATCGTCATCTGGCTGATCTTCGTGTACATTCTGCTGGCAGTGTTTCTCCTCAGCACCGAGAAAAGACCCAGGATTCTCTTTTGCTGCGCGGTGCTGGGCCTGTGCGCCGCCCTGCTGGCATCCTGGACGGAGCACAGCTTCTCCAAAGTCCACCTGACAGCACTGAATGTGGGCCAGGGCCAGAGCCTGATCCTCCACGCGGAAGGCCGGACCTATCTCATCGACTGCGGCGGCGACAACGATGAAATTGCCGCCAATACCGCGGCGGATACCCTCCTGAGCCGGGGCATCACCCATCTGGACGGTATCATCCTGACCCACGGAGACCGGGACCACGCAGGGGGCATCCCATATCTTCTGACCCGGATCGATACGGATGTGCTTCTGATGCCTGCTACCACCGATTCTGAAACGGCGGCTTCTGTAACAGGGGATTGGGACGGAGAGGTGTATTTTGTTGCTGAGGATCTGATCATTTCCTCTGATGGGATGAAAATCACGGTTTTCGGCCCGATTTTTGCGCCCCAAAGCAATGAAAACAGCTTATGTGTCTTGTTTGAAAAGGAAAACTGTGCTATACTGGTTACCGGTGATCGTGGTAATGTGGGAGAATTGCTTCTGATGCAAAAACAGCTTCCGGATGTGGATCTGCTCATTGCCGGACACCATGGCTCGAAAAATTCCACCTCCCAGGCGCTGCTGGAAACGGTGCGGCCTGAGACGGTGTTCATTTCCGTAGGTGAACACAATGCCTATGGCCATCCTGCCCAGGATACCCTGGACAGGCTCACAGCTTTTGGCTGTGAAACTTACCGAACCGATTTAATCGGTACTTTGATCTTCAGGAGGTGAATCCCATGGCAAAAAAGGACGATTTTAAGCCCAATGGCCTCGCCATGCTCAAGCAGCATATCAAGGCCAAACAGGCGGATCGGCTGTATATTTTCCATGGCGAGGAAGTTTTTCTCCTGAAGCACTACTTAGGTCAGCTGCGCAAGCTCCTGCTGGATGAGCTGACCGAATCCTTCAACGCCCACCGGTTCAACAACGAGAACTTTAATTTGCAGGAGTTCGGCGACGCAGTGGAGGGCATGCCCATGATGGCGGAGCACACCTTCGTCCAGGTGGACGAGGTGGACCTGTTTAAAATGCCGGAAAGCGACCGGAACAAGATGGGTGAATTCCTGTCGGATATCCCCGAATGGTGTACCGTGGTTTTCACCTACGAGACCGTGGCCTGGAAGCCGGACAAAAGGCTCAAAAAGATCTGGAATCCCATTGACGAGAATGCTACCATCGTGGAGTTCGCCAAGCAGGACCAGCGGGACTTAGTCGCCTGGATTACCCGACATTTTGCCGCCCGGGGCAAGCGGATTTCCACAGACCTGTGCGTGTACCTCATCGACATCACCGGGGGCACCATGACCGCCTTAAGCGGTGAGATCGGCAAGATCTGCGCCTATTCAGGAAGTGATGCCATCCACCGCACGGACATCGACGCGGTGGTGGAGCCGGTGCTGGACGCGGTGGTGTTCCAGATGACAGACTTGCTCAGCGAGGGGCGCTATTCCGCCGCTCTGGAGAAGCTGGATACGCTGCTTAAAATGCAGCAGGAGCCCCTGGCGATCCTGGGCGCTGTGGGTGGCCATTACCGCCGTCTGGCCACCGCCCGGACCTTGCTGGACCACGGCAGGAACGCCTCGGAGCTTGCCAAGCTCTACGGCCTGTCCGACTATCCCGCAAGAAAAAGCATGGACGCTGCCCGGCGCTTAAGACCTGAGTTCTGTGCAAAGGCGGCGGAGCTGATCCTGGAAACGGATTACGCCATGAAGACCTCCTTTGACGAGCAGGAGCGGCTGCTGGAGCTGCTGATCCTGCGGCTGGCCCAGGAGGCGAGAAATGGTTAAGATCAAAGAGGCCATCTTGGTGGAAGGCCGTTATGATAAAAATACCCTGTCCCAGATTGTGGATGCCCCCATCCTGGAGACCAACGGTTTCGGCATCTTCAAGGACAAAAAACAGATGGCGTTGCTGCGGCAGGTGGCCGAAAAGCGTGGGCTCATCGTCTTTACCGACGCGGACGGCGCTGGCTTTGTGATCCGCAACCACGTCAAATCCGCCATCCCAGGCAAGTATCTGAAGCATGCCTACACCCCGGATATCTTTGGCAAGGAGCGCCGGAAGGACAAGGCGGGCAAGGAGGGCAAACTGGGCGTGGAGGGCATGAAGCCTGAAATCATTCTGGAAGCCTTGAGAAGGGCCGGAGCCACCATAGAAGGGGAGGATGTCCCCGCAGCCAACGCCATTACAAAGCAGGATCTGATGGACCTGGGGCTCTCCGGCGGCCCGGACGCCTCCGCCAGACGCCTGGCCCTGCTGAAAAAGCTGAACCTGCCGGAGCATATGTCCGCCAACGCCCTGCTCCAGGCACTGAATTTACTTTATTCCTTAGATGAATTGACCACGATCATAGATCAATTGGAGAACAATCATGGTTGATATACAAGTTAAAAACTTAACAAAATTCTTCGTCATCGGCGAGAACCTGCTGGAGGGGCTGTCCTTTGAAATTCAGGAAGGGGAGCGGGTGGCCATCCTGGGCCGGAACGGCTGCGGCAAGACCACTCTGCTGAAGATCCTCACCGGCGAAATGGACTACGACGACGGCGAGGTTTTCGTAAATCCCCACAAGAAGATCGGCCTGATCTCCCAGATTCCCAAGTTTCCCTTGGGCTACACTGTGGAGGACGTCCTGCGCTCTGCCTATACGGACATCATGGCGGTCAAGCGGAAGATGGAAGCATTGGAAAAGGCCATGATGGTGGGTGCCTCCTCCGAGCAGCTGCGGGAATACGACGCCCTGACGAACCGCTTCCAGTCCGGCGGCGGCTACGAGATGGACGTGGAGGTGGACAAGATCTGCAACGGTCTGGGCATCACCCCGGACCAGCGGAAGCAGGAATTCGACTCCCTTTCCGGCGGCGAAAAGACCCGGATGAACCTGGCAAGACTGCTTCTGGAAAAGACAGACATCCTCCTGCTGGACGAGCCCACCAACCACCTGGACTTAAACAGCGTGGAATGGCTGGAGGGCTATATCAAGGCTTTCAAGGGCACCGTCCTGGCCATCTCCCACGACCGGTGGTTTATTGATCGAATCGCGGAGCGGGTCATCGAGATCGTGGACGGCCACGCGGAGTTCTATTCCGGCAACTACTCCTTCTACATGGACGAAAAGCAGGCACGGTTCGACCTGCAGATGAAGCAGTATGAGCAGGAGCAGGCCAAATTAAAGCAGCTGGGCTATACCGTGGAACGGATGAAGGGCTGGGGCATCAACAACCGGACATTGTACCGCCGGGCCATGTCCATCCAGCATCGGATGGAGCGGATCAAAAAGACCGAGAAGCCCAAGACGGAGAAGAAGATGAAGGCCAGCTTCGGCGAAAAGGACTTCTCCGGCGACATCGTGTTCAAGACCAAGAACTTAGGGAAGGCCTTCGGCGACCGGACGCTGTTCTCCGACGTGAACCTGACCGTGGAGGGAGGCGAGCGAATCGCCATCCTGGGCGACAACGGCACCGGCAAGACCACCTTCATCAAGTGCCTGCTTGGTGACGAAGACTGTGCCGGCCGGGTCCAGTACGGCCCCACGGTGAAGGCCGGGTACCTGCCCCAGATCATCCATTTCCCCCACCCGGAACGGACCCTCTATGACACCATGCTCTACGAAAAGAACTGCACCCCTCAGGTGGCCCGTGACCGCTTGGGACAGTTCCTGTTCCAGGGCGAGGACGTGTTCAAGACCGTGGGCACCCTCTCCGGCGGTGAGCAGTCGAGACTCCGGCTGTGTATGCTGATGGATGAAAAGATCAACCTGCTGATCCTGGACGAGCCCACGAACCACTTAGACATCGCCTCCCGGGAATGGGTGGAGGCGGCCATCGAGGAATTCGAGGGTGTGCTGCTCTTCGTTAGCCACGACCGTTACTTCATCGAGAAGTTCGCCGAGCGGATCTGGCTGCTGGAAGACGGCGGCATCCGGGATTTCAAGTGCGGCTACGCCAAATACCGCTCCATCCTGGAGCACGAGGCCGCCGCCAAGCAGACGGTTTCCGTTTCCGCTCCCAAGCCCAAAAAGGAGAAGCCCAAGGGCGGCACCAAGGAGTCCGACAAGCTGGTGCGCAGGTTAGAGCGGGAAATCGAGAAGCAGGAAAAGGTGGTGGCTGAATTCGACGCCAAGATCGAAGCCGCCTCCGCCGACTACCAGGAGCTGACCAGGCTCCTGGCGGAAAAAGAGGAAGCGGAAATGGTCCTCATGGACTTAATGGAGCAGTGGGAAGCTGCTCAGGAATAAAAAGGAGGGAATCCTATGGGAATGTTTATGGCGAGCTTATCCTTTCGCTGTGCCGACCGGGATAAGTGGCAGAATCTGAAGCCCCGGCTGGAAAAGGCAATTGCAGAAATTCCCGGTTTGGTCACGAATCTGGATGCTCCCGGTCCCGGCTATGTGCTGCTGAGTCCCTACGGCGACCTGGGGCCTGCGCTGGGCGATCTGGTGGAGCAGCTGAGTACCCTAACCGGTGATTATGCGGTCATGGCCATGTGCATTGACAGTGACTTTAATATGATGGAGCTTTACCACGGCGGAAAGCTTGTGGAGCGCAGCTGCATCGGTGAGTGCTACTATGACCTGCCGGAGGAGGTTGCAGCTCCTCAACTGGAAAACTGGAAGCCGCTGCTGCTGGATTTGACGCAGACCGAAGCCCTTTCCGAGGCGCTTTTTGGGGAAGAAGTTTTTGCGGAGGATAACCTGCGAAAACTCTCCGTCCTGACCGGACTTCCCATTTTTGATGATAAACTGATGTTCTGACACATTTCTATAAAATCGTCTAATACAGATAGGAGCGAATACACATGGCAAGAAAACCCAAACCGAGAAAAGTACCCATCGTCAACAAGGAATACATCTGGGCACTGGATGTTGACAATGACATTCACGAATTTAAGGTCCTGCTCTGCGAGGACGAGTGCATCACCTATGAGGACGGCGTGGAGAGCAAGCACCTGAAGATCATGAACAAGACCCAGATGCAGGGCGTGCTGCAGATCGACTGCAAGACCAAGGTTTTTGACGAGATCACCGATTTCCAGCTGGAAAACGGCATCCCCTACATCCGTCTGGAGGATGAGGAAGGCGACCGGAAGTGGTTCAAGTCTGACACCACCAAGGAGGACGAGCTCCAGAGCCAGATCCGTTCTGTCAAGAAGGAAGCCTACTTCTACGCAGCGCTGGGTGTGGTGTTCTTCATCTGGGCACTGCTGCAGAAGCTGATCACCGGCCAATTTGACCAGGTGTTCATGATTCCCCTGATGGGCATCTTCTGCTTCACCTGCTGCGGCATGCAGCTGGTGCGCCTGAAGAACGAACTGGAAGCCCTGGGCCGCAAGTTCTCCCTGAAGCTGTGATGTCATGAAAAATCAGCAGCTTTGGAATATCCGGGTGGACGGCACCCGGCATGAGGTATACGCGGAGGATAAGGGCAATTCCTTCGACATTTTTGTGGACGGGGAATTCCGCTATAACGTCCGCAGCGATATCAATCTGGATATCGAGGAAGATCTGACCGTGGGAAGCAAGCGCTGCCGCATCGCCATCTACCGGGGCGTGCCGGACCTGATCGTGGACGGCATTCTGCTGAACGCGGATGCGGAGATCGTCCGGAAGGAAAAGCAGGAGCGGCGGCTGACCATCGCCGCGGGAATCCTGCTGGTGGCGCTGGGAATCTTTGCCATGTGGATGTACATGGCCATGAGTGTCAGTGGCCAGGACTTCTATTTTGGCGCCTTTGGCCCCATCTTCGCCATTCTGGTCAGCGCTGCCGGTGTGGTCCTGACCCTGTACGGCCTGCGAAAGAAGGCTGGCTGATGAATCCTGGATTACGGAATATGACCTCCCTGTTTTTTATCCGGGAGGAGGGCCTTCTGTGCCTGTACCGGATCGGGTCCCGGGTGGCGAACAAAAAATATGTGGGTGCCTGCGGCGGCCATTTTGAAGAAGATGAGCTGGGGAGTCCTGAAAAGTGCGCCCTCCGGGAAATGCAGGAGGAGCTGGGGCTGAAGGACACGGATATCGAAGGTCTGACCCTCCGGTATGTGACGCTGCGCTACTATCAGGGCGAGATTCGGCAGAACTACTATTTCTTCGCCCGGCTGAAAGGGGAGAGGGACCTTTCCTCCACGGAAGGAACCCTTCGCTGGTGCTCCTGGGAGGAATTGCAGACTCTGGACATGCCCCTGTCCGCCCGGCATATGATGGACCATTACCTGACCGTGGGCCGGTTCGACGAGCACCGCTACGCCGGTGTCACCGAGCCCGGCGGCACCCGGTTTGTAAAGCTTCAGAGCTTTGACTAACAGTAATGTAGGGCGGGGGCTTGCCCCCGCCGTTACATGCAGATGACTTCTGGCGGCGGGGGCGAGCCCCCGCCCTACAATTTTGATTAAAAGGTTGACACCGATTGGCATCCGTCCTATAATAATGTAAGTTTCTACACAAAAGGAGAGCGAAATATCTTATGAGTTCCTGCAATGGCAACTGTGCCAGCTGCTCCAGCTCCTCTTGCGGCGACCGCAAGGCCGAGAGCCTGCTGGCTTCCCTGAATCCCAAATCCACCGTCAAGAAGGTCATCGCCGTGGTATCCGGCAAGGGCGGCGTGGGCAAGTCCACCGTCACCTCCATGCTGGCCGTGTCCATGGCCCGGAAGGGCTACCGGGTGGGCGTTCTGGACGCCGATATCACCGGCCCCTCCGCACCCACTGCCTTCGGCGTCACCGACTGCCAGGGCGCCAATGACGACGGCCTGTATCCCGCACTGACCAAGAGCGGCATCCAGGTCATGTCCATCAACCTGCTGCTGGATGATCCCAATTCTCCCGTGGTGTGGCGTGGTCCCGTCATCGCCGGTGCTGTCAAGCAGTTCTGGACCGACGTGATCTGGGAGGACGTGGACTATATGTTCGTGGATATGCCTCCCGGAACCGGCGACGTGCCCCTGACCGTGTTCCAGAGCCTGCCTGTGGACGGCATCGTGATCGTGACTTCCCCCCAGGACCTGGTGTCCATGATCGTTTCCAAGGCTGTCAACATGGCCAACCTGATGCACATTCCCGTGCTGGGCTTCGTGGAGAACTACGCATACCTCCAGTGCCCCGACTGCGGCAAGAAGATCGAGGTATTCGGCAAGTCCCATCTGGATCAGGTAGCCAAGGAATTTGAGCTTCCCATCCTGGCCCGGCTGCCCATCGATCCCAGTGTTGCTGAGGCCTACGACTCCGGCAAGATGGAGTCCGTGGACACCTCTGCCATGGCTGATGTGATCGCAGCGGTGGAAAAAATCTGATAAAAAGGCGGAATGCATTGCATTC
Organism: Oscillospiraceae bacterium; assembly: GCA_015067615.1. Taxonomy (GTDB): domain Bacteria; phylum Bacillota; class Clostridia; order Oscillospirales; family Oscillospiraceae; genus Faecousia. The sequence continues at coordinate 44,100 of SVMD01000017.1, forward strand.
CGCCTTTTTTCGAAAGAGGAAACTTCTTCTTGCATTCTGGAACCGCAAAAGGTATAATCAAAATGTATGTCATTATGCAGAAAAACACTTACGGAGGCACACATAGTGAAAGAAAACGAGCAGAATATTGATGAAATTCTTGCGGATGTTTCCTCTTTTCTGGAGGAGGATCGTCTTCCGGATACCTCAGTGAAGCTCCAGCAGGAGGAAGCTCCGGCAGAGGAACGGGACTCTGTCCGAAAGGGAAAACAAAAGAAGGCGCCCGGACAGAAGAAAGATAAGAAGAATAAGAAATCCGGGAAGGCAGTGTCGCTTTTTGGAATTCTGGGTAAAGTTCTGGCTTTTCTGGTGGAAACGGTGCTGCTGCTGGTTATTGCTCTGTATGGCGTGATGTTCGTTCTGGCCAAGGGACCCTCTCCCACAGCCCGGGACCTGTTTGTCATGTCCGTTCGGGAGACCAGCGCCATGGGCTGGGTAGCCGAGCTGTATTTCACCCCGGAGCAGATCGCGGAAATTGAGAACAAGAAGCCCGTTGAGGAGGTTGTGAATATTGATACCTCCCTGATCCAGATTCCCCAGCAGACCGAGCCTGTGGAGGGTGATACGGAAATGGAGCAGGGTCCCAAAAAGGACGCCTGGGGCCTCATCGATGAGGACGGCGACGGCATCATCGTGGAGGAAGTGAAGGGCGAGGGCTATTCCGGCTACATGATGGTGGTCCTGGATCCTTCCCGGGTCATCGTGGGCAGCGTTCCCAGATCCTACGGCGCCCGGGGCTATACGGTGGCACAGATGGTGGAGCATTTTGACGCCGTGGCAGCCACCAATGCCGGCGGCTTCGAGGATCCCAACGGCTCCGGCAACGGCAGCATTCCCGACACCATGGTGGTATTCGAGGGCAAGGTCTACTACGAAAATTCCGGCACCAACGAAGGCTTTGTGGGCTTTGACAGCAATCACATCATGCATGTGGCCAATCGGATCACTCCCAAGGAAATTCAGGAGAAGGACATTCAGTACGGCGTCTGCTTCGGTCCCGTGCTGATCGTCAACGGTGAGCCCTGTGAGCTGCCTGTCAGCGGCGTGAATCCCCGGACTGCCGTGGGCCAGCGGTCCGACGGTGCCATTCTGATGCTGGTCATCGACGGACGGCAGGTCATCAGTATGGGTGCCACCCATGACGACCTGATCGAGATCATGCTGGAATACGGCGCGGTGAACGCCTGCAACCTGGACGGCGGTTCCTCGTCGCTTATGTGGTACGACGGAGATTACGTGAACAACTGTGCCTCCGTCATCGGCATCCGCCCTGTGCCCACGGCTATCGTGGTGCTGAAGGAAGGAGTGAAGGAAAATGGCTAAAAAGAAACACAGCGGCATGGGCTTTCCTGTTTTCATGATCCTGTATGCCGTTGCTGCCCTGACGGCCACCTTCTTCGGCCTGAAGTGGTTCTGGGGATATATGGAGGCCTATGAGCGCTCCCGTCCTCAGGCCCCTGTCGAAGCCTACATGAACAGCGTAACGCCTGCGTACATTGCCCGGTATACCGAGGGCTTCCTGGAACAGGTGGATGAGAATATCCAGAGCCCGGAGCAGGTACAGTCGATCCTGGATGAGATCATCTACGGCAAGATCACCTGCGCCCGGAATATCGCCGCATCCACCGATACGGAGCATGTGTATGTGGTCCGAAGTGGCCAGCAGATCATCGGCTCCGTTAAGACTGCAGCAGGGGAGACGGATCAGTATGGCTTCACGCCCTGGATCCTGGAGGAGGGCAAGCTGGACCTGTCCTTCCTGATGGGTACGGAGACCGTAACCGCGGTAGCCCCGGAGGGCTTCCCGGTCTGCGTCAACGGTGTAACGCTGGATGAGCGCTACATCGTTTCCCAGGAGACGGTGGAGTATCCTCTTCTTGCTGAGCTTTACGGCAAGTACGACGTGCCGGTGCTGACAATCAACACCTACGAAGCCGGTCCCTTTCTGAAGGAGACATACCGGGCGGAGGTCTTTGATCCTCAGGGTAAACCCTTTGTCTATGACGACTCCTTCGACCCGGATTCTCTGCTGAATCTGACAGATGAAGAACAGGTGGATTCCCTGCAGGATTTCTCCGAGGAATTTCTGGATATCTACGTGATCTTTGCCGGCTGTGCCAACGACAACCGCTTCGCCAACTACAACCGGGTGATCAAATACATCGTCCCCGGCAGCACCCTGGCTGAGCGTATGGAGAAGGCCCTGGACGGCATGCAGTTTGCCCAGAGCCTGGGCGATGAGATTGATCACATCGATTTCCATCACTTCGCCCAGCTGTCCCAGGACTCCTTCCTGGTGGATGTGACCTACTATGTCAATACCATCGGCCGTGAGGGCGTTGTTCAGACTACCAACAACGTCAAGCTCCTGCTGGTTCGCTCCGGCGACGGATTCCTGGTGGAGTCTCTCATCAGCTACTAAGAAATAATCCCCCGGAGGGCCGTTGAAGGCCTCCGGGGGAACTTTATTATGTTACAGGATGCGGCCCACCAGAACCCAGAGCAGGAACATGCATAAAGCCACGGGAACGTAGGTCGTCAGAGCCTCCGCACCCACGGGAATAACACCGTAGCCCAGGTAGTCCAGGGTAAAGGTGAATATCATGATCACTAAGGTGGAACCGATGGCCCGGCTTACGGTCTTGCCGGTTTTCTGGGTAAAAAAGAAGGTATAGAGGGCTGCCAACAGGGGATTTACTGTTGCCATCAGGGCACCGAAAAGAAGCTTCAGCAAACCCATCAGGAAGGAGAAGCACAGAAGGCTCAGCAGGATCAGGGGCGTATATTCAGAGTAGATGAAGGGAAGATACGTGTCAATGACCTGATCCAGAATGTAGTAAAGTCCGATACCCAGTACCAGGCTGAAAATATGGAACAGAATCCAGCCGGTGAGCTTCAGGCTGCCGGGGGTGAAATTGTTGATCTGATTGACCAGGAAGGCCAGCAGGAAGATCCGCATGATCTGATGACATAGCTCCGGAAAATCCAGCTGCTGGAAGGTGTTCAGCACCAGCACCTTTTCTCCGGCATCATTGAAGCCAAAAACACCCAGGGGCAAATGATTCAGGTAGACAGTAAAATCCCGGGGACTGAAGGTGTAGATAACCGTACAGATGGCGTACATCATGATCATGCTCAGACCGCATACCATGGAGGTCCGCAGGCTGGACTCCTTACCCAGAAACAGCCGGGCCAGAAGGGAGATCAGAAGAATCGCCAGGCTGAACAGCAGCAGGAAAGAGGAGGTTTCCAGAAAGCTCAGGTCCGTGGGCAGTTCAATGTCGAAATTGATATTATAACGCATGGAAGGATTTCCTTTCGAAACTGCGAAAACAGCCGCCGAAAATCCGGCGGCTGTTTAGCATTGAGTAGAGATAAATTACTTGATCTCGGCCTCGGCGCCAGCTTCCTTCAGCTCGGCGACCAGCTTCTCTGCGTCTTCCTTGGAGATAGCTTCCTTCAGGGTCTTGGGGCAGTTGTCGACCAGATCCTTAGCGTCCTTCAGGCCCAGGCCGGTAGCGGCACGGACAACCTTGATAACGCCCAGCTTGGAAGCGCCGGCGGACTTCAGGATGACGTCGAACTCGGTCTTCTCTTCAACTTCCTCAGCAGCAGCAGCGGGAGCAGC
>SVMD01000004.1:0-776 GCA_015067615.1 Oscillospiraceae bacterium
ACAGAGCAGTGCTTGCCTTCCGTCAGACCAGTCTCGGTGCAGGTTGCTTCAACTGCTGCGTCGATCACTTCCGTATGGCCCAGAGCGTCCACAATTTCCTGAGCAGCCAGGACTTCGCCACAGACAGAGCAGTGCTTGCCTTCCGTCAGACCAGTGTTGACGCAGTCAGGTTCCACTGCTTCATCAATCGCTTCGGTATGACCCAGAGCGTCCACAATTTCCTGAGCAACCAGAACCTCGCCACAGACAGAGCAGTGCTTACCTTCCGTCAGACCAGTCTCGGTACAGGTTGCTTCAACTGCTGCGTCGATCTCTTCGGTATGGCCCAGAGCATCCACAATTTCCTGGGCAACCAGGACTTCCTCACAGACAGAGCAGTGCTTGCCTTCCGTCAGACCAGTCTCGGTACAGGTTGCTTCAACTGCTGCGTCGATCACTTCGGTATGACCCAGAGCATCCACAACTTCCTGGGCAACCAGGACTTCATTACAGACGGAACAATGCTTGCCTTCCGTCAGACCAGTCTCGGTACAGGTTGCTTCAACTGCTGCGTCGATCACTTCGGTATGGCCCAGAGCATCCACAATTTCCTGGGCAACCAGGACTTCCTCACAGACGGAACAATACTTGCCTTCCGTCAGACCAGTCTCGGTACAGGTTGCTTCAACTGCTGCGTCGATCACTTCCGTGTGACCCAGAGCATCCACAACTTCCTGGGCAACCAGGACTTCATTACAGACAGAGCAGTGCTGGCCTTCCGTCAGACCAGTCTCGGT
>SVMD01000004.1:786-157907 GCA_015067615.1 Oscillospiraceae bacterium
CGGTACAGGTTGCTTCAACTGCTGCGTCGATCACTTCCGTGTGACCCAGAGCATCCACAACTTCCTGGGCAACCAGGACTTCATTACAGACAGAGCAGTGCTGGCCTTCCGTCAGACCAGTCTCGGTACAGGTTGCTTCAACTGCTGCGTCGATCACTTCCGTGTGACCCAGAGCATCCACAACTTCCTGGGCAACCAGGACTTCATTACAGACAGAGCAGTGCTGGCCTTCCGTCAGACCAGTCTCGGTGCAGGTGGGGGCAATTGCTTCATCAATCACTTCGGTATGACCCAGAGCGTCCACAATCTCCTGGACAACCAGAACGTCTCCACAGATTGCGCAGCGCTTACCTTCTGTCAAACCAGTCTCAGTACAGGTAGCGGCCTTTGCGGGGACAATCTCCTCTTCATGGTCAACGCAAAGATCTTCGCCGCAAACATCACAAATATAGTCAGCATCCTCGTCCTTATGGCCCAAGGCAGCCACTTGCTCCTGAGCAACCAGGACTTCATTGCAAACAGAGCAGTGCTTGCCTTCCGTCAGGCCGGTGGCGGTGCAGGTGGGAGCAACCGCTGCATCGATCACTTCAGTATGGCCCAGGGCGTCAACAACAGTCTGGGCAACCAGAACCTCATTACAGACAGAGCAGTGCTTGCCTTCCGTCAGGCCGGTGGCAGTACAGGTGGGAGCAACCGCTGCATCGATCACTTCCGTGTGACCCAGAGCGTCCACAATTTCCTGAGCAGCCAGGACTTCGCCACAGACAGAGCAGTGCTTGCCTTCCGTCAGACCGGTTTCCGTACAGGTGGGGGCAACCGCTGCATCGATCACTTCCGTGTGACCCAGAGCGTCCACAATTTCCTGAGCAGCCAGGACTTCGCCACAGACAGAGCAGTGCTTGCCTTCCGTCAGACCAGTCTCGGTACAGGTTGCTTCAACTGCTGCGTCGATCACTTCGGTATGGCCCAGAGCATCCACAATTTCCTGGGCAACCAGGACTTCATTACAGACGGAACAATGCTTGCCTTCCGTCAGACCGGTGTTGACACAGTCAGGTTCCACTGCTGCATCGGTTACTTCGGTATGGCCCAGGGCGTCCACAATTTCCTGGGCAACCAGGACTTCATTACAGACGGAACAATGCTTGCCTTCCGTCAGACCGGTGTTGACACAGTCAGGTTCCACTGCTGCATCAATCACTTCGGTATGACCCAGGGCATCCACAACAGTCTGGGCAACCAGGACCTCGCCGCAGACAGAGCAGTGTTTGCCTTCCGTCAGACCGGTTTCAGTGCAGGTGGGGGCAACCGCTGCATCGGTCACTTCGGTATGGCCCAGGGCTTCCACAACAGTCTGGGCAACCAGGACCTCGCCGCAGACAGAACAGTGCTTGCCTTCCGTCAGACCGGTTTCCGTACAGGTAGCGGCAACGGCAGCGTCGATTACTTCGGTGTGACCCAGGGCATCCACAACAGTCTGGGCAACCAGGACCTCGCCGCAGACAGAGCAGTGCTTGCCTTCCGTCAGACCAGTCTCGGTGCAGGTTGCTTCAACTGCTGCGTCAATCACTTCCGTGTGACCCAGTGCGTCCACAACAGTCTGGGCAACCAGGACCTCGCCGCAGACAGAGCAGTGCTTGCCTTCCGTCAGACCGGTGTTGACGCAGTCAGCTTCCACTGCTTCATCAATCACTTCGGTGTGACCCAGAGCATCCACATAGGTATCTACCACGGTGTGGCTGGGGTCGTTTTTACAGGTACGGGTGGTATAGCCCTGCTCCGTACAGGTGGGAGCGGTCACCACGCCATCATCCCAGTCGTGGCCCAATTCGTCCACATAGTCTGCAACATAGCTGTCGCCGCAGCTGCAGGTATAGGTCGTATAGCCCTTCTCGGTACAGGTGGGGGCGGTCACCACTGCCTGATAAGAATGGCCCAGAGCATCCACATAGGTGTCCACCACAATGTGACTGGGGTCATTTTTACAGGTATGGGTGGTATAGCCCTGCTCCGTACAGGTGGGAGCGGTCACCACAGATTCATAATCGTGGCCAATGGCAGGACTTTCCTCGGTAAATTCTTTCTTACAGGCCTTACAGACAGAAGTCTTCACACCGGCTTCCTCACAGGTAGCCGTATCGCTGATCAACTCCAGCTGGTGGTTATCACCGCAGTCCACGATCCACACACCCTCAGCAAATCGGAAGGTGACTGCCGTATTCTCCACATCGCCGGTCTGCACATAGGTGCCGTCCGCGTTCTTCAGCTTGGCATTGGTCAGAGGGATCTCATCATATGTCTCTGCTTTCTGCCGCAGCTGATAAGTAACGGTCTGGGTGCCGGGATACAGGATTGCAGTACCGCCGCCGGAGGAGAAGATATTGGCACCGCCGGCTGTGGTGTAGACATAGCCCTGGGTTGCGTCCACGGTACCGTTGATCTCAACGCTGGCATCCACCAGGTCCGCATCGGTACGGGTGTAGGTTTTGCCCGGTGCGTAAGCTACAGGGACGAAGGTCTTGTCCGTGGAGCTGCAATATGTACCCCACTGGTCCGCATCGTAAACATACACATTGATGCCTGTGCCTACTTTGCAGGTGGCGCCCGCATCCACGATGATCTGGGAACCGGGCAGGAAGGCCACATCCTGGCTCAGGGTAATGGTGCTGCCTTCGCAGATCCGAACCGTAATATTGCTGTTGATGCCCAGATCGTAGTTCTTGGAATTGATGGAACTGGGACCCACCTTCATACTGATGGGGGACAGCGTCAGATCACCGTGGGCCTCCACCATCAGTCTGTCCTTGGAACCGTCATAGTGCTTGACCACATAGCCGGAGGTCAGGTTGAACATAGCACCGCTGGAGGCAATAAAGCCAACAGAGGAACCAAAGGCCGCGCTGGACATATAGATAGTCGTATACGCATACTCCGTAGCGCCGGAATGGAGGGTCAGGGGGACCTCAATATTCTGGACATAGTACTGAGACAGGGGGAACACGCCGTTCTTCATGGTCGTACTCTGGGTGCCGCCACGGAAGTCGGAGAACTGGAACAGTTCGTACACGGAAGCTCCGCTGTTGGCCGTAACGCTGCCGGAGCCGTAAATGTAACCGTAGACATACAGCACACCGCCGCTGTTGACGGTAATGTTGCTGCTGCCCTCCATCTTCACAAACGCAACACTGCCGGTGGGCGCGCCGCCATTGACAGCACCGCCATTGGCGTACTTATGCTTTGCCGAAACGCTCACGGCACCGTTAATGGTCAGGCTTGCGCCATCGGCCAGGGTCAGTGTCCGGTAAGCTGTGGGGGTAGTATAGGTACCCGTGCTGCAGGGTGTGGTAGTATAAAGGGTATTGGCATCATCGAAGGGGATCAACAGGGTAACACCGGCGGGGATGGTATGATTGCCCGTCAGGGTACCGCTGTTCATCATCACGACAGTCTTGCTGTAGGTACTCTCCTTGGCAGCCGCAGTAGCCGCATCCAGATTGTCATACAGATGGGTACCGGATACGGTATAGTAAGTCGCCGTGGTACCTAAGCCACCATCTTTATAGGTAGCGGAAGCAGTGGTGCCGATCATCCACCAGATGCCATCGCTGGCGGTAAGAAATACAGGCTGCACCGTAATTTCCGCGGTGGGCTTCAGGGTAAAGGTGGTATCCCGGGACAGCAGTTTGTTCTCGTTGTCTATCCAGCCCAGGAAGGTGACACCGCTGGCGGGAGTGACAGCCACTTCCACGCCCGCAAGGGGGACAGTCTTCACATCGCCGCTTGCAACAGTTTCTCCTCCCACCGTAACACTGCCGCGGGCAGCGTCATACACAAAGGTCACGTTATACTCGCTGGCCAGCGCTTCATACACAAAGTTGGACAGGGTCAGAGTAGTCGTGCTGTTGCCGGCAGGGGACGACACGCTGAGCTCAATATACGCACCGGCATCCAGCACAAAGGATACACTACCTTCCGCTGTTCCCTGAACCTCACCACCAATACTCACGCTGCCAGTTGCGGAAGTGCTGGATTCTGTTCTGGCCCAGTCGAAGGAAACGTTTGCAGGGCCGGTTCCTTCGTTATAAATGGTGATCTTTGCTTCCTTTGCCGTACCACCGCCACAGCCGGAACCTGCTGCACCGGTCACGCTCACAGTGACCTTACCATCGCTCATTGTATCACTGGTGGCATCCGTAACGCCCACAGTCAGATTTTCCACAGGTGTGTAGCTGTTGGTCGCAGCAAGCACCGGGAAATTCAGCTTGACCATCACGTTATAGAAACGCGCAGCCAGCTTGCTGTTGGTCTCGCTTCTGAGAGTCTCGATTTCGGCTTCGGACAGCTGTTCGCCTTTTTCGCGAATCGCCTCAGCCTCATACCAGGCCGCCATAGCCTCCTGGCCGTTCATCCGGATGTATACATCAGCCAGAACGGAGTCAGGCATATCAGCAGTCAGCTGATATCTCTCAAGGTACTCACTGACCTCCCGGCGAACTTCGTCTACCGGAGTCTCTGTGGACGATGCCCCGGACTCCGCCTCAGAGGACTGGGCGGCAGGCTCTTCACTGTGTTCATGGGTATGGTCATCGGACTCCACGGCAAACGCCTGCGTGGGAAGCATGCCGAAGACCATTACCAGGGCAAGCAGAAAAGAAAGACATCGCCTTAATTGTTTGTCAAGCATTGTTTTTTCCTCCATTGCGCTTCTTTGATTTGCTGTATATGTAAATCACGCAAACAGCACGCCGCTGTTTGAGTGAGATTTTTAGTGGGTATAGGGGTACATTTTACGTTAATGTTTATCATATCATAGTTTTTTTCCATAGTCTACCCATCTTTTCAAATCCTTAGCTTTTTTCCAATCCGGAAGAATAGCAAAACCGCCGTTCCCTGCGGAACGGCGGTTTTGTATTCGTTGTTTTCACGGAATTTCCAAAATCAGTTCACTGAAGAATCGGTATGCCTCACCCGTAATATTGCCGTAAGCATGTACCGCAAGCATCGCGTCATCGGAAAAATGATCCAGATCTACTGCGCATTCCCACAGGCCGTCGGCATTTCTCCGCGCATCGGCCCAAACAATGTCCTCCTGGTTGTCGAGCAAACCCCACACGGCAAAGGACACCGCCCTGGCTCCATGGAAATCATTCAGCACAAGATGCAGTGCATTGCCGTCTTCCGAAACAAATGCCTCCGCCGGATAGCTGCGGCGGAACGCAATTCCCTCCAGAAATTCTGACTCGGAATGCTCTTTGCTGCCCCAGACATGCACAAAATAGGTACCTTCCTCCTTCAGCGCTGCTGCATCCATCGTCACGGCCCACAGTCCATCGGCATTCTGTTCCGCCTCCAGCCAGATCAGATCATCCTGATCGTTTTCTTCACCCCAAAGGGCAAAGGCCACAGACCGGCAGCTTCCTGTATGGTCCTGCATGGCAATCGTCAGAGTATTTCCGTTATCCGTTAAGTACGCCTCAACGGCGTAATCCCGGGGCACCGCTGTTTCCACAACATTTCTGCCGGTGGCAAGACTTTCATTTTTCCCCAGCTCCAGTACATCCAGCCGGAACATACCGCTTTCATTGACCCGGGTCATATCCACCCGGGCATGCCAAACGCCGTCTTTTTCCTGGGCTTCCACCCAGGTTTTGTTCTCTCCGTCGGAATGCAACGGCCACGCCGCAAATACCAGGGCTTCATGGGGCCGATCGTCTTCAAAGAACAGGTCCATGGTGCGGCAGTCATCGCTGACCACACTGTTCACCACCCGGCATTCCGGTATGGTAAACAGCTCCTGCCGCTTTCGCAGCCAGTCACAGACAGACTCCACCGCTTCGGAATAGGTCGCAGAAAACGCCGTGCTGTGGGGCTTCACGTTGGGCTGTCCCAGGGCCTCCCAGCGTAGGTAATTCATCCGCGCAGAGGATCCGATCCGGTTTTCCAGCAGTGTCGCTCCCTCTGCCAGGGCGGCAAAATCCGCTTTATACTGCCGATAAATTTCTTCCGTCCGCTGCCGAAATGCCGGTGAAGCCAAAAGGTAGGTGAACAGCAGATGCTGCTGGCCATAACTGTCCGAAGGCAGTCTGCTGTCGTTACCCATGCAGGTGTCAAAATCCCACACCGGGCCCATATGCAGCACATCCGACGCACCGTCCTGATACCAGTAAAAGCTGGTGGCAAAGGATTCGCAATTGAGTACATACTCGTTGATCAGATAATATTTCGCGAAGGAATCCACGTCGATGTATCTCCCCAGCCGCTCCAGGGTCACATCCCGGGGCAGCGTGGTGTACAGATAATGCATCAGCGAATCCAGTCTGTCGTTGAAGGCCTCCTGCGCCGCAGCAACAGCCGCATCTTCCTCCACGGTGATCTCCTTCACCACAAAGTGCCGGCGTAATGAGTTGTTGACGAACCAGTAGTCCTCTTCCGCAAAATAATTTTCATCATGCTCAAACAGCGCTCCAATGTTGCTGTGAAGATTCAGTCTTCCGGTGGCGATTTCCGCTTTTTCTCCCAACAGGTAGGTACCCAGGTATTCGCCGTCCACCCACAGGTCCACATGCTCCAGTTCCGGGGTATAGCCCATGTCCATTCCCCGGGCCAGGTCATGCACCAGTTTCGCCCGGATCATGCTGTCATCACCGGCATTGGCCAGGAGCACCCATTTTTTTGCCCGCTCCATGCCCAGCAACGAAATTTTTTCATCGAAGCGGATCTGATAACCCTTTTTCTCATAGAGTTCCCAGCTGGAATTGCCCCGGCCCTTGATTTCCGCTCCGTTGCCCACCGTCAGGTCCCGGATTCCACCGGGCTCTGTCAGGGAAAAGCGGCTGATCCGAACCCGGGTGTCCTTGTTGTCATGGACAGTTTCCAGCGTTCCTCCGTCCAGCCACAGGCAGACCGAGGGAAGCTGCGACTGCATCACGGTAACCGTATAGGAGCCGCTGGCTGTAGTGACCGTCACCTGATCGCCGCTGGACCGGAAGGCTCCGGTAATTCGGGTAGCCTCCGCATCCGGTGTACCCGCCGACAGCTCCGTGACCGGTTCGGCACAGATGAGAGTTAATGCAGGAATATCCATAGCGGAAGGGACAAACAGGTACCACCGATCCTCCCGGGCCGCATACCCCCGGATGATTTCGCCGGAGGTATCCCGGCCATAAATGAACGCATCGACCTGATCTGCGCCGGGCGCAGCGGGTTGTGCCCCGCAGCCGGTCAGCACAAGGAAAGAGAGCGTAAGCCACAGCAGGATCGCATAAATTCGGTTGTATTTCACAGGCGTCCGCTCCCTTTCTCTTTTATTCAGGCAGTCTGATCTTCTGTCCCGTTACGATATCCTGAATATCACCGGGATCAAACCGGTTTTTCAGCCGGATGATAACATCGTATGTCCTTTCCGGCTCCAGGCAACTGTCATACACATAGCAGACAAAGCCCGTGTAATACAGGAAATGCTCCCTGGGGAAGGTATAGGCCACATCCAGCCGTTCCTCCGGCTGTACCGCAAATTCCAATGCGTTTCCGTCACCATCCGACAGGATCAGCGTTTTTTCATAGCGGTAATGTCTGTCACCTCTGGGGAAGGCAAAGCCCCGAATCCGGAAGAAGGAGTCCTGATGGCCCCATTCATCCAGGAACCACTGTACATCCGCCGGTTTTTTCCCTCGGATAAAATCGGTTCTCCGCTCAAACGGGGCCCCGATGGGCCGGGGTCTGGGATTGCGGAGCAGGGGTGTTTCTCCGCACCAGCGCAGATACCTTTTCCCCTTCGGCGTCACGGACAGCACGCCGATCTGATAAACCATCAGATCCACCCGCAGGTCAGATTTCGAGACAACGCACTCGTAACCTGCATATCGCAACTTATCATTTCCAAAATGGGCCGCCACATCGGGCCGAAGCGCGGACATCGCCCTGGCCCCCGTAATTTTTCCGAAGGGGTCCTTAAATACCAGATACCGCTGCATTTCCTCCGGCCGGATATTCCCGGGAAGGAAGGACCAGCCGATGATCCGCACCCGATCCGTTACTTCCACGGCATCCACGGTGGCATAGTCCGCATGTGCACAGCCTGACAGATCCATCGTTTCCATAGTATCCCAGCACTGTCTGAGATTCAACCCCGCTGTGAGCGTTTCCAATGCCGGATTCAGATACGGGTCTGCCCGCCGCAGCTCTGGGAAGTCTGCATACAGCTTTGCCAGCTCCCCATGAAGCCGGATCAGCTTTCGGTCATCCACCTGGTCTGTGCCCCGGCTCAGGGATTCATGGTGATAAGCAACCGCATCATTGCGGATCACATTGTACCAGCCCAGCCGGTGTAAAGCAAAGCACAGCTTCACATCGTTGTAGGCCACCGGCAGGTCTTCGTCAAAACCGCCCGCTGCCTGGAATTTGGATTTGTCCACCATCAGGCAGGCGCCGGTGACAGCAATGCAGTTATTATCCACCCAGTTCCACCCGAAGTAGTAGGGATAGCCGTCATCGCACATGCTGAAGCTGTGCAGAGGTCCCGCCACCGCGTTGGCAACACCGGTATGCTGCAGGAGGGTAGACTGCGGATAGAGCAGTTTTGCGCCCACGGCGCCGGTATGCTTCTGCTGGGCGTGGCCCAGCATCCGGCGGAGCCACTGGGGCTGGAAGATTTCGATATCATCGTTCAGGAACAGCAGATACTGACCCTTTGCCCGGGCAGTGCCGGTGTTGCACATCTTCGAGAAGTTGAATTCTTCCTTATGATAAATGTACTGTGCGCCCACGCCTTCCAGATATTCGGAAATTACGGCCCGGTTTCGTTCCCTGCTGCCGTTGTCCACCACGATGATCTCGTAGTTGGGATAATCCGTAAACGCCCGGATGGAATCGATGCACTGCTTCAGCACATTGGGATGGTCCTTGGAGGGGATGATGATACTGACCAGCGGGTCACCCACCACATGGTAGACGATCCGGTACTGATACATTCCCACCACCGGCTCCATATGGGCCTGGATGCCGTTTCTCTTAATATAATCTTCCTTGGCATAACGGGCTGCCTCGGAAGCATAGTTTTTCGACGACATGGCAAAGGCCACGGATTCCTTCCGTTCCCGCCAGTGATAAAGCACCCTGGTCACATGGCCCACCCGGCTGTTGTGGGACTTTTCCATAAATCGCAGGGTGAAATCATAGTCCTGGCTTCCGTTGAAAGCCGTCCGCAGTCCCCCTACTTCCCTGACAAGTGCCGTTCGGTAGGTGGCCAGATGATTGGTGTACATCATGTTCAGGAACAGATCCGGTGACCATTCCGGTTTAAAGAATGGCATGTGCCGGATCTTTCCGTCTTCGGTCAGCTTGTCTTCGTCACTGTAAATAAAGTCCAGCTCCGGATTTTCATTCAGTTTTTCCGCAAAGCTGAACAATGCGTCCGGTTCGATCACATCGTCACAGTCCATAAAGACGATAAATTCCCCCGAAGCGATGGCGATGCCATCGTTGGTGGCTACGGAAATATGACCGTTGACACTTCTGTAAATAACCCGAACCTTTTCATGATTCTCATATTTCCGCAGGACAGGCACCACATTGTCCCAGGAGGAATGATCATCCACCAGGATCAGTTCAAACCGGTCATAGGTCTGGTGCAGCACGGACTGGATGCATTCCTCCAGCTGCGGTGTTACTGTGTTGTATACCGGGATCACCACGGAAAAACTGGGCTTATAGCTCAGTTCCCGAATGACCGTCGGTTTCCGGTTCCGAAGCCAGCGGTGATAATTTCGGATACTCTGCTCATCCTCCAGATGATACTCGGGAACCTCCGGGGGATAGGCAGCACCCAGTCGCCGGGCGCAGTCCGTCTTGAGATCCTCCGGCACATCCGGCCGCTTCAGCAGGCCGTTCAGCCAGTAGATTTCGAAATTGGGATTCTCCTCCAGCCACTCCCGGGTAACCCAGGCGATCCGCTTGGTCTGTCCCTGCTGGCGGGCAAAGCCATCCACATTCTCAAGGTCACCGATGGTAACAGCTTCCTCTTCCGTGGGCAGATGGATCAGCCGTTTCAGATGGCCCACGGAGATTTCCGGCGTCCACTCCACGCCGTAGGTATCCACAAAGGAAAGTCCTTCTCTGACAAAATCCAGGATACCGGCCAGCAGTTGCTCTTTGTTCCGGTCTCCCGCACCCTCTTCAAACACTGCCTGGCCGCAGTCATTGTAATAATACACGCTTTCATGGGGGGCAGAGAAGAACAGCTCATACATCGCCACATTCAGACGCATATCGGCCTGCAGCGCGTAGTTTTTATAAAAGTCGAACAGATAGGTATCGTAGTGCATATTCCGCAGCTGTCGGCGGCTCTTTTCGGCGTTGCGGATGCCGAAATAAAGGAAGTCATGGCGCTTTTCACAGCCAACTACCTTTTTAAACCGTTCCAGCAGTTCCTGGGAGCTGCCCTGCCAGCCACAGTCAAAGCAAATGGCATCTTCCTGCAAAAAGCCGATTTCTTCGTAATACTTCCGGGCGTTTTCCCGCTCGGCTTCACACCGGCGGAGAAATACGGCCTTGTCAAGCAGATACAGCTTCTTAAATGCAGCGATGTCCTCCTGTGTGCGGATCACCGTTCGGAAGGAGCGCAGGCCGGTTTCTTCCAGGTGGCGGATTTCAGACCTGTCTACTTTCAGATAATCCAGGATTTCCCCAACAGTCTGACCGAAGGTATAGGGCGGCAGGCTAAGGATATCCGCTTCATTCATATCCCGAATAGCCGCCATGGTCAGCGCCCGGCGGGAGGTATAGAGGTATTCCACGTTATCCATGCCCTGCTGCTTGCAGATGTGGTATAAATTATAGCCGTCCCGGGACAGGAAAAACAGCTTCCTGTTCTGGTTCCGGGTTTTCTCCCGGAGCCAGCGATACAGACCCATGTAGAGTGGTCCGCCAACTTCCACGCCCAGATTATACCAGAAGTCCCTGCTTCCATCGCACAGGATCTTATAGATACCCTTGTCAACGTCAGAGCCCGGCGCGTTCTTTATCTTCTCCAGGTCGCAGTCTCTGTGATATACGAACGTATCGAAGCCGAAGACTGCGGGAAACTCTCCGTCATCCCGGTCCTTGTCACCGATGTGCAGGATTTTTTCGCACGGAACATTCTCTTTCCGGGCAACCCGCTCGAACAGGTCCCGGTTGAATTTTGCCTTGTGTTCATCAGCGGAGCAGTACAGGTGATCCAGCCCGGCAAAGCCCTTTTCCCGCAGGAACTCTGCCAGAATGTCTGCCGTCAGGTACATGTCACTGGTGGCGATCACCCGTTTTCCCTGCGCTTTCGCATAGCGGAAAAACTCCAGCAGTTCCGTGTTGGGAACCAGAGCATCCCGTTCCAGCTGTATTTCATATGCCTTGACCGCCATCCAGTCCACAGGAATTTCCGTATGCTCGGACATCACTTCGTAAATCTGATCCATGTCCGCATGGGGATACTGATGGGCGATCCAGGCCCGGCGGCTGGCCTCGTTCTGGTCATCCATGCGCAGCTTCCGGAAACCGTTGATGCCGAAATGTCTGCCCACCAGATCAAACACCGTTTCCGGCGTGTTGGTCTTACGGAAGAGTAAGGTATCAAAAATATCGAAGGAGACAACCTCTGCCCGATCGATTTTGCTTCTGAGCAACGCCTTTGTCTGTTCGTTCATGATTACCGCTTCACGCTCCATTCATGGTTCAGGACAACGATACCCTCGGCAATATAGTCCATTTTGACGAAATAGCTTTTGATTCTTGTTCGGTAGTCCAGGTTGACGATTCCCGTCTGATCGAAGATGCCCACGTCGAAATAGTACTCTCCGCCGATCAGATTAAACTGGGGATAGGTCAGTGTCACTTCATTATAGCCCTTTTTCCAGGGAATTGACATATTGTCCAGCTTGGTATTCAGGCCGCAGATATACTCATTGTCGATTCGGCGAATGGCTACACCCAGAACCGGATTCTTCAGAGTCTCATCTCCCACCAGGTAACTGACCTTCAGCACCACTTTTTCGCCGTGCTGGATTTCCTCGATCTCCCGGCCGGCGGCATTGAACATGTGCAGCTGATGGATCTGCACAAGGTCGATCCCCGACATGTCGATCTGTCCCGCCGCGTCTCCACGCTGCGCATGGTTTTCCGCCACACACTGGGCCAGATACTGCTCAATGGGCAGATCACTTTTCAGAAAATCCAGATACCGGTCCGTGACCTCGTCAGTATTGCCGTCCATCAGCAGCTTTCCCCGGTTAAGCCAGATAGCCCGGTTGCAGAATCGCTTAACGGAGTTAACATCGTGGGTGACAAAGAGAATGGTCTTCCCTTTCTGGACAAATTCCGTGAATTTGTCCATGCACTTCATCTGGAAGCGGATATCTCCCACCGCCAGTGCCTCATCCACGATCAGAATATCCGGATCCACATGAATGGCCACCGCAAAAGCCAGCCGCACAAACATGCCGCTGGAATAGGTTTTCACCGGCTGGTTGATGTACTCACCAATGTCCGCGAAGGCCAGGATCTGAGGAATTCTTTCCTCGATCTCTTCCCTGCTCACACGCATCATGGTGGCGTTGAGATAGATATTCTGCATGCCGGTGTATTCCATATTGAAGCCGGTGCCCAGCTCCAGCAGTGCCGCCACCTTTCCATGGATCTGCACATCACCGGAGGTGGGGTTCAGAACGCCGGTCAGGATCTTCAGAATGGTGGACTTGCCGGAACCGTTGCGGCCCACAATACCCACGATCTCACCCCTGCCGACCTCAAAGGACACTTCATCCAGGGCATAACTCTTTTTGTGGTAAACCCTGCCCTTATTCAGGCCCAGAGCCTCCTTCAGCCGGTCCTTGGGCTCGGCATACATTTTATAAACTTTGGTAACTTTATCTACTTTAATTACGCTTTCCATACTGCCCCCGTATCTTACAGAACATCAGAAAAATGCGTTTTCAGCCTGTTGAATACTTTTGTACCGATCAGATAAATTCCGGCACAGATACACCAGAAATACACGCTCCAGGCGGGTTTTTCCCAGAACCACAGTTTCTCCAGCAGAGCATCCCGGAAACCCGCCACAACGTAATAAACCGGATTGAGCTTGAAAATCTTTTGCAAGCTCAGGGACATGGTAGCTGCCGGATTCCACATAATGGGCGTCAGCCAGATGCCCATGGTCAGGATGATGTTCACAATTTGGGACATATCCCGGAAGAACACCGTAAAGGCAGCCGTAATATAGGAAAGACCCGTTGCCAGGAGCGCCAGCGCGCAGGTATAGTACGGCAGCTGCAGAAGATACAGATCAATGCCATATCCATAGCCCACGCACATCAGCACCACAACGCCCACAAAGAACAGGTGGACAAACAACGCGGAGCACACCTTCAGCACCGGAAGAATTTCCACATTAAACCGCACCTTTTTTACCAGATAGTTATATTCCAGCAGAGAGTTGGATGCGCCCATCCAGGCTTCGGAGAAATAAAACCAGGGCACCAGTCCGGACATCAGGAACAGGATAAAGGGATGATCACTCATATTGCCGGAGCGTAGGCCCACCTGAAATACAAACCAGTACAAAACAATGGTGATCACCGGCTGAAAAAACGCCCAGAACACGCCCAGATAGGATCCGGCAAACCGTGCCCGGAAATCATTTTTCACCAGTGCCCAAACCACGTCCCGTTCCCGGAAGAGGTACCGCGGCAGCCGCAGCATGTCCTTCCGGTTCAGCAAACACGCCACCGCGGTGATATTGATGGCTGCGCACAGCGCATAATGCTGATAAGGCGGGTCCGGAGAAAACCGGGCAGATACCAGCAGCATCAGGTTCAATGCCGCCGTCAGGAAGATCAGGCCGCCGACACCAATTCTTTCTTTATTCTTCATCGGCTTCCTCCCCGTTTGATGCGGTTTTTCACTTTCCTTACGACCTTCCGCAGAATCCCGGCAGCACGTTTCACCAGCTTCATGACCACATTATTTTCATATCGGTTCAACCTGCGCTCCAGCTCCATGGCGTACAGGTCCTTGCTGTTGGCAAGCGTAATATACGCGCCGATATCCACACGGCACCGGGCCAGTTCGTCATTCAGCGCCGTAATATTGCTTTGAAGCGTCGACACATAGGCTTCCTTTTCCTCAATGGCCTCATCCAGCCGGAGGATATGCTCCTGAAGTTCCGTTTCCCGACAGCCCAACCTGGTAATTTCCGAACGCAGCAGTTCCTGTTCTGCCTGAAGCGCCTGAAACGCCCGGCATTTCTCGTCGTACAGCGCAGCCTGTTTCTGATGCCTGCGCTCCATCTCCTCCAGCAGGCAGGGAATCGCTTCCTCCAGCTGCTTCAGATACGCCTGTCCGGGCAGCAGGATGTCAGCCTCCAAAGTAATTGGGCCGGTGCCCGGCAGGGTGTCGGTATAGACCAGAGGGTCCTCGCCCGCAAGCAACAGACCGTCGCCCAGATCATGCCCTTCCGGGCAGATCAGCGGGATCTCCGCTCCGCCCTGCCGCAGACAGATGCTCCGCAGGATACAGCCCTGCAGTTCCACCGGATCAAAGCGAACACGCTTCACATCTTCATAATTCTCTGTCTCCCAGCGGGCGTGATAACCATTTTCCGTCAGTTCGGAGACGATCCCGATGACCTCCTCCGGGTTAAAGTCCCGCCCGGTGTCCAGATACACATGACTTTGGATCCGGGATTCGGGCAGCACGGGTACTCTGCCCGGCGCCGGATCCTTGTCCAGAGCAAAGACAAACTGGTACACTTCACCGCACCGGCGCTCATTCAGGATATTCTCCAGAAGACCAACTCTGGGAAGCTGTTCCGGAAACTGCTCCGTATAGCCGGTGGGACAGCGGGTCCCCTCCACAAACCGCAGCGTCAGACCGCAATCCTCCGCCAGTTCCCGCAGGTTTTCCAGTCCCCAGAAACGGACGTGCGAATCATCCAGAATACCGGTAGGCGTATAGTCAAAGCGTTCGCAGCAGCATTTCAGCAGAATATCATTGTGCGTAATATTCGGCACCGAAGCCAAAATCGTGCCGCTGTCCTTCAGCAGCCGGGCTGCCTGTTTCAGAACCGCCACCGGATCCGGCAGATGCTCCAGAACATCGGCAAATAAAATCGCGTCAAACCGGATGTCACCGAAGCGCTGCACCCAGGAATAATCCATGATATCGCCGCAGACACCGTCCTGTGCGTATTGCAGTGCCGTATCATAGGCTTCCCGGTCGTATTCCACAATATAGACTCTGCAGTTCATCTTTTCCTGCATATACCGGGTCATGCGTCCCGTGGCGCAGCCAAATTCCAGGACCACAGAATGATCCCGGATTTTATTTAGAATAATACCTGTGGAGGTATTCAGTGACAAATCTATCTCAAAATCGTATTTCGACATGGATGTTTCCTCCATCGTCCTGCCGTGGCAGAACGTAAACGCATGCTCAGCGTTTGAACAGTTTGGTATAAACCCGGTAAGCAACACCGATCAGCCACTTGATCTGGCGTTTAAAGGGCATATTTTCCCGGTTGAAGAATCTGACCATTTTGTATTCCAGGCTCTGGTTAATGCTTTGCAGCGTCGCCTCCAGCTGACCGATCCGCTGGATCAGTTCTGCCGCGGAGCCCCCGGTATATCCCCCCTGATCTGCCTGTCCAATCACGTAGGCATTGTACATTGCCTGGACATCATAATCTCCGTCCTGCTCTCTGGCCGGGGGCAGGGTGCAATAGAGCTGACGGTATTCCTCCGCCATTTGGGCAATGGTCTTGTGCGGGGTTTCCAAAACACATTTCCGCATATGCGCCAGCTGCTCCCGATCCTCGAATATCTCATCGATCCGTCCCAGAATCTCCCTGGCTGACGCGCTGTGACTGACCAACCAGCCGATCTGATCCTGACGCAGCCTTTCACCCAGGGCACCGATATCCGTTGCCAGAATGGGAATTCCCGCTACATGTGCTTCTGACGCGGTATAGCAGAAGGTCTCAGGACAGATGGGCAGTATGCAGACCAGATCGATCTGATTCTGATTCAGAATCTGCATAACATCTTCTCTGCAATACCAGCCGGTTTTGATCACATTCGACTTTTCCAGTGTAATCAGATTGGGGTCCCCGTTTCCGCCGATAATATACCAGTCGTATCGGCTGCCGCTCTGGCGGATCATCTCATAGGCCAGTGCGCTGCCCTTCGTTTCGTTCATTCCGCCCAGGAAAGCAATTCGGGGCACTTTCTTCTCCCGGTACTTGTAATCTTTCATTCTGATCCAGTCACTGCGGAATTCTTCCTCACCGCTGCGCAGGATCAGCTGCACCCGCAGCGGTCCGGAAGCAAAACAGCCGTCGGGGATCCGAACCGTGAAGCCGCAGTGCAGATACAGTGTTCCTATGGACTCCGCCACATCCGGACGGTTGACCGTCCTGGTTCTGTACTGGCAGCGTGTTCCCTTTTCATCCTCCACCAGCAGGAGCATCTGGCAGAAGCTGCTGTTTATACCCTCCCGGAATGCCCATCCACTGATCGTATAGTCCGCACCGCAGGCCTGTTCAATTTGATACTTCAACTCTGACGTAGTTTTTTTCATCTCCAGCGGCTGCATGTCAAACCGGTTCATTCCATGACCGATGACCCGGATACGCTCTTTCAGCTGGGGATATACCGCGCTGTAGACTTCCCTTACCGCATTGGAAGGCGCAATCAGCTGTTCGCAGGCATTCAGCGCCTGCAGCACATGTTCTCTCCATTCAGACAGATACGTCTGTCCCTGAACATAGCCCATCTGGCTGCACAGGCATCGGGCACAATTGTCACTGAATCCACCGCAGTACCTGCTCCCGTTTTCCAGCAGCTTAATAGTGGGACATACATAGAAAAAGTCATGCAGTGTCGCAATCAGCGGAATGCCCCGTTCCTTCGCGATTCGGAAGATATCCAGTGACAGGTCCATCACATGATGCACATGTACCACATCGATCCGAAAAGCGCCAAAAATCTGGTCGATCACTTCTGTCAGCTCCCGGCTGTGGAACATCTGAAACAGCGGTTTCTTCTCCACAAAGAAATGGAAGCTCATCTGACCGTCTTCCTGATAGATCGTCAGCCGCAGAATCTTGCCATCCCGGGCAAGTACAAATACATTGTGATCCTCCCTAAGCTGGTTCATCAGATCCTTTACATGGAACTGGGTACCGCCGATGCTGTCACTCGCATCGGCACGAAAATCCATATGCAGCACATAGAGAATATTCTTTTTCCCGTTTTCAAGTCTGGCATACAGCTCCACGTTGCTGCGCAGGTATTGGTCTGGGTTATCCCGAACGTACTCCGCATTTTCCTGCAGCTGCCGTGGATAGCGCCCCCGCAGGATCTGCTCATGCTCTGCCATCAGCTTTTTCTTTTCCTCACCGAGGAACGATGCGGAACCGCTGTGAAAAATGTAAGTATCATCACACAGTACATGGTAATACCCCATTTGCTCGGCACGCCAGCAAAAATCGTTTTCCTCACCATAGCCCCGCTTGAAGGTTTCTTCATCAAACAGTCCGATTTTTTCAATCACTTCCCGCTTGATAAACATGCAAAAGCCCACAGCCACTGTGATTCTCGGGTACTTTCTCATGCTCCTGCGTTCAATGATTCGGGCATATTCCTCAATGGACATACCGTAGGGAACAGTATTGTCCTGGCAAAAGTTAGGAATGGAGCACAATGTTGCGTTGTTGGAGAAGGGTGTCACGGTGGCGATAGCCGGATCCGAATAGGCACACCGCAGCATTTTGTCAATCCACCCGGCAGTCACAATGGTATCCGCGTTCAGCAGCAGTACATCCCTTTGGGAATACTGCAGTCCCCGGTTAATCGTACCGGAGAAACCCAGATTCTCTTCATTGTGAAGCACCACAATACCCGGCTGCTCCAGACTGTTCAGATATTCACTGACCTTTTGATCCGGGCTACAGTCATCGATCAGGATCAGGCGGTCCCGGTTCAGATCCGTATGCTCCTGAATGCTTCTGACGCATACCCGCAAATGCTCAAGTGCGTTGTACACCGGAACAATGATATCAATTCCTTCGCTTCTGTTCACACAATCACCTTTTCTGATACGGCACAGTCTGCTGCCAATTCCCGGACCGGTATTTCCGCCGCCTGTTCCTTCGTTATTTTATACAAATGTAAAAAACATAGTAATTCCAATTTTAATTAAATTATTATACAACCTCCATAAAAATAAGTCAATAATCCGCGCTCTCAAACTCTTTGTCAGTTATTTCCATATCCGGCGCTCTCCGCCGTATCTGTTCTCAGAACCAGCAGACGCAAAATATCCGTATTAGCAGGAAAACACAAAAACCGCCGGTATTTACCGGAATGTTCCATATTCCGCACCTTCATATCCACGGAAATCCCTTTTTTCAGATTGGCGCGTTCCCGGAATAGTTTTTCTGAGAACGCCTTTGTGTATCACATTTCGGAAATCATAAGGAATTTCTTGCATCCTCTGCAAAATTCTCTTCCTCAGGCTCCCCACAATCCACCTCCGCAAAGGCTTCCAGAGGTTCTTCTGCACTGATCTCATCCTGGTGGCCTAATCTATCATCCATATCAGGGAATTCAATATCACTTTCATCCGCACCAAACAGAACCACATGTGCATTCACGCCGTCCCAGATCACCTTGTGCACCACAGTGCGGATGGCTGCCCGCTTCTCTTCGATGGACATTCCATCGATGCTGATGCGGAACATGGACAGCATCTGCCGCAGCAGGTCGAACTCCATGTCACTCAGGGCGTTGGCCTCCGTCAGACCTTCCAGCTCATGAATGCGGTTCTCGATTTCCCGGTTGGCTTCGCTCAGTTCCTCAATTCGCTTCAGCACACGGGGGCGGGCAATGGATTCACCGATCATGCCCATACTGTCGATGAGACCATTGATTGTCTTTTCATTTTCTCCATACTCCGCCCGGAGGTCAGCCAGTTGGGTCTCATACTGTTCCCGGTTGCCTGTGTAAAACCGACGGTTCTTTTCCAGCTGCGTGATGAAACTGCTGTCATGCTCTCTCAGGGACTTAATCTGCTCGATGATGGCCGCATCCAGAATATTGCCGCCCGCGTTGCGGCGGTTGCAGCGTTCCCGCTTGCTGCGTTCCTTCATCTTGCACACATAGGTGTAGATCGGCTGTCCGTCCGCTGTCTTGCGCTGGGAGAGCTTGGGGTACATCCGTTCGCCACAGGAGCAGAACAGCAGGCCGGTCAGCAGGGCCTCATTATTTCGGGGCTTGCGGTAGCCCTTGGACTTGTTTCTGTCCAGGGACTCCTGCACCTTAATCCACTGCTTGGAGGGAACCAGACCGGGATGCTGGCCCAGTGCGATGATCCACTCGCTGACAGGCAACAGGACGGTTGCCTTGCCCTTCTCCTGGTCGGTGCGGTTGTAGGCCATGATGCCGCAGGTGCCGTCAAACTCCTCCCGGTCGAAGCACACATCCGCTTCCCGCTCCGTGAAATAATGGTAGGCGTCCTCATCCGCCACCATGTATACGGGGTTCTGCAGAATCGCTTTGATTGCAAACCGAGTAAAATCTTTGCCCTGCTTAGTCTTGATACGACGGCGCAGCATTTCCGCTTCCACCGCGGTCAGGGAATCCGTTTCCGTGTAGAGGTCGAAGATCATCTTCGGAATCTCCGCTTCCTCCGGGATGGGCACCAGCTTGAAGGATTTCCGGGTTTTGCCGTCCACGTTCACTTTGCTGACAGGCTCGGACTTAAAGCCGGTGGGCGCATTGCCGCCCAGCCAGCGTCCAGTCTTGGCAAGCTCGTGCATATTATCCCGGATACGCTCAGCAATGGTCTCCCGCTCCAGCTGGGAGAACACGGAGATAATGAACATCATGGCCCGGCCCATGGGGGTACTGGTATCAAACTGCTCCCGGATAGACACAAAGGATACATCCAGCTTGGTCAGCTCATCGATCAAGCCGGTAAAGTCGCTGATATTTCGGCTGATTCTGTCCAGACGATAGACCACGATGGCCTTGAACTTGCGCTTGCGCACATCTGCCATCATCTTCTGGAAGTCAGGACGCTTCAGATTACCGCCGGAGAAGCCTTCGTCCTCAAAGACAACACAGCGATCCACATAGCCTTCCCCAAACATATTACGCACATAATCCTTGCAAAGATCTACCTGATTGCCAATACTCTCACCCTTGCCGGTGAACTTGGATTTACGGGAATATATGGCGATCATATCCTCATTTTTTTGCATCAAATTAGCCCCTCCTGATATGTGATGTTCTTTATGCTATTATATCGCAGCGTAAGACCATGTAAGCAGGAGGCCGGGAATTATGGCAAGTAAACCTCAGAAATGGTCGGCACCTACGCCCTTGATACAGACAGTTGATAAAGGTGATTTGTTCCATCACGGCTGCGCGATTTCAGAGTCTATACCGTATTGTACCAAGCCATTTCCAGACGGTGGAGTATATCATTGCCACCAGTTGATGGAAAGCCTGCCATGCTTCTTCGGGTATGTGCTGGGGCAGCTGATATCCCAGCTTTGCGTAAAGATCCATTCGCTGAAAATCTCCCACAGTGACGGAGATAGACGTATCCTCGCTTCGATCTGCCTTGCTATCCTCATGTATGAGCAATTCCGGGTTCTGCAAAAGAATCTGGCTGCCATCGGCGTGGGCGTAACCGGCGGCGCGGTAAGCAGCCTGTCGCCGGTAATCGCCGGCCTGCTGACCGCAATCCTGTTCCAGCTGATTTTACTATTGAGTCGAAGCCACCTGTATAGCAGGTGGTTCTCTTTCTGCCGCACCCTCTGTGCCGGCTTCCGCAATGTATCCGGATGAAACTCCTGTATCTCCATCGATGTCTGCTCCTCATATCTGCACCGCGTTATGAATAGAATGCATAAGGAGGTGACCGTCATCCGGAAAATGGCGCCAATCAGTCTGGTCGTATACTACCCCAAAACAGAAAAAGGAACAGAAGAATTGGCACGGCGGGTATCCGATGTCCACGCAGCATCTGTTATCCGGCAGCTCAAGGCACTAAACTGCCCCGCACATCAAAAACTTGACCTTCTGGATGCGGTTATCAAGACCGTAAAGGAAAGAAGCAGGGAATAGACTTTATGCAAAGTCTATTCCCTGCTTTATTATTCCCCACCTTTCATACTGATCCATAATTCGGTCAAACTGCGCCATGTTGACGTTTAAAGCCTTGGGGTGCAATCGCTCCGCTCTTAAAGTCGCTGGTGTGAGGATAGCATTCTCAACGCACCGGGCGGCGTAGGTGGCGAGCCTTGCCCCTTTGGATACATCAAAGGTGGTGATGCCC
Organism: Oscillospiraceae bacterium; assembly: GCA_015067615.1. Taxonomy (GTDB): domain Bacteria; phylum Bacillota; class Clostridia; order Oscillospirales; family Oscillospiraceae; genus Faecousia. Next base: position 22,159 of record SVMD01000004.1, read on the forward strand.
TTGATCAGGCCGATGGTGCCGATAGAGATCAGGTCCTCCTGGTCAGCGCTCTGGGCATAGTATTTTTTCATGATATGGGCCACCAGCCGCAGGTTCCGCTCGATGAGAATATTCCGGGCCTCCAGGTCCCCGGCGGCGCTTAAGTGAAGATAGTGCTGCTCCTCCTCCTGGGTCAGGGGTCTGGGAAAGGAGCCGGTGGACAGCTGCAGGGAGTAAAACAGTGACCCCAGCATCAGCCATGGGGCAATGAACATAGAAACCACCTCCACCCTACCATACGCGCCCCGGCCCGTCCTTTTTCCGGCTTTCGCGCAAAAAAGCCCGCATGGCTGTCCATGCGGGCTTGGGGTGTTGGAAATTACGGATCAGATCCGGGCCACGCCGGTTCTCCGGGCGGCTTCCGCCACGGCCCTGGCAACTGCCGGACCCACTCTGGGGTCAAAGGCCTGGGGCATGATGTTGTTTTCGTTCAGCTCCTCCTCGGGAACCAGCGCTGCCAGAGCCATAGCCGCGGCCATCTTCATCTCCTCGTTGATATCCGAGGCCCGGACATCGAAGGCGCCCCGGAAAATGCCCGGGAAGGCCAGAACGTTGTTGATCTGGTTGGGGAAATCGCTGCGTCCGGTGGAGATGACCTTGGCGCCGCCTGCCTTGGCGTCGTCGGGGAAGATCTCCGGGGTGGGATTGGCGCAGGCGAAGATGATGGCATCCCGGTTCATGGTTTTTACCATCTCCGTGGTCACCACGCCGGGGGCGGAGGTTCCGATGAACACGTCGGCACCCACCAGTTTTTCGGCCAGGGAGCCGCCGGTCTGGTCCGGATTGGTCAGCTTTGCCATCTCTGCCTGGGCCCAGTTCATGCCGGGGCAGCCCTCATAGAGAGCGCCCTGCTTGTCGCACATGGTAATATTGCGGAAGCCCGCAGCCAGCAGCATCTTCACGATGGCGATGCCGGCGGCGCCGGCGCCCACGGTGACGATCTTCACGTCCTCCTTCTTCTTGCCAACCACCTTCAGGGCGTTGGTCAAGCCAGCCAGGACAATGACGGCGGTGCCGTGCTGGTCGTCGTGGAAGATGGGAATGTCGCACTTTTCCTTCAGCTTCCGCTCAATCTCAAAGCACCGGGGAGCGGAGATATCCTCCAAATTGATACCGCCGAAGGAGCCGGAGAGCAGGTAGACGGCGCTCACAAACTCGTCCACCTCCTGGGTTTTCAGGCACAGGGGGAAGGCGTCCACATCGGCGAATGCCTTGAACAGAGCGCATTTGCCCTCCATGACGGGCATACCCGCCTCGGGGCCGATATTGCCCAGACCCAGCACCGCGGAGCCGTCGGTGATGACGGCGCAGAGGTTGTGACGCCGGGTCAGCTCGTAGGACTTATTCACATCCTTCTGAATTTCCAGACAGGGACTTGCCACGCCGGGGGTGTAGGCAAGGGAAAGGTCCTCCCGGGTCCGGCAGGGCACCGTGGCCACCACCTCGATCTTGCCGCCCCACTGGGCGTGCTTTTTCAGGGATTCCTTGGCGTAATCCATAGCAGTTCTCCTTTTTTCATAGTTACTCCCTTTATATCCCGAATCGAGCCCGGTGTCAATGGGGCAGGCAGTCAAAAAACCGCCCTGTTTTTTGGACATTTTGCCTTTGACAATTGACGCATCCCCGGCGGAGAGGCTATAATGGCGGAAAAGGAGGGATCGTCATGCTGACAGTACTGCGCCGGGATGCCGAAATCATTGCCCGGGGTGCCGTAGACGCCATGCACCCGGGAACCGCTGTGGCCAATGCTCTGGAGTCCATGGAATTCAGTGGTGAGATTTATCTGGTGGCTGTGGGCAAGGCCGCCTGGTCCATGGCAGGTGCAGCCCTGAAGCATCTGCCCCGCCCCATCCGAAGCGGCATCGTCCTGACCAAATATGGCCATGTACCCGGCCCCCTGCCGGGTGTTATGTGTCTGGAAGCCGGACATCCGGTGCCGGACGATAACAGCTACCGGGGAACCCAGGCCATTTTGCAAATGGTTCGGAACCTTTCTTCCACAGATACGGTGCTGTTCCTGCTGTCCGGTGGCGGCAGTGCCCTGTTCGAGCTGCCTCTGTGCGACCCCGGCAAGCTGGCGGAAGTAAACAGTCGTCTTCTGGCCTCCGGAGCGGATATCCGTCAGATCAATACGGTGCGCAAGCGGCTTTCCGCCGTGAAGGGCGGCCGTTTCGCCCTGGCCTGCGGCGAAGCCCGGATAAGAGCACTGATTCTCTCCGACGTTTTGGGTGATCCCATCGACATCATTGCCAGCGGTCCCGCCGCTCCGGACAGCACTACCAGCGCGCAGGCTCTGGCCATTGCCAAAGAATACGGGTTGCATGATCCGGAGATTCTGGAACTTCTGGCCCGGGAGACCCCAAAAGAGCTGCCCCGGGTAGAAAGCCGGATCATCGGAAGTGTCAGCCAAATGTGCCGGGCCGCAGAAGACCTGGCCCGGGAACAGGGGTATGCTCCCATCCTCCTGACGGACCGGATGGCAGGAATCGCCTCCGAGGAGGGCCGGAATCTGGCCCAGCTGCTTCAAAAAAACCGCCGGGATCACCGTAAAATTGCCCTGATTGCCGGTGGAGAAACGGTGGTCCGGGTCCGGGGCAACGGGTTGGGCGGCCGAAATCAGGAACTGGCTCTGGCCGCGGCGGAACTACTGGCAGAAATTCCCGATGCCTGCATCATCAGCCTGGGCTCCGACGGAACCGACGGTCCCACCGACGCCGCCGGCGGCTATGCCGACAGCCACACCCTCCGGGAACTGGCGCAGGCTGGAGTGGACTACAAATTTACCCTGGAAAACAACGATTCCTACCATGCCCTGGAGGCAGTGGACGCTCTGATCTTCACCGGGCCCACCCTAACCAATGTCAACGACATCACAATCGGTCTGTTGGGATAATGCAGGAAGTCATTTCCCGTGTACTTTCCGGATTTTTTGTGGTATGATACCACCAAGACGAACTTTGGAGGAAGACTTATGAAAGACGAACTGCTGCGCACCGCCATGCTCCTGGGCGAGGAGGCCGTTACCCGGCTGCAAACGGCCCGGGTAGCCATCTTCGGCATCGGCGGCGTGGGGGGCTACACCCTGGAAGCCCTGGCCCGGGCCGGTGTGGGTCAGCTGGATCTCATCGACAACGACACCGTCAGCCGCTCCAACATCAACCGGCAGATCCTGGCCACCCAGTCCACCGTGGGCATGGCTAAGGTGGAGGCAGGCAAGAACCGGGTTCTGGACATCAACCCGGACTGCGTGATCCGGACCTGGCAGGTGTTCTACACCCCGGAAACGGCGGATCAGTTTGATTTTACCCAGTATGACTACATCGTGGACGCCATCGACACCGTCACCGGCAAGCTGCAGCTGATCCAGCGGGCCCACGAATGCGGCACCCCCGTCATCTCCTGCATGGGCACCGGCAACAAGCTGAACCCCTGGGCCTTTGAGGTTTCCGACATTTCCAAAACCTCCATGTGTCCCCTGGCCCGGATCATGCGCAAGGAACTGGGCAAGCGGGGCATCAAACACCTGAAGGTGGTGTACTCCCAGGAGGAGGCCCTGAGCCCCACCGGCTGGGAGGACGAAGCCAAGCTTCTCGGCAAGCGGCAGATCCCCGGCTCCGTGTCCTTCGTACCCGGAGCGGCGGGGCTGATCCTGGCGGGCGAGGTCATCAAGGACCTGGCCGGAATTTGAGCAGTCCGAAGGATGCCCCACGGGGCATCCCTCTTTTGGAAAACAAGTTCATTTTTGAAATATTTTTCTTGACAAGTCGCATGCTCTGTGCTACACTTAGATTGTTCAAAAATGAACTTACGAGGTGTGACTATGGATATCCGCAATATGCGCTTTGATTATTTTGAGACCATGCTCCGGGCCCGGAAGGGCTACACCCGGGTGATGGACCCCATTTGCAGCCAGTGGGATCTGACCCGCAACGAGCTGGACGTTTTGCTTTTCCTGTACAACAACCCCGACTTTGACCGGGCCTCCGATGTGGCCACCCGCCGGGGCATGGCCAAGAGCCATGTCTCCCTCTCCGTCTCCACCCTGGAGAGCAAAGGGCTTCTGCGGCGCCGGACGGATCCGGAGGACCGGCGGACGGTGCATCTGGAACTGCTTGGCGAAGCCCGGGACATTGCCGAGCAGGGCCGCCAGGCTCAGAGTGAATTCTTCGGAAAAATTTATGACGGCCTGACCTGCGACGAGCTGAACGCCTGGACCCGGGTGGTGGAGAAGGTCAGCCGCAATATCGCCAACCTGGAATGAAAGCACGCACTGCGTGCTTTTCTTTTTGGTTGCATTTGCAACCGAAATTTGCTATACTGGAGAAAATCTTATGGAAGGAGCAAACCCGCCATGACCTTTTCCCAGATTCCCTATGTAAGAGCCGACCTGGCTGCCTGGAAGCAGCAGCAGGAGGACATCACCGCCCGGTTCAGGGCCGCCCAGACCTTCGAGGAGGCTGACGCCATCTACCGGGAGGCCGCCACCTTTGACGCAGACTACACCTCCATGATGACCATTGCCCGAATCCGCAACAATATCGACACCCGGGATGAATTCTACGATGCCGAGGTGGCCTACTACAACCAGGAGATGCCCAAGATGCAGGCCGTATCCAAGGCCTGGACCGAGGCCACTCTGGAAAGCCCCTTCCGTCCGCAGCTGGAAGAAAAGTACGGCAAGGTGACCTTCATCAACGCGGAAATGGCTGCCAAGGCCTTCTCCCCGGAGCTGGTGGCGGAAATGCAGCAGGAAAACGCCCTGAAGGCCCGCTACTCCAAGCTCATTGCCTCCGCCCAGATCCCCTTCCGGGGCGAAACTTACACCATCAGCCAGCTGTCCCCCTGGAAAGGTGACCCCGATGACGCCATCCGTCTGGAAGCCTGGACCGCCGAGGGCAACTGGTACAACGAGCACGGCGCCGAGCTGGACGAGATCTACGATGAGCTGGTAAAGCTGCGGACCTCTATGGCCAAGAAGCTGGGCTACGAGACCTACACCCCCCTGGGCTACCTGAACATGCGCCGCAACTGCTACAACGAAGCCGATGTGGACAAGTTCCGCATGGCTGTGCAGAAGTATCTGGTCCCCGTGGCCAAGAAGCTCTACATCCGTCAGGCCCAGATGCAGGGCCGGGAGTTCCCCCTGAACTTTGCCGACAAGGATCTGGCCTTCCGTTCCGGCAACCCCACCCCCGCCGGCGGCCCCGCCGAGATCCTGGCCATGGGCGACAAGTTCTACTCCGAGCTGAGCCCTGTCACCGACGAATTCTGGAAGTTTATGCGCAGCCATGAGATGATGGACGTGGAAAGCAAGCCCGGCAAGGCCGGCGGCGGCTACTGCACCCGCATCGCCAATATGCGCAGCCCCTTCATCTTCGCCAATTTCAACGGCACCTCCCACGACGTGGAGGTGGTCACCCACGAGGCAGGCCACGCCTTCGCGGGCTTCGTGAACCGGGACCGGATCCCCGCCTCCACCATCAACCCCAGCTTAGAGGGCTGCGAGGTCCATTCCATGTCTATGGAGTTCTTCGCCTGGCCCTGGGCCGAGGGCTTCTTCGGTGAGGATGCCCGGAAGTTCCGCTACAACCACCTGAAGGGCGCCCTGGCCTTCATCCCCTACGGCACCATGGTGGACCACTTCCAGCACATCATCTACGAATACCCCGAGTTTGATCCCCAGGAGCGGCATCAGGTCTGGCAGGAGCTGCTTGGCATCTACATGCCCTGGGTCCGGCCCGGCGACGTGCCCTTCTACGGCGAGGGCAAGGGCTGGCAGCGCCAGAGCCACATCTATGCCCGCCCCTTCTACTACATCGACTACTGCCTGGCCCAGACTGTGGCCCTGGACTTCTGGGCCCGGATCCAGGAGGACCCCAAGGCAGCCTTTGAGACCTACATGAAGTACACCAGCCTGGGCGGCACCATGGTCTTTACGGACCTGCTGAAAACCGCCGGCCTGGGCAATCCCTTCGACGAGGAGACCCTGAAGCGGGTCTGCGCCGCCGCAGACCAGTACCTGAGCGACTACGACCTGACCGGCATCGAATAATACGGCAAAGCGCTCCGGTTTTCCGGGGCGCTTTTTCATCTGTACATGCACTTCTTGCTATTTTATCCGATTGCTGTTATGATGGTTCTACCGATCAACTACAGAAGGAGCCGTGCAATTTCATGAAAACCATTTATTACAATGCACAGGTTTACACCGGGCAGCTGCCCTTGACTGAAGCTTTCATTGTGGAGGCGGATCAGTTTTCCTTTGTGGGCAGCACTGCAGACGCTTTGGCCCTGGCAGAGGAGGAAGACCGCTGCATCGATCTTGCGAATCAGTTCGTCTGCGCCGGATTTAATGACAGCCACATGCATCTGCTCAGCTATGGCAACGCGCTGAATATGGCCCCCCTTCACGAACATACCGGCAGCCTGGAAGATCTGATTCAGTGTTTAAAGGACCACAAAACCAGCCGCAAAGGATGGATCCTGGGCCGGGGGTGGAATCAGGACTACTTTTCCGATAGCAACCGGATGCCCAACCGCTGGGATCTGGACCGTGTCTCCACATCCCAGCCGGTGGTTGCCGTCCGGGCCTGCGGCCATGCTCTGGTGGTGAACAGTTATGTTTTGGACCTGTTGGGGATTTCCGGTGATACCCCTCAGCCTGAGGGCGGTCAAATCGTAATGGAAAACGGTGTACCCAACGGTTTGCTGCTGGATAACGCCATGGACCCTGTTTACGCCGCCATTCCCAGTCCCAGCCGTGAGGATCTGAAGGACATGATCCGGCTTGCCTGCCGGAAATTGAACAGCTATGGCATTACCAGCAGCCAAAGCGATGACTACTGTGTATTCCCCGATTTGTCCTGGCGGGAAATCAATGCCGCATTTCAGGAATTGGAAGCTTCCGGGAAGCTGACCGTTCGTGTGAACGAGCAGTGCAATTTTACCAATCTGCCGGTCCTGCAGGAATTTGTCCAGGCGGGCAATCTCACCGGCGCAGGTTCCAACCTGTTCCGAATCGGTCCGCTGAAGCTGCTGGGTGACGGCGCGCTGGGCGCCCGGACAGCCTTTCTGTCGAAGCCTTACGCGGATGCTCCGGATACCCGCGGTATCGCCGTCTTTACCCAGGAGGTGCTGGATGACATGATTGGCTATGCCCACGGTCAGGGAATGCAGGTAGCGGTCCATACCATTGGTGATGCCTGTCTGGACCGTGTGATTGCCGCCATCGAAAAGGCACAGGCTGCCCATCCCAGGGTTGACCACCGCCACGGCATCGTCCACTGTCAGATCACCCGTGGGGATCAGCTGGAGAAACTGGCAGAAATGACCCTTCATATCTATGCCCAGTCCATTTTCCTGGATTACGACATTCAGATTGTGGAGCAGCGGGTGGGCAAGGAAATGGCCGCCACCAGCTACAGCTGGAAAACACTCCAGGAAAAAGGCGCCACTGTCAGCAACGGCAGTGACTGCCCCGTTGAACTCCCCAATGTACTGGGCGGAATCCAGTGCGCCGTAACCCGCCGCACACTCAGCGGCAATGGGCCCTATCTGCCGAAGGAGGCCTTCAGCGTTTCCCAGGCCCTGGACAGCTTCACCTCCGGCGGTGCCTACGCAAGCTTTGAAGAGCAGATAAAGGGCAAAATCCAGCCGGGAATGCTGGCAGATTTCGTTGTTCTGGGAGATAACCCCTTTGCGGTAACCGCTTCTTCCATCAAGGATATTCCCGTACGGGCCACATATCTCGGAGGTAAGCAGGTGTATTGCGCATAACCAAACAGCAGCGAAGCCTTGCTTCCGATTCCGTAAATATAAAACCACACCCGAATCGCACTGCGGATTGGGTGTGGTTTTCTGCTTGTTGTGATGATTCGAAAATGCAAAACCGCTGCTTGCGCAGAGGATAAGGGAATCGATAAAATCAAGGTGTCGATCCCGTCGAGCCGGGATTGCCGACAAAGCGCTCATCCTCCGTACACCAGTGCTGCACTTCAAGGATCCTGTGCGGCAAGAAGCTTGATTTTATCAAAAAACGCCTGTTTCCCGGCTGTATATTTCCTCCTGTCATCAGAATACAGCTTATACAAATGCTTTTTCAATTCTTCGTATTCTTTTGCATATTCTGAATGTGTCCGTAAAAAATCCCGAAACTGTATTTGCTCATAAAACAGCGTCGTATTCTTTGATGCATAGCAGTGAACGTGCTGCAGAGAAACACCATTCTCCCCTTTTTTCAAAAACAAATACTTACCTGGCGCCACTTCGCCATAATAAATGTATTTGTTTTCTTCCATTCTGCGAAATATATGTTCTGTCATTTTCCGAAACACAATGGCCAAATCCAGCATCGGCTTTGCCATAATCCCTGGGATCGCTGTGCTTCCAACATGTTCTATTGCAACTATTTCATCACCAAATTCTGCCAGAAAGTGCTCTTTTACATCACCATATTCCTCCGCCCATGCATCACTGTGAGGCATCAGAATCACCTCATTTTTAGGTACACCGAGCATAATACACACCTACTTTCTTTATTTTCTTTTTACATCTGTAGGATTGTTTTGCGACATAGGCTAATTATATACTGCTTCAGATTATAACACAAGGCCGTTGCCATCGCAGCATTTTGCCAGAGTGAAACGCCGGCAGATGGGTTCGAGCTTCCCCGTTGAACATTTCTGCAACAAAAATGTCCCTGCGCCCACACCATCCGGATGCGTTCGCAAGGACATGGATTCTCCCACAGGCCCGCCCTCTTAGGTGCTTGGGAAACCTGGTCGAAGGTGTCGATCCCGTCGAGCCCTCAGGCATACGCGCTATCCGGCACTACTGCAACCTAAATGATCTTCCGCCTACATCCGTACCGGATGCATTCGGAAGATCATGGATTCTCCCACGGGCTAAAAAGTGTCCACCGGACACTTTTTGCACCAGTGTGCGCATTGTATTATTGTATGGTTGCCACCGGCAACCATCAAGATTATTAATCCGCTGCGCGGAGCACCACTGGTGCCGCCCTTTCGAATCCGTCCTCATCCTCTGCCAAAAAGAAAAGCCACCCTGTCGGGTGGCTTTTCTTTTTGGCAGAGGATGAGGGATTCGAACCCCCGCGAACGGAGTCAGAGTCCGGTGTGCTACCGTTACACTAATCCTCTTGGTGGAGACAACAGGACTCGAACCTGTGACCTCATGCGTGTGAAGCATGCGCTCTAACCAGCTGAGCTATGCCTCCATACGGAACATTCAAGATTATACCATAAAAAACAAAAAAGTCAATACCCTTTTTCGGATTTTGCTCCCAATATTCCGGTGGAAAACCGACAGCGCTTATGCTATAATCGGTTCAGAACGAGAAAGAGAGGATCACTTATGCTGCCTGAGGCCTTTTTGGAGCGAATGAAGCAACAGCTTGGGGAGGAATACCCGGAATATCTGAATTCTCTGGAGCGGCCCCGGGCGGTGGCGCTGCGGTTTAACCCTTTAAAGGGCAACGCGCCGGAGCTTCCCTTTGTGGGCCGGAGCATCCCCTGGGAGCCCCAGGGCTTCTACTACGACCCGGAGGCCCGGCCGGGACTGCACCCTTACCACGAGGCAGGCGTCTACTATCTCCAGGAGGCCAGCGCCATGGCCCCGGTTTATCTGCTGGATCCCCAGCCCGGTGAGCGGGTCCTGGACCTCTGCGCCGCTCCCGGCGGTAAGACCACCCAGATCGCCGGACGGATGGGCGGCAAAGGCTTCCTGCTGTGCAATGAGTGGAGTCCGAAACGGGCCAAGATACTGTCCCGGAATATAGAACGTCTGGGTGTTGCCAACGCCCTGGTGACCAATGAGCATCCGGAGCGTCTGGCCGACCGGCTCCCCGGCTTCTTTGACCGGGTACTGGTGGACGCCCCCTGCTCCGGTGAGGGTATGTTCCGCAAGGAGGAGGCCGCCGTCACCGACTGGAGCCAGGAGACTGTGGAGATGTGCGCCCGGCGGCAGGCGGAGATCCTCCATTCCGCCGCACAGATGCTGAAGCCCGGCGGGCGGCTGGTGTACTCCACCTGCACCTTTGCCCCGGAGGAGGACGAAATGGCAGTGGCCGCCTTCCTGGAAGCCCATCCGGAATTTGAGCCGGAGGTCATTGAGGCCCCCTGGTTCCAGCCTGTGGAAAACGGCGGCCACCGGCTTTGGCCCCACAAGCTCCTGGGCGAAGGCCATTTCGCCGCGGTGCTGCGCAAAGTGGGCGGTGAAGAGGGCGATGTCCCCACTATGGCCGGGGAAAAGCTGCCCAAGGAGTGGCTTTCCTTCGCCAAAGAGCTGGGCATCCGGCTGCCGGAGGGCAAGGCGGTGTCTTTCGGCCAGAACCTGTTCTGGGCCCCGGAGGAGATGCCCGACCTGCGGCGGTTAAAGGTCCTGCGTCCCGGTCTGGAGCTGGGCGAAGTGAAAAAGGGCCGCTTCGAGCCTGCCCACCATCTGGCCCTGTGGCTGGACAGCTGCGCCAATACGGTCAGCTTCGGTGCGGAAAGTGCCGAGATCCGGGAATATATGCACGGCAATGTGCTGCCCGGCAGTCAAAAGGGCTGGTGCCTCATCAAGGCCGGGGACTACTCCCTGGGCTGGGCCAAGGGCGACGGCCAAACGCTTAAAAACCACTACCCCAAGGGATTGAGACGGTAAATTATCGTTGGCGGCGGAACGTAATGTCGTGAATGTAGGGGCGCTCAGTGAGCGCCCGTGCGGTACATACTGCGAATTCGCCCGAAGCCTAATGCGAACTCGTATATTTCTCTGACGGGCGATCAATGATCGCCCCTACGCTATCCACGGAAGATGGTACTGCAAACGATAATTTGGCTGTATCATCGCCAATTTCGGGCCGCGTAAATTAGACTTTACATAATCTTGATTCTATGGTATATTATTATAGCCTATGTACAGCTTACCGAAAATTCTTACAAGGAGATGAGCATCCTTGGCCAGATATGAAATTCACGGCGGCAACCTGCTGAACGGTTCCGTTACCATAAGCGGTGCGAAAAACGCTGCCGTTGCCATCCTTCCCGCGGCCCTGCTGGTGCCGGGCAAATGCCGGATCGAAAATGTCCCCGATATTTCTGACGTCCGGATCCTGCTGGACATCATCCGGGGCATGGGCGCAAAAATTGAACAGCCCGAGCCCAATGTGGTGGAGATCGACAGCTCCAGCATCCATTGCACCCGACCCGACGATACCCTGGTCAAGAAAATGCGGGCCAGCTACTATCTGATGGGTGCCCTGCTGGGCCGCTTCGGCCATGCCCACGTGGCGCTGCCCGGCGGCTGCAACTTCGCCTCCCGGCCCATTGACCAGCACATCAAGGGCTTCATCTGCCTGGGTGCCGATGTGGACGAGACCGACGATTATGTGGCCCTCACCCCCGGTGAGGACGGCCTCCACGGTGCCCGGATCAGCCTGGATATGGCCTCCGTGGGTGCCACTGCCAACCTGATGATCGCCGCCGTGCTGATGCCCGGACAGACCGTCATCGAAAACGCCGCCAAGGAGCCCCACATCGTGGACCTGGCCAACTTCCTGAACACCATGGGTGCCAGAGTTTACGGCGCCGGTACCGACACTGTGAAGGTCCGGGGCGTCAGCGCCCTGAAGGGCGGCACCTATGCCATCATCCCCGACCAGATCGAGGCAGGCACTTACCTGGCTGCGGTTGCAGCCGTAGGTGGAAATGTTCTGGTTCAGAACGTGATTCCCAAGCATCTGGAATGCATCACCACCAAGCTTCAGGAAATGGGCTGCCGTGTCATCAACTACGATGACGCGGTACGAATCCAGAAGACCAATCGCCTGCGCCGCACCACCGTCAAGACCCGCCCCTATCCCGGCTTCCCCACGGATATGCAGGCCCAGATCTGTGTGTGCATGAGTCTGGCCAGCGGCGTCAGCCGCCTGACCGAGAGTGTCTACGAGACCCGGTTCTTCGGCTACTGCTCGGAGCTGGAACGGATGGGCGCCAACATCCGCATTGAGGGCAAGACAGCCACCGTGGTGGGTGTGGAGCAGCTTTACGGCGCAGAAGTCACCGCCAACGACCTCCGGGCCGGCGCAGCACTGGTCATTGCGGGTCTGTCCGCCCAGGGCACCACTCTAATCAAGAATATCCACTATGTGGAGCGGGGCTATGAGAGCATCATCGAAAAACTCACCGCCCTGGGCGCTGATATCAAGCGCATTGAAGATTAAAAGAATCAACGGCCCCGGATTTTCATCCGGGGCCGCTTTTTGCTTTGCGACTATTTAGTGTGGTAAATTATCGTTTATGCGCGAAGCGCAACCCTTCCCCCGGGAGGAAGGTGGGCCGCCGTAAGGCGGGTCGGAAGAGGAACGGCGAAATCTGAAGTGCAGAAAAAGCCTGGTAAGGATGCGAAATCGTTAGATTTCTGCCCGCATTCCTCTTCAGTCTCGCTGACGCTCGACAGCTTCCCCCCGGGGGAAGCGTGAGCGGCTTACGCCGCTAAACGATAATTTACCCAAGTAACCGGAAAAGCCGCCCTCCGTGAAAGAGGGCGGCCAAAATTTTATCTCCACAGGTACACTCTGGTCTCGTAGGGCTGCAACTTTTTGGGGTTGGGATTTTCGTAATTGCACAGCTCCAGCCGGGCGGTGTCCACCGGGAAATCACGGGGCTCCTTGAAGCGGACGGGCTTGTCCGAGAAGGAGCAGACCACTAAGATCCGCTGGAAGCCGTTCTGCCGGGAGTAGCAGTAGAGCTTTTTGGAGCCCTTGAAATGCTCGATATAATTGCCGTCCCGGACGCAGGAGAGCTTCCTGCGCAGAGCGATGGCCTTCCGGTAGAAATTCAGGATGGAATCCGGATCCTCCTCCTGCTGGGCCACATTGATATCCTTGTAGTTCTGGTTTACATAAAACCAGGGCGTATCGGAGGTGGTAAAGCCTGCGTTGGGGCTGTCGTCCCACTGGACCAGGGTCCGGGCGGAATCCCGGGAGCAGCGCCACAGCCGCTGAAGCCGCTTCTTGTCGCTCTTTCGGGTGGCGTGATTGGCGTATTCCCACTTTGTCTGAACATCCTCGTACATATCGGGGCTTTCAGGCCGCCAGTTCAGCATGCCGATCTCCTGGCCCTGATAAACGAAGGGGGTTCCCTTCTGGAACAGGTAGGACACCGCCAGCATCTTACCGCTTTCTTTCCAGAACTTCTCGCTGCCGTAACGGGAGATGATCCGGGGGTGGTCATGATTTTCCATGTAGAGCATATTCCAGCCCCTGCCGTCCAGCTTCTTCTGCCAGTTGGTAAAGGCCTTTTTCAGCTTCTTCAGGGAGAATTTCATGGGGTAGTAGTCAGAGAGGAAGGAGTCGGCGCACTGGGTCTGGAACTGGATCATCATGTCGATCTCCTGATCCGGTCCCTCCTGAATGTAGGTCAGGGCGGTCTTGGGATTCACCATGGGGGCTTCCGCCAGGGTTACGCAGTCGTAGTGGTCCAGCACGTCCTTCCTGAACTCTGTCAGGTACTCATGGATATGGGGGCCATGGTTATACAGGTTCAGACCCTTGGAGGCGGGCATGATATGGTCATCCGGCAGGCCCTCGGTCTTGGAGATGAAGGTGATCACGTCCTCACGGAAGCCGTCCACGCCCAGATCCAGCCAGAATTTCAGGATTTTCTTGACCTCCTCCCGGACCAGGGGGTTATCCATGTTCAGGTCCGGCTGCTTGATGGCGAACAGGTGCATGTAGTATTCGCCCCGGACCTCGTCGTAGGTCCAGGCCTTGCCCTCGAAGAGGGAGTCCCAGTTGTTGGGCAGCTTGCCGTTTTTCTTGGCGGGGCGCCATATGTAGTAATCGGTGTAGGGATCAATGCGCTGCCGGGATTTCTGGAACCACTCATGCTCGTCAGAAGTGTGGTTCACCACCAGGTCCATGATGATCTTCATACCCCGCTGATGGGCGCCGTCCAGAACCTTTTTAAAGGCCTCCATGCCGCCGAATTCCGGGGCGATGTCCATGTAGTCGGCGATATCGTAGCCGCAGTCGGCGCCGGGAGAGGGGTACAGGGGGGAGAACCAGATGCCGTCACAGCCCAGGGACTGGATGTAGTCCAGCTTTTCGTAGACGCCATGGAGGTCGCCCATGCCGTCGCCGTCACCGTCCTTAAAGGACCGGGGCCAAATCTGATAGAATACCTTGTCTTTATACCACTTTGTCCGTTCCATAGGGTTACTCCTTTATCAGCGCTGCAAACACAGGCAGACTCTTCTGGATCATGTCGTAGCTGACGCAGTAGCAGATCCGGAACCAGCCGGGGCAGCCGAAGCCGTCGCCGGGCACCAGCAGCAGATCCTTCTGCTTGGCCTTTTCGGAGAAGGCCATGGCGTCGCCGCCGGGGGCCTTGATGAACAGGTAGAAGGCACCGTCTGGCTTGGCCATCTCATAGCCCAGGGCCGTCAGACCTTCGTAAAGAGTCTTCCGGTTCCGGTCGTAGGCTTCCAGATCCGGCCGCAGATGGGTACACCGGGCGATCACCTTCTGCCACAGGCTGGGGGCGCAGACATGGCCAGCCTGCCGGGCGGCACCGGCCACGGCGGCGTAGAGGGCCTTGGCATCGGCAGCGGTTTTGGGTACGTATACGTAGCCGATACGCTCGCCGGGCAGGGACAGGGACTTGGAGTAGGAGTAGCAGACCACCGTGTTGGGGTAGAAATGGGGCACCCAGGGGGTGACGATGCCGCCGTAGGTCAGCTCCCGGTAGGGCTCGTCGGAGATGATGTAGATGGGATGGCCGTAGGCTTCGCTCTTGGCAGTGAGCAGGGCGCTCAGCCGCTGCAGCGTCTCACCGGAGTAGACCACGCCGGAGGGGTTGTTGGGGCTGTTCAGGATCAGGGCCTGGGTTTTTTCCGTCAGCAGGGCTTCCAGGGCCTCAAAATTGATCTGAAAATCCGGCACATCCGGGGGAACCACCTTGAAGGTCAGTCCGGCGCCCTCGGCAAAGGGCTTGTACTCCGGGAAGTAGGGGGCCACAGTCAGCACCTCGCCGCCGGGCACTGCCAGAGCCTTCAGCACCGCCACCAGTTCCGGAGCCGCGCCGCAGCCGATGAAGAAATCCTCCGGTTCGGCACCGGCATTGTAGCGGGCGTTCAGGTCATCGGCAATGGCCTTCCGGGTGGCGTAGTCGCCCACGGCAGAGGTGTAGCCATGGACCACCAGGGAATCGGTGTCCGCCAGGACCTGCCGGATGGTTTCGTTCACCTGGGCAGGAGAAGGGATGGAGGGGTTGCCCAGAGAGAAGTCGAACACGTTCTCCTCCCCCACCAGGGCTGCCCGGCCCCGGCCATATTCAAAGAGGTCCCGGATGACGCTGCGGTTTGCGCCGAGACCATAAGCGGTTTGGTTGATCATAATAATTCCTCCTTGGTAAGGAAAATTGTCGTTTAGCGGCGCAGCCGCCTTGCCTCCCCTTGAGGGGAGGTGGCCCGAAGGGCCGGAGGGGTGAAAGCCGA
This sequence comes from Oscillospiraceae bacterium, assembly GCA_015067615.1. Taxonomy (GTDB): domain Bacteria; phylum Bacillota; class Clostridia; order Oscillospirales; family Oscillospiraceae; genus Faecousia. The sequence goes on from SVMD01000004.1 coordinate 37,696, forward strand.
AAGTCATTGCAATCTCCTACTTTTCACCCCTCAGTCAGCTTCGCTGACAGCTCCCCTCAAGGGGAGCCTTTGGTACGCTAAACGATGATTTACATTTCGTACAGCGGTTTCTTGGGATCGTAGGGCTGGGGCTTATAGGTAACGGAGCCGATGGGCTTGCCGTCGATGCCGTATTTGGGATTGTAGCCGAAAAGGTTTACATAACGTATCAAGTCATCCTTTTCCTTCTCCATCTGCTCCATAACGGCCACCGTGGCCAGTACATCGTCCACCGCCCTGTGGGAATTGACCACCTTTCCGGTGAGACCGTACGCCTCAATGGCGTTGCAGAGCTTGTGGGGATAGGGCTTCCGGTCCCGGTAGACCGTATACAGGTCCAGCTTGTCCTTGCCCTTTAAAATGGCAGGATCGCCGTGGCGCAGCAGGAAATAGAACAGAAAGCTCAGGTCAAAATGGGCATTGTAGGCCAGCAGCAGGGTGTTTCCCCGGATCATCTCGGCGATATCCCGGGCTACCCTCGCCTTGGGCAGGCCCTTTTCCCGGAGGTCCTGGGTGGAGATGCCGGTAAGCTGCTCGATCTTCGGAGGCACAAAGCCGCCGGGAGACATGGCAATCAGCTCATCATACTCCTGCACCACCTTGGGGATTCCGTTGACCTTCTCCACCACCACCGCGGCAAATTCAATGATCTCATCCCGGCTGTAGAGCAGACCCGTGGTCTCCGTGTCGAAAAGCATCAGCCGGTCGTATCTGGAAAACAGGGAATCAAACATCGTACTCACCTCTTGCAAGGCCCAGGGCCCGTCGGTATTTGCTGCGTTTTTCGGGGACCAGGCCGTATTTTTCCGCAAGCTGTCCGGCAAAGGCTACCGCGCGCTCGTCGCTGCCTGCCTTCAGCTCCACTTCCACCTCCAGCAGGGGCAGTTCCCGGCTTCCGGCGGTGAGTTTGCCCCGGTCCAGGGCCAGCTCCAGGGTGGCGCCGGGGATTTCCAGAACCAGAGCCAGCCGGGTGAATTTGGCGCCGCAGACCGGGCCAACACCGCTGACGCACATGGCCATCAGTTCCACAGGGGCGCCCTGATGGTACAGCTCCGGAATGGCAGCCATGATGCTGCCGCATTCCACTTCCCACTCGCAGCGGCTTCCGTCGGCTGCGGGGGTTTTCAGGGTGCAGACGGACCTGCCGTTTTCCAGACGGCGGCGGAGAGTCCAGCGGCGGACACCCAGCTTGCCGTCAAAACTATCGTAGTAGGTGGTCTCCATTTCGATGGGAGAAAAGCCTGCAAAATCCTGCTGCAAAGCGCCGAAGGCGGCCTCGGTGCAGCTGTATTTCAGTTCAAATTCACGTCCCATGGCGGTTCCTCCTTGATCGTATCAATTGTCGTTATCAATAGGAACTTGGCTCCCCCTCTGGGGGAGCTGGCACCGCCTTTGGCGGTGACTGAGAGGGCAAAAGACGTTACGACACCCTCTCCGTCAGTCCTTCGGACTGCCACCTCTCCCAAAGGGAGAGGCAAGGCTCCTGCGGTGCGGTAGTACGCTAAACGACAATTCATATTTCCCCCATCATAGCACAGATTTTGCGCTTCGTCACCAAAAATCTCGTTGACACCGCAATTTTCCACAGGTACAATGATTTCAGAGGTGAAAACTATGATTTTACACGACAACGGCCTGTTTCTTCTGAAAAACGATTCTTTTTCCTATCTGTTTAAGGTGGGCAAGTACGGTGAACTGCAGCACCTGCATTTCGGCGCCCCGGTGGAGATCACCGATGCGGACTGCTTTGCCTGCATTCCCGGCCCCGGCTGGGGCAGCAATCTGGTGATGGACGACGCCGATCCCCACAGCTGTCCCGATTTCATCCCCCTGGAATGGAGCGGCAGCGGCCGGGGCGATTACCGGGAGAGTCCCCTGGAGATCGGCAGAGCCACGGACCTGCGTTATGTAAACCATCGGATCTTGGAGGGCTCCCAGCCCATGGTCTGCGGCCTGCCCCAGGCCCACGGAGACTGCGAGACCCTGGAGATCACCCTGGAGCAGCCGGGTCTGCGCCTTAAACTGTACTACAGCCTGTTCGATACCGCCCTGGTCCGCCGCACAGTGGTGGAAAACACCGGCGATGGAGAAATCAGCCTGCACAAGTGCATGAGCTTCTCCATGGATCTTCCCGGAAACTACATCATGACCACCTTCCACGGCGGCTGGAGCGCGGAAATGCGGCGCATGGACAACCGGGTGGGCGGCGCGAAAATCACCAACGAGAGCCGCACCGGCGCATCCAGCAACCAGCACAACCCGGGCTTCTTCCTCCGGGAGGCGGGCACCACTGAAAACGATGGCGTGGCCTATGGCTTCAATCTTGTTTACTCCGGCAACCACTATGCCGCCGCTCAGCAGTCCCAGACCGGTCTGACGAGAGTGATGCAGGGCATCAACCCCGCCAATTTCTGCAAGGTTCTGGCCCCCGGCGAAGTGTTCGAGACGCCGGAAGCGGTGCTGTGCTGGTCGGACGCGGGCCTGAACGGTCTGTCCCGGGCCATGCACAAATTCGTCAATGACCACATCGTGCCCGAATACTGGGCAGGCCGCCCCCGGCCTGTGCTGTACAATAGCTGGGAGGGCTGCGTTTTTGATTTCAACCAGCACCGGCTGCTGAATCTGGCAGACCGGGCAAAGGACTTGGGCTGCGAACTGTTCGTGCTGGATGACGGATGGTTCGGCGTACGCAACAATGACCACTGCAGCCTGGGTGACTACAATGTGAACCTGAAAAAGCTCCCCGACGGCATGGACGGTCTGGCAAAGCGCATCACTGCCAAGGGAATGCAGTTCGGTCTCTGGTTCGAGCCGGAATCCGTGAGCCCCGACTCTGATCTGTACCGGGCCCACCCGGACTGGGCCCTGACCGACGAATTCACCCCCATTCTGGGCCGCCACCAGCTGCTGCTGGACCTGACAAAGCCGGAGGTCCGGGACTATATCGTTTCTTCCGTCACCGGGATTCTGGACACTGCCGCCATTTCCTACGTCAAGTGGGATATGAACCGGCACTCCGTGGCCCTGGGTGCCAAGGCCCACGACTATATTCTGGGTCTATATGACATTCTCCGCCGGATTTTCGGCCCCCGGCCGGAGATCCTGCTGGAAAGCTGCTCCTCCGGCGGCAACCGGTTCGACCTGGGTATGCTCTGCTTCTCCCCCCAGGTCTGGTGCAGCGACGATACCGACCCCATTGAGCGGCTGACCATCCAGGGGAACCTGAGCTACCTGTACCCCCAGTCCACCTTCGGCGCCCATGTCTCCGCTGCCCCCCATGCCCAGACCCTCCGGGCCACGCCCCTGAGCACCCGGGGCAACGTGTCCTTCTTCGGCTGCCTGGGCTACGAGCTGGACCTGAAGCATCTGTTTCCCGTGGAGATCACCGAGATCAAGAACCAGATCGCCTTCTACAAGCAGTACCGGGCCCTGTTCCAGTACGGCCGCTTTACCAGGCACGCCCTGGGCTGGCAGGTATCCGACAGCAATATGGCCATTTCCGGCGTGTTCCACCAGCAGGTCAGCGCCGCGCCCCCCTACGAGCGGCTGCGCATCACCGGCCTGGAAAAGGAAAAGACCTACCGCTTCCGCTCTTTGGAGCAGAAGATCCGGGTAGGCCAGTTCGGAAATCTTTTAAAGCATGTGGTGCCCTTCTCCGTCAGTCCCAGCGGCCTTCTGGTCCGCACTGCCGACGCTCACTACGCTATGCCCGACGGCGGCGAGGACCGGACCGCCACCGGCGCCGCCCTGGCCTCCGGCGTGATGCTCAAGCCTCTGTTCCGGGGCACCGGCTATACCACCGACCAGCGCAACCAGGGTGACTATGGCTCTAATGTCTACATCATCGAGCCTGTGGAATAGGCTGAACAGTCAGGCAACCTTCGATGGGATTTGTAGGGGCGCGCACAGTGCGCCCCTACAATGTAAATCGTAAGGCTGTTAAACAAACTTGAATTTGGAGGAATTGATATGAAGCAGTATAAGGTTGTCAGAGTTAAAATGACTTTTGAGGAATTAGGAACTGTAAATTTTACAAGACTTGAAACTATAATGAACGATATGGCAAAAGAGGGGTGGGATGTTGTATGCCTATCTCCTCAACCAGGAATATCTACGAATTTCATGCTTATAACTTTTTGCAAGGATGATGAATAATTAATTTCGGTTTGACAGAGTGATAAATTCCAATTTATCTAACAGCTTCTTCCCTTACACAAAGCAACCCCTCCGCTTTATGCGGAGGGGTTTTGCATTGCAATTGGATTTACAGCTTCACGGGAACCCTGAGCCGGATATCCATAGAGTCAATCTCCACGGCACAGTCCATGGCCATGACCACGACACCGTTTTCGGCGGCTTCTCTGAGGGCCGCGCCGAAGGCCGGGTCCCGCTCATCATGGGGCCGCAGGTATTTCACATCCGCCATCTGAATGACGAAGAGGACGTAGGCTCCGAAGCCCTCCTTCGCCGCCTGGGTCAGCCCCTTCAGGTGCCTTGCGCCCCGCTCCGTGGGAGCATCGGGGAAGGCGCAGACGCCGTCTTCCTCCAGGGTCACGCCCTTGACCTCCAGGAAGCATGGCTTGCCGTCCTTCACAAAGGAAAAATCGAACCGGGAGTCCCCGTGGAAGGACTCTGCTTTCAGGTTCTCGATTTCCCCCAATCCGCCGGAGCGAAGCCACTCCCCGGCGGCGGTATTCGGGGCCTGGGAGTCCATATTGATGAGCCGCTCCCCTTTTTGCACGGTGATCAGGTCGTACTTGGTCTTGCGGTTGGGGTTGTCGGATTTCTGGCACCAGACCTGTGCCCCGGCGGGCAGCAGTTCCCGGCACCTGCCGGTATTTTTCACATGGACCGTCTCCTCCACGCCCTCGATCAGGACCTTGGCAATGAAGCGGTTAGGCCGGGACAGGAAGATCCCCGGTACCATATTGGAATAACGCATGGGGATAGCTCCTTCTTCGTGTAAATTATCGTTTAGCGGCGCAGCCGCCTTGCCTCTCCTTGAGGGGAGGTGGCCCGTAGGGCCGGAGGGGTGAAAGCCGAAAACCTTTGCTAACCCCAACCTTTCACCCCTCAGTCACGGCTATGCCGTGCCAGCTCCCCTCAAGGGGAGCCTTAGGGAAACTCTTATAAACGATCATTTACCGCTGAATCTTATCGTTCCAGTTTTCGCAGGGGGTGGGGCATGTGGCGCAGTTGCGCTGCTTGAACTGCAGTTCCTGGCTCTTGATGGACACAGTGGTGGCCTCGGGGATGGAATGGGTGATGAAGGCGTTGGCGCCGATGACACTTTCCCGGCCGATGACCGTGTCGCCGCCCAGGATGGAGGCGTTGGCGTAGATGGTCACATTGTCCTCGATGGTGGGATGGCGCTTCTTGCCCCGGAGACCCTGGCCCGCCCGGGTGGAGAGACCACCTAAGGTCACGCCCTGGTAGACCTTCACATTCTCGCCGATGATGGTGGTCTCGCCGATGACGATGCCGGTGCCGTGGTCGATGAAGAAGAAATTGCCGATGGTGGCGCCGGGGTGGATGTCGATGCCGGTAAGGCCGTGAGCATGCTCGGTCATGATCCGGGGCAGCATGGGCACGCCCAGATCGTAGAGCACATGGGCCAGCCGGTAGACGGTGATGGCAAAGAGACCCGGATAGCAGAAGATGATCTCATCGGTGCTGGTCGCTGCCGGGTCTCCGGCGTAGGCCGCCTCCACGTCCGTCTGGACCGTGGCCCGAACCTGAGGGATCCGCCGGAAGAATTCCAGAGAGATCTCCTGGGCCTTCAGTTTGGCGTCCTCGTCATCCATGCCGGACTGGAGGATCAGGGTGATCTGCTTATTTAAGTTGTACATCACGTCCTCAATGAGCATGGAGAGGCTGTGCTTGGTGTTGTACATCCGGTAGCCCTTTTCCCGGGAGTAGCCCGGGTAGACAATCCGCAGGAGCTTACCGATCATATCGATGACCACGTCCTTATCCGGGTGGCGCTTTAAGTCCATTTTATCAATATCGCGGCCGTTCTGGTAGTCGCCCAGAATGGAATCCACCAGATTCTCGATCTGCATTTCAATTGCGTTCATAGGTCATTTCCCCCTTTGGGACAGTTTATTTCACGATCTGCCGGTAGGTGCGCCAGTCGTAGATATCGTATTGGTTCCGTTTGCCGGTGAGCTTTGCCCAGAGGCTTTTGGGCGATTCGATTTGTTCCACCGCCTCCCGGAAGCCGGGCGCGCCGAAAACGGAGTCGGAGTCCGTGGGATCAAAGCAGAGGCTGCTCTTCCAGCGTTTTTTCTTCAGGTCATTGACCTCGATAACCGCCAGCTTTCCCTCCACGATCTGGCCGATATAATCCATAATATCCGCTTCTATCAGGTCCGGGTCATAGTCGAACATCTCGAAGCAGTGTGCGCCGAACCAGAGTTCGTCAAAGACGTACTCGCCGTGAAGGCGGCTGAACTGGATCTCAATATTCTTCACGCCGTTCACCGCGGGGATCACCAGGGCAGTGATGCGGCATTTCCGGGCGCTGTCCGCATAGGGAAAGGGCATGCAGTGGCGCCAGTAGGCGGCTTCGTCCTCATACTGGGCAGTCTGGTAAGGGATCCGGCGGCGCTCCAGGAGCGTTTTGGCTTCGGTCAGGGTCATAGTGTTCACCTCGCAGGGATGATTGTATCACATACCGCGGACAATTGCCACTGTTTTTTATGGGATGGCAGGAAAATGCGTAGTCTGGAGAGTGGACGATATAGGACTCGATAGAATTAAGGTGTTGCGCCCGTCGATGTATTATTGAATGGTTGCCACCGGCAACCATTCGGATTTTGATCCGCTGCGCGAAGCACCACGGGCGCAAGCAGGTGTCCACCGGACACCTGCATTTAAATTGTTCGAGTCCTATTTCTAATACCATACCAAAAAGAAAAACCACGCCGAAAGGCGTGGTTTTCTTTTTGGTGGACGATATAGGACTCGAACCTATGACCTTCCGCACGTCAAGCGGATGCTCTAGCCAGCTGAGCTAATCGTCCGAAGCACTCCGTTAGTATATACGAAGTGCCGCTGTTTGTCAAGACATTTTTTCGAATTCTGCCGAATTTATCCCAAAACCTGGTTGACGAACTCGATGAGGCCGGCCTCCACTTCGTCCCGGATGGCCAGTTCGTTGTGAATTTCGTGGCGGTAGCCGGTGTAGGCCCGGGTGATGGTCTTGTTGCCGGTGCGGGCCAGCAGGTTTGCCACGTGGTACAGTCCCTCGCCGTAGTTGCCGCAGGGGTCCTGGTCGCCGGCGATCAGATAGGTGGGGATCCGGCTGGGGACCATGGGTGCCCACTCATCACTTTCGATGAAGTGGTACAGCTGGACGAAGTCCCACACCAGCTCCAATGTGGTATCGAAGGTGTTGAACATGTCGCCTGCGTGGTCAGCCACCACTCTGGGATCATTGGCGATCCAGTCGGCGGAAGAATTTGGATTCTCGATCCGGTCGGTCATGCCGGAGAAGACCCGACCGAACCACTCACCGGCGTTCTGATTGGGGTCAGAGTCAAAGGCGGCCTTGAATTCCTCGTTCACATAGGCATCGTCACAGCCCTTCCACTGGGAGCAGAGGCCGCAGAGCATCAGACCCACGATATCCTCGCCATAGTGGGCGGCGTAGGCCCGGGCCAGCATGGAGCCCCAGCTGTGGCCGAAGACGAAATAGGGCACGTCCGGGTAGTCCGCCACGGCGATGTCATGGAGGGACTTCTCGTCCTTGACGTAGGTTATGTAGCCGCCGGAATGGGGATCGCCCAGGGTGCCGCCGTCGTAGCCGGTCTTGCCGTGGCCGATGTGGTCATCGGCGTAGACCACGAAGCCTGCGGCATTGAAGGCGCCGATCATGTGCAGGTAGCGGCGGGAATGCTCGCCGTAGCCATGGATCAGCTGGATAATGGCCCGGGGCTTGCCCAGGGGGGAATAGGCCCAGGCCTTGACCGTATCCCGGCCATTGGCAGAGGGGAAGCTGATTTCACGAATGGACATAGTGGTTCCTCCTTGTGTTTTGATGTTACCATCATTTTATCATGGAAGAAAATGGTTCACAACATGGCAATAACAACGGAAAAAGGCCCCGAAAATTGGACAAGTTATCCCCTATATTCCCGCAAAACCTCGTACAGGGTGCCGGTGGCGCAATGCTGGGTCCGGGTGGCCTCGCAGGCGGCAATGAATTCCTCATAAGTACAAGAAGAAACGTTGCACTTGGGGGTATCGGTCAAATTCAGCTGGCAGGTGTACACACCCCAGGAGGAGGTCCACCAGCCGGTGACGGTGGTTTTGTAGTTCCAGATAGTCCAGTTGTAGTTTCGTTCGTCGTAGAGCTTCAGCTCCTTGGCCCAGGCATCCCGGTCCTCGAAGCAGGTAAACTCGCCGATGAGCACCGGTACATCGTAGTCCCGGCCGATATTGGACAGGTCCTGGTAGCCGTGGAACAGCTCGTAGGGCAGGATATCATGCTTCCAGTTGTACCAGTGGTATTCGTACTGGACATTTTCCCAGCCGTAGTCACTGGGGTCCGGCAGGTTCGAAAAATCCCAGCAGCAGCCCAGGGTGATCACATGTTCATCCTCCTGCGCCCGGATGGCGTCGTAGAGAACGTCGAAAAAGTCCCAGCATTCCCGGGTGGTGACACCCTTGTAACCATAGGTAGGCTCGTTCAGCAGATCGTAGGAAGCGATCCGGGCGCCCAGGTCGGGCCGGGTGACCGTGTAGTGGTGGGAAACGGCCTTCCACAGTTCCACCGTGGCGTCCCGGTTTGACTGATTATCCCAGAGATTTTCCACCCGCTCCGCTGCGCCGGAGTGCTCGTAGCCATTCTGGCTGCCCGGGGCACCGTGGAGGTCCAGAATCACATACAGTTCATTCTCCGCCGCCTGGGAGATGAACCAGTCCAGGTAGGCGAAGGTCTCAGCCTCCTCTTTCAGGGACAGATCTTCGTTGAGGATGTTTAAGTAATAGAAGGGCAGGCGGATGGTGTTCAGGCCCAGCTCCTCCCGGATGATCCGGAAGTCCTCCTCCGTAAAGAAGCAGCTGTAATAGTATTCCATCAGTTCTTCCGGATCATAGCCCGCCAGATTGGGATTGGCCTTTAATCCTGCCCGGAACTGATCCTCGGAAAATTCCGGGTACTGGAGGTTACCATCGGCATCGGTGACGTAGCTGCCGTCCTCGTTTTTCAGGGGCTCCAGGGCGAAGGGGCTCATCCAGCCCTCCTGGAGCAGGATCTGGCCCGCGTTGATACCCTTCAGCTGCAATTTCCGTCCCTGGGCGTCATAGAGGGAGCGGCCATAGGCCCGGACCAGCCCTGTATCATTTTCGATGGAAGCCGCCTGCTCCGGGACGGAATAGTTCAGGGAGTACAGCAGCGCGCCGCCCACAAACAGGGCAGCCGCCGCCACGATGACGGCCAAAACCAGCAGAATTTTCTTCAGAACTTTTTTCACGGAGACCACTCCTTTCCTGTTTGAAAATATTATAGCGTAATATGGATAGAATTTCCATGGGAATTGACAAAATATCGTCTTGTCGGCCTCTGTGCCGGGGTGCGCCGGACCGTCCAGTGCGCAGCGCGAAATAAAAAAGGGATTGCGTCTACCGAACTCTCTGCAAAGTCTGAACGGCTTCAATCCACATCCGTACCGGATGCGTCTTGAAGCCAGAGGGACTCTCCCACGGCCTAAAAACAGTCCACCGGACTGTTTTTACCCTCCCTTCGGTCGGGCCGGCCTTTCGAGTCCCGTCCGGTCCAAAAAGAAAAAAGGGAGGCCGAAGCCTCCCTTTTCTTTTTGGTACACCGGAAGGGACTCGTTTGCATTTCTGCCCCGTTGGGGCAGAAAATATTGTGTTGCCGCCGTCGAGCCGGCGGCAAGCGGCGCTCATCCGCACCGCATTGAAATGTTCGAGTCCCTCCGGGCAGCAAAAAAGCGGCTGCCCGAACGGGCAACCGCTTTTTTGGTACACCGGAAGGGACTCGAACCCCCAACCCTCGGAACCGGAATCCGATGCTCTATCCATTGAGCCACCGGTGCATCTGCTTGATAGCCTGACTATTATAGCAGGCTTTTCTCCCTTTGTAAAGAGCAAAACAGAAATTTTTTCTTCCACGCTTTGGCAATCTTCTGTAAAAGGCGGTTGTTTTCCCCGAAATGTTATGGTATAATCAGTTTTATCTGAAATTGATTATCTCTCTGCTATTTTAAGGAGGTATTTTCATATGTCCGACACTTTCAATTTCCGCAGTGCCTTCAACGGCTTTCACCGGGAGGATGTGGTCCACTACATCGAGTACCTGAACGCCAAGCACACTGCCGAAGTCAATCAGCTGAATACCCAGCTGGAGCTGCTGCGCGTTCAGAATGCCTCCGCCGATGTAGCGGCACTGCAGGCACAGCTCTCCGCTGCCCAGGAGATCAATGACCAGCTTCAGGCTCAGGTAACTGAGCTGGAGAGACGCTGCAGCGTGATGGATGCGCAGCACACGGCTGTGTCCACAGATGCGGCACCCCACAGCAACGAGCTGGAAGCACGCTGTCTGGATCTGGAGCAGCAGCTGCGGGACCTGAAGACCAACGCTGTCCAGTATCACGTCACCCAGGAACTGGAAGCTTACCGCCGGGCTGAGCGGACCGAGCGGGAAGCCAGGGAGCGGGCCGAGCTGGTCTATCGTCAGGCCAACGGTGCCCTGGCAGAAGCCACTGTGAAGGTGGATGAGGCCTTTTCCCAGATCGGTGACATGGCAGACAAGCTCAACGAACAGCTGATGCATCTGCAGTCCGCTGTCACCGTCAGCCGTCAGGCCCTGTCCGATGCCACCGCATCTCTGTATTCCATCGCCCCCGGTACCCAGCAGAACTGATTTTCCGGCGCGCATACGTTATTCCGTATGCGCGCCTTTTTGCCCGAAAAGGAGGCACCCATGGAGCTTACCTTCTCCCCCGCCGCAGCAGAGGACGCGGCTGAAATCTTTCGGTTTGCCCGGGAGCTGATCGAAACCTACGAAAATCCCCGGGAAATGGACCTGGACCGGGCACTGAAGTGGACCCGGCGAAAAATCGAAACCCACATTGGCCAATACCGCTGCGTGTATTTCTGTGGACAGAAAGCGGGCTTTTTCCGGTTCGTGCCCTGCGAGGGCGGCATGGAGCTGGATGACCTGTACATTCTCCCGGAATACCGGGGCCGGGGCATCGGCACCGCCGTTGTGGAGCGCTGCTGCGCCGAAACCGCGCTGCCGGTCATGCTCTACGTCTTTATCCAAAACACCGGAGCCCTGGGTCTTTATCAAAGACTGGGCTTTACCATCACTGAGCAGGTCAGCGCCACCCGCTGCATCCTGCGCCGGGAGGCACCATGAAAATCAAAAAACCCAGTTATTTTGACAGCTTTCACTGTATCGCCTCCGCCTGCCCCGACTCCTGCTGCAAGGAGTGGGACGTGCAGGTGGATGCCAAAAGCGCCGCCTGTTACCGCAGCTTGCCCGGTCCCCTGGGGGATGACCTGCGGCGGCTTCTGAAGGACGAGGATGGAGAAACGGTCATGACCATTGTGGAGGGCCGCTGCCCCATGTGGCGCACCGACGGCCTGTGCCGGATCCAGGCGGAGCTTGGAGAACAGGCCCTGTGCAAGACCTGCCGGGAATTCCCCAGGCTGACCCATGACTACGGCGACTTTGTGGAGCGGGGCCTGGAGCTCAGCTGTCTGGAGGCGGCCCGGATCATCCTGTCCGCCCCCATCGTCGAACCCATCGTGGAAGAAATTCCCGGCGGGGAGGCCGAATATGATATGGAGGCCATGGCGGTGCTGCTGCGCACCCGGAAAACCGTGCTGGACATTCTGGCGGACACCACCCAGCCGGTCAACGAAGTCCTGGCCCTGGCCCTGCTCTATGGCTACCAGGCTCAGGCTGAACTGGATGGGGACGAGGAAATGCCCTTCGACCCGGATTCCGCTCTGGACAGCGTCCGGGAATTTGTAAAGGTGCCAGAAATCACCGAATTGCCGAACTTCTTTGCCGGATTGGAGATTCTCACGGACACCTGGACCCATCGGCTGAATGCCCCCTCCCCCGCCCCCTGGAATGACCGTTACCGGAATCTGGCCCGTTATTTTGTGGAGCGGTACTGGCTCCAGGCGGTTTCGGATTATGACCTGTACTGCCGGGTAAAATACTGCATCGCCTCCTGTATTCTGATCCGTCAGCTGGGCGGCGACCTGCTGACCACCGCCCAGACCTACTCCAAGGAAATCGAAAACAACACCGACAACGTGGAGGCCCTTCTGGACGCTGCCTACAGCCATCCGGCCTTCACCGACGACAAGCTTCTGGGGCTGCTGCTCCAAGATTAAGGAGGAAATCTCATGATCTACACCTCTGTGACCCAGCTTATGGGCAGAACGCCCCTGCTGGAGCTGACCAATATCGAAAAGAAGGACCACCTCTACGCCCGGGTGCTGGCAAAAATCGAGGGCTGCAACCCCGCAGGCTCCGCCAAGGACCGGGTGGCCCTGAACATGATCCTTACCGCCGAGGAAAAGGGCATTCTGACCCCCGGCGCCACCATCATCGAGCCCACCTCCGGCAATACCGGCATCGGCCTGTGCGCCGTGGCCGCCGCCCGGGGCTACCACTGCGTCATCGTCATGCCCGACTCCATGAGCATGGAGCGGCGGCTGCTGATGACCGCCTTCGGCGGTGAGCTGGTGCTGACCCCCGGTAGCGAGGGCATGTCCGGCTGTATCGCCAAAGCGGAAGAACTGAAAAAGCAGATCCCCGGCAGCATCATCGCCGGACAGTTTACCAATCCTGCCAACCCGGAGGCCCACTACAAGACCACCGGCCCGGAGATTTGGGAGGACACGGAGGGAAACGTGGACATTTTCGTGGCCGGCATCGGCACCGGCGGCACCATTACCGGCACCGCCCGGTACCTGCGGGAAAAGAAGCCCAATGTGACCATCATCGGCGCGGAGCCCGCCGACTCCCCCCTGATCACCCAGGGCGTCAGCGGCCCCCACGGCATCCAGGGCATCGGTGCCAACTTTATCCCCGAAATCCTGGACCTGAAGCTGGTGGATGAGGTGGTCACCGTCACCACCGAAGAATCCTACGCCGCAGGCCGCCGCATGGGCCGCGAGGAAGGCATCCTGGTGGGTATTTCCTCCGGCTGCGCCCTCCACGTGGCTCTGGAGCTGGCGAAAAAAGAGGAAAACAAGGGCAAGACCATCGTGGTCCTCCTGCCTGACTCCGGCGAGCGGTACCTGACCACGCCCATGTATCAGGAATAATCGTGCTATGCGCAATCAAAGCCCTCCGCTTGAAGCGGAGGGCTTTCGTTTTAATAAATGTGCCGATCAATCCGTTCGACCAAGTCGGAATTCGGCTCTCGGAATGTTACGTTCTAAGACATAGCAGGTGTTCATTTCTTGTGTCCGCACAAGAAACGAACCAAAGAAAGCGGCTGGGGGATGTGCTGACCGCAAAGCCTTTCGTTACCGCATTGCAAATCTAACATTTATGGCCCGACTTTGAGCCGCCCTCCCCCAGACCCCCACCCGGCCCCCGTCGAGGTCTGAGTAATGATCGCTTTTGTTATCGGGACTGCCTGCGTATGATTGATGCTGCGGCTGTCCGTCTTAAAATCGTCTACTGCCAGTCTTCCGACCAATGCCGGAAGGGGTACATAGGGGAGGGCGGCTCGAAGCCGGGGGAATAAGCTGATAAACAAAAGAAGTTTCGATAGGCTTCGCGGTCAGCGCCTCCCCTATGCCATCTTCTTTGGTTACTTTCTTGCATGGTTGCAAGAAAGTAACACCTGTCAATGCGTGAGCGGCAACAAAGAAGAACCTTCTTTCGACAAATTCCAGTTTGTCTGAACACACAAGTAAAGGCGCGGCAGATCACTGCCGCGCCTGTTTGCGTTACATATTGGCTTTGATGGTTCCAATCAGAATATCCGCCGCCACCACCCGGTCTTCGGCGGTGAAGGAAGCGGCGAAATTGTCGGAATAGAGGATCTGGGCGTTGGGAGGGAACTCGTCATCGCCTTCCCAGACTAGGATGCGCATTTTATAGTTGCCCATGAGGGTAAACTCGTAACCTGCGTCGCCGGGGCTTACCGGGGTGCCGCCGAGCTTTTCACAGGCGGCACGGAAGGCATCCAGCCGGGTGCCGAAGGTGAAGGCGGCCCGTTTCAGCACCCGTCCGGTGTAGGGGGTGTTGTACATCTCCCCCCAGGGCATCTCCCGAAAGGTCTTCCACTGACCCAGCCATTGGGTCACCCGGGCTTCCAGCAGCCAGCGCAGCAGGAAGGTCTGGGTGGGCAGAGGGGGCAGCGCGCCGCCGTCCAGAGCCCGGATGGCGTAATCCGGGTGGGAAATGGCAAATTCCCGCCCCAGCAGGTTTACATAAAATTCCTTGCCGTCCCATTTTTCCCCGGCGCGGACTGCCGCTTCAGCAGGCTCCAGTTCCCGGAACCGCTGCACATAATGGGCAAAGGGGACTTCTTCCTTGTGGTTTTCGAACTGCATAGTTTTTCCTTTGATTACAGCGCTTCTTCGTCACCGGGCACAATCAGGATGCGCCGGTTCACCACCGGGGTGCGAAGCGAATTGTCCGCGGCCACTGGCCGCTTACTCGTGGAGCTCCAGGGGCAGGCCGTCGGGATCGTAGAAGAAGGCGATCCGCTTGCCGTTGGAAGCGTTGACCATGATGGGGTCGGTGGCGATGCCCTTTTCGTTCAGCTCGGCGATGGTCTTTTCCAGCTCGGGAGCCCAGAAGCACAGGTGCCACATGCCGCAGTGGGTGGGCTTGGTGGCGGCATTGGGCTGGGGATCCTTCTTGCCGAAGATCTCCAGCATGCAGTTGCCCAGCTGGACCTCCAGCTTCATGTCATTCTGCACAGGGCGGTACTCTTCCCGGATCACCTGGAAGCCCAGCTTGTCCACGTAGAACTCCCGGGACTTCTGATAGTCGGATACGATGATGGCGACGTGATGAACATTCTGTACGATCATAATGAATTCTCCTTTATTCATGTAATTCCAATGGTAAATCGTCCGGGTCCCGGAAGAAGGTGAAGCGTCCGCCGTTGACCTTATCCTCCCGGATGGGCTCCGTTTCAATGCCCTGATCCTTCAGCCAGGCCACAGCGGCTTCCATATCCGCCACATGGAAGGCCAGGTGCCGCAGTCCCATGGCTTCCGGATTGGTGACCCGGGCCGGAGCCTCAGGCCGGATGAACAGCTCCAGGACCGTATCCCCCTGCCGGAGCAGCCGCAGATAATCCTTCTGGTCAGGACGCCAGACCTCCCGGACCAGTTCAAAGCCCAGTTTTTCGATATAGAATTCCCTGGCCTTGTCCCAATCGGACGAAATGATGGCAATATGGTGCTGTTTTTCCAGGAACATATCATACCTCCTGGCAGGAATGGGGGAACCGATTGCTGTCGGTATGGGGAATGAAACAGGCGGCCACAAAGGCGTCCATGTAGCCGGGGCAGGTGGAAAGCTCCACATAGGTCATATTGGCCGCCACTTCGGCGCATTTTTCAACGGCGCTGTCACTCATGACCAGGGCGTAGGCACCGGTGAGGGAGGTATTTCCCACATAGCAGAAGGTGTCCGGGGCCAGGTCCGGCAGCATGCCGATGCTGACGGCATGGCGCATATTGATGCCGGAGCCGATACCGCCGGCCACGCAGACCTTTTCAATGCAGCCATCATCCATACCCACGCTTTGCAGCAGGGTATCGATGGCGGAATAGATGGCACCCTTGGCCCGGATGAAATTGTCGATGTCCACCTCGGTCAGGGCAACCTCCCAGCCGGTGGCGCTCTCCTCGGGGAAAGCCAGCACATATCTGCCCATACCGTGGGCATTGCGCTTGACCCGGCTTCCCTCCCGGACGAAATTGCCCCGGGGGTCGATGATGCCGGTGCGGTACAGCTCCGCCACCAGGTCGATGATGCCGCTGCCGCAGATGCCCACGGGCTTGCCCCCGCCGATGACATGGATGGTGGGTTCCATGGAGTCTGCGTCGATGGAGACAGTCTCCACCGCGCCGTCGGTGGCCCGCATGCCGCAGGAAATATCGCCGCCCTCAAAGGCGGGACCGGCGGAGCAGGCGCAGGCCATGAGAAATTCCCGGTTGCCGAAGACGATCTCGCCGTTGGTGCCCAGGTCGATGAACAGGCTCATGGCATCTTCGTCCCAGATCCCGGTGGCCAGGGCACCGGCGGTGATATCGCCGCCCACATAGGAGCCGATATTGGGGGCCAGGATCACCGGGGCCTCCGGATTGGCGTACAGCCCCAGATCCCCCGCCCGGAGGCCCTCCCAGGAGAAGAAGCTGGGAATATAGGGCTCCATGCGGATACTCCGGGCATCCAGGCCCAGCAGCAGGTGGCTCATGGTGGTATTGGCCGCCACCGCCATCCGCAGCACCGATTCCGGCCGGACGCCGGATTCCGCGCAGAGGGTCTGCATCAGGGGCGTCAGGGTCTCGGCGATGATGGCATGCCGGAGTTTTTCCACGCCGCCGGGGCGGCCCTGCTGGATGATCCGGTTAATCACGTCTGCGCCGTAGCGGATCTGGCCGTTGCCGGAGGAGCCCTTGGCCAGAATGGCGCCGGTTGTCAGGTCCGTCAGCACCAGGGTGACGGTGGTGGTGCCGATATCCACAGCACAGCCCACCAGGGTCTGATCCATGGGGGCACAGATCTCCATGCACCGGAAGGAATCCCCCTCCCGGACGCCCTTGACGCAGACGTAAAAATTGTTCTGCCGGAGGGTGGCCGCCAGCTTACGCATGACGCAGAAGGCAATGGTTACCTGCTCCACCCCCAGCTTTGCCCGGATGGCCCGGATCAGCCGCTCGTTGTCCGGCATGGTGTCGTCCAGGGTGGGCGGATCCATCATCAGCTCCAGAGCCATAAAATTGTTGGAAAAATCAATGCCGCTGCCCAGCAGCTGGGCCTTGGCCTCTTCAAAAATGGCGATCTCCTTGGGAGAGGACAGGTCCGCTGTCTTCATCCGGCTGCGGTAGGCCGAGGCGATATCCGGCACAAGCACCAGGCAGTCGGACATTACACGGCTGCAGCAGCTTAAGCGCCAGCCCTCGGCGTATTCCGCTTCGCTGATGTGACGGCTGGGCAGGCTGTCCAGCTGTCCCTCCAGGAGTTTCACACGGCACTTGCCGCAGGAGCCGTTGCCGGAGCAGGGGGCATCGATGGCCACATTGGCTCTTCTTGCCAGCTCCAGCAGATTGTCTCCCGCACCGCATTCCGCAATCACCGGCGCGGCATTTTCTATTTGGAAGGTTACTTTCATTTAGGGAATATTTCCTTTCGGAAGTAATCGGTGACCGGTTCGGAGGCAACCGGCGCACCAGGTTATCTTTATTTCTGGTTCAGAAACCGCACATAGTCGAACCGGTTCAGGTAGCGTGTTCCGTATTTTCCGGGCACATAGTCAAGAATCAGGCCAGGGCGGTAATTTCCCCTGTAGATGCCAATAGGAACTACCTCTTCATCAGAAAAGTCCACCGGATCTGTCAACAAACGCTTATGCTTAAAGTCCAGTGACCGAAACTGCTGCCAAATCCGGTCTTTCACATGGAGCGTACTGGGATATTCCCACAGTACATACAGGTTATCCAAATTCACGCGGGCTCCACGCTCAACCCATTTGTCTCTGGCTTCTTCGAAAGAAGCATAGTGCATGAAATACACCTTAACTTCCTCCTCTTCCTTCCGAAGAACACCCACGGGGAATGGGTGCGGATCATCTGCCACCGGCTCCGGAATACAATGCAAATAATATTCCAGACTGCGCAGAAACTTATAGTAGTCCTCCGTTTCAAAATACAGATTGATTGTGGGAGAACGAAATTTAAGTCCCAAATCATGGTATATGATGCCCGCAGTGCAGTTGTTTGCAATAATTGATGGATTTACATTGCGAAGTCTTAACCGCAGCAGCATCCTGTACACCAGAGCCCTGCCCAGTTCTGCAAACCTGAAGATTCGCAATTCTTCTTTTTTTGCTGATTTCATGTGTGCTTGCCTTACATCAAGGGCTCCAGGCCCAGGACCGGGTGGCCCTGCTCGGACAGCCACTCCAGCAGCTCCTCGCAGTCGGTGGTGACGGTCTCGTCGGCAATATAGTCGGTAAAGTTCTCGATGCCGTACAGCTCGAAAACGGTCTTGTTCAGCTTTTCGCCCACGTCCTCCTTCAGCTCCCTGGGCATCCAGACGATGCGCTGGCTGCCGCCCTCGGCGGCGATGAACTTCTTGGAGGAGATGAAGTGGCGGCCGTGGCCCATATAGCCGGGGGTCTGGACGCCGCCGCCGGTGCAGGAGGCCAGCTCGCCGAAGGTCATGCCCGCAGGGGTCATGCCCTTGAACTCCCGGTTGACGATGATGAAGCCGCCGGACATGGGCTCGATGCCGCAGATGCACTCGAAGCAGCCGCAGGAGGTCATGGGGTCCTCCAGAATGGAGTAGAGGGTCACATTCTCCACAGCGCCCTGGGTGGCGGTGCGGATCACCTGGTCCACGGACTCGTAGCGGCCGGTCCGCTCGTCCAGGCAGCCCTCCTTGGAAACCGGCTGGCAGGGGCCGTTGGGGTCCAGCTCATTGGTGGCCTTGGCATCCAGCCAGCTGACTGCGCCGCAGAGGCCCAGGCGCTCGGGGGTGACCACGCAGCAGTGGGCCGGGGCGAAGGACTGGCAGAGGATACAGGTGTAGTAGCGGTCCACAGCCTCGTCGGTCATGGAGGCCAGCCGGTCATCCCGCTGGGCATACCGGGGCATGGCCAGCTCATCCCGGAATTTGGCCGCTTCAGTCGGGTCGGTGATGATGGTGATCTGGCACTTGTCCACTACGGCGTCGAACTCGTCCATGATCATGAAGTACAGGGCTTCGGCAAAGTGCTTCACAGTCAGGCCCGCCTCGAAGGCGGCCTTGGAGACCCGGACCCGGACCAGGTTCCGCTGGCCGGTGTGCATGACGCCCTCCATATAGTTGAACCAGGAGTGGAACTTACGCTCGATGACAGCTTCAAAGTCCACCTGCATCTTCTTGCCGGCCACCTCCACGAAGGTGCCCAGGGCCAGGTCCCGGGCATCCGCCAGGTCGGGGCCGATGACGGTGATCTTGTGGTCCTCAATTTCATCCGGCTGCCGCATGACCACCAGCTCGGCGGTGGGATTCTTGCCGGAGTAGAACTCGTTGTGCATATCCGCCTTGCGGATGATCTCGCCCTCAAAGGCGGCGGCAAAGGCCACAGGGATGGGCAGCTCCTTCACCTTGATCTTGATGCCGCGCAGCTCCAGAGACTTTTTCACCGTCTCAGTGTGGTCCGTGACGGATTCCAGAGCGCCGGGGACCTGATTTTCCGCCAGGTCGATATCCACCACCACTGGGAAGCCCAGGGCAATGGCACCGGCACCGGCAGAGACCACCACGGAATCAATGGCGCCGAAGGTATTGACAAAGGCAGGGACTCTTGCCTTGGTGTATTCCAGCAGGCCAGCCAGGTCGCCGGGCTGGATATTGCCGAAGATCAGGGCGGCACGGATGGCCACGGTGACCACATGGATCACGGAGGTCACGTCATGGCCCAGGGGGATGACCCGCAGCTCCAGGCCCATTTTCACGCCGCCGTTCATGCACTGCTCGATGACATCGCCCACCAGGAAGGTCATAATGCCCTTGCTCTGGTAGTCCTTGACCACCTGCACCACATCGTCGGCATTTTCCGCCTTGCCCAGCACCACGGCCACGCCGGGGATATCGCCGGTTACCAGGGGCACACCCAGAGAGCGGATCACCGGGTCCGGCACAAAGCCGATGCCCGTATCATGTTCGTAGGGGTTCTCATTGGCCACCCATTTCAGGCCCTCGATGATCTCAGCGCCCACGGCGGTGGCAAGTCCGGCATTCAGGGCATCACCCAGATCCTCCTGATTTGTGATCAGACTCTTCATCACATCCACACAGGCGGTCAGGTCCCCAAGACTGCGGACCTTCACGCCGGTGGCGGCGTAGATGGTGGGGAAAAAGTATGCGGTATCGGGGAAGGCGATCTCCTGATCGGCACCGTATTTGGCAACGGCAGTGTTCACTGCGCCCTCGGTGAGGCCCGCAACGGCGTTGGCGCCGCCATAGATCAGATCGGTTAAGACACTCATGATATGTTCCTCCCAAAGCTCGTTATGATAAAGCGGCAGGTTTGCCGCAGACTGTCCTACCGTTTATTATCCATCAAATCCGGTAAAAAGTCTATACCTAAAATGGAAAAGGCCGGGAAGGATTTTCCTTCCCGGCCTGGGGTATGTTACACATCAAGGTAAGAATCCGAGTACAGCACGTGATTCAGGAAAATGTCGCAGGACTTGATGGTCTCCATGAGCCGCTTGTCGTTGGGGTTGACGATGGCGGAGGTGAGGCCCTGCATCATGCACATGGCAATCAGGGCAGAGTCCATAACGGGCCGGACAGCCTTGGGCGCGCCGTTGGAGTTGTTGGACAGGCCGCCGGTAGACTTGAGGCCCTCGTCGGAGAACAGCTTGATGGCCTGCAGCACCTCCATCTGCTTGTCCTGCATGCCCTTGACCACCAGGAACAGGGGGTCGAACCACAGGTCGTCGGAGGTCATGCCCAGGGCAAGGCCCCGCTCCAGCATATTGTGGCAGTGCTTCATCCGCTCCTCGTTGTCCCTGGCGATGCCGTCAGCGGAACAGAGAGCGATGCAGATGGCATCGTTGGCGGCGGCCAGGTCGATGTAGTCGATCCGGGAACCGGCGTCGGCGGAGTTCACCACGGGCTTGCCGTGGGTCCGGTTGTAGACACGGATGCCCGCCTCGATGGCCCGCTTGTTGGCGGTGTCCAGCACCAGGGGCACATTGTTGAAGTTCTCCTGCAGCAGCTTCACGGCCCAGATCATCCGCTCGGGACCGTCCTTTTCGGCGGGGCCGATGTTCACGTCCAGGTAATTGGCACCGGCAGCGATCTGCTGAGCGGCCCGCTCCAGGATGGGCTTGGGGTCCCGCTCGTCCATGGCCTTGCGGATGGCGGGGGCGATGCAGTGGATCCGCTCGCCGATGACGGTGAAGGCCCGGCTGGCGGGATTGCGGCCCTTGTAGCTGACGCCCATGTCCATCAATTCGATCCTGGGCACCTTCTTTTCCAGCAGTTCCGTGAAGGTCAGCTCCTGCTGCTCCTGCTCCACAGCGGCGGCATTTCCGGCTGCGGCCTTGGCGGCGGCCTCATACTCCCGGTCACGCATGTACCGGGGCAGCTGGATGGCCTCCTGGGGGCCCACCACCACGTTCCAGCCCGGAAGCTTCTCCTGGATCTCACCCTTCAGAACAGCCACCTTGCCGGGGATGATCAGGGTCCGGTTTTTGATCTTATTTTCCACGTCCAGGGTCTGGAAGGTTTTCTGGATGGTGGTGGCGGAGAGCTTTCCGGCGGCCCAGGCGGTCAGCACGGACATGCCGGAGGCATCGGTGATGATCAGGTTCACCGGCTGGCCGGACCGTTCCAGCTCACCGGAGACCAGGAAATAGGTCAGGGCAAAGTCCACCGTCAGGGCGCAGGGAGAATTCTCGTCGGCACCGTTGATGGGGTAGATCTTGGCCTCCACCTTCATGGGCTTCTGGGGGTCGGTGTAGATATTCTGACGCAGGCCGTACAGGGGCAGGGCCTGGGCATAGCGCATATTGCCCATGACAATGATGGATGCGTACTTTTCAATGAACATGGAGGCGTAGGCAGTCTGGAGTCGGTCATCCCCCTTGGCAAGCTTTGCCACATTGACAATGGAGGGGTAGCCGAAGGTCCGGTCGCCGTCCCGCAGGGCGGTGCGGCGGACCAGCACTGCATTTTTCAGGGTCTCCTTGGCGGTGGCAGCCGTCACGTCCAGGATCAGGTTCCGGTTGCCCTTGGCTTCCAGCTTCTTAACGGTGTCGTACAGGTCGGAAAGATTCTCCGCCCAGACGCCCAGGGTGACCCCGGACTTCACAGCCAGGGCATTCATGCCTTCCCAGTTTTCGGGGGTGGCGCCGTCCAGGATGCAGTTCTTGCCCGCAACCGCCAGAGCCGCTTCCGCGCAGGCCACGTCCCAGCACTCCAGCACCAGGCTCCGGCCGGTGGCGGCGGCCTTCTTTACCAGCTCAGCGTAGACAGCGGGATCAGACTGCTTGTTGGACACAAAGACGAACTCAACGTACATCCGCTCGTTGATCCGCTCGTAATCCACCTTTTGCAGGTCGGCCAGCTTCTTTTCCACCTTCTCCGCACTGCAGTCGGTGCAGACGCAGACAGCGAAGAGGTTCTTGTTCACCAGGGTCTTTTCGTGGCGGTACAGGACGGTCTCGCCGCCCAGCTTATGGCCGCCCACGGTGATGGTCTTCATGGGAGGGGCGGTCTGCTCATTCAGCATAGCCTTGGCCTCTTCGGAGAAGTAGGGGCACTTGTCGATGGACACGGAGCCCTGGGCCACCTTCATGCAGAAGGCCATGCAGGTGGGCACGCCGCACTCCTTGCAGTTTTTCTTGGGGGACATTTTAAAAATGTCCAGACCTTTTAATGCCATGTCGTTACCCTCCTCAGATCAGTTCCGCAATGAATTTGCTGACAGCGGCCACAGCGGCAGGGTGCCGCAGGATCACCGCGTCGGCGCCGCCGGTGAGGTTGGCGGCGGCGGTGGAGATCTCCATGTGGATGGCCCGCTCCTCCGCATTGCCCCAGGCGGGTTCGTCCTCCTCGGTAGCGGAGGATTCCTTCACGGTCCAGGTGTCGGTGGACACCGGGGCGATGATGGGCATCTGCAGGTCCGCGTCGCCCTGGGTCAGGGCAGCCAGCCGGATCCGGTCCAGGGTGGAGGCCACGTACTCATAGCCGTAGCCCACGGCGGCGGTGCCGATGTTCATGACCAGCTGCTCCGGCTTCACGGACAGCTGTTTCAGCATGATGTTCAGCTGCTTGGCCAGGTTGATATCGTCGGCGGTCTCGGCGCAGACCTTCTGGCCGTATGCCAGGGCCGCGGCGGCGCCCACGGTCTTATAGTCCTCGTTCTTGGCGGACATCACCAGGATGTTCTTTCCCTGGAGAGCTTCGGAAATTTTGGTGAACAGCTCCGCGTCCTTCTCCATATTCTTGCAGCCCATGATGACGATGGGCAGGTTCACGGCCTCCGCCACCGCCACCGCATCGGCTACGCAGTGGGAAACCGGGCGGTTGGCGCCGTTGGGATCGGCACCCTCAAAATTCAGGGCCAGGAAATCGGCGCCGGCCATGGAGGCAGCCTTCTGCGCCCGCTGGGCCATGGTGCTGCAGCCGGCATAGAAGTCCACCAGACCCGGTGCGGTCCAGGCGTCGGCCAGATCGGAAATCTCCACGCCGATTTTGGGCGGATTTTCGATGGGGCCGTCAAAGGTATGGAAGGGCAGCACGTTCTGGCCGCCCAGAACGATGGCG
This sequence comes from Oscillospiraceae bacterium, assembly GCA_015067615.1. Classification (GTDB taxonomy): domain Bacteria; phylum Bacillota; class Clostridia; order Oscillospirales; family Oscillospiraceae; genus Faecousia. Next base: position 61,253 of record SVMD01000004.1, read on the forward strand.
GCATCGCCGGTGCCCAGGGTCACGGCGTTGATCCTGCCGGAGCAGGCAGCAGTCTTGGGAGTGAATGCCATAGGTAAATATCCCCCTTGTCAGTTAATGCAGAATGTAGAATGCAGAATTGATTAATTTTATAGGCTGATGGATTTCAGAATTTCCTTCAGGGCGGCCTTCATGGGGTCGCTGTCCGGCAGGCAGGCGGAGGGCTCTCCATCGCAGTCGCAGCGGTACACCGCCTCGTCCTGGGGCAGGACACCGAAGAGGGTCAGGCCCTGCTTTTCGATCTCAGCCAGGATTCCCGGGTCCAAACGGCCATTGGGAGCCCGGTTGACGATGAGGCCCATTCTGCCGGGCTTCAAGTCCAGCTCCCCCACCATCTGGGCGATCCGGGCAGCGGCCTGGATGCCCCGGCGGGAGCAATCGGAGATCAGCAGCATGGTGTCCACATGGGGCAGGGTTCCCCGGGCCACATGCTCCAGGCCCGCCTCGTTGTCCATGACCACATAGGCATAGTTTGGAACATATTTGTCCATCTGCCGCTTGAGCATGGAGTTGACATAGCAGTAGCAGCCCTCGCCCTGGGTCCGGCCCATGACCAGCATATCAAAATCGTCCTCTTCGATGAGGGCCTCGGAGAATTTCATCTCCGCGTAATCCCCCTTGGTCATTCCGGCGGGGATGGTCTTTTTCAGCTCCGCCTGGGCCATCTCCTCCCGGATCTGTCCCAGGGAGGTTTCCAGCTCCACGCCCAGGACCTCGTTCAGGTTGGCATTGGCGTCCGCGTCCACCACCAGTACCGGGCCGTCGCCCTTTTTGCACAGGTGGTCGATGATCATGCCGCAGGCGGTGGTTTTTCCCACGCCGCCCTTACCGGCCACAGCAATGGTATGAGGTGCCATAGCAGTTCCTCCTTATACTTTGGCGTCTTCCCGGAGAAGTCCCGCTTCCCGGGCGATATAGGCCACGTCCTCGAACCGGTTCAGGGCATACAGATGGATGCCCGCGATGCCGCACCGGCGGTACTGATGGATCTGGTCGATGGTATATTCCACACCGGCCTCCCGGAAGGCGGCCTTCTTCTGGTGGTACTGGGTATCCGTCTCGGGATTTGCCGTAAAGGGATCCGGGAAGATCCAGTGCTTGGAGATCAGCACACTTAAGCTTCGGGGCATGACACAGCCGTTGCGGGACAGGGCCATGTTGATGGTGGCCTTCTGGTCCAGGATGGGCATGATGCCCACATCCACCGGCAGCCACACGCCCGCCGCCCGGATGGCATCCATCCACCGGCAGAACTGGTCCATATCCCAGCACAGCTGGGTCATGATGTAGTCGGCGCCCAGGTCCTGCTTGCGCTTGAGAAATTCGATGTCCGCCTCCAGAGAGGTGCAGGAGATGTGCCCCTCGGGAGAGCCCGCCACGGCGATGGTGAACTTGTCGCCGAATTCCCGGCGGACGAATTCCACCAGCTCACCGGCGTAGTGCAAATCGCCGCCGGTGCCGGTACAGCCCATGGGCAGGTCGCCCCGGAGGGCCAGCAGATGGTTGATTCCGTTGTCCAGGTAGCCGTTCAGCTGCTCCCGGATCCGCTCCCGGCTATTGCCGATGCAGGTGAAGTGGGTCACCGGGATGGTCCTGCCATCCTGGGCGATCTTCTGCAGAACCTCTAAGTTTCTGCCCACGTTGGTACCGCCTGCGCCGTAGGTGCAGGAGATGTAGTCAGGGTTTAGGGTATACAGCTTATCCAGAACGCCGCCCTTGCCGCAGAGCCGGTCCATACCGGCCTCGGTTTTCGGGGGATATACTTCAAAGGACAGCACGTTCCTGCGTTTGAGCATTTCAATCAGGGACATAAATTGTTGACCTCCTAAGATCAGGCAGGCACATTGCCTGCAAGGGATATGGGCCCAGCCCATATCGGCACGCTCTCCGGCGTGCCCGGTATAGCCTCCCAAGGCCCCCTGCTTGACTGGCCGGGGTTTCGGAGCTATAATTTGTATACCATTATAATGGATTTTATCGGAAAAAGATAGACTCCGCTTTGCATAAATATGTACAAAGAAATCCATATCCCGACACACGAAATACACATTTCCCGGCTATGATACCGGTAAGGAAGGAGGAATGGCCCATGTCTTGCCGGATTCTCATTGCGGAGGACGAACCGAAGCTTCTGGAAGTGCTCTGCGACTATTTTGAAAGCAAGGGCGTTACGCCCATCCCCGCCGCCGACGGTGCCAAGGCCCTGGAGCTGGCACAAAGCGAAGCCTTTGACGGCGTTTTGCTTGACATCATGATGCCCAAATTAAATGGCCTGAGTGTCTGCCGGGAGCTGCGGAAATCCTCCGACGTGCCCATCATCTTCCTCACCGCCCTGTCCGACGAGGAGGATAAGCTCTTAGGCTACGAGCTGGGGGCTGACGACTATGTGACCAAGCCCTATTCCCTGGCGGTGCTGTATGCCAAGCTGATGGCGCTCATCAACCGGAGCCGGGGGCACATCCTCAGCGGCGATCTGATCACCGCCGGGCCCATCCGCATCCGGGTCTCTGCCCAGCAGGTGTGGGTGCAGGAGCAGCCCATCACCCTGACCCCCAAGGAGTATTCCCTGCTCCTGTGCCTGGTGCGAAACCGGGGCATGGTCCTTTCCCGGGAGCAATTGCTCATCAAGTGCTGGGGCTACGACTATGAGGGCGACTCCCGGGCGGTGGATACCCACATCAAGCGGCTCCGTGAAAAGCTGGGTTCTGCCGCCGGGTGCATCAAGACCGTCATCAAATCCGGTTATAAGCTGGAGGTGTGATAAATGGATAAGGAGAAGAACCGCCCGAAAACTTTTAAAACCATCGCAATCCGCATCACCGCCCTGGTGCTTTCCGTCTGGCTGGTGTTCATGGTGTTACTTACCTGGGCCGTGGCGAAGGATTTTCAGCAGCAGATCGAAACGAAGGCCCACGAGCTGACCGCATTAAGCAACCATATCCGGTTCAGTTCCCATCTTGACCCGGAAATTCCCGGCTATGCTTCCCTGCTGCGCTGTATGCGTCTGAGTGATTTCTATTATTACCTTTCTGCGGATCAGCTATTTCCCTTTGTGCTGCCCCAGGTGCCCGACAGCTATGGCAGCGATGACTGGTTCTACGGAAAATGGGATCTGCTGTACGGCTTTCATCCTGCAGTGATATTCTACGATGCAGATCAGAATGTGCTGATGCAAAGCGGCAATGTTCTGACGTTTACCTATTGCACCGAAGCAAGCTGGCATGCTCAGAATCTCCTGGCGGAAGGCTATAGCTGGATCGATATCGATGCGCTGCCCCAGGGCCGGGAACGGATGATGGGTTATCTCTGGGGCGGTGTGCAGGCAGATATGCCCAGCTCCTTTTATCTTTGGGGCGGCGGTGTACTGCGGTTCACAGGCTATTTTGAGGGGGAACGCTTTGAGCCCACATCCGTGGATTACGGCCGTCCTTCCTACTTTCACACGGAACCAACTACGCAGCTGCTGGCAAAAATCGACGCAGCCACCGGGCTGAATTGGGAAAACATCGTTTCCGATGATGCTCCCGAACATCAGAAATTGGTCACACTGTACAGCTGGGAAGTGGGCGGCTACAGCTATGAGCACCAAAACCTGACCGCAAACGGCAGCCGCTACGATTCCCTGGTGGATTACCTGGAAACCGCCATGGATGACGAACGCTGGTACAATTACCGCCGGGAGAGTCTCTTCGACAGCATCATGATCTTTACCGGCAAAATCAAGGACGATCCGGAGGTGGGCACCTATGCCCTGGCCATCCGCTGCTGGCCTGTGCAGTACGCCATGTGGAGAATGATCCCCACCTATCTGGTATCCTTCGGTCTGGTGGCGGTGGCCCTGTGGCTGATCCTGCGGTCCATCCGGCGGAACGTGACCAACACTCTGGATATGCTGGTCCACCGGCTCACTACCGACGCTCCCATCGAGCATCTGTCCCGGTGGAAGGAGCCCCACGCCCTGGAAGCCATTCTGAAAGGCGAGCAGGCCCAGCGCCGCGGCCTGGTCAATGACAATCAGCAGCTGCGCTCCTCCCTGGAATTCGCAAAAAATGCCGAGGAAAACCGCCGCCAGCTGGTATCCAATATCACCCACGAGCTGAAAACACCCCTGGCCATCATCCACAGCTACGCCGAAGCCCTGCAATCCGGCATTGCCGAGGAAAAGAAGGAAAAATATCTCGCCACCATTCTGGAGGAAGCGGAGCGGATGGACGCCATGGTGCTGGAAATGCTGGACCACAGCCGACTGGAATCCGGAAAGGTAAAGCTTTCCGCCGACCACTTCTCATTGCTGAAGCTGACGGAGGGCATCGCCGAAAAGCTGGCCCCGGCACTGGAGGAGCGGCAGCTGCGGCTGTCCTGGGGCTTCCATAACGACTGCTTCCTCACCGCTGACGAGGCCCGGATGGGGCAGGTGGTGACGAACCTGCTGACCAACGCGGTACGCTACACCCCCGACGGGGGCACCATCTGGCTCCGGGTCTTTTCGGATGAAAAGGACGCCACCTTCCAGATTGAAAACGAAGCGGAGCATCTTCCCGAAGAGGTTCTGGAAAAGCTCTTCGAGACCTTCTACCGGGCTGAGGATTCCCGCACCGGCAAGGGCACCGGACTGGGACTTCCCATCGCCCGGAGCATCGTGGAGCTCCACCGGGGCAGGCTGGTCGCCCAAAACACCTGGGTCAACGGCGAAAAATGCATCCAGTTTTCCTTTACCATCCCCCTGAAATAAACCCTGGGCGGCGTGGAAAACCCACGCCGCCCTCGACAAAAAGTGGTTGCTTTTTCCATCGCCCTTTGCTATAATACTTAACACTTGCAGGATTCGTATATCGGTAATACAACGGCTTCCCAAGCCGTGAAGGCGGGTTCGACTCCCGTATCCTGCTCCAAATAAAAAGGCACCCCACAGGGGTGCCTTTTTATTTGGACTGGTGGAGGGAGTCGAACCCATTTAAATGCAGGTGTCCGGTGGACACCTGCTTGCGCCCGGCTCGACGGGCGCAACTCCTTGATTCTATCGACTCCCGTATCCTGCTCCATAAGAAAAAGCCACCCTCTGGGTGGCTTTTTCTTATGGAGCGGTAGGGAGTCGAACAATTTAAATGCGGCGCGGGTGAGCGCCGCCGGCGAGGGCTTGACCGAGCCGCTCCTTGATTCTATCGACTCGAAGTAGCCTGCTGCCACCCCGAAGCGAACATGTTTAAGGATGGGTTGAAAATTCCCGGTTTCTCTGTATAATCTATCTTGCAGGAACGATTTATCAGGGAGGTATGCATCGTGCAAAAGAGGATCGTTGACGAAGAAATCACCCTCGTCCCCTATTATCCCAACTACAAAACCACTCTGGCCTGGTACCAGGATCCGCAGCTGTGCAAACAGGTGGACAACAGGGATACCGTGTATGATCTGGCCTTGCTGAAGGGGATGTATGGGTACTTAAACCGGCACGGTGATTTGTTTTACATCAAGTACAAAAACAGATTGTGCGGCGATGTGTGCCTGCAGCCCAGCGGCGAGGTCAACATCGTGATCGCGAAACCTTTCCAGAATAAACATATCGGCAGACGGGTCATGCACGAGATCATCCGGCTGGCCAGGGAAAAGCAGATGCCGCAGCTGCACGCTGAGATCTACAGCTTCAACGCCCAGTCCCAAAAGATGTTTCAAAGTATCGGCTTTACCCAAGTGGACGCGGAACACTTTGTATTCATCCTGTAGCATGCAGCTTATGATCTTCCTCCCTGTTTCCGTTCAGAGCGTGTTTTGCATAAGAAAAGGGCACCCCCCAGGGGTGCCATTCTTTTTTCGCTTAGTTAAAGAACTTTTTCAGCAGCGTAACCACGGCAATGATCACGCCGGTGACGATGAAAATACCCAGGTAGCCGGTGCCCATCACAGGCAGGGCTTCCAGCAGCAGATCTACACGCATATGCTTAACCTCCGATCATGGCTTTGACCAGGGACAGAATCAGGCCGCCGGCAATGACGGAGGCGATCTGTCCGGACACATTGACGCCGATGGAATGCATCAGCAGGAAATTCTGGTTGTCCTCCTCCAGGCCCATCTTGTGGACCACCCGGGCGGACATGGGGAAGGCGGAAATACCGGCCACGCCGATCATGGGGTTGATCTTCTCCTTGGAGAACAGGTTCATGATCTTTGCCACCATGACACCGCCGAAGGTATCAAAGACAAAGGCCACCAGACCCAGGCCGATGATCACCAGGGTATCCACCTGCAAAAAGTCGCTGGCCTTCATCTGGGATGCGATGGTGATACCCAGGAAGATGGTGATCAGGTTGGCCAGCACCTTCTGGGCAGTCTCGGACAGGGAGTCCAGCACGCCGCACTCCCGCAGCAGATTGCCGAACATCAGGAAACCGATCAGGGCCACGGCGTCAGGGGCCACCAGGCCCACGATTACCGTTACCACGATGGGGAACAGGATCTTGGTCAACCGGGAAACGGGCTTGCCCTTGTAGGCCATCCTGATCTTCCGCTCCTCCCTGGTGGTGCACAGCTTGATGATGGGGGGCTGCACCAGAGGAACCAGAGCCATATAGGAATAGGCTGCCACCATGATAGCGCCCAGGTACTTGGAGCCCAGAGCCATGGCCACGAAGATGGAGGTGGGGCCGTCGGCAGCGCCGATGATGGCGATGGAGGCGGCATCCTGGATCTCATAGCCCATCAGAGAGGCCACCGCCAGGGTGAAGAAAATGCCGAACTGGGCCGCTGCGCCGAAGATCATCAGCTTCGGATTGGTCAGCAGAGGCTGAAAATCGATCATGGCGCCGATGCCGATGAATAGCATCAGGGGGAACAGCTCCGCGCCTTCAATGCCGATGGCAAAGAGGGTATCCAGCACATGCTGCACGCCGGTGCCCTCCACGGCCACAGGCAGGTTCACCAGGATGGCGCCGAAGCCCATGGGCAGCAGCAGGGTGGGCTCCATCTGCTTGGCAATGGCCAGATAGATCAGGCCGCCGCCGATACACCACATGATCACCTGGGGGATCGTGAGGTAGGATAAATTCTGAATCAATACTTCCATATTGTCCTCCCAATATACTTTCTCTATGAATATGCCCGGCAGGACCGGCGCATTCCCGAAAAGAATAGCATACAACCGGCTAACGCACGGATAAAAGATGCGTATTTTGGCTAATATCAGGCAAAAAAAATCCGCCCCTCGGATAAATCCGAAGGGCGGAAGGCTTAAGAAGACAGAGGCTTATACGCCGAAGAGGATCCAGATCAGGATGTAGGCGGGGATGATAGCAGCCATGGTGAAGGGGATGCCGATCTTGAAGAAGTCGCCGTTGGAGACCTCGTGGCCCTCCTTGCGCAGGATGCCGATACCGGTGATGTTGGCGGAAGCACCGATGGGGGTGCAGTTGCCGCCCAGGGTAGCGCCGGACAGCAGGCCGAAGTACAGAGCGGTGGAGTCGATGCCCATCTCCACAGCGATGCCGGCGATGACGGGAATCATGGTGGCAACGTAGGGGATGTTATCGATGAAAGCAGAGATGATAACGGAAGCCCAGACGATGATGGTGTACATCAGGAAGGGGTTACCGGCGCCCAGCTTGGCAAGCCCCTGTGCCAGAGCGTCGATGACGCCCATGTTGGAGATACCGCCGATCATCAGGAACAGACCGACCAGCAGGCCCAGGGTCTCGAAGTCGATGGCCTTCAGGGGGCCCATGATGGCATCCAGGTTCTTGTTCTTTGCGTAGTTGTAGATCAGGCCGATGATCAGCAGGGTGAAGCAGATGAGGCCGTTGGTCTCAGCGGGCATCTCGAAGGGCAGGAAGGAGGCTACGATCAGCAGCACAATGGCGCCGACCAGCAGCACGGTGGGAACCATGTCGGTAACCTCGGTCATCTTGCCGGACTTGGGGATGGCACTCTTCTCCTTGCGGAAGACGAAGTAGACGATGCAGGCGGACAGGCAGGCGCCCAGCTCCACCATGAAGAACATACCGGGCTTGCCCTGATACCAGATGAAGTCCAGGAAGCTCATGTCCAGTGCGGAGCCCAGCATGATGGCGGTGGTGTCACCGACCAGAGTTGCAGCGCCCTGCAGATTGGAGGAGACGGCGATGGAGATGATGAAGGGAACGGGGTTGGTCTTCAGCTTCTTGCAGATCTCGATGGCAACGGGGGCGATCATCAGAACGGTGGCCACGTTGTCAACGAAAGCGGAGATCACACCAGCGAACAGAGACAGGGAAACAGCGGCCCACTGAACGTTGGGGACCTTATCCATGATGATATCAGCCAGGCGCTCGGGCATGCGGCTGTCGATGAACAGCTGGACCAGGCCCATGGTGCCGCCGATCATCAGCAGGACGTTGAAGTCCAGAGCGCCGATAATCTGGGAAGCGGGCAGCATGCCGGTGAGGATGAACAGCACACCGGAAGCCAGTGCGATGTAGGGGCGGAACTTGCTGAAGGTGAGCATCAGCACATAAGTCGCCGCAAAGAGGATAATTGCAGGTACCATTTGAAATCTTTCCTTTCCGTTTCATTTTTGATGCGCACTCATTATAAGGGCATTTCTTCTTATCCACTTTACCATGTTTTCCCCTAATATAGGGCAAAAGATAAGAGACGGCCTTTGCCGTCTCTTATCTTTCGTCTGTATTCATGCGGTAGCCCACACCAAGCTCGTTTACGATGTAGTTGTTCTTGCCCGGCTGGATGCCCAGTTTCTTTCGGATATTTGCCATATTCACCTGCAGCCGCTTCACGCCGCCCTCGGTGGAGTAGCCCCAGATGGCCTTGATGATGGCAGGATACGTCATCACCTTGCCGCTGTATTCCGAGAGGAAGGCCAGAATGTTGAATTCCGTCTGGGTCAGCTTCACCTCTGTGTCTCCCACGAAGACCCGCCGGGAGTCATATTCAATGGTCAGGTCCTGGACCTGATATTTCCCCTGGGAGAGCCGTCCGGCATCGGCGCCATGGCGGCTGAACCGGAGAACGGACCGGACCCGGGCCAGAAATTCCGCCGCGCTGAAGGGCTTGGTCACATAGTCGTTGGCGCCCAGATCGAAGGCTCTGACCTTTTCCGTCTCGTCGGTCCGGGCGGAGAGGATGATGATGGGGGTCAGGTCGGTTTCCCGGACATTTTCCAGCAGGGTCATGCCGTCCATATCCGGCAGGCCCAGATCCAGAATGATCAGGTCGGGAATATGGGAACAGGCCAGGGTGATGGCCGCGTCGCAGGACTGGGTCTCAATGACCTGGTAGCCGGCGCTTTCCAGCATGGCCCGGACCATGATGCGGATATTTTCATCGTCCTCTACCAAAAGAATCTTATACTTATTGTTCATCCGTCGATTCCTCCGTATTTAATCTGAAGCGGAACAACGCACCCCCCTGGGGGAGGTTTTCCGCTGTGATAGTGCCGCCGTGGGCCCGGATAATGGTGGCACAGACCGACAGTCCGATACCGGCATTGCGTTTTAAGGTGTCGGCAGACTGTTCGTTGGGGATGTACTGACCGGTAAAAATATGGGGCAGCCGCTCCGGGGCGATGCCGCAGCCATCGTCCTGAACTTCGAAGATCGCCTGGTTCTCCTGTATCCGGACCCGCAGGATGATCTTCGTCAGGCCATGGCCGTGCTGCACCGCATTTTCCAGGAGGTTCACCAGCACCTGGACCATCAGCAGCGGGTCCACGGGAATCAGCACCAGCTCCTCCGGCAACTCCAGGATCACATCCCGTCTGGGGTTGTGCTTTCTGAATTTCAGCAGCGCGGAATCGATCAGCTCGTCCAGGGCTGTGGGGGTTTTGATCAGCTCCACATTGCCGCTTTCGATCCGGGTGATGGACAGCAGGTTCTCCACCATGCTCACCAGCCACCGGGCATCCTCCTGAATGCCCCGGAGCATGTTGTCCTTCTGCTGCTCGGTCAGAGAAGCTCCGTTTTCCCGCAGCACAGAGCTGGAGCCGTAGATGGTGGTCAGAGGGGTGCGCAGATCATGGGAGATGGCCCGCAGCAGATTGGCCCGCATCTTCTCCTTCTCCGTCTCCGCCTTCAGCAGTTCCTGACGCTTGACCTTGGTGGTCAGGGCACTGGTCAGCACCGCAATAACGGACATAACCACCGCGGAAAAGAAGTTGGAGGGGATCTGGAAATTCAGTTCGAAATAAGGAAAGGTGAAGGCATAGTTCACCAGGATCACGCTGATCAAAGCAGCTGCCAGTCCCCAGAAGTAACCATCCGTGACCAGAGAGATCAGAAACACCGCAAAGGCAAAGGTCGTGGTGACCTGCTCCGGGATCCGAAACACACTCTGCATCAGGACACTGATAGGAAAACAGAGTGTCAGAATGACTGTGAACAGCACCGCATCCCGAAATCTGAAAGAAAATGCTTTCATTTTTCGTCTCCTTTCTTTATTAAGATGATTTTATCATATATGAAACTAAGATTTGGTAAACGATTTACCGGGCCTCTTTGCTCCGGTGTTCTGTTGATTGTAACACAGGTGGCAGAAAAAAGCCACCGAATGGCAAACAGCCGCCTTCTTCAGCAAACGCAGGAATCCCCACAGCCGTTTCCCTTTCCTGAAAAAGGGAGCGGCTGCGGGGATAATCAACTGCCGCGTTGTGGAAGGAAGGCGGTGGATACGCCGCGCGGCACTGGGATAATGCTCTATTCATACCGAACTTTGGGAGATACGATCCGTTTTTATTATATCCAACGCACAGCAAAGATGGGGTTAAAAACTATTGCCGTGCAATCGCAATGGTTGAACCCTTCACCGGAACATGCAAAAAAATGATGCCGGGGCTTGTATCCGGGCGAAATTTCTGCTACAATTATTAATGACTCGTTTAGAGAAGCCGGAGGACCTTGTATATGCAGACACAGATTCTTATCATCGATGGTCAGGGCGGCCAGCTGGGCAGTCAGATCATAAAAGAACTGCTGACAGCATGTCCCGGTGTACATATCACCGCGGTGGGCACCAACACCGTCGCCACCGCTGCCATGCGCAAAGCCGGCGCTTCCGCCGCCGCCACGGGGGAAAATCCCGTGATCGTTGCCTGCCGGAAAGCGGATATCATCATCGGTCCCATCGGGATTGTCATCGCCGATGCCCTGCTGGGCGAAGTGACGCCCGCCATGGCCCTGGCAGTGGGACAGGCCCAGGCACTGCGGGTCCTGATTCCCATGAATAAATGCGAAAATCTGGTTGCCGGTGTTGGCAACCTGTCCACCTCTGTGCTGATTCAGGATACGGTTTCCAAGGTCAGCCAGTTTCTCAGCAATTCCTGTTGATCCCCCGGGAGGATTCCGGCACCGGTCAGAAGATCCGTGCCCGAAACAGAAGTTTCACATCCCGGCTAACCATATCTGATTTGCGATGCTATGAAGGTGTCGGTATCCCTGAAGGGAATACCGATGCCTTTTTGTTTCGCAGGAAAGAAGGATTTTCATGAGAAAAGCAAATGTAAAACAACTGGTTCTGGCCGCTTTCTTTCTGGCGCTGGCCCTGATACTGCCCTTTCTGACAGGACAGATCCCGGAGATCGGTGCCATGCTCTGTCCCATGCATATTCCCGCCCTGCTGTGCGGCTTTTTCTGCAGCTGGCCCTGGGGGCTTGCCGTGGGACTGACTGCGCCGGTACTGCGTTCGCTTCTGTTCGGCATGCCGCCCATGTTCCCTGCTGCCGTGTGCATGGCCGTTGAGCTGGGAACCTATGGTGCCGTTTCCGGCTGGCTGTACAGCAGGCTGCCCCGGAAGCTATCTTCTGTCTATTTTTCTCTGCTGTCTGCCATGGTTGCTGGCCGGCTGATGTGGGGTCTGGCACGGTATCTGTGTGCGGGTTTGGATATGACCGTTTTTGGTCTGTCCGCCTTCTGGGCAGGAGCTTTCACATCCGCGATTCCCGGCATCCTTGTCCAGCTGGTGCTGATCCCTGCGCTGGTAATGGTGCTGGAAAAGCACAGTCCTGTGGCAGTCAGGTAAGAACAGCGAAAATCTGCGTTTCTGCACAAGACAGAAACAGGGAGACCTCCGAAGAGGTCTCCCGCTTTTCTTTATTCGGATCTGCCGTGTGCGGCTTACTTGGTGCCGTCCTTCAGCAGCTGCTTGACCATGGCGGTACCGGCGATCAGACCCACCACGTTGGGCAGGACCATCAGGTAGTTGGCCATGTCGGTCAGCTCCCAAACCAGGTCGGAGGACATCATGGTGCCCAGGAAGATGAAGACCAGGGAGATGATGGTGTAGGGCAGGACACCCTTCTTGCCGAACAGGTAGTTGACGTTCACCTTGCCGAACATGTTCCAGCCCAGGATGGTGGAGAAGGCGAAGAAGAACAGGGCAACGGCCACGAACATGGCGCCCAGGCTCTCGCCAAAGACCACGCCGAATGCGGTCTGGGCCAGGTTGGTCTTGCCGATGGTGTTGACCACGTCGCCCACATAGCCGCCGGCCAGGATGCCGTCCTCGGTGTACAGAGTGCAGATAATGACCAGAGCGTTCAGGGTCAGAACCACGAAGGTGTCGATAAAGACACCGGCCATGGCCACAGCGCCCTGCTCATGGGGATTCTTCACATTGGCCTGTGCGTGAGCATGGGGAGTAGAACCCATACCGGCCTCGTTGGAGAACAGGCCGCGCTTGGCACCCTGGGAGATGGCGGTCTTGATAGCCATACCGAAGGCACCGCCGATGATGGCCTGGGGCTGGAAGGCATACTTGAAGATCATGCCGAAGGTTGCGGGGATGTACTTGATCCGGGCGATCAGAACGATCAGGCCGCCGGCCAGGAAGATGGCAGCCATAATGGGAACCAGCTTCTCGGTGACGGAGGCCAGGCGCTGGGTACCGCCGATGAAGATCAGAGCGCAGATGCCAACCAGAACGATACCCACGATCCAGCCGGGGATGCCGAAAGCAGTCTCGATGGTGGAGCCGATGGAGTTGGACTGGACCATGCAGCCGAAGAAGCCCAGAGCGATGGTGATGGCAATGGCGAAGAAGCCTGCCAGGAACTTGCCGAAGCCGCCCTTGATGAAGTGGGTGATGTAGTAGACGGGACCACCCAGGACTTCGCCGTCCTTGATGATACGGGTCTTCTGAGCCAGAACGGCCTCAGCGTAGATGGTGGACATGCCCAGGAAGGCGATGACCCACATCCAGAAGATGGCGCCGGGACCACCGGTCAGGATGGCGCCGGATGCACCGACGATGTTGCCGGTACCGACCTGTGCGGCGATGGCGGTTGCCACAGCCTGGAAAGAGCTCATGCCGCTCTCGTGCTTGCCACCCTTCAGGCTCAGGTTGCCGAAGATGCTCTTCAGGCCCTGACCCAGGTAGCGCTGGACAAAGCCGGTCTTGACGGTGAACCACAGGCCGGCGCCCACCAGCAGCACGATCAGAACATAGTCAGCCAGATAGCCGTTGATCTTCTGCACGATGGGAAGTAAGGTTGCAGTTAAGTTTTCCATATATTTTCCTCCTTCTTTATGTATCTGATATATTTATATCATAACTTCGCCTAACAAGCCAGTTAAGGTACAGCAAAGATATTGGTCACATGAATCGTTTGCCGGAATGATTGAAAAACAGCCGATACCCAACCGGGTATCGGCCGTTTTTTTGCAAACCATTCAGGTTAAATAATGTCCATTTCCCGCAGCTTATCCAGGAATTCTCCGATGTCTCCCCGGGCAGTTTCTTCGGCGACCTCGTATTCTGCCAGCACGGCAGATACCAGTTCCGCCTCCCCTTCGGCAGTGGGCAGCAGGTCCCACAGAAAGGCGCCCAGTTCATTGAGGATGAACAGTCCGTTGCTGTCGTAGATGGTCTTTCCGCAGGGGACCAGCACGGTTTCCCCGGCGATGTCCCGCTTGATCAGGTCCTTTTTAATGATCATGGTATTCGTCCTCACTTTCCTGATATGCCGCCCAGGTTTTTTCAATCAGGGCGTCGGTATAGCGGCAGATATACTCCGGCACCTGCTCAAAGGACCCTGTCTCTGCCACACGGCTTGCGGCGCAGACAGAGCAAACATCCTTTTTGGGGCAGTTGACACAGCCGGGTGCCGATTTGATCTCGGCAGTCTTCTGCCGCAGCTGTTTCCAGGCCTCCCCAAAGCTCACATCCAGGGGCCGGGTCACAGGCCATGTCATCATACCGCAGGGCAGCATTCTGCCGTCCCAGGTCATCCAGAAGCTGGTGGAGCCTGCCCGGCAGCGGACACCGGACTCCAGCTCCGTGGGACAGTCCGAGGACTCCGCCGCCGTAAGTGCCTGCATGGCACGGGCCCTTGCGGCGAATTCCTCCGGAGCGAACCTCAGCCGGTCCCACCGGACCGCACAGGCCGCTGCATCCTCGGGACACAGCCGGTCACCCTGGCCAAACTGCTCATCATTGACCCGGATAGAGGGGAACATGTAGCTGGCTGCCTTCACATGTACGCCCAGTTCCTGGGATATCTGCCAGATCTTCTCCATATCCTGCCGGTTGTAGCCGGTAATGGACAGATTGATCCGCACATCGATCCCCGCTTCCTTCAGGCAGCGGATATTCTCCACCACCCGATTAAAAGCATCCTGACCACACATGGAGCGGTATGTCTCCGGGCAGCCTCCGTAAAGCGACACGTTGACCCGGAACGGAGGATCCTCGATGAGCTTCTGCCGAATCTCACCGGTGAGCATGGAGCCATTGGAATTGATGGATACCAGCAGGCCCATCTTTTTCATGGCACCGTAAATTTCAAAAAAGTCCTTTCGCACAAAGGGCTCGCCGCCGGTGAGCAGCACAAATACCATGCCCGCATCCCGGGCCTCTCTGGCCAGGCCGATCCACTGTTCGGTGGTCAGTTCCCTGCCCCTGGCCTCCACATCCTCCTGTTTCAGATGGACGTAGCACATGGGACAGTCAAAATTACACCGGGCAGTCAGTTCAAAATTGCCCGCAATGGGCAGGCCCTTGGCTCTGCCTTTGGTGTGCAGATATCTGGACAGAAAGGGTTCTGATTGTTTTCTTTGCATGGGCATTACCTCTGAAGCTTGGACAGGACCTGTTCCAGCGCCACCACTGCCGATTCGTCAGGGGTGCAGGCCAGATGAAAAACAGGTACCTGTTCTACTGTATCTTTCACGGTCTCCGAGCAGCGGAGCACGTCATCCCGATTCCAGGTGTGAACGCTGCAGCCCTCCCAGAGCATCCGGAAGGCCCGGACTCCCTTCAGGGGGCGAATGGCAGTCTCCGCGGCCTGGGACAGGCAGACGATTGCCCGCAGGGGCAGACAGCTCTGATTGCTGATGCCGGAACTGCCGCAGAAGGGTACACCCCAGGCTTCAAATCCCTGCTCGCCCAGGCGCACCACCGCCCGGTCTCCGTTGATGACCCGGGCACCCCGATGACGCCTCCACAGCTCCGCCTGAGTGGATTTTCCCACGCCGGAGGGTGCCGTAAACAGCACCGCGCCGCCCTTATGGCTGATATAGGAGCAGTGCAGCAGAAATCCGCCGTTCTGCACGATCCAATGCTCCGCTTCCAGGCCGTTGATGACGGTTTTGGCCGATATCCGTCCATTCAGGGATGCAGACAGGACCTGCAGATCTGTGGTTCGTTCCCGGTGCTCCGCCCGGATATAGGCGTCCTCCACGGATCTCTCCACGGCTCCCATGTAGCTGACCACCGCATCCCCGGACCGATATACCCAGCGGGAGGCATCATGATACAGGCACACCCCTGCGGGCTCCGGGAGACGATCCACAATGCGGCAGATAATGTCCCGGTCCGACTGCTCCGCTTCGCAAACATAGGGGGCCAGAATTCCGGGGTTCAGGAACATTTCCCCATCCGCACCGCTGATTCGCAGGATCTGACCTGCCAGATTGATCTTAATTTCCATTGGTCTGACGGTTCTCGATCATAACGATCTCACAGCTGTCCGGATCATAGTGACTGGTCATGATCTGGCGGACTTCTCCTGCCTTCAGACCATCCTTGATCTCCACCCGGAAGGTAATACCGCCGTAATAGAGATCCTGGGTCTTGTATTTATAGTATACAAAAATACTTCCGGAAATATCCTGGCCGGAAATGTTCTTCACATTCAGTGCGCCGTCTGCACCGGAGATCTCATAGATGCTGAAATCCGCTTCCATGGGCTCATGGAACAGGGCTGTGTTGACAACCGCCGCGGAGATGGGATTACCCGCGGGCTTTGCGGCCCGGTTCTGCTCCAGCAGAACAGCGCTGCCGCCTGCACGAAGATTGGTCACCTGGAACTGATAGGTCCCCTCCCGGAATTCCAGCTCAATATTCATCAGCTGAATATCACTGCTGCCTGTATTGGTCACCAGGATCATCATCACGCCGGAGACCAGTTCATCGGAACCGTCCTCCATATAGATTCCAGTGTAGTTTTTGACCTCCTGGATGAGCACGCCATTGCCCAGATCCATAGGCTGGAACGGTCCCGCCGCCGCTTCGGGTGCGGTGGTTTCGGGAACCTGGGCTTCGTACCCGGTTTCCGTGACGGGATTTCCCTCGGTCTGGCTTTCCTGTACCGGCGTGGTGCCCGGGGCAGGCATTTCCACCTGCTCCCGGCTCAACACCGCGATCCACATGGCAGCAATGGCCGCCAGCAGCAGGGCGATGATGATCAGAAGCCAGCGTACAGACTTATTTTTCTTCTTTCTGTATTTGCCTTTCATGTTATCACCTTACGCTTTGCAAAGAGGGCCGCGCCGGTCTCGGCGCGGCCCTTTGCCGGGTTATGGATTAGGAGTTGAAGAGGACACCGGCATCCGTGGGAACGTGGTAGCAAATACCATTGTATCCATCGAGTTCTACCGGGAAGCCACCAGTTCCTGTGCATCCAGTTATGGTGGCGAGGAACACATTTCCCAAACCTTCAAAGTAAATTCCGCACTGGTCCTTGGACGGAGTATCGTTCTCCACTTCGCAGCCAACAGTGATGCTGGTGCTCAGAGAGAAATCTTCGAAAAAGATTTCAGGCTTGCTATAATACTTTCTCATACTGTTTCCCTCCTTAATTAGAACCATCTGCTGAACAGCTTGCCGAGTACATTGACGATTCCCTTGACGATCTCCTTCACGACCTGGCTCACAGTGGGGGTTTCCTCGGGCTCGGTAACCTCCGGTTCGGTAGTCTCGGGTTCGGTAGTTTCGGGCTCGGTGGTCTCGGGCTCGGTGGTCTCGGGCTCGGTGGTCTCGGGCTCGGTGGTCTCGGGCTCGGTGGTCTCAGGCTCGGTGGTCTCGGGCTCGGTAGTTTCGGGCTCAGTCTCCTCGGGCTCTACCACAGCGGGTCTGTTCAGGGCACGCAGGGTCAGGGTCGCGGCGGCGGGAGTCATGTAGGTGTAGACCTCATTGGTCTCGGACGCCACATCATCGGTGCCTTCCTCACTTGTGACCACTGTGGAATTGGGATTCTCGGTATAGGTTGCCTTGATGTTGGTCAGGGAGATGATACCGGAATTGCCGGAGTTGGTGATGACGATGATGCCATCCTTCCAGCCGGTGATGTCGTAGTACATGTCGGTGGCGGTGCTGATGGTGGCGGTCTTTGCGTTGGACTCGGTGCCCTGTGCAGTGATGTTCTTGATGGTGTAGGTCACGGCGTTGCCGTCAGCGGACTTGATGCCCAGCTGGATCTTGGCAACCTTGTTCAGGTTACCCAGCTGGAAGGCAATGCTCTGACCCTTTGCCAGGTACAGCTCATTGTTGGGGCCGTAGCTGGTGTAATCATCAATCTGCGCGTTGCCGACAGTAGCATCACCGTCGATGAATACCTCACCGGTCACTGCGTTGGTGGCCTGGTTGAAGGTTCCTGCATCGATCAGCTTGTTGCGCAGCTCGATGTAGCTGGGCCAGCCCTCGCCGTCGGCTTTGTAAGCGTCCTCAACTACCTTGTTGTTGGCGCCGTCGTTGGCGGGATCGTAGATGCGGATGGCATCCAGGTACAGGTCGTAGCCAGCGGGGGTGGTGTGGTCGAAGAGTTTCACGTAGGAAGCGGTGATGGTGACGGTGTACTTGCCGTAGGTCAGGCCCTCTGCCTTGATGACGGGAACCTGATACAGGGCGTTTGCAGTATCGGGAGTAGCGACCCATTCGCCGTCTTCATTTCTGGTGTAGCCGTAGTAGGTATCGACCACCATGTTCTTCACAGCGGCGCCGTTGGCATCCACGATCTTCACAGTCAGGGTGCCGGTGGTGTTGCTGGTCATGGAGATGACATCGAAGCCGGTGCCGTAGAAGGTGAAGGTGGCGGTGGCGTACTTACCGGTGGTCACGTTGACCATAGCGGCGGAACCCAGGGAGTATGTGCTCATGGCGCTGTAGGCTGCGTCATAACCATAGTTGTTGTCCGCATCCAGGGTATCGGTGATCTGGCTCTCGCCGGGACGATCCTGAGCCTGGGTTGCATTAGCAGTGGTTCCGGCGGTTGTCCAACCTTTGCTCTCTGTATAGGTAGTCGTAGTGGTACCATCCTCGTTTTCCACGGTTACGGGGTTGGTGTAGGTCTTCAGATCCACGAACTCATCCTCGTAGTAGATGGTGGTAGCGGGAATGACGGTAACAGAGGAGTACATGTAGGCCTGTTCAACGGCACTGTTCACATAGTAGTCCGTCATAGTCTCATAATTGAAGGTGACGGGTGCGTTAAACTCCATGGAGCCGGGGGTGAAGCGGATGACGTTTTCGTTGATGACCTGTGCGCTGTGCTCACCGACGGACAGGACACCGGACATATGAGTAGTTTCGTCCACCTTGACGGACAGAGTGGAGTTGTCGTACAAACCGGTGTTGATGGTGGTACTGGGGGTCTCGGTGCCGATGGCGGTGATGGCGTTGTAGACGAAGTCATTTGTAGTGACATTGATGTCCACAGGCAGACCGTAGTCCACGACCACGGTATCCTCCACCAGCTTCTGCTCCCAAACGACTGCGAAAGCAACGGTGGTGTTGGCGAAGTCAAAGCCGTCCATCTCCTCCATCAGGGAGGTGTATTGTCCGGCAGTGGAATACTTGGTGCCGGCCTTGGTGTTGTAAACAACGGTGGTGCCATTGCCGCCGGTAATGGTAAAGTAGTTGTAGATATCTTCGCCGTTTTCGTTCTGATAGACGTGAATCTCGTACTCGGTATTCTCGTCGTACAGCTGATAATCATCAGGCAGAAGATCATCAGCGATGCGAATTGCATTCAGCTCGGAGATACCTTCGTCATCGTTCCAGACCACGGACTCGGTGTAGACCTTGGTAACGAAGACGGACTCGGCGAAAGTGACCACACGTCCGGCGCGGTTAACGGGCTGGCCTGCCTCGTTGACCAGGTAGAACACATAGGAAACCTGTGCGCCGTTCCAGGTCAGCTGGGGTTCGGGGAAGTACTGCATGACCTCGTTGCCCCGATAGTTGATGTAGCCCAGGGTAGCGTAGTCGTTGGTGGGGTAGGTGCCGGCAGACACGTAATCGGGGTTGGGGGTAACGCCGTCTTCCAGGAATTCCTCGATGTCACCAGCGGCAGACTCCAGGGAGTTGGTCAGGTACAGGAAGTAGCGCAGGGCGATCTCGGCATTCTCGGTGGTCTCAGAAACGTGCCACTTGATGACCTTGGTAGCGGCATCATAGGAGAAGTAGGGAGTATGCAGCTCCACGGTGTCGGCGGTGCCGGTGACGGTGGCGCCTGCGGTCATCTTATATGCACCGGTGCCATCGGCAACGTAGACATACTCATCCTCAACCAGGTTGAAGAAGCCCTTCTCGTCCTCGCCCACAGCGGTGTAGACGGGATTGGTGGTCAGAGTGGTCTCGGTGCCGGAAGAGGTGGCGGTGACGTTATCGATCTTGACCAGCTTGGAGATAGACAGGTTGCCGTCCGTACCCTCAGTCAGGTAGATGCGGGTCAGCACGTCATAGGTACCGGTACGCTCGTGGGTAGTGGCGTTCAGATCGTAGTTTACGACTTCGATGTAGAACTCCTGATTTGCCACCTGGTCCTCGGTCTTCACGGCCTTGGGCCACTTGAAGATCATCTCGTAGCTGTCGGTGATCTTGTCGGCCACTTCGATGTTGGTTGCAGCTGCCTTGATGGAGGTTGCGATGTTTTCGAAAGCATCGCTCAGGCCGCCGTCACCGGCAGCGGAGTCGGTAACAGGATAGTAGGTCTGCGTCTCTCCGTCACTGGGGGTGACGATCTGGTTCATAATACCATTAACCAGCGCCTCATAGCGTGCGTCCGCATAATCATTATAGGGATTACCCGCGGTATCGACACCAAGACCAACACCATAAACGGTAACGCTTGCTTCCAGTCTTGCCTTCAGGGAGTACAGTTCAGGCTTGGCACTGGTGGTGTAGGGGGAAGAGGTGGATACCCAGTCTCCAATGGTACTGCTGCCGTAGTTGCTGTAGTTGTAGGTATAGCTGCCATCGGCGTTCTGGCTATAGCTGTTAACGCCATAGTAGTAGCCGGAAGGACCGCCGTCAGTCATGAACACACAGTAACGGCCACGGCCTGCGCCATCAGTCTGGTAAGCAGTGCTGGTGTACTTATCATACATGGCCTTCAGAGGATAGCTATAGAAGGTATTACCTGCAGAGTCTTCGCTGGAAGTGTATCCGGTGTCCAGTGTAACACTGACTTTATTGGTCTTGTTGGTAAGCTGAGTATCCAGCTTAGAAACGGTAATTGCAGACTCCAGCCAGTTAGTAAGCTTTTCCTTATTGGTGGATCCGCTTGCACTGGCGATGGTTTCAGCGGTAATGGTTTCAAAGGCATTGGTAGCCGTGTCGCTGTTCAGTTTTACATGCAGCACATTCGTATTCTGGAAGATATACAGAAGCACACGGTTGCCGGTGAACTGATCATTCTCATCGATCATGATGGCCACCAGGAATGCCTGCAGTGCATCGACTGCAGCATGGTAACGCTGGTAGCTACTGCTGGAGCCAACCTGTTCGTCCATGGAGCTGGTCCAGTCAATGGGGACAATCACATCAAATCCACTTGCAGAACCAAAGGGAATACCAGCCATGGACAGCTCCATCTGGGCCACGCCGGTGTTGGAGAAGTTACCAACGGCCTGGGCAGTCTTATCAAAGCGGACAGCGCCGGGGTTGGGCCAGCGGGGGAAGTCGGTGGTGGATTCCTCGGGGGTGATGGCGGTGGACTTGTGGATATGGACGGTAATGTAGTCCTCCAGGGTGGTGTTCTCGTCCACCTTATGGATGACCTTGACCTTCACCTCGCCCTCGGAGCCGTCGAAGGTCAGCACACCGGTGTTCTCATCAATAGTGGCGCCGGAGCCGGACTCGATGGTCCAGACCAGGGTGGGATTGGTAACAGTATTGCCCTCATCATTGGTGCCGTCAAACATTTTCACAGTGGCGTTCAGATCCAGAGTCTGGCCGGCCTGCACGCCCTTGTGGACGTAAGACTCACCCTGTTCGATCTCCAGAGTGTAGTAGGGCTCAGAGGCGGTGACGGTAACGTAGTTGGTGACGGTCTTTTTCTCCTCGCCGAAGGAAACCTCGTAGGAAATCTTCACCAGCGCGGTGCCGTAGTTGCCGGTCAGGACGGCAACACCCTCTACGATTTCGCCGTCGATAATGCCGTTCTCATCAGACACCACTTCGTAGGTAGCATTAAGGGAAACATCCGTGGTGGTGGGGGTGCCGCCATTATCGGGAGTAAGGGTCAGAATGGCAGTCAGATCGGCGGTCTGCTCTTCAGTTGCCTCCGGGTTCACAACAACGGATACATTTTCGGCGGCGATGGAGTAGGTGCCGGAAACAGTGGTGGTGGTCTCAACCTCGATTTCGGTGGGGACGTAGAAGTAAATGCTGGTTGCGTAGTTGGAAGAAGTGGTCGTAGTCCAGCCATTATTGTAGCGGAGGTAGTTATAGCTACTGTAGTTACTTGCTCTGTATCTCAGTCGGTTGCTGGAGTAGGCCCAGGTAGTAGAACTGCTCGTGCTCAGGCCCAAGCCGCTGTTATAGCGCAGGTAGTAGCCGCCGTTCTGGAAGGTATAGCTGCCGTCCACGGTCCACAGCTCGTCGGCGGCATCATCCAGCTCGATGTAGGTGTCTGTTGTTCCGTCGCCGTCCACATCACCGGACTTGATGGTCACAGCGGTGGCTGCGACGGAGCTGCCATTTCTTGCCAGCAGGTAGCGGGTGGTGCTGCTGGCAGAGTTGCTGTTGGCAATCAGAACCTCGCCGGAAGGATTACCGGAAGTCAGCACATAGACGGTCTTGGGGGTGGTGATAGTGACCTCGCCGCTGCCGGTGGCAGTTTCGCCTTCGGGAATGGTAATCTCAGTGGATCTGCCCACCACGTAGGTGGAGAAGTGGTTGGTGGTGAAGACGACCTTGCCGTTCTCAAAGGTGAAGTCGGACAGGGGCTCCAGCTCGCCGGTCTCCTCGTTCCAGTAGTAGACGGCGTCGGCACCCTCGGGCGCGGGCATGGAGACGACAGCAATATTCTCCTCCACGCTGTAAGCATTGGGAACAATGTCGTAAGCCACGAAGCCGGTCTCCAGCTTGTCAGCCAGCGTCTCGGTCAGGGTCTCGGTCACATCGGTGACGGTCAGGGAAGCCATGCCGTCAGCCACCACGGTGACATCGGTGTTGTTGGCGATGGTAAAAGCATAGCCGGCAGTCTCATAGGAGACGAGAACAGTCTGCGCACCGGTGGTGTTAGGGACGTATCCGGAAACGGTATACTCGCCCTCGGCCAGTTCCACGGTGGTGCCATTGTCGTACTCAGCAACGACCTTCAGAGTCAGGGTACCGCCCAGCAGGGTTTCCTTGGAGTAAGTAACCTGCAGGCCGGTGATCACGGGCTCGGCATCCTGCTCCACCACGGTCACAGACACGGTGGTACTGTAATCGCCATAGGTGACGAAAACAGTCTGAACGCCCAGAGCGCTGCTGTCGTAGTCGGAGACGGTGTAGCCCTCGATCTCGACCTTGTCGCCATTGGTGTAGACCTCATAGACGGTCAGATCCAGCTCCTCGCCCAGGTAGTAGACGTCCTTGTTGCTGACAGCCTCAATACGGTCCACAACAGGGGTGGTAGCCACGGGCTCAGAAGCGGCATGGTCGCGGTTCACGGACACATCCACCGCATAGCTGCCGGACAGCGCGCCGTCTTCGTTGCAGACCACCAGATCCACGCTGTTGTCGTAAATGTACACAGCGGTAGCAACGTTGTTGCGGGCAGGGGTGTTGGGGGGATCAATGTAGCCGGCGTTGGCGTAAGTAAACTTGGGGTAAACAGGCTCGCCATCGCCATACTCAATGAGGATGGACTCGCTGCCGTCGTTGGGAACATAGTAGGCAGCCCGGTCCACGTCCTTTTCGCTGGTGTGGTTGTGTGCCCAGAAGAAGAAGATGTCCATCTCCTCGGCGGCAGCAGAAATCGCGGCGTACCAGGCAGGCGCACCGTTGCTGTCACCTCTGCGCTCATGCAGGGGCAGGTGGGAGAGAATGAACAGGGGCTTGGTCTGATCCAGTCCGGCAACCGTGGAGGTAAAACCAGTGGTGTCGGGGTTGGAAGAACCCATAGAGGACTCGCTGATGGAGTAGATGTAGTAATTCTCACCGCTGTAGCTCAGACCGGTGAAATCAGCGATTCCATAGTTGCCTTCACTGTCATGGTTGCCGTAGGCATAGATGCACTGCACATTGGGATACACCTGCTGAGCAGCGGCAGTGACGCTGCTGGAGGCACACTGGGTGTCGCCCACGAAGGATGCCGTGGACGGATTGAATGTGGAATCCATGCTCTTGATACCGTTAAAAACGGATGTCACGGTGCTGGGATTGCCGTGAACATCGCTGCAGAAAACGGCAGCATCGAGTAAGGTTCTCTCTGCTGCTTCTGCGTTCAGTGCGACAGCGGGCATCATGCCGACCAGCATCACAAAGCACAGAACCAGTGCGAGGATTCTCTTCATTTCCTTCATTTTATTCTCCTCCTTGAATTCTCTTCAAGTTTTAGCATTTTCAGGCTGGCTTAAGCATTCCTGCTTCTGGCACGCCTAATCATAGCATTGTACCCTACATTGTACCCCCACTTGTCCCATTTGTCAACATTTGTTACCAATAAAAAATAGCTAAAAAGGCCCCTCCGAAGAGGGGCCTTTTGATCTGTTATTTATGCAGCTTTAGCCTTCCACATACATATAGGTGGTGGAGTAAGACCGGGCGGTGACAATTTTGCCATTGTTATACCGCAGGTAGTAGTTGCCGATCTTCAGTTTGCTGGAGCTGAAGGTGACATTGCTGTACCTGGAGGTGCTGACAGTCAGGGCCTTGTTGAAGCCGGCACTGTACAGATAGTAGGTCTTGCCTTCAGACTCATAGCTGAGCTTCTTGTTTTCATAGTGCCACAGCAGGTCCTCCGTGACCTCAGAGGTGATCCAGCTGCTCTCGCGCTGAATCTCCACCAGGGACAGGGTGTTGTCGGCATGGGACAGAGCATAGTACTTACCGCTGAGGTACAGCGCAACGACATAGTTGTTGTCATCGGTGATCACATTGACTCTGTTGTAGGTGACCACAACCTCATCGGAATAGCTGTCGCCGCAATTTACGCAGGTATATACATTATATCCGTTCTCCACCGTAACGGTGTAGTCATGTCCGGCAGCCTCAACGAAATCGGAAATATAGCTGTAGCCGCAGACGGTGCAGGTGTGCTCACTGAAGCCATCCTCGGTGCAGGTAAGGGTCACGGTTCGGGTCACATAGTCATGGCCCAGAGCCTCCACAATACTGTCCACAGTCACCTCGCCGCAGACGGTGCAGGTGTGGGTGGTGTAGCCCTCGGTATCACAGGTAGGATCGGTGATGACGGACTCAGTCACATGACCCAGCGCCGCCACCTCATCGGTGACATAGCTGTCGCCGCAGGCTGCACAGGTGTGGGTGGTATAGCCGTCCTCGGTGCAGGTGGCTTCCACGGTGACAGATTCATAGCTGTGGCCCAGAGCGGGAGTCTCATCGGTGATGGTGGTGTCGCCGCAGAGGGTACAGGTATTGCCGGTGTAGCCGTTCTCGGTGCAGGTTGCCTCCACGGTGACGGTCTCGTAGATATGCTCGCCGGTGCCGCCGACGGCCTCGTTCACCTGGTACAGGGAAACGGTGGAGCCGCTGGTTCGGGATGCGGAGAAGGCGGAGGAGCTGTAGCGCAGGTAGTAGTTGCCGATCTTCAGTCTGTTGGAGCTGTAGGAAACAGAAGAGCCGGAGCTGCCGAAGCTGATTCTGCCGGAGCTGGCGGTGAGGTACTTGCCGTTGGCCTCGTTGTACAGCTTGCCGCCGGTGTAGGTCCAGATCATGGCATCGGTGACATCGGAGGTGATGGAGCCGTTGGACACGGAAACGGAGGTCCTGCCGACGCTGGAGCCATAGGTCAGGGCGTAGTTGGAAGCCACGATCACATAGCTTTCGCCCTCAGTCAGGCCGGAAGCCTGATCATAGGTGGTCTCGGTGGCGTTCTGCTCGGTATAGCTGTGGCCGCAGGCGGAGCAGGTATAGATGGTGCAGGAGCCGGTGCAGGTATTCTGAACGACGGAGCTGTAGTTATGGCCGGTGGCGGGGATCACAGTGGTCTTGGTCTCACCGCAGTCGGTGCAGACCAGGGTCTCATAGCCGTCAGTCTCGCAGGTGGCGGCCACGGATTCGGTCACCTCCCAGGTGTGGGAGGTGGCAAAGCGGCGTTCAATGCTGTAGTTGGCAGTGGCAGAGCCGCTGGTATTGTAGCGGGTCACATCCACGGTGTCATTGTTGATGACCACCATGGAAGCATAGCCGTTCTTGATGTAGCCGGCGTTCATGTAGGTGAAATTGATGGTGCCGGTGCTGCCGCCCTGGGGAGTCAGGCTGCCGCCCACGCCCACAAAGTAGACGGAAGTATCGGTGGAATTCTCACCGGTGTGGTTGTGGCCCCACAGGTAGACGATGTCATGGCTCTGACCCACTTCGTTCAGGGCGCTCATCCAGGTGGCGCCGCCTGCGTTATCGCCACGGCGGCTGTGGATGGGCATGTGGCACATGACGAAGATCACCTTGGAGCTGTCAGCGGCTGCAGCCCAGGACTTGAAATTGGCGGAAGCGGTGGCAGCGGTGGAAGCGGACTGCATAGCATCCTGATCCAGGGCATAGACATAATAATCCTCGCCCTCGTAGTATTCTCCGGTGCGGGCGTAGGCGTAGGGATTGGAACTGTCAGCGGACACGTTGGGGTCATGGGCGGCGTAGGTATAGAAGGTCTGGACGCCGGGATAGACGGACTGGATCTCGGAAGTGATGGATGCCAAAGATCCGCTGTTTTTGTCGTTCACATGGTCACCGCCCAGAACCACCAGGCCCGGGGTATACTGAAGGGCCCGGAGCAGGGACTGGAGCTTGGAAGACTCCTCGTGGCGGTCGGTTGCGAAGAAGATGGTATCGGACTCCCGTCCGGCTGTGGCCGCGTGTGCGTTCACGGGCATCATGGCAGCTACCATAATCAGAACCAGAACCAGGGAAATCACACGCTTGATTCCTTTGAATGTGTTCATTACATTACCTCCGTTTTTATTTATGGGAAACTGGGAATCGCTGGTTTTTGACGCATTGCACTTTTGCTTAGCGTATACACCCCCGGAAAGCTCGTTTAGTTATCACTGATAACACACGACATTATAGCACAGGAAATTCAATTGTCAACCTTTTCCTTTTACATATTTCCCATATTTTTTATACTTTTTACAGTCAGTCTGAATCCGGTCCGCCACTCCCCCGCTGCCGGTCATCTTCCTTCGCGGCGCACGGGGCACTCCACAGACAAAAAGGAAACCGTACGCCTGTCACGTACGGTTTTCCGATTCATTTTATATGCCTCATGGGAAGCTGCACCCGGAAGGTGTTGCCCCCATCGCCGCTTTCCACCCAGATTTTTCCCTTATGGGCCTCCGCCACGGCTTTCGCGATGGAAAGTCCCAGTCCATAGCTGCCGTTCATGGTTCTTGCCTTGTCTCCCCGGTAAAAGCGCTTGAAGATCAGCTCCCTTTCCTCCCTGGGAATGGGCTCACCGGGACTGAAAACGCCGAGCAGGCAGTGCTTACCGCTCCGGGACAGTGTCACGCTGACGGTTCCGGGCAGGGAAGAATATTTCAGCGCATTATCCAGCAGCACATCCATGATCTGGAACAGATGCTGTTCGCTGCCCTGCACACAGATTCCCTCCCGGATGTCACACTGAAGACCCAGCGTCTTTTCTTCGTAGAGCAGCTGCACCGACAGCACCGCGTCGCGGACCAGCTGGCTGAAGTCCACCTCTTCAAACTGCATTTTCTGACCTGCGTCATCCATCCGTGCCATGTCCAGCATATTCTCCACCAGGCTTCTCATCTGATAGCTTGTGGAGAGGATATTCCCGGAACAGGTATCCCGGTCCTCCGGCGTAGTCTCCTCACTGCGCATCAGCTCCGCATTGGCCATGATCACGGACAGGGGCGTTTTCAGCTCATGGGACGCATCGGCCACAAATTGCCGCTGCCGTTCCCAGGCCTCCTCCACCGGCCGGACAAACCACCGGGACAGCCAGATGCTGATTCCCAGAAAGCCCGCCATAGCACCCAGAAACACCAGCGTACAGTTGCGCAGCAGATTCCACATGGTAGCCACTTCCGCGGTGATATCCGCAAAGACGATCAATTCCCCCCTGGGCGGCTTATGCTTCAGAAAACGCAGTCCATACTTCCACAAAATGCCGGATTCCTTATTGGAGGCCTGCACGGCTTCTGCGAGCTGCCGGACATCCTCCCTGTCGGTCAGGTCAAAATAACCGCCGCCCATGCCGATCACATCGCCGGTTTCTCCGATATCCACGGTAAAATACGGCACCCGCACATCAGCCTTCGGCTTTTTCAGATCATCCCGTCCATGGGGCGCGCTCGCAATGGCCCGCATAGCGCTCATACTCTGCTTTTCCAGATCCACACCGGTGGAATGGATCACGCTGCTCAGAATTATCAACAGCGTCAGCGCGGCGATCGCCATTGTGGCACAGACAAATTGTCTGCGAAGCTTCCTGATCAAACCGCTTTCACCTCCAGATGGTAACCCAGTCCCCGGGAGGCCACGATCCGCACATTGGAGCCAATGCCGCTGAGCTTCTTCCGCAGCATCGCCACATAGACCTCCGCATGGTTCTCCACCGCGTTGGAGTCCAGTCCCCAAACCCGGGAAAGGATGGCCGCTTTGGACAGATTCCGCTTTCCGGACTGGAGCAGCAGACGCATCACATCAAATTCCCTGGCAGACAGCCGGACCGACCTGCCGTCACACAGCAGGGTGCTGGTTCCCAGTTCCAGCACAGTATTGCCAAATGCCATCTCATTCACATGACCGGCCTGACGGCGCAGCAGGGCGTTGATGCTGGCAAACAGTTCTCCGGAATCAAAGGGCTTGGCCAGATAGTAATCCGCACCGGCATTCAGCCCGGCGATCCTGTCCTTCAAATCAGATCTGGCTGTCAGCATCAGAATTGGTGTGTTGCACCGGTTCAGCCGAAGCTGCTCTGCCACCTCAAATCCGTCCATCTTCGGCAGCATTACATCCAGAATCAGCAGATCATAAATGCCCAGCATCGCGAAATCCCTGCCGGATTCTCCATCATAGGCGCACTCCACCTGGAAGCCCTTTCTCTCCAGCATGGACTTGATGGAATCAGCCAGCATTTTTTCATCTTCAATTACCAGTATTTTCATAGCCGTAGCTCCTTGGAATTTTTCCCTGTTTTTCTGCGGACAACCGAATGGATTCCATTGTGTATGCTTTGGGGACCCGCTGCGCGCAGTGATATATCCACGAATAGGATATCAGAAAATCCGTGCTGCCGTCAAGCCATGATTGTCTGTTTTCCACGCATTATCAGGTATCAGACTACACCCCGGTTCCTCTTTTTCGAGCAGTCCGGTCAATCTTATGATTCTAATTAATATTTCTGAAACATAAGATAAGCATTTTGGAAGCAACGGATCAGTAGAATGATGCCATCAAATGAAACAAAAGGAGTAAACAAATATGTCTAAAATGAATGAGGTTGCCGAGAAGATCACCGAGGGTCTGGAAAAAATCGAGGACGGTGTCGTCACCGGCTACAATCAGATTGAAGAAGGCGTCGTTACCGGCTATCAGAAGATCGAGTCCGGTGTGGTGGGCGGATTTAACAAGATGACCGATAAGTTTGTGGGCAAGTTCCTGACTAAGGAAGGCGAAACCGTTGAGGAAGCAAAGGCCCGCATCGCCGAGGACCAGAAGGCCCGGGAAGCCGCTCAGAAGGCCAGAATCGAAGACAGTCTCGCAGCCAGCCGCAACGCCGACAAGCGCCATTAAGGAAAATACATAAGGAGAATATCAACATGAAGAAGTCTGCATTTGTAAATCTGATCATTGGCACCATCGGCGGTCTGCTGTTTGCCCTGGGCATGTGCATGTGCCTGCTGCCTGAGTGGAATGCGTTCAAGCTCGGCGTGGTCTGCACCGCCATCGGCGGTATCTCTCTGCTGGTACAGTCCATCGTGGCCTGGCTCCGCTCCGGTCGGAAGATCAAAATCAACTGGAAAATGACCGGCAAGGTTCTGTACGGCGTGTTTGCCGCTCTGGTGCTGGGTGTGGGCATGTGCCTGATCATGGTATGGAACCTGATGCTGCCCGGCATCCTGGTGGGCATCGTCGGCATTGTCCTGCTGCTGATGCTGATTCCCATGTTCCTGGGGTTGAAGTAATTTTGGGGAGTGGAACCCATTGGCAAAAAAGCTGTTTTCGCCGGATACCGGGAACCGAAGAACTGATTTCTTTCGTAAGCCCATGAGAGATTTTTCTCATGGGCTTGAATATTTTCAAACGCAAACAAAACGGAAACATTTCTGTGTTATACTGATTAAAATACCTGATTTTGGAGGTTCGGCGCATGTTTCATATTTTGGTGGTGGAGGACGACAGGGACCTAAACCATACGGTCTGCACATTCTTAAATTCCAGCGGCTATCAGGCCACCGGCTGCTTAAACGCCGTCGATGCCTATGATGCCATGTATGACCGGATGTTTGACCTGATCGTGTCGGATATCATGATGCCCGGCATCGACGGCTTTGAGTTTACCAAAACGGTGCGCAGCTTAAATGAGAATATTCCCATCCTGTTCATGACCGCCCGGGATGATTTCGCTTCCAAGCAGCGGGGCTACCGGATCGGCGTGGACGATTACATGGTCAAGCCCATTGACCTGGACGAGCTGTTCCTGCGGATCGGCGCCCTGCTGCGCCGGGCCAAGATAGCCTCCTCCCGGCGGCTGGAGGTGGGCAGCTTCTCTATGGATATGGACGAGCATATCGCCCTGCTGGGTGAGGAGGAGATTCCCCTTACCAACCGGGAGTTCAACATCCTCTACAAGCTGCTCAGTTATCCGAAGAAAACCTTCACCCGGCAGCAGCTGATGGACGAGTTCTGGGATGCGGACACCAATACAGCCCCCCGAGCGGTGGATGTGTACATGACCAAGCTGCGGACCAAGCTTTCCGGCTGTGAGGACTTTGAGATCAAGACCGTCCACGGCCTGGGCTATAAGGCGGTGATCCGGTGAAAAAGACCAAATATAAGCAGGTTCTTCGGGCGATCAACAACTATCTGGTGTTTTTCCTGATCGTGGCCTTTGTGGTCTCCTGCTGCATGATGCTGTTTGTATCGGTGCTGGCGGATACCATGGGGCTGGTGTTCACCAAGGACAACATTGCCGCCGCTGCCAAGCTGACCTTCGGCAATGTGCTGCTGATCACCATTATTTCCGCCACCATCGACTATATCCGCCGGAAACGGATGGTGGACCGGCCGGTAAAGCAGATCATGGATGCCCTGGATCAGGTGATGCAGGGAGATTTCACGGTGCGGATCCCGCCGGTGAAGGAGTTTGCCGGAGAGACCGGCTTCAACCAGATCATCGACGCCATCAATAAGATGACCGCGGAGCTCCGGGGCACCGAGACCCTGCGCACCGACTTTATTGCCAATGTGTCCCATGAGCTGAAAACACCCCTGGCGGTGATGGGCAACTACGCCACCATGCTGCAAAAGCCGGGTATCTCCGAGGAGGACCGGGTGGAGTACGCGAAAGCCATTTCCCACAGCTCCCGGCGGCTGGCGGCGCTGATCACCAATATTCTGAAACTGAACAAGCTGGAAAACCAGCAGATCTTCCCCCAGCTGGATGAATATGACCTGGGCGAGCAGCTCTGCGAAAACCTGCTGCAGTTTGAGGATATCTGGGAAAAGAAGAATTTGAATATTGAGACGGATATCGAAGATGATGTCCGAATCCGGTCCGATGCAGAGCTTCTGAGCCTTGTGTGGAACAACCTGATCTCCAACGCGGTGAAATTCACCTCCGAGGGAGGTACCATCGGTGTCAGTCTGAAAACGGAAGGGAATCTGGTGATCGTTTCTGTCAGCGATACCGGCTGCGGCATCAGGCCGGAGGTGGGGCAGCATATTTTTGAAAAATTCTACCAGGGGGACACCTCCCACGCTACCCAGGGCAACGGTCTGGGCTTGGCCCTGGTAAAGCGTGTGGTGGATATCCTGAACGGTGAGATCAGTGTCCAGAGCGTATATGGGCAGGGAAGCACCTTTACGGTAAAGTTCAGGAGATAGGCTATGAAGAAACCGGATTTCAAAAAATGCTGGGGTGCCCTTGTCCACTGGAAGGGCTGGAAGACCACAGCTTCTGCCTGCAAAAAAGCCTGGCTTGCCACAATACGCTGGGCAGGATGGAGCTTCCTCTTCGGGCTGCCCTTTTCTGTTGTACTGCTGCTCAGCATTGTGTGTGCAGCTGACCTGATATGGGTGTTTGTTCAAAACCGGATGGAGTGGATTCCGGCATATTTCCTGTACGCATTGTCGGCCTGGTCCCTGGCTGCCCTTTGCGTGAAACTTCCCGGTGCGATTCGTGCAGGAAAACACTGGCTTTCCCGTCATCCCAGGCTGACAGCTTTTTGGGATAATAAAGAACTTCACTTTCAGATGGGACTCTACGGGGAACAAATCATCAACTTTGCCTACGGAGGCTTTAAAATCGCTTCCGGTGTCATTCTGGGCTCTGCCTGGATCGGCTGCGACGGCATCTACAATATGACCCTGTCGCTGATCCAGCTGTTTCAGATCCTTCGCAGAAAACACGCAAAGAGCTTGCATCAGCAGTGGAAGTCTTATCGCTTCTGCGGTATCCTGATCTTACTGATGCACCTGACACTGATCGGCCTTGTGTTTCAGATGGTCAACTGGAACCGGGCAGAAGAGCATGGGGAGATCATGATCATCACAACCGCTCTGTTTGCCTTTTATAAGCTGATATCCAGTTTTATGAGTATCGCCAAAGACAGAAAGCATGCTCACCCTGTGGACTCTTCTATCCGGATGCTGGCTCTGGCCCAGGCGTTCTTTGCTATTTTCTCCCTTCAGGCCAGTATGTTCCATACCTTCGGCACAGGAGAAAGCTGGGAGCATCTGATGAATATTCTCACCGGCTGCGCCGTCTGCCTGCTGATCGTCAGCATCGGCATCTACATGATCCAGAGGGGCACCCGGGAAATCAAAAAACTTCAGGAGAGAAGCAATGGAAAATAACCAATCCTTTGAATATACCTACTCCGCCGGACAGCGGCAGGAAATTGAAGCCATCCGCAAAAAATACCTCCCCAAAGAGGAAGACAAAATGGAGCAGCTGCGCAGGCTCCACTACTCTGCCACACAGAAAGCAAAGTCTGCTTCTATCGCCATCGGCGTTCTGGGGGCGCTGATTCTGGGTACCGGCATGAGTATGTGTATGACGGACCTGGGCTCGGCGCTGGGGCACTGGGCCATGGTGATCGGTATTCTGGTGGGGATTCTGGGGCTGATCCTGGTGGCCCTGGCATATCCGTTATACAACAGTGTATTAAGAAAAGAACGTCAGCGGATTGCTCCGGAGATTTTGCGGCTGTCGGAAGAATTACTCAGATAAACAGGCAGGGATTTAAGATTATTCTTAAATCCCTGCTTTTAATATTTTGGAAACATAAGGAAAACAATCCAAAAATGACAGGAAATTAGAATAAAGCCATACAATCACAAACAGGAAAGGAAATGATTATTTATGGCATTACCCAAGATCATCAAGGCGGGCGGCGGTGAGCGCGGTCAGTTCATCCTCCGGGAGTTTAATGACAACACGGTTCGCTTTGTGCTGAATTACCCCGGTATCGTAGATGTGGATGTCCTCCGCAAGGCCATTAAGGCCGTGGTGGAGAGCGTGGATGTACTCCACGGCACCTTTTTCACCGAGGGTATCGGCGCCCACTGGAAGCTGAATGAGAATGTGGACGAGAGCAACTATTTTCTCTTCGTGGAAACCGACGGCGATCCTGCGGTGACTGCTAATTCCCTGTCCCTGCTGCCTGTATACTCCGAGGATAAGGTGCAGATTCACTGCACCCTGGTTCAGAGCAAGGAAAAAAGCTCCGTGGTTGTCCGTATGAGCCACCTGGTGGTGGACGGCGGCGACGGCAAATATCTGCTTGCCAAGCTGGCTGAGGCTTACAATATGATCGTCCAAACCGGCAACACCGATGCTCTGGAGATCAAGAACGGCAGCCGGGCCCCGGAAAAGGTCTATGATAAGGTCAGCAAGGAGGACATGAAGAAGCTGCAGAAGTCCTCCCCCTCTTCCAGCGATGTCCGATCCTTCTATCCCTACCCCAATGAAGAGCCGGGCCGGAACCGTCTGGTACTGGCCAAGATCCCTGCCGATGTGATGAATACCGCCCGGAAGAAGGCCAAGGGCGTAGGCGCTTCCGTCAACGATATGATGATCGCCGCTACTTACCATGCCTACGCCAGGATGGAAGGCATTGATGCGGCTGCTCCTATGTGCATGAACTCCACCATGGACCTGCGCCGCCACTGCGTGGACGGCGAATCCGAGGGCCTGTGCAATATGTCAGGCTCCTTTATGACCCTGTTGGAAAACGGTGTCCGGCAGAACTTCGCCGAAACTCTGGCAATTATTGCGGAACAGACCACCAAGATCAAGGAAAATCCCCTGGCGGGCCTGGAAGGTATGCCCATCGTCCACTCTCTGGCACGGAATATGCCCATCGGCCTGCTGCTGGAGATCATGGGCAAGGTCTACGGTACCGCTCCTGTGGGCGTCACCAACCTGGGTAATCTGAAGTGTGCCGATTTCGCCCTGGGCGGCATCGTTCCCAATGGAGGTATCTTCGGAGGCCCGCTGGAGAAGAAGCCCGGCATGCAGATCAGTATCATCAGCTTCGACGGCGAATGTGTGCTGGCAGTGGCCGTTCAGTGTACGGACGAGGATGTGGCGGTCCTTCAGAAGACCCTGGACGATATGGCCGCGGAGATCGCAGCCTACGCGGCAGAATAAGAGGGAGAAAAGAAAAATATGCTGTACATTGTGTATATTCTGGCAGGTCTGGCCGGTGGTGTCCTGACCGGCATGGCGGGTCTGACTGCCGCCATGGTCCTGACCCCCATCCTGTGCAGCGTCTGCGGCTGGAGCGCCTATGACGCCGTGACCCTTTCCCTGATCGCCAATGTTCCCTCCGCCATGGTCACCTGCTGGACCTTTTACAGAAACGGCAATATCGAGATGAAGAAGGGTGCTCCCATGGCGGGTGTTGCCTTTGCCGGTGCCGTCGCAGGCAGCTACTTGGGCTACCTGTTCAGCATGGTTTCTGAGAACGGTATCAGCTATTTCGTCATCATCAGTAATCTGTTTATGGCCGTGAAGTTCTTCATGCCCACCAAGCCCAAGAAGGAGAACCTGACTGCCGCCGAGGAAAAGAAGGCTCAGCGTAAGACTGTGATTGCTCTGATTCTGGGTTTCCTGATCGGCGTGGAGTGCGGCTTCATGGGCAGCGCCGGCGGAGCATTGATGCTGATGGTGCTGACCATGGTGATGGGCATGGATACCAAGCTGGCCGTTGGCACCAGCTCCATGATCATGACCCTGGTTGCCCTCACCGGTGCCGTCAGCCATGTAGCCATGGGTGCTTCCGTTGACTGGATTCCCGGAATCGTGGTGACGGCCATGTGTACCATCGGCGCGGTGGTCTCTGCCCGGTTTGCCAATCAGGTCAGCGAGCGGAAGCTGAATCTGACAGCCGGTGCTGTGCTGATTCTGGTCAGCGTTGTCTCCTGGGTGTTGAGCGCATAAGTAAACATGTAAGGCACCCCTTCGGTACCCTGCAACATAAAGGACGACATCCTGGCGGATGTCGTCCTTTTCTGTACATTTTTGCAGCAAATATGCAGGCAACGCCTGTTTCACAGACTGTGCTGATTTTTATCGGATACTGTACACACTTCTTACAGTCACTTCGGAAGGTGTTCCCCGGAGGATCTTCACCCGGCGGACGCCGCCGTCCATGTCGAAGTAGTTGTCCTCCAACAGCACATCGGCGCCGGCCATAATCTCCACGCTCCGGGCGTAGGCGGAAGCGGTGACGATGATCTCGTCCCTATCCACAAAGGCGCTGAGCTGAGGATCGATGAAGTTAAAGTGCTTGGGCGCGCAGAACAGGACGCTGCCCTGACCCACTTCGCATCCCATTTCGTCCAGCAGCTGATAGGAATAGTAGCAGTCGTAGGTGCCGTAGTGGGAGAAGTCCTGCTTGGGCAGCCACACGGCGCTGAGGGCGGGGCAGCTGACCGGGAATTCGCCCTCATCGATGACCGAGGCGTCGGGGCGGCGCAGGGACCATTTCGCGGTGCCCCGGAAGTCCTTCAGGGTCTCATTGCTGACGTTCAGGTGGGTGCTCTTTTCCAGGGCAAAGGGCTCCGCGTTGACGTTGGTGTTCTGGCTCAGGATGCCCTCTTCGTGACAGGAGATCAGCACGGGAGCGAAGAACCGCTTTTCGTAGTAGTGCAGGGCCTTCCAGCGGCCATAGTAGTCGATACTTGCCCAGGAAGCCACGGGCCAGCAGTCATTCAGCTGCCAGACCACGGCACCCATGCAGCGGCCCCGGTTCCGGCGCCAGTGCTCCACGCCGTACTGCATGGCCTGGGCCTGCAGCAGCTGGGAAGCGTAGACCAGATCAGTCATCTCCCTGGGGTACAGGTACATCTGGGACAGGTAGGAAACGATCCGGCCGTTGGCGGAGGCGTTGCGCTGGTGCTTCTCCATCACATAGGAGAATACGTTCCGGTCCTCCGGCTCCGTGAAGCTCTCAATGGTCTCCATGCAGGGGAAGCTCTGGAAGCCGAACTCGGAGACGTAGCGGAACAGGTGGTTGCGGTAGTCGGTGAAGGGCAGCAATCCGTGCCAGACCATCCAGTAGTGGACATCGCCCCGGTTGGGATCCTGGGGATTGTCGAAGGAGCCGCCGGAGGAGGGGGAGGCGGGCCAGTAGAAGGCCTGGGGATCCTCGGTCTTTAACACCTTGGGGATGATGTATTCGTACATCTTAATATAGTCCGCCTTCTGACGGTGGCAGGCCACCCACTCGCCCTTGTCCACGAAGTCCTCCATCTCGTTGTTGCCGCACCAGAGGGCCAGGGAGGGATGGTGGCGGAGACGGCGGACGTTGTCGATGAACTCGGCGGTGATATTCTCCTCAAATTCCTCCGTCAGGTTATACACGGCGCAGGCGAACATGAAGTCCTGCCACACCAGCAGACCCAGCTCGTCGCAGGCATCGTAGAAGAAGTCATCGGGATAGTAGCCGCCGCCCCAGACGCGGATGCAGTTCATGTTGGCGGCCCGGGCATCCTCCAGCAGACGGCGGGTCCGCTCCGGATTCACTCTGGGCAGCAGGTTGTCCTCGGGGATGTAGTCGGCGCCCATGGCGAAAATGTCGATGCCGTTGACGCAGTGGGCGAAGCTCTCGCCCCATTCATCCTTCTTCCGGGTGACGGTCATGGTCCGCAGGCCGATGCGCCGCTCCCAGGCATCCAGATCGCCCAGTTTCACGGAAACGGTGTACAGATTCTGTTCACCGAAGCCGGCGGGCCACCAGAGCTGAGGATCTTCGATCTCAATGACAGCCTTTTCGCCCTCAGCGGTCCAGGTTTTTCCGCAGGGGCCGGTGACGGTGACAGACACAGGGGCGGTACCGGTTACCTGACTGATATGGGTATTGACCTCCAGGGTCACCTTGTTCTCCTGGTGGTGCTGCAGCACATGGACATCCCGGATCCGGGCCACATCCACGCCCAGGATCATGATATCCCGCCAGATGCCCGCATCGGGCAGTCGGGGACCCCAGTCCCAGCCGAACATGCAGTGGGCCTTGCGGATATGGGGGAAGCCCACCATGGCGTCGGAAGAACCGTCCGCGACAGACTTTGCATACTGCTCTTTGATATATTTGGTGGGGGAGGCAAAGCGGATGGAAATGGTGTTTTCGCCGGGGTGCAGATCTTTCTTTACGTCGAATTCCCAGATCCGGTGCATATTGTTGGCCAGACCCACCACTTCGCCGTTGATGCGGACCGTAGCGATGGTGTCCAGGCCCTCGCAGCGCAGCAGCACAGCGTCGGAATTCAGCAGCTCATCGCTGACCGTAAAGCTGCGGCTGTAGACAAAATCATTGTCCATGAGGGCCAGGGCCTTCATTTCGTTGTCCCGGTAGAAGGGGTCCTCCATGAGGCCGTTTTGAAGAAGATCGTGGTATACAGAGCCGGGAACCGAAGCCGGAACCTGTCCAAATGCGCTCTCAGGAATCTCCAGCGTCCATGTACCGTTCAGCAATAGTTTTTTCATAAGCAGTCCCTCCGTTTTTCATTATGCTTGTCAGTTTTAAAGGATTGATTTTGTGCTCGGCAAGGGTATTTTCTTCGCATTTTCCCGCCTGGAAATGATTAAGCAAGCAGGCGCGTAATCATTGCGCTTTCTGAACTATCAAGCGCCCTTGTGCGCAAAAACCAGTGTTACATGCCTGAAAACTTTATGTTTATGCCCATCTGTCACTTGACGGAATCGGCATAATTTACTATAATTTAATCAGCTATTTACCTAAAAATATACGTGATTCGGGAGATGATGACATGGATAAAAAAGTGCGTATGGCAGACATCGCACAGCAGCTTGGAATCAGCGTTGTTTCCGTGTCCAAAGCGCTTTCCGGCAAAGAGGGCGTCAGCGATGCCACCCGGGCAAAGGTTCTGGAGCTTGCCAGAAAGATGGACTATGTTCCCCTGCGATCCAAAGAAAGTACCGCACCGGAGCCCCGCAGCCACTCCGGAAACATCGGAATTTTGATGGCTGACCTGTTCTTTGAGGACAACACCTTCTACTCCAATATGTACCGGCAGTTGGTCAAATGCTGCAACGAAAACGGATACTCCGTGATGCTGGAGCTTGTGACAGCGGAAAACGAGGAAAGTCTGACCGTTCCCACCATGGTGCAGGGTCAGAAGGTAGACGGCCTGATCTTCATGGGTGAGTTCAACAAAGAATACATTCACAGTGTTGCTCAGTCGCAGCTTCCTTTCATCCTGCTCGATTCCTATCATGAGGATCTGAACGCGGACAGCATCACCAGCGATAATGTGGCAGGTGGTTACCGGATGACAAAGCACCTGCTGCAATCCGGACGCACCAGGATCGGGTTTGTCGGAAGCATTCTGTCCACCAGTTCCATCATGGACCGGTTCCTGGGTTACAGCAAAGCACTGCTGCAGGCAGGTATCGAGGTGCGGATGGACTGGGTACTGGAGGACCGGGTTGGTAAAACCACGCCCACCATACCCAAACTGCCGGAGGATATGCCGGAAGCATTTATCTGCAGCTGTGACGATACCGCCTATAACCTGGTAGAGCTTCTGAAGCGCAGCGGCTACCGGATCCCCCAGGACGTGGCAGTGGCCGGATATGACGACTATCACATCGCCCAGTTCTGCACGCCCCAGTTGACCACGTATCGGGTCAATGTGCAGGCTATGGCCCGCCACGCGGCAGCACAGCTGATCCGCAGGATCAAAAAGAAGCCCATCACTCACGGCAACATGGTGGTATGCGGAGAAGTGATTCTCCGGGAATCCACCTGAGGAGGAAGCCTATGAAAAGAATTTCCGAAGCAGCCAGACTCCATCTGGAGAACGTCATTCTCCCCTTCTGGATGGGCCTTAAGGATGATCAGCACGGGGGCTATTACGGCTACATGGGCCAGGACCTGATGCTGGACAAGCAGGCCGAAAAGGGCTGCATTCTCAACAGCCGCATTTTGTGGTTCTTTTCCGAAGCGGCCATGGCACTGGAAAGAGAGGATCTGAGAAGCTACGCCGATCATGCCTACCGCTTCATGACCGATCACTGCATCGACCAAACCCACGGCGGTATCTTCTGGAGCATGACCTATGACGGACAGCCTCTGGATACCACGAAGCACACCTATAATCAGGCCTTTGCCATTTACGCTCTGGCTTCCTATTACCGCCTGACCGGAAAGGCCGAGGCCCTTGCTCTGGCAAAGGAGCTGTTTCGTCTGATCGAGCAGCACTGTACTGACGACGTGGGGTATCTGGAAGCCTTTACCGCCGACTGGAATCCCGAATCCAACGAAAAGCTCAGCGAAAACGGCATCCTGGCGGACAAGACCATGAATACGCTGCTCCATGTATTTGAAGGGTATTCCGGTCTGTATCAGGCAGGCCCGGACGCAGAACTCCGAACCGCTCTGGAACGGATTCTGGACATCTACGCAGACAAGATCTACGATCCTGAGCTGCACCGGCAGAAGGTCTTCTTTGATGCGGATTATCATTCCATTCTGGATCTATACAGCTATGGACATGATATTGAATCCAGCTGGCTGATGGACTGGGGCTGTGATTTACTGAAAGATCCCGCCCGCAGCGAAAAAATCCATAACATCAATCTGGAAATCGGCAAGGCAGTCTATGAAGCCGCCTATTCCCACCGCTCCCTGGCCAACGAGTGTGACCGGGGTGAGGTCAACGAAATGCGCATCTGGTGGGTCCAGGCGGAAACCGTCGTGGGACTGGTCCACCTGTGGAGCAAGCTGCCCCGGGAAACACAATACCGGGATGCGGCAGCGGATACCTTCCGCTTCATCGGGGAACACATGGTGGATAAACGCTCCGGCAGCGAATGGTTCTGGGCCGTGGATAAATTCGGCGCTCCCTGGCCGGACAAGCCCATTCTGGAACCCTGGAAATGCCCCTATCACAACGGACGCATGTGCATGGAACTGATGCGCAGAGATCCGGAAATCTATGTTTGAGTCCCTGCCCGGGCCGTGGTGATCACGGCCCGGGTTTTGATTTTATTCCTTAAAAGACGGCAGTTCCTCCCGGGTGATGACGTAGTCGCTGTTATACAGCGCCTTCAGCGCTTCAACGGTATTTTCTTCCGTTACATAATTCGTATGCCAGGTCATAAACCAGGCCCAGGGCGTGGTTTTCAGCTCCGTATCCGTGGGATTGGTGCCGCACTCGTGGAAGGCAAAGGGCTTGGCCTGGGTCACAGCAGTGAGCTTTATATACAGTCCCTTCTGGACACCGCCGCCATAGCTGTCCGCGCCGATGATATCCACATATTCATCTCCCGGATACCAGCCGGAATAATTGATGCCATTACCGGAGTAGCCCAGAACCCAGATCAGGTTGTTCAACCCCCAATGGTTGGTATAGCGGTCATACATCATGCGCCACAGCTTCACAAAGGTGTCGCTTCCATCCTTGCCCCACCAGAACCATTTGCCGTCGAACTCATGGAATGGCCGCCAGAGAACGGTCACGCCGGCCTCCTGAAGCTCCAAAAGGGCCTCCGCAGCTTTATCCATGCCTTTCAGGAATTCAATATTTTCGTGGGTGCCTTCGGTAAAGACCGCATCCCAGTCTTCAACAGCGGTTTCCAGCGCATGCTTCCATTCTCCGCTGAAATCCGCGCCGGTATGCCAGCAGATGGTAACCAAGCCGCCCTCGTTCCACCACTTGATCGCCCGCTCATTGACACCGGAGAAGTCGTCGTGCATATAATCCAGTCCCCGGATGGCAGGCAGCTTCCCTGTGGCTTCCAGCAGATAATCCATTTCATAATCCACACTGCCCATCCAGGTGGATTCCTGCTGGGCGCTTAAGGTGCCGGTGGTACCCAGCGTGCAGATGTAATCATACACCTTCCGGGTTGTTTCGGTGGCGTTGGGATTGGAAAGATTGCAGTGCTTCATCTGTTTTTCCTCCGTTCTGTGTCCAAAATATATACCGAGGACCGCCAGCATTATCAGAATCAATATCAGGGCAATGCTTTTGATATATCGCTTCATTTCAGTTCTCCTGTTTTATCAGAACTGTCACCTGGTAAGGTGCCAGACAGACGCGGTCGGCATGAAATTGTCCCGTGAGAATATCCAGATACCGTCCATCCAGTTCCAGTACGCCGCAGCTTCCGCCGTATTCCGCGGCTGATATCCCCCGGATTCCTTCCCCCTCCCGGTATGCAGCCGCCACCGTACCTTCAATGGGACAACACGTTGCGCCACAACCGTTCACGGCCAGTTTCAGCAGGCGTTTCCCGTCCTCCGGCGTCGGAAGTGTGCCCAGGACAATGATGGTGCCCTTCCCCAGTTTTTTCTCAAAAACCAGTGCTTTTCCCGCAAGGGTGGAATAATAACCCTCTGCCGTTGCCAGGACCTTCGCATCCGCAGGTACATCGAACAGCTGCAGCCATTTTTCCGCCCGGAAGGGGCTGCCGTCACTCCAGCTGCAGGGAACCCGATGCTCCCCATCAGGAACCTGGTACAAAAGCTTCGCTCCGGTGAGCCGTTCCAGGATGCCGGTTTCCCGGTCCCGATAGTGGGCGCCGATGTCATCCCGGATGTCCGTCATGGGACCGGCGATCCAGGTTCCGCCGTTTCTGACCCAGGCTTCAATCCGTTCCGGCAGTCCCGGCTCCTCCAGTGTCAGCATAAAGGGGGTGTACAAAAGCTTGTATTTTGTCAGGTCTTTCCCCGGCGGGATCACATCCGGCCGGATGCCCAGAGCTGCCATGGGCTCGTAGGCCTTGTACAGCCGTTTGGTGTAGGCGGTTTCCCAGGCATGGCTTCCCTCCTCCCAGACCACCGCCTGCTCTTTCATCAGGTAGTCGTTCCGGGAAGATACCATCATGGCAACATCCGTTCGGATCCGGGTATTGGACAGGAATTCCCCGCAGATTTCGTACTCTTCTGCGGTCTGCCGGACCTCCGGGAAGATGTG
This sequence comes from Oscillospiraceae bacterium, assembly GCA_015067615.1. GTDB lineage: Bacteria > Bacillota > Clostridia > Oscillospirales > Oscillospiraceae > Faecousia. Next base: position 103,578 of record SVMD01000004.1, read on the forward strand.
CATAGGCTGCCCCGACGCATACAGCACCGCACCGTGCATCAGTTCATGTCCCGCCCAGTGCTGCCGCCAGAGCCAGTACAGGTTTGCCTCCGCGCCCAGCTCCACAGGGAGCCAGGAATTCAGGCGGCAGAAGCCTTCGGCACGGAGATTGGAAGGGGTGCTGGTGGCGCCGTTCCAGCAGGTGGCCGTTTCCGTGACCCAGAAGGGCCGGTCTTTCAGGCCCCGCATATAGTCGAACCAGAACAGCTCCCGCCGGATACTCTGCTCGTCGTCATAATGATTGTACTGCACCACATCCAGGAAGGCATTCATCTGCTCGTAATCCTGGTTGAATACCGGCATCATGTCCGTTCCAACCGGCGCGGATGTGTATTGGTGCAGAATATCCGCCTGCATCTTCACAAAATCAGTGTGGGACTGGGCCAGGAACCGGTTCCACTCAAATTTCAGGTGGGGAGAATGCCATGTATGGGGCAATGGCCTTGGAATCTGATCAAACCGGTCATAGGCCTGGCTGAACAAATTCAGATTCCACCGGTCATTCAGGTTTTCAATGGTGCCGTACCGTTTTTCCAGGTACTCAGCAAAACCTTTCCGGCAGTGGCTGCACCAGCAGCCGTCAAAGGCCGCGATCTCGTTGTCGATCTGCCAGCCGATGACGTTGGGATGCTTCCCAAATTCCCGGACCAGCCGTTCCGCGATCCGGGCACTGTAATGACGGTAGGTGGGATTGTTGGAGCAGCAGTGACGGCGGCCGCCGTGCTGCATGGCCATGCCGTTTTCCTTGATCATCCGCATTTCCGGGTCCAGCTCTTCCAGCCACAGGGGCGGTGTTGCGGAGGGGGTTCCGAGAATGACCCGAATTCCGGCATCTGCCAGCCTGCCGATCACCCGGTGAAGCCACAAAAAGTCAAATTCACCATTTCGGGGCTCCATCTTCTTCCAGGCAAACTCTCCGATGCGAACCACCGTGATCCCCGCCTGTTTCATCATGGCTATGTCCTGGGCCTGGGCGTCCTCCGGCCAGGCTTCCGGGTAATAGGCTGCGCCCAGCATGGGCATTTTCATGGTCTTTGTCATATCCGTTTTATCCCTCCCCACCGTACTGTGATCCAAAAGTTACCTGGATCCGATGACGCTTACCAGATAAAAGGGTACCGCGTCGTTTTCGTGAGCTTCGGCAATGCGAATCTCCACCCTGCGCCGTTTCAGCTCTCCGTGAGTCAGAATGGTATCGATATACAGGCAGTCACCCCAGTCCTCCCGGAAATTGGCGTCCAGCAGGACAGGGCTTTCCACACCGTCCACATACACCTTCGCAATGGGCGCGGGCTTTCTGACGGATTTGCGGTACTGCACAGCGATGCCGGTGCTTTCGATCTCAAATGTAATGCTGTCCCCTGCTTTCCAGGCTGTAAAGCCTCGGCGGAACATCTGGGTAATGTGCTCCTGGGGCGCAGGATCCGGGACAAAGCCCGCCAGAATGGGTGCGGCGTTGTGGTTCTGGTAACGAACGCTGTGCTCGTATTCATTTCGGGTCAGGGCCGGCGGCAGGGAAACCGGGTGAGAACCGGCTTCTGTTTCCTCCCGGATCCGGTCCAGAAGGCGGGTAACGACTCCTGCCACCAGTGCGTGGCCCGCATCATTGGGATGCAGGTCATCCGGAGTGATGTCCCGGTTGGGGATCTCCCCGGAGAGTATCTTCTGATAGATGGTGCTGCGCATGCTGACGCAGGGAATATCATAGTACTTTCCGATTCTCAGATGCACATCCTCGGCGCTGAAGCCGTTATCATAGCAGACATTATGGATCAGAACCGGAGCACTGCCAGAGGCCAGCACACACCGCACCAGGCCCTCATAGGTTTCTTCAAACTGCTCCGTGGGGGAATCGTTGACGCTGAACTCTATAAACACCACATCGGGCCTGAACCGAAGCAGATCCTCCTCCACCCGGGCCACGCCGAACTGGGACGTGGTACCGCCGATTCCGGCATTGATATAGCGCACCTTGGGGAATTTCTCCGCCCACCAGCGGTAGACCAGATAGGCGTAGCAGGTTTCCGGGGTGGAAGAGAGGGAGCCCTGGGTGATGGAGCCGCCGATGAAGCCGATGGTGACTTCCTCCCCCGCCGCGGCGCGGGTCATAACGCCCCTCACCGCCGCCGGATTGCCGGGATTTACGATACCCTTTTCAAAATCAACCATGTCAGTCCTCCCAGATTTCAGGTCCCAGGGACTCGATGAAGGCGCTCAGCTCCCTGCCCATCTGCTCCGCTTCGGGTACGCGGATGTGGCCATGGGTGCCGCAGCCGTTATTGCTGTACAGGAAGTGATGGATATTGGGGTCATTCAGCTCCTGCCAGACCTCATGGATGGACTTATCCCAGTTTTCCCAGTGGTTGAGGATGGTGGTGGAGAGAATGATCACTGCCTTCGGGTAGCGGCTGCGCAGCTGACGGATGAACGCAGCGTAGTGCGCCCGCCATTTTTTTGCCTTGGGATGGTCATAGTTGTCCCACATATAGTCATGGGGGTGGTTGTCGTTCTGTCCGATGGCCACGATGACCACATGGGGGGTATAGCGGGAGAAATCCCAGGGTTTTTCCGGAGCGATCTGGGTATTGTACTGAATTTTGTCATACATGTATTCCATGCCCAGATAATCCGGCGCATGGAAATAGCCGGTGCCCTCCAGCAGGGCGATACCACCCTGGGCAATGTTGTGCAGTTGGGAATTCAGCATCCGGGCGGTGTACCAGGCATAGGAGTAGTAGCTGTTGGAGAATTCTCCGTTATGGGGCGGATCCGCCAGGCCGCAGTATTCCACCGCTTCAGACACTTCTCCGGCGGAAACGCTGTCACCGTATACCTCGATCCTGCGGTCGGGCAGGGGCTCCGGTGGAAAAACGTCCGCGTTTTCATCGATGATCAGGCCGTGTAAGATCAGCTGGTGGCAGGAATCCATCCGTTTGAACAGGAGCAGCTCATGTTCCCGGTCCTCAAGACCGGCAGCCAGAAGGATTTCCTGCCGGCCCTCCGGCTTCAGCAGAATTTTGCTCTCTTCCCCATCCACGATAACGCCGAGATAATTGTCCCAGCAGCCGCGCATGTTGGTAACCAGGGCGGAAATTCCGGTGCCGGTAAAGCGGACTTTCACATAAGTGGAGGGAAATACCCAGACAGGTTTTTGGGGATCTTCAAAGTCGATGCGGCCCATATACTGCAGGGCAGGGTGATCGGGACGGATCCATTTTTTTTGCATTTCCATCTTCCTTTCAAAAAACGGGCTTGCACCGCAAGCCCGTTTTATCATGATTCGTATCATCCAATCTCCGATTCACTTTCCGATTGAGATGATGTTCGTCTCAAGGATAATCGTGCAGGGGTCAGAAAATTATTGAAAATACCATTTCTCCGCTTCTTCCGGCGTGGCCGGTTTGGGGGAATTCTGAAGCAGAATTTTCTCCATCAGAAAGGTCTGCAGCCAGAACATGCATCCCGGAAAAACCAGAATGCCCCAGGGCATCAACCAGGTGCCAAAAAGAAGAGCCAGCAGAAGCAGAAACAGCAGAATTGTCGTAATCAGGTGGCGGAATGTGAGGATAACCGCCATTTTAATCAGCGCAGAATTGGGTTTTGCAAATCTGGAAAGGCAGGGCCAGAGATACATGGTGCAGCTCACCGCCGCTGCCAGGAGAAAATAGAACAGGTACAGCACAGCAAGGGGAATCCCCGGATCGCTGTAGAGATAGATACATTCAAAAGCCAGCAGGATAATCAGGAAGCCCCAAAGCAGGGTGCACATGGCAGCCTGCCGGAAATTGAGACGAAAGGCGGAGAAAAACTCCGGCACCACCTTGCCGGTGTGGCGGCGGACGCATTTGGCGGCGGCGTAATAAGCCGCGGTGGACGCGGCGCCGATGGTAAACACAGGGATGCAGCACACAGCCCAGAGAACACTGATCACCAGCATATTCCAAAGCCAGTTCATTGCCCTGGCGTAGGGACCGTTCAGCGAGAACAGCTCTTCCAGCATAGGTACTCTCCCCTCTTTTTCTTGGGTCCGCACCCGGAACCGGGTGCGGACCCTTTGGTTAGTCAGGAAATGACTGTTGTCAGCTTAGCCGAAGTAAGCGTCGATGGCTGCCTGGAATTCCTGGCGATAGGTCTCCTGGAACTGAGCGGCAGTCATGGTGCCGAAGATCAGAGCTTCCAGATCCCATGCGACGCCCAGGCTCTGGTAAACGTCGAACTGCTCGCGGGAGCCGATGTCGAACATGGTCTCAAAGTTTTCCACCTGAATATCGGGATCGGATGCGGTGGTTGCATACCACCACCACATGGTCTCCTGATCGTCACGGACGCTGACATCGTCCAGATACCAGTTGGACAGAGCCTCGAAGGCATTGTAGACCAGCTCGGGATTCTCAATGCCGTTGGGGATGAACCAGAAGGAGCCGGAGGTCAGCTTGCCCTTGTTGGTCTCAGCGCTGCCGCTGGGGCCCACGGGCCACTGGACATAGGCAGTCTGGAACTCCAGAGTGGAGCCCACGGAGCCGTCCCAGTCGTAGTCGGCGTTGGAGGAAGCGATCCAGGCGGCGCCGGGCCAGAAGCCGATGTTGCCGTCTCTGTAGGCAAAACGGGTCACATCGCCGTTGTCCTCAGCGGGATAGGGAGCGCAGACATTGTAGGTGTTGTACAGGTCAGCGTAGAACTGCAGAGCTTCGCCGGTGGCGGAGGAGCTCAGGCCCTCGGTGGTGCCGGCAGCGATGTTGGCACCGTTGGCCATCAGCAGCTGGGAAACAACGTCTTCCTTGAAGCCGTTGAAGCCGTACTGGTCGTTGACGCCGTCGCCGTCGGTATCCTGGGTCAGAACCTGGCAGTACTCAACGAACTTGTCCCAGGTCCACTCGCCGCGCTTGTACAGCTCACGGGGATCTTCCAGGTTGTTGTCTTCCAGCATTTCCACATTGAATGCCAGGGGGTAGGTGGCCTCGACCACGTTCTGGCCCAGAACCTGCTTCATCAGGCAGACCTTGCCGTCGCCCAGATCCAGATAGCTCAGGACGCCCTGATCGGTCAGGATATCAGCATCGGCGGGCAGGACGGTGCTCAGGTCAACGGCCAGGCCGTTCAGAGCGGCGGGAATACCCATGGTCAGGTCGCACAGGTAGATATCGCACTCGGGGGTGCCGGCCAGGATGGAGGTGTTGATGGACTCGGTAATGCCGGTGTAGGTCAGGTTGACGTACTCAAACTCCACGTTGTACTTCTCCTCGACCAGCTTGACCACGTCAAAACGCATCTGGTCAGCCAGGGAGCCAACATAGGCGGGGTCGTCTTCCAGGGCTTCGTGGGTGGAGTCGTAGTAGATATCCCACCACACGCCGATGGTGATCTTACGCTTCTCACCGGAGGGAGCAGGGGGATTGGTGGTCTGAGCGCTGTCATCCTTGGGTGCTTCGGTTTCCTTGGGCGCGGTTTCGCCGCCGCAGGCTGCCAGGGACAGAACCATGACCAGAGCCAGGACGATGGCCAGGAGCTTCTTAAAGGTTGTCATTTTTATTTCCTCCTATTGATTCATTTCGCTGTTTCAATGGTGGGAACCTGTTTGGGCCTCCAAGGGGCAGCGGTCGTACGCACCGCCACCCCAAAAACAAGGAGGCAACTTCAGGTAAAGCGCAAATTATTCGGCTGCGGTACCGATGGAGACGGAGAAGACTTCCCAGTCACCGCTGGCCTCAAACTGCAGCATGGTGCCCCAGGTGGAGACATCCTCGCCGCAGACTGCGGCCATCTGCTCATAGGTCACCTGCAGGGTGGAGCCGTCGTAAATGGGGGTGATGCCATTGTCGGCATTGATGCGCATCCAGCCGGCTGCGGACCAGGGCAGCAGTGCCCACAGGTCGCCGTTGGCGGAGCTGTACTGAACCGTCAGCACGGTGCCGGGCTGGAACATTGCCCACTGCTCGGCAGTCAGCTCGAAGCCGTTCTGGGCCCAGCCGCCGCCGGTGCAGGCGAAGCCTTCCACGGCCACATTGTTGGCGGTGTTCACGAAGGAACCGGTGCAGATGGAGACAGCAAAGACCTCCCAGTCGCCGCTGGCCTCAAACTGCAGCATGGTGCCCCACTTGGACACGTCCTCGCCGCAGACTGCGGCAAACTGCTCGTAAGGCACCTGCAGGGTGGCGCCGTCACAGATGGGGGTAACACCGTTGTCGCCGTTAATACGCATCCAGCCGGCCTCGGACCAGGGCAGCAGCGCCCACAGGTCGCCGTTGGCGGAGGTGTAGCTGACCTCCAGGATGGTACCGGGCTGGAACATTGCCCACTGCTCGGCAGTCAGCTCGAAGCCGTTCTGGGCCCAGCCGCCGCCGGTGCAGGCGAAGCCGTCAACCAGAGTTTTGCCGGCAGTTCTCACCAGACCGGAGTTCTGGCCCACCTTCACGGAGTAGACCTCCCAGTCGCCGCTGGCCTCACACTGCAGCCGGGCGCCCCAGGTGGAGGTATCTTCGCCCAGGACCAGTGCAAACTGCTCGTAGGTGATCTGGGCAATATTCTTGGAGTTGTTGTAGTTGACGGTTGCGCCGTTTTCGGAGTTGATGCGCTTCCAGCCGGCAGCGGAATCGGGCATGACGACCCAGATATCGCCGGTGGCGGAGGCGTACTCGATCTCGACCACAGCGCCGGGAACCATGGCAGCCAGGAAGTCCTCGGTCATGTCCACACCGTTCTGAGCCCATGCGCCGCCGGTGATACCGGACATGCCGTCCAGGGAAACGGTGGCAGCGGCCAGGTAGGACAGGTTGGACATATCCTTGTCACCGCCGAAGCCATTGGGGGCAGCGAAGGCAACAGAGGTATCGGCAGCGATCAGATTGCCGGAGGCATCCAGGAAGCGGATGTCGTCGATGAAGAAGTTGGCATTTGCCTTGCCGGCGGTTGCTCCGTTGTCGGTGCTCAGAGTAACCACCATCAGAGGTGCGGTTTCAGCGGAGAAGGCCTGATCCTTCAGAACAACAGACGCCACCTTGGGGTTCTTGTTCTCCAGATACACGGACCAGCCGTAGGCGACCTTGCTCAGGCCCTTGTCTTCCCACAGCTTGACTTCGCCGGAACAGGCGTAGAACTCGCCGTCGGGATTCTCGATGCCCATGGTCATCTCAACGGATGCCACGTTGGCAGCGTTTTCACCCAGCAGGCTCCACACGTCGAAGGCCACATAGGGGACCTTGCCGGAGCCGTTAGTAACCTTCAGAGCCTTGCTGCCGTTGTAATCCACGATCTCAACGGTGGAGGCGTCTGCATTGGCCATGCCGTCGTAAACGGCCACGTAACCCAGATTGCCGTCTTCAAAGTCGACGCTGACTTCGGCCTTGACGGGTTCAGTGACGACGGGGGGCTCGGTTGCGTTGGTAGGTGCCTGGGTTGTTTCGGGGGTAGTTTCGCCACCGCATGCTGCCAGAGACAGGAGCATGACGATGCTCATTACCAGGGCTAACATTTTTCTTGCTTTCACTTTTCTGTCCTCCTTGAAATAATTGTGGTTTTGCCAGGAGCGCGAAAGGGATGTGCTGTCATATTTCCGGGACCTTCCTCCCCTCTTGTTGAAATGTATCAGTTATCGAGCAAAAGCGGATTTATCCGACAATACCGCTTCGCTCCACACCTTCGATGAAATGCTTCTGCAGCAGCACATAGATCAGGACCACCGGGATCATCATCAGCACGATACCCGCATCCAGATACAGGTTCTGAATGGTCTTGTCCATGATCTGATACTGGTTGGCGATATTGGCCACCAGAGACGAGATCCGGATGCCGATGGACTGGTCCTGGGGAATCAGGAACAGCTTGGCAAAGAAGGTATCGTTATACTGCCAGACCAGGGAGAACACCGCCACGGTGATCACGGAGGGCACCGCGTTGGGAAGCATCACCCGGAAATAGGTATACCAGATGCCCGCGCCGTCCACCAGCGCCGCTTCCTCGATCTCCTTGGGCAGTCCCCGGAAGAACTGGTTGAAAATGTAGATGTACAGGCCGGACCGGAGACCGCAGCCGAAAAGGGTCATAATGTACATGGGAACCGGCGTGCCCATGAAGGACAGGGGCTGACCGAAAATCAGGGTACACAGTCCGAAGGGATCGAACAGCCGGAAGGTCATGTACAGCGGCAGCATGATGGTATGGGTGGGGATGACGATCATGATCACCACGCAGCCAAATAGCAGGCCCTTCAGGGGAAAATCAAACCTGGCAAAGCCGTAGCCCACCATGGAGCAGGTGAAGATCTGCATCAGCATCAGGATCAGGGAAAATACCAGGGACTTGATCATGGTGGGCAGGTAATCCAGAATCTCAACGGCCATCTCATAGCGTTCCAGGGTGGGATCCTGGGGGATCAGGTACACCATGGGATTATAGGCGTCCTTATTGGAGAAGAAGGAGTTGGAGATGATGCCGAACACCGGCGCCAGGATCATATAGCAGATTCCCAGGATGATGATAAACCGGAACAGTCCCATCAGGAATTCCTTGAAGGAATTTGCCAGGGCCTGCCGCTCGTTCATGGCAGTGGCTTCGTCGCTCAGGGAGGAAAGATGCTTTTTCAGAAAGCGCTTTATAAACTGGATCATGGTTCCACTCTCCTTTCCTCAATTGTAATAGAAGGTCTTTTTCTGGATGAAGCTGACCACCAACGCCAGGATCGCGCAGGTCACCAGGGTGCTGACCAGACTGAATACGGAGCTGAGACCGTAGTTGAAGTCAGAGAAGGCTGTGGTATAGGCCAGGTTGACCACATCACTGTCAATAAAGCTGTCCACTACGGTGTAGACCACATTGGTAATGATGTGGGGCATCACCATGGGGAAGGTGACCTTCCAGAAGGTCTCATAGGCGGTGGCGCCTTCGATCTTGGCAACCTCATAGAGCGATCCGGGGATGGACTGGAGCGCCGCGATGAAGATGACGATCTGCACACCGGAGGCGGAGATGATGCTGGTGATCCGGTCCACCGCACCCACGATATACCCCAGCAGCTGCTTGGGGATCATCAGGTTACCGAACAGGTCGATGTAGTAGGACATGCCCATGCCCACCGTCTCGGCGGCCATTTCCTGGCTGGAGGCGCTGACACCGGTGGCAACCATCATGGTGGCGGTTTCCACCGCGTCCACAATGGCTTCGGCATTCAGGATCACGGGCAGGAAGAAGATGGCCCGGACCAGGGTTCTGCCGGGGAATTTCCGGTTGAGCATCAGTGCCATGAACAGGCTGAAAAAGATGATCAGTGGTACATCGATGACCATGTCCATGACGGAGGTGGTCAGGATCTGCTTGAAGCTGCCGTGGGCGGTGAAGGCGTAGAGGAAATTCTTCAGGCCCACAAATTCCAGGGTATAGCCGCCGTTGACCACATCCATGGTTAGCTCCGACAGGGAAAACTGGGTGGTCATGAACAGGCTTCTGACATAGAACACCAGAAAGCCGATAAACCAGGGCAGAATGAACAGATAACCGCTCAGGGTTCGCTTCTGACTTAGGGTCAGTTTACGCTTTTTCACATCTGCACCTCCTTATCTGACTTCGCAGCTCATGGCGCCGACCCGGATGCCATCGGCACTGAGTGCGGTGCCGGTGTAATTGACATAGATGGTCACACCGTTGCTGTAGACGATTTTTCTGATGCCGTTGGCCAGGATCTCATGGGATTCCATGGTGGCTCCGGAAACCCGGCTCAGAACACCGTTCACCTCAGCATACACCTCCGCGGCCTTGTCAGCCCAGGTGGCGAAGGTGGTTGCGTAATTGCTGTTCATGCCGGAATACTTCATGTCCGTGGTGGGCTTCCAGGTGAACAGGAAGTGGGGCGCGGCGCCGTATTCGATCATGGTCAGAACCTGCATCCGCTCGTCGGACACATCCGTCAGGTTGAACACATTACCGCAGTAGTCGATGGAGCCATGGACGATCATCTCATACAGGGGGATGTTGGCATCCACGATCACATAGTCGTTGTCATTCAGCGGAAGATTGATGATATCATCGGAAACGGCCCAGGCGTAATCGTTGGCCTGGCTGACCAGCACATTCTTCTGCGTGGCGGAGATGGTTTCCAGCATGGCTTCCACCACATCCAGAGCCGCTTCCCGGTGGATCTGATTGCTGCGCTTCTTGTCCGAGTGGATGGCGGAGCCCAAATCTCTCAGGGAAATGCCGTCCACATCGTAGCCTGCGAATCTGTCGGCAAACTCCGTTACATACCGGACCAGGAATTTGGGGGAGATCAGGTCGTACATGGTCTCGCTGTAGCCCATGGAGGAGGTCTGCCGGAGAGTGACCGGATTGACCTGGCCGAAGGAAGCCACATAGCCGCTGCCGTAATACTTGGCGCTTTCCGCCTGATAGTTGTAGCGCTTGCTGTTGTAGGTCACCTTCTGGAAGGCCACGTCCGAATAAAGGGTGCCGCCGTTTTCCGCAACCGCGGCGTTCAGCGCTTCCAGGCCCCGCTTGCCGCCCAGCTTGTGGGAAATGCGGATCTTATTTGGCACATCGTGGTAGTAGCCGCCGTTGAACCAGCCCTGCAGATTCATGACCTGATTGGAAATGCCCGCCTCGGCCAGAGTATCGGAGATCTGCTGAGCCTCCTCAAAGGTGGTCATGGCGGTGAGGCCCATGTACTGCTTGCCCAGGAAGAATTCCGTCATCTCCACACCTGCGATCACATCGTAGTAGAACTTGATGCTTTCCGCTTCGGTTTTGGGTTTGAGAACGCCCTCCTGAATCAGGCGGTCACGGTAGTAATTGGCAATGCCGGTATATCCCTGATGCGCACGGTCAAGGAACGTATAGCGAACCGTTAGATTGTGATCGTAGGGATTCGGTTCCACAATGGGAAGGGCCGCTTCGTTGCCGGTGGTGCCGAACATCTCCAGGGTTTCGCTGCCCCGGATGACAAAGGTAGTATAGGCGTAATTGTAATTGTTGACCTTACCCGCAATGCCCGCGGTGATATGGGCCAGGGACGCGCCGTCTTCCACGGTGGCCAGAATGGTTCCCCGCTCCTTGGCAAGTCCGAACAGGGCCATAGCTGCGTTGTGGGAGGATTCCATCACCGTGTAGTCCGCAGCTAGCATATCGATGCCGTAGATATACTGGGAATAGTTTCCGGCAGCGGTTTTGCCGTTATTGAAGTTGATAATGGAGCCGTCGCCGTTGGGAACGACGATGTAGCCGCTTTCACTGTCATCCGCCGCAGCAAAGCTGCGCAGAAGCTGGATCCGGAAAATGGACGCGCCGCCATTTTCCTCAATGGCGCTGACAGGTACCGAAACGTCCAGATGATCATCTGTCAGGCGGTATTCCAGTGCCACCTTGAAGGAAACGGGAACGGTTACATTGGAGCCGGCCAGGGCCATCTGGGCCACATAGTCCTCTTCCGTAAATCCGGCGGATTCCAGCATGGCCTGGATCTTTGCCTGCACATTGCGGTTATTCCGGGCTGTTTTCAGCAGCTGACGCATACCGGACACATCGGAATTGGCGGTGTAGTACCGGCCAAAGGCGGCTGCATCGGTTTCGGACAGCACTGCCGCGATTTCTTCAAATTTCTCTTCCGACATATACTGGGGAACGATGCCGGTGGCATTGGAGAAATCTCCCAGCTCATAGATCACCCGCAGACCGTTTTCGATCTTTTCATAGCTGAACTGCTTCCGCTCCACGGACATGGACCAGGAATCGTAGATACCCTCTGTCCGGGAAGCGTTGAAATAGTTGATGATCAGATGGGATTTTAAGTAATCCTTGTTCACGGCGTTGGCCACCGGATCATCATCCGCTTCGGGAGGTACCGCGAAGGTGATCTCTCCGGTGCGCTTGTCGCGAACCGCCACGTCGGTGGTATCTTCATTCAGATACAGCTGCAAATCGTCGCTTTCGGTGACAAGCAGGTAATCCTCATAGCCCGGAAGCGCCTGCTTCTGAAGCTTCAGTTCGGTTCCTTCTGCCACGGTGTAGGTGGACAGGTAATCCCGGTACTGGTTAAAGAAGGTGAAGCGCACCAGGTAATAGCCCAGGTAGACTGTGCCGATGACAAGTGCCAGAACAACCAGAGCGATGAGCAGTTTTTGTCCGATGCTGAGAGGCTTTCTTGTTTTTTTCATAACCGCACCTCCTACATCCGGAATATAATCTCGGTGTACAGGGATCTGAGGAAATTATATACCTGTCCGATGAGATCTGCCAGCAGAAGGCCCACAAAAATGATGATCAGGATCGCCACAAAGGTAAGCAGCAGTGTCAGCAGCGTTCTGCCCAGGGTGTAATTGTGCACCTGCATAATGCCGATCAGCATCAGGGCAACGGCATAGGCGATGCCCACACCGATGATCAGGGTATAGAACGCGGCCTCCTCCTCGGTGATCACATGGCTCATGGCGGTGGCAAGCAGGAACACGGGGATCAGCGGTGCGCAGCCGTAGCCGATGGCAATGGCAATGTCCTTCATCCGTCCCTCGCCGTTCATCAGGCAGGTGATGGACCAGTTGGACACGCACAGCAGTGCATACAGCAGCAGCACGCCGGAAAGCTCTTCCAGAGAGTCCACCGTTGTGGGCTCCACATCATTGACGATGAAATTCGCGCCGATGCGGTTCAGGGAGAAACAGAGGGAGAAGCCGATGACCAGCAGAATGGCGATGGGCACGCTGCCCCGGTCCTGATGCCGGATCCAGTAAAAACCGTCAACAGGGTGGCTCATGGTGTAAAGCAGATACTGCCACTTTTCCCTGGAGAAGTACTTTTTCATTTCCCGCTGCCCCCTTCCCTGCTGTATTCTTTTCTTTCACGGATCTTCAGGAAGACCCAGATACCGGCAGTGATGACCACCGCGCCGGTGAGGACCTGTCCTAAGTACCGGCGGAGGATCTCACTGCGGTAGCGCTTGAAGGCCACGGAGTAGTAATCCCGGTTCATACCCAGTTTCAGGTATTTCATCGCCATCTCGTTGTCGCCCGCGGAGAGATAGGCCTTGCCGATGCCGGTATTGGCCAGCTCGTTGTTTTCATCCAGTTCCAGCACCCGCTGCCACAGTTCAACAGCCAGTGCTTCATCGCCGTCATGCCGAAGAGCCACCGCCTCGTTGATCAGACTGCCGTATTCCGTAGGCGCGAAGCAGTAGATCTCATTGCGGGTGGCATCCAGCACCAGCAGCTGATTGTTCCACTGCTCGATGGCGGAGGGGGTGTTGAAGGTACCGGCCTGGGTTCCCAGACCGCCGAAAATGTACAGCAGATTGCCTTCGTGGTCGTAGGTGAAGACGCGGCCGCGCTTGCGGTCCAGCAGCGAGTAGATGCCGTGGCCCCGATAGACCACGTCCGTGATCTGGCTGGGACCTGCATAGGCGCCGGAGCCGCCGCTCCACAGGTCGCCGCCCACATGCTCGTTACGGCCCTTCTTGATCACGTCCTCGCCCCGGGGATTCAGGCGTCTGACGCCCTGCTCGCCGGTCTCGTCGATGTTGGTGGCGTATACAAAGCCATCCTCATCAATGTCCATGCCGGTAAATTCGGTGGCGATGTAAAGGGTCTGGTTTTCACGCTCTTCCTTGGTAGCCACCTTCTTCCAGAACTTCTCCCACAGGCTCAGGTTCACATTGATGGTGCCGAAAAAGCCGGAAAACTGGCCTTCGGTCTCAAAAACCATAATGCCCTGGAACATATTCTGGGCGATGCAGTAGATTCGGTCGGCGTAGTCAACGGATACCTTCAGGGGTTTGAATACGAAGTTGTCGCCCAGTACGTCGGACTGGGGATTTTCCACGATCTTCACCAGGGTTCCGTCCAGCTCCAGCACCACGATCCGCTTATTTTCACGGTCCGCGATGTACAGCTGGTTGTTTTCGGATACGCAGACGCCTGTAGGGGCGTTGAAGGTATCCTCCGCACCGGAATTGTCAAAGGAATCAATGACCCGGACAACCTCCAGTGTGTTTTCTTCCACCACAACAATGCGGTTATTGCCGGTATCGGCAATGTACAGGTCACCATCCGGCGCCACACAGATATCCTGGGGCTTGGAGAAAGCGCCGATGTCCAGGCTGATGCCGGAAATCACGCTGTCCGGCACATAGGGGGCCGGGGTCTGGACCACATTTTCCCAGTAGTCGTAATTGTAGCTGTCATAGGGCACCGCCCCCGCCTGCACCGGGAAGGACAGCAGGAACAGCACCAGAGCCAGCAGCAGGGTAAAGGTTCGTTTGATGATATGTTTCATGGCACTTCCCTCCTATTCCTTCATACCGGAGGTGGTCATGGTTTCCAGAACGTTGCTCTGACAGATCAGGAAGAACGTAATGGGAATGGCCGCAATGATAAAGGTGACGGCCGCGCTGGCGCCTGCCCGGGCAGTGCCGCCTGCGGCGATCTGCTGCAGGGCAAACTGCAAAGGCTTCAGCTCCTCATCCCGCAGGAACATGGCGCCGGTATTGCCCCACATCTGCTGGAACTGGAAGATCGCCAGGGTCAGCCAGGCGGGCTTGACGTTGGGCATGACAATGGTCATAAACACCCGGAATTCACTGGCGCCGTCCAGGCGGGCGGACTCCATCAGGGAATTGGGCAGCTGATCGATGAACTGCTTCATGAGGTACAGGCCCATGCCGTAGGAGCAGGCAGGCAGGATCAGAGCCAGATAGGTGTTGTTGATGCCCAGCCAGGAGATGATCATGTAGTTGGGGATCTGGGTAACTGTCCAGGAGAACATCATGGACAAAACCACCATGTTAAACAGGGTATCCCGGCCCTTGAACCGGTGCTTGGACAGAGGGTAGGCCGCCAGGGACGCCAGGATCACATGGCCCACGGTGCCGCCGACGGTGATGATGACCGTATTGAGCAGGTACCGGGAGAAGGGCACCCAGGAGGAATTCATGGCCACAAACAGATCCACGAAATTATCCAGGGTGGGATTCCGGACGAACAGCTTAGGCGGATACTGGAACAGCTCGTCCAGGGGTTTCAGGGCGTTGTTGACGATCATCACCAGAGGCAGGGCCATCAGAACGCCGAAAATACCCATCAGGAAGAACAGAAGACCGTTGCCCGCCACGGAGCGGTTCAGCTTCTGGGTCTTGAATATTTTCATTCTTTTCATTCGCCGACCCTCCTCAGAAGCTTCTGAACCAGCTTGTTGGTGCCCACCATCAGCAGGAACAGAATGGTCGCAATGGCTGAGGCATAGCCCATCTCAAACCGGACGGTACCGTAGTCCAGTAGGTGGGTAACCACCGTGGAACCGGCATAGTTCACCGACGGGTTGCCCGCCAGCTGAATGGAGATATCCGCGATGGCAAAGGACTGGGTGATCTGCATCACGGCACCGAACATCAGCTGGGGCTTCATGGCGGGCAGGGTAATGTACCACAGCTCCTGCCAGCGGTTTTTCACACCGTCCAGCACCGCGGCTTCGTACATATTCTTGTCCACGGTCTGCAAGCCCGCGATGAAGGACAGGAAGCCGGTGCCAAGGCTGAGCCACAGCTGAACCACGATCAGCATGGGCATCACATATTTTTCCGTCTTCATCCAGATGATGGCTTCGTTGATGATGTCCCACTCCAGCAGGATACCGTTCAGGAAACCATAGCGGTCGCCGGTGAGGATGATCTGCCAGATCATGTAGGCATTGCCGCAGATGGAGGGGGCATAGAAGATCAGGGTCAGAAAAGCTCTTAATTTGCCGGAGAACTCATTGATGATCCAGGCGAACAGCAGGCACATCATATAGCTGACAGGGCCCGTGATCACCGCGAAGAGCAGGGTATTCTTCAGGGCCACGATGAACAGGTCATCGTTGACCAGCAGCCGGATGTAGTTGGTCCAGCCGGTGAATTCCGGCCATTCCAGCATATTGAAATCCGTAAAGCTCAGCACGATGGAGGCCAGAACCGGGAGCACCGTAAAGAAGAAGAAGAGAATGAAGTATGGGGCGATCATCAGGTAGGAAGGCATGCTCTTTTTCAGCTCCGCGTTCAGCCGCAGGGCCGGTGCTTTCTTCTGTTTCAGTTGTACCATACTCACTCACCTCCCTGGGCCTGACCGATCAGTTCGAATTCTTCCCATTTGTACTGCAGCTCCTCGTTGATCAGAACCACCTTGTCCATCAGTTCCTCTCTGGGAGATGCGGTATCCGTGTCTGTCGTGACGGTATAGAACGCGTTGTTAACATTACGCCAGGAATAGTAGCCGCCGGGGACCTGGGGGATGCCCATGACCCAGTCGTACTGCTCCAAAAGTGCTTCCATGTCGGAAGCCTTCCAGGCAAGATTGGCAAAGGCCTGCAGGTTTGCGGTGGGCACGCGGCCGGCTTCACCCTGGAGGCTCTCCATTTCGTAGCCGAAATTGGTCTGAACCTCGGTGGAGGTCCACCACTTCAGGAATTCCCAGCAGGCCTTCGGCTCATCGGTGGCAGACATGATCAGACTGGTCAGTCCCGTGGAGCCGACGCTTCTGTCAATGGTGCCGTCCTCCTTCCCGGTACCGGGAACCGGGGCGATGCCCCAGAGGCCGTCGATATCCGGAGCGGAGACCTGAAGATTGTTGTACAGGGTATAGTCCGCGATGATGATGGGACACTCGCCTGTGCGGAAGCGCTGGTCCACGCTGGTTTCCTTGTCCAGCTTGTAGTCGGTATAGTACTCACAGTACTGCTTGAAGGTATTGACCGCTTCCTCAGAATCCAGGGCGGAGCGGCTGCCGTCGGCGTTGTAGTAGGCACCGCCGTTCTGATACAGCAGCATGGCGAACACCTGCTCGCTGGGAAGCATGCCGAATTCCATCTGGTTCTTGGCAAGCACCGTCATGGCAACCTTCACATCGTCCCAGGTCTGGGGAATTTCCAGACCCAGCTCCGACAGGATATCCTTGCGGTAGAACATCATGGGGAAGGTCTGGGTTTCGGGCAGGCCGTAGGTGGCGCCGTCGAACCGAAGCTGCACCATAGCGCTGTCGGAGAAGCGGGTCACCACATCGTCGTAGTCAGGGAACTGGGTCAGATCCAGAACCGCGTTGCGGATGCCGTAGTTCACCGCGGAGTCATTGCCGGTGGAAAGGACGGATCCGGCGATGCCGTTGGTATTGGGAACCTGGATTGCCACATCAGGTCCCTGTCCGGCCAGGGTGGCCCGGAGCAGGGTGTTCATATCCACCAGCTGGACATTCACATTGATTCCGGATTCGGGGGTGAAGGTGGCATCGATCATGGATTTGATCACGTTGGCCTGATCCCGGCCGGTGCCGATCCAGAGGGTAATGGAAGTGGCATCCTCATCCGTGCTCACATTGCCAATCTGGTTGTAGTCGATAATAAAGGAATAGAACAGGCGGCAGATCTCATGCCAGAGGCCCGGGAAGAACCCGGTCTTTTCAATTTGAATGGCTTCATCGGGGGAATAGACATAGATTCTGTCCAGCTGCAGGGGCTGATCAATAACCTGGGTGATCCAGGTTGCCGTGGCACGGACATTGACCTTGAAGGAGGCCATGACCTCCGTAAAACGTTCCTGGTCAAAGATCAGCTCATCCAGCTGGTCGCTCATGGTGAGCAGGACGCTTTCCTTGTCGCTGTTCTCGCCGATCAGTGCCCGCAGACTGACAATGGCCGTATCCAGCTCCTCCTTGACCTGGATCAGCTGGCCTTCCAGCTCCGGCAGATTGTCTTCGATCTCATAGTCCCGGTACTGGTCCGGAGCCACGCCGGTAATGCGGATGACGCTGCGGTAGATGGCGTTGAGCTGGGTCACGCAGCTTTGCACATCGCTGATGATATCGGCGAACTCGCCCAGAACCACTTCCATGCGGAGGGTATGGGTGCCCTCCTCCAGGTAGAAGCTGTAGGGATTGTTTTCGCTGTCGGACAGCACATCCTGCCGCCAGCCGGAGGCATAGGTAAAGCCATAGTCCTCCATCTCTTCGAAGGGCACCTGGCCGTCGATGGAGATCCGCCGGGAAACATAGATGCCCTTGACAAAATTCTGCTTGGCAAAAAGGGCAATGTTATAGTAGCCGCTTTCGGGAACCTCGAATTCCCACTCGATCCACTGGCCGTTGAGCCGCCAGGAGTTGCCGCCGATGGTATTGTTCAGCAGTTCCTTGGCGCTGGCAGGGTATACGGCGGGAGAACTCTGGTCCTGCTGGGCATAGAGCATCTGGGAGGAGGTCTTGGAGGCATTTTCCGCCTCGATCCGGATCACATGGCCGGATGTGGCGGCATAGCCCCGGGCATCGCCGGCAGCTTTCACCTGGGCATAGCTTTCCGCGCTCTGCACATTGGACAGGATCAGCTTGCGCAGGAGCATGGGCTCCCGCAGGCCGGTGACGGTGATGGTATGATCACCCTCCGTCAGATAGAGGGCCATCTGGGTGGTGATATAGCCCTCGCTGTCATAGACGTAGCTCTGGATCCATTCCGGAATCTCCACAGTGCCGGGCTTCAGGTCATTGCCCTGGTTGTCCTTAATCCAGGTGCGGACCTCCACACCGTTTTCATCCAGCATGGTTTCCCGGGTGTCAACGGTCCAGACCCGGTGGAATTCCACCAGAGAAAGCTCCTCATAGGGAAGCTCGCCGTCCAGGAAAATGCTGCGCTGAACTGACGAGTTCTTGCCGGCAACGGGATAATACAGGAAAGACAGGTCATAGAATCCGGTTTCCGGAACCGTCACTTCAAATTCGATCAGAGAGTTTTCAGCGGTCAGAACGCTCACGCCGGGCATCCCCTCAAAGTCAGAGAACATGTCAGGATCGACCTGCCGGGAGCCTTCCTCGTAACGGACATAATCCTCCGCTTCCATCTCCACAACCACGTCCGGACGATGCGCCCCGTGCAGCTGTGCATACTCCTCGTAGCCCAGGCCGGTTTTAGAGGTGGCATACCGGCTGACGATCTGCTCGTAATCCTCCCGGCTGTGCTCCGTCAGCGCGTCCGCGCTTACAGATGCCGGCAGGATCAGGGAGAGCAGCATGCAAAAGGCCAGTATGCGGGCAATCCATGCTGTGTTGGATCTGATCATTCTTGACATAATCTCACACCCTCTTAAAAATCTAAATGCCAGGCGATATCATTGGGCCTCTTCCCGGATGGGATAGCTGTGAAGGTCCGGCAGCTCATCCCGGGTGATCACATATTCGCTGTTATAGACCTTCGTAAGCATTTCAACATCGGTATACTGCTCGGAATAGGTCTTGCGGATGCCATCGTTCATCACGAATTCTCCGCTCCAGGTACAGAAGTATCCCCACATGGCCCGGTCACGGACGGACAGCTCCGGGTCGATCATGGTGCCGTTTTCGCTGAGCACCACCATTTTCTTACTCTGGCTGTAGCCAAGGTTGGTCATGAACCGGTCAATCTGGGAGGTGTAGACCCGCTCACCCGCGTAAATATCCATGCCCACAATATCCACATATTCATCGCCGGGATACCAATCCCCGTCCTGACCGTTCCAGACCCAGATCAGGTTGTTGAGCCCGTATTCATTGGTCAGGGTATCGTAGAGCAGGATATAGAGCTTTTTGTAAGTCTCGGCACCTTCCGCACCCCACCAGAACCAGCCGCCGCTGGCTTCGTGGAGGGGACGCCAGAGAACCGGCACACCCGCTTCCTGCATGGCAAGCAGCTGCTTTGCAATATTGTCGATGTCTTTTTTCAGAAGTTCCAGGCCCTCGGCATCTTCGCCGTTCATAATGGCGGTCAGATCCATGGACACCTCTTCCGGCCGGAAGGCGCTGTACCAGGTGCCGGTTATGTACCTTTCGGGGGCCAGCCAGTGCCAGCAGAGGGTGACGATGCCGCCCTTTTCCCAGTAGGCGATGGCCTGCTCCGTGGTCTTGATCTCCACGCCGTGGTCAACGCCGGTCTGGGAATAGTAGCCCACGTCCAGGCCCAGAATGGCAGGATATTTTCCGCCGTTATTTTCGGCGATCTTCAGGTTCTCCCAGCCGTTGGCGCCGGTATCACAGTACTGGCCGGAAAGGATGTACTTGCCATAGCTGTCACAGAGGTAGCTGAACAGCCGCTTTGCGTTGTCGGTGGCATTTTCATTCACCAGCCGGGGAGAAACCTGAAATACGGACTCGTCGAAGGGCCGGCTGGTCAGCACCGTGACCTTATCCCAGTGGATATAGCCCCAGTACTTCGCCACGGTGATCTCATGGCTGCCCGGATCCAGGAATACTCTGCGGATGGTGCTCCGCTGGAATTTTTCTCCGTCGGCGCTGATGGTTCCCACCCGCTGGCCGTCTACCAGAACGTAGTTTTCCTTGTAGCCGCCGATGGCCTTGATCAGAAATTCCAGATCGTAAAAGCCGGCTTCGGGGATATCCGCGGTGATGGTGCAAAGATCCGTGTCCTGCTCAAAGCCGGTAACATATCCGCTGTTTTCCACTTTGACCTGGCCATGAAGGCTTCCCGCTTCCGCCTCGTAAACGCCAACTGTCTCGGCAGCCCACTGAGTTTCCTCCTTCGGTCCAGTTTCCGTGGTCTGGCCCGTGCACCCGGCGAGCAGAAACGCAGCAATCAGAAGCAATGCAGTCAGCCTTTTCATACAGACACGTCCTCTCTGTGGCAATCAGGGCGTTATTCTGCTGATTTTAAGCAGCAGACGGCGGGATATCCCGCCTGACCGGCCCAGTCCGGGAACTAAATAAACAATTTAAGTAATTTCACTTAATTAATCAGCACGTTATACAGGAATTACTGTGACAGCAATTTTAAATGATAGTTAATTTTACTGTATCTGATTGCCTTTTACAAGCGCCTTTGTAAATTTTGTCTGATTACACGAAATGCATAGCTTATTTTTAGATAAGTCACCAATCGTTTCACTTAAATTAATTAACTTAATTAAGTAGGTTAATTATTTTTCGCCACCCGAACCAAAGAAATCAGTCCGGAACGGAAATCTCCCCACATATTTTCCATGGAGAGCCCCGCGTACATCAGGGTATCACCGCCGAAAATCCGGTCCGTCCCCTGGATCCGATAGCACGCATCCGGATCCAGGCCCTGAAGTCTCAGAACCCGGGAATGGTAATTCGCCCTGCCAAGCACCTGAACAAAGGTCACAAGCGCTTGTTTTCTGTCTTTGGACACCACCTGCCAGCAGTCGAATTCATGGTTCTCCCGGTAGGAGGCAATGCGGTAATAGTCACCTTCCCGCACAAGGTCATTGTACCGGTGGTAAAGTTCCACCTGCCTGGGGATCATATCCCGGTCCTGTTGGGACAGTCTGGTGATATCCAGCTCATAGCCGAAGGTTCCGGCCAGGGCCACATGTCCTCTGGTTTCAAAGGGGGTGATCCGGCCAACCGTGTGATTGGGACAGTCGGAGACATGGGCGCCGATGGTGGACAGGGGATAGATCAGCGCGGTACCCTCCTGAATGGCCAGCCGCTCGATGGCATCCGTATCGTCGGAACACCAGATCTGGGGGCTGTAATAGAGCATGCCGGGGTCAAACCGGGCACCGCCGCCGGAGCAGTTCTCCAGCAGGATCTCCGGGAACTCCCTGTGAAGCCGTTCCTGCAGCTCATACACCGCCAGAACATACCTGTGGTACAGTTCCCCCTGCCGGTCAGATTCCAGCGCGAAGCTGCCCAGGTCCGCCAGCTGGCGGTTCATATCCCATTTCACATATTCGATGTGGGCGCTTTTCAAAATGGCACAGATGCGCTCCCACACATATTCCAGGATCTCCGGCCGGGTCAGGTCCAGCACATACTGGTTCCGGCACAGGCCGGCCCGGCGGCCGGGAACCTGAATGGCCCAGTCCGGGTGGGCCCTGTAGAGGTCTGAGTCAGGCGAAACCATTTCCGGCTCCATCCAGATACCGAATTTCATACCCAGCCTGTTAATCTCATCGGCCAGATATTTCAGCCCACCGGGGAGCTTCTGCTCATTGACAAACCAGTCACCCAGGGCTCGGTTGTCGTCAAACCGGTTGCCGAACCAGCCGTCATCCATCACCAGCATCTCAATGCCCAGCTCCGCGGCACCCCGGGCAATGGCCAGCAGCTTTTCCGTGTTGAAATCAAAATAGGTGCCTTCCCAGTTATTGATGAGAATGGGGCGCTTCCTGTCTTTCCAGGCGCTGCGGATCAGGTGGTTCCGGTACAGGTCGTGGTAGGTTCTGGTCATGTGGCCCAGACCTTCGCCGGAATAGACCATGACCACCTCGGGGGCCTGAAACGCTTCGCCGCTTCTCAGTTTCCAGCAGAAATTGTAAGGGTTGATGCCCATGACGGTGCGGGTAACCCCAAACTGGTCCACGCCGGTCTGGGCTTCAAAATTACCGGAGTAGACAAAATGGAAGCCGTAGACCTCACCGCCGGTCTGGGTCACATTGGGACTGGTCAGGGCGATAAAGGGATGGTCCTGGTGGCTTGTCTCACCCCGCTCGGAGAAGACGCCCTGGCGCCCGATGCCCAGCTTCCGGTACTGCATCCGCCGCTCCCGGGCCCAGGCGCCGTGGAGCGACAGCATGGAGTAGTCCTGATTGTCCATATCCAGACAGGCGGAAAGCACCTTGGTCAGGAAGATCACATTTTCCTTTGTTCCCAGGTTCGTGACCTTAACGCTGCGGGTGATTACATCCAGATGGGTAAAGGCCGTGTACAGCAGCTCCACCTCCAGGCCCAGCAGCTCATCGGAGAGGATAATGCTCAGGCTTTCGCAGTCCGCTTCCGTGCCGAAGGTGGCGGGAAGCCCGGGCAGGCTCTGCTTTCCCCTGCGGATGCTGTGGCTCCGGTAGCTCAGCTCCACCGCGTTATGACCCCCCTCGGTTCTGATCTCCAGGCAGTGCTCCCGGAAATCGCCGATGCCGCCGGTGGGATACTCAAAGGGGGCCGCGTCCAGAAAACTCAGCTTGTCCCGGTCGTTGCGCTCCGGGGTATAGGGAGGCTCCCAGGTCCGGGCCAGGTGGGATACATCCGGCTGATTCAGCTTTTTTCCGTAGTAATAGTGAAGCAGATATCCAGCCTGATCCTGAATGCCCATGATATAGCTGGTATTGGGGGTATCCAGCTTAAAGGTTTTCTGATTTTCAAAATACGTAACAGCCATAGCGCTTCTCCTTACACAAAGTGAGCCCCGGAGGCAGTATTGCATCCGGGGCTGTCCATTATTCTTCCGTCAGTCCGTCCATCAGCCCCTGATAGGCAGACAGCGATTCTTCGTATACTTCCAGCTTTCTTCTGTTGATCAGGCCAAAGTTTTCACCGGAGCCGTTGATCTCGCCGTTATCCCACCAAACGCAGGGCATGCCGTATTCCGCCGCGGCAGAAATATAGGCCTTGGCCCAGGCATAGCGGGCATCGGGATTATCCTTGTTGATACAGCCCATTTCATCGATGACCACCGGAATCCCCTTCTGAACGAACCGGTAATCCACACTCTTGAGAAACTTTTTGATCTCGGTCAGCTGGGTCAGTGTGAACTGGTCGTCAGGAGACCTGGTATTCAGGCACAGATTGTAGGGGGTATAGGCGTGGATGGAAACGACCAGCTTGCCCTGGGCGCTGTCCTCCGGAAGCCGGAAGGCGCTGACGGTGGCTGCCTGCGGATTGGCGGCATAGGGGGAAACGATCACAAACCGGTCAGCATTCCTGCCGCCGGTGGCCCGGATGGCATCCAGGGCAGCCTGGTTCAGTTCATTCACAACCTCCACAGCGGCCATGCAGTCGTCATTTCGGGTGTCGATGTTCCACTCATAGGCGCTTCCCACCACCCGTGGCTCATTCATGGTCTGGAAGATCAGCCGGTAGTCCGCATCCCGGAACCGCTGGCCCACCTGGGTCCAGATGGCCTGCAGATATTCCATGCCCCGCTCCCGGTTGCCGGGGGTGGGCATATAGATCTCGTTGTCATGGTGGGAATTGATGATCACATACAGGCCCGCATCCAGGGCGTCCTGCACAACCGTCTCCACCCGATTCAGAAAATCCGCATCGATGGTATATTCCGGCGCTTCAGACACATGTTTTCCCCAGGAAATGGGGATCCGGATGGTTCCGAAGCCCAGCTCCTTCACCTTCTCCAGCAGTTCCTTCGTAGTCAGGGGATTGCCCCAGGAGGTCTCCCCATCAGGGGCGTCAAAGGTATTGCCCAGATTCCAGCCGATTCTCAGTTCCTTCATAAGCTCTTCTCCTGTCATAGTGTTCGGCACCGGGCTTGGCGAAGTGGACTCGCCCTCCGGTCCGGATCGTTCTCCCTGAGCGCAGCCTGCCATGGTCAGCAGCAGCACCAGAGCGGCAAGCAGGCTGCCGCCGCGTTTCAACAGACAATACGCTTTTTTGTCCATTGGTGTCCCCTCCCAGCATGGATTTGTTTTCAATATATACTCCCAACCGCGGCTTTTCAAGTTTGCAACAGTGCGCGGAATGATTTTTGGCGATATAACCGACAGGCGACTTGCGAATTTATTGAACTTGCTTAATCGTTTTCAGCACTCATTTTTCAGGAGAATCCCCATGGATCCGGCGCAGCTTACTGCATTTGTTTTTGTGAAAGGCGCTGTTTTTATGCCGGGACCGTTGAAGCGGGCTTACGAGAACCCCTCTGATACAAAAAATCCCCGGTATTGAACCGGGGATTTATCATACACTGCGATAGCGGGCAGATGCGCAGGGCTCCTCTGCCATTATACCTGGGACGCCTTTTTGCCCAGCATTTTGTAAAGAATACGGTACAGCAGGGCTGCCTCCTCCGGCTCCAGATTGGAGCACCTGGCAATTTCCGCCGGAACGGTCACAGCCTTTTCTTTCAGCGCTTCGCCGGCTTCCGTGATGGTAACCACCAGATTCCGCTCATCGGCGGCGCTGCGCTGGCGGGTGATCAGCCCTTTGCTTTCCAGTTTCTTAAGAACCGGGGTCAGTGTGCCGGAGTCCAGGAACAGAATCTCACCCATGGCCTTCACATTCATGGTCCTATGCTCCCACAGAACCATCATGGCGATATACTGGGTGTAGGTCAGATCGATCTCATCCAGAAAGGGCTTATACTGCTTGATGATCTCCCGGGAACAGGCATACAGCGGGAAACAGAGCTGATTTTCGATTTTCAGGGCATCATACTGACTCATGGTGCGCCCTCCTTGCGGCGGATTATGCTATTTAATTTAGCACAATCCGTCCTGATTTGCAACCGGATTACAGTGCGGCTCTGACCTTTTCCAGAACCGTCTTCATGGGAACGGTGGGCTCAAACCGGGCGATAATCTCACCGTCCCGGCTGATGAGGAACTTGGTGAAGTTCCATTTCACATTGCCGTTCTTCTTGAAATCCTTGTCCATCTTCTTGGCGATGCCGTTCATAGCCAGAGCCATGGGGCTCATGCCGAAGCCTTCAAATTTGCTGTTCTCAGCCAGCCACTTGTACAGAGGAATGGCATTCTCGCCCAGCACATCGATCCTGGAGAACTGGGGGAAGGTGATGCCGAAGCGTCCGGTGCAGAAGGAATGGATTTCTTCATCATCACCGGGTGCCTGGTCACCGAACTGGTTGCAGGGGAAGTCCAGGATCTCCAGCCCCCGGTCATGGCAATTATCGTACAGCTCCTGCAGCTGCGTGTACTGGGGGGTGAAGCCGCAGCCGGTGGCTGTGTTGACGATCAGCAGCACCTGGCCCCTGTAGTCGGACAGGGAAACCTCGCTGCCGTCCTGTGCCGTTACCTTAAAATCATAAATGCACATAATCGTTCCTCCTAAATTAAATTGAGCACAATTTAATTATACACAAACGAGCATTTTTGTCAATAGCGGTTTCCTTTACAAATAAAGGCACCTGCCGTGTTTCCGGCAGGTGCCTTTTATATTATGGACTATCTTACTCGATCAGGTCAAACTTGTTCAGCTGCTTGTTCAGCATCTTCTTGGCGGACTCCGGCACATCGCCGCCGCCCATGCCCATCAGCATCTCGAAGTTGAAGTTCTGAACCATGTTCCACATGGGATGGTCGGGGCCCATCTTGCCGCCCATCATCTTGCTCACAAGGGCCCAGGCCTCGGGATTCTTGTGGATCTCGGCCATGGTGGACTTGATGCTCAGCTTGCCCTCGGGGAATTCCATGAGGCCGTCGTCCAGGTCCACAGAGCCCATGGCGGTGAACCAGTTGGCAGCGCCCTCGTTGCCGTCGTCTTCCACGGGCAGGGTGTAGATCTCAGGCTCTGCTTCCACCTTCTCGATGGTCATGGTGTCCTTCACATTGCCGGCAACAGCCAGGAAGATGTTCTGGCCCTGGTTCAGCGCAACGTCGAAACGGCAGATGTGGTCAACGGCTTCCTGCTCGCCCACCAAGGTACCGTTGCAGTACAGGGTGACGGAGGGCTGGTTGGTGTAGACCTTGATCTCTCTGGTCTCGCCGGCACGCTGGGCATAGCGCTTGCCGCAGAGGTAGACCATGGGCTCGGTATTCCAGTAGGACTTGCAGATGTAGTAGGCATCCTTCTTGGTCTTCCGGTCCATGCCGATGAGGCCCTTGTTGTTCCGGCCTGCCACGCCACCCTCGTCACGGGCTGCACAGCCGAAGTCGAACATGTTCCACAGATGGGAAGCCCAGACCCAGGGACGCTCATCCAGGACCTTGCACATATGCTCGTGGTAGACAGCCTGGTAGTCCTCGCTGTAGTCCTTGACCTTGGGGTTGGGGCCGTGGTAGGTCATGACGCCCTCGCAGCCGTACTCGGAAATACCGATGGGGATGTTGGGATGGACGTTATGGAAGTTATCCAGCCAGGGGCCGTTCTGCTCCAGCTTGCCGCCGTACCAGCCGAAATAGTGATTGTAGCTCTCCAGGTCGGTGATATAGTGCATGGGGCCGTCGATGGGGGTGAAGGAAACGTGGGCAATGGTGCTCAGGCGGGTGGGATCCATTTCCTTGACCAGTGCGTTCAGATCCTTGTGGTTTTCCACCAGCTGCTCGGAGATGCCGCCGATGAGGATCTCATTGGACAGGCCCCAGAACATGATGGAGGGGTGGTTGTAGTTCTGGACGATCAGCTCCTTCATCTGCTGACGGCAGTTTTCGTGGGCAGCGGGATTCTTGCTCATGACGGAAATGAAGGGGATCTCTGCCCAGATGGCGAAGCCCAGCTCGTCGCAGGCATCGTAGAAATGCTGGTTGTGCTGGTAATGGGCCAGACGGATGGTGTTGGCGCCCAGCTCCTTGATCAGGCAGGCATCGTCGTAATGCTCCTCGGCATCCAGTGCGTTGCCAATGTACATCCGGTCCTGATGACGGGCCACACCGCGCAGGGGCGTCAGGACGCCGTTGAGGTAGAAGCCCTTCTGGGGATCCACGGAGAAGCTGCGGACACCGACGCGGGTATCGATCTCGTCATAGACTTCGTTTCTTCTCAGCAGCTCCGCCACCACGGTGTACAGGTAGGGATTCTCGAAGTCCCACAGCTGGGCATCGGGCAGGAAGATGGTGGTCTTGGGGGCGGAAGCGGGACGGGAAGCGTAGGCGACCTCCTTGCCCTCCTCGTCCAGAATGGTGTACTGGACGGTGAAGTTCTCGTCGGCGTTCTTCACGAAAGCTTCCACTTCAAAGGTGGCGCCACCGCAATCGCAGGGCTTGGGGGTGACCATGATACCGGGGCCGCCGTAGTATTCCAGATCAAAGTGGGCATCAGGAACGGAAATGATGTTCACACCACGGTACAGACCGCCGTAGAAGGTAAAGTCTGCGTTCTGAGGATACACAAAGTCGTTGGCGATGTTGGAGCAGGCCACCACCAGCAGGTTTTCGCCCTCAGCCCTGCACAGGTCGGTGATGTCAGCCCGGAAGCAGGAATAGCCGCCCTCGTGATAGATGACCTCGGTACCATTGACATAAACGGTAGCTTCGGAGCTGGCTGCCAGGATCTCCACAAAGACCCGGCCGCCCTTCAGGGGCTGCACGGGAGTCTCGAAGGTCTTGGCATACCAGCACTTGCCCCGGTAGTAGCTGCCGTTGCCGTCGTTGCCGTCCACGGCGTTCCAGGTGTGGGGCAGGTTTACGTCCTGCCAGTTTGCGGGATAGGCACCGGGCAGGCCGGCATCCTCCCGGATGAATTTCCAGTTTTCGTTGATGTTGATGATATTTCTCATAGGGGTCCCCTTTCTGATTCTGTATCCATTACAGTATATCATAGCAGCAGGGCAACAGGTATGTACAAAAGCACCACTTTTGTACATAATGCTCCCAAAAATAAAATCCCCAATCCCGGCAATTTGACAGGATCGGGGAATACTTTATTTGATCAGGGGCTTCTGCATCAGCTGGGCGATGAGGGACACCATCTGCTCCGGGCTTTTTTCAAAGCCGGAATCGTGCCACCGGAATACCAGTCCCATGATGCCGCTGAGGTTGAAAATCAGAATGTCCTCCCGGTTTTCCGGATCCTCTGCCCGAAGCCACTGCCACACATCGTAGTCCTCCCGCAGGACGCTGGTGACCATCCGTTCCAGCAGAATGCTCCACAGGTTATGCGCCCGCATGGCATCCAGCAGCGGCTTCTGCTCCTTCCAGTACAGGAAAAACCGCAGGGCCATATTGGAAATATCGGGACGGAAGCTCTCGATGTCCAGGATCCGGTGGTCGATCAGCCCATACAGCGCGTCCTGCTTGCTGCCGAACAGATGATAAAAAATACGGCGGGAAATACCGGCTTCCCCGCAGATTTGGGTAATCGTAATCTGCTCATAGGGCAGTTTTTCCATCAGCGCCAGAAAGGCGTTCTCCAGTGCCCGCTGATTCTGCGCGGAACGCTCTGTTGTGCATTTTCGGTACATGCCGCTTCCTCCCGGTCCGTATTATGTAGAAATCATTATTTTTCCTGCCGGGGCGGCTCCGGGTCATATCCAAAGCCGCGCAAACCCGAGTCGATGATGCTTGTCAGCGTCTGCTTCAGGAGAAACTCATCCTTCATGCCATCAGCAAACCACTGCCGCAGCAATTCCCGGAAGCCGTTGACCAGAAACAGGTAGATCCAGTGGGCCTGCTCCGGGCTGACCCTTCCGCCCCGGGTCAGTCGTTCGGTAGTGTCATCCTCGATACCCTGCAGCAGCAGAGCGAGCCCTTTGCCCGTGACCCGGGTGTTCAGGAAGATGTCCCGCATCACCGGATGCTCCTTCAGATATTTCAGGACCCCATCGATCACTTTGGCGGTGTCGCCACCCCGGGGCTTATTTAAGGTCTCAAACAGCTCCCGGCTTTTCTCCACCTCGATCTCCTCCAACAGCGCCACCAGGGTATCGTAGTGGGCGTAAAATGTGGCCCGGTTGATATCCGCCCTGGCACACAGCTCCTTGACGGTGATTTGTTCCACCGGGGTCTCCTGCATCAGTTCAAACAGGCTGTCCTTCAGTACCTGCTTGGTATAGCGTATTCTCCGGTCGCTGCCTGCCATATGCTTTCCCTCTAAAACCGACACATTTCCATTCGGTGTCGGATATATTACACACTATTTTTTCTGTTGGTTGCAACTGATTATCGTGTTTATTATACTGGACACAGGAAAGAAAATCAACATGTGTTATGTGCGGATTTGTATATCCGGGTGGGATACACACCCTGAAATAAAGGAGGAAAACTCTATGAAAAAACCTGTCCAACTGGACGAAAAGGGTCATCCGAAGTTTGGCATGATCGATAAGATCGCCTATGCTGCCGGTGACTTCGGCTGCAACATGAGCTTCGGCCTGAAGGGCACTGTCCAGACCTTCTGGCTGACCTACATGATGCTGGAGACCGGCCTGCTGTCCGTTCTGCTCCTGCTGGTGCAGATCTGGGACGCTGTTAACGACCCCATCATCGGTGCCGTCATCGATGCGGACACCAAGCGGTACAAGCGCGGCAAGTTCAAGAGCTACATTCTGGTGGGTGCCATCGGCCTGATCCTGGGCGGTGCCGCCGTGTTCCTGCCCTTCCCCAATGCCTCCACCTTCGTGAAGGCCATGCTCTTCATCGTGGGCTACGTGATCTGGGACGCTGCCTACACCATGGCAAATGTGCCCTACGGCGCCATGATGTCCCTGGTTACCGAGGACGCCGGTGAGCGGGCACAGCTGTCCACCTGGCGTTCCGTGGGCGGTATGGTCGGCGGCATGCTGCCCGGCATGATCCTGCCCATGCTGATCTGGAAGAACGTCTATGATGCCAACGGCCAGCTGCTGGGCCAGGAGCTGCAGGGCATGAATGTCTTTGTGGCCGCTCTGCTGATGGGCGTTGTGGGCTTCGTGGCCTTCCTGTTCATGATCAAGAAGATCACCCTCCGGGTGGACGAATACTCCGTCAAGACCGGCGAGGATGCACCCAAGTTCAACGTGGTCACTGCCTTCGTCAACTTCATGAAGAACCGCCCCGCCGTTGGTGCCACCATTGCTGCCATGGGTATGTTCCTGGGCATGCAGTCCGCCACCACTGCCAACGCCATCATGTTTGCCACCTACTTCAAGAACGCACAGCTGTCCGGTCTTGTGATGATGATCGGCTTCCTGCCCATGTTCCTGTTCATGCCCTTCATCAAGAAGCTGGTCAACCGCTTCGGCAAGAAGGAAGCCGCCACTGCCGGCTCCCTGGTTTCTGTCGCAGGCGGTGCCGTCATGATGGTATTCCCCATGGTTCCCCAGAGCGTCGCATTGCCCGTCTACATGGCCGGTCTGCTGATGTTTGGTCTGGGCATGGGCGTCTACACCTGTGTTTCCTGGGCTCTGATGGCTGACGCCATCGACTACAGCGAGTGGAAGACCGGCAAGCGCGAGGAGGGCACCGTGTACTCCCTGCACTCCTTCTTCCGTAAGCTGGCCCAGGGCGTTGGCCCCTCCATCGTCATCGCCCTGCTGGGCGTGCTGGGCTATGTGTCCGAGCTGGGCACCACCGGTCAGTCCGCCGAGGTGGCCCACAGAGCCTGCTGGCTGGTTGCCGGCCTGTACCTGTTCTCCGCTGTGATGCAGTTCGTGGGCATCGGCGTCATCTTCAACCTGGACAAGAAGACCCTGGCCAAGATGAACGACGAGCTGAACGCACGCAGAGGCAAGTAATTCACAAGTATCCCAAGAAGCCCTTCCTCCGGATTGCCGTCTGAAAGGAAATCTGAAACGCTGTCAGACCTTTCTGTCCGGCATAAAAAGAAATCCCCGGCTTTGGCCGGGGATTTTTTACGTTCTCAGGGTTGCCCGGAGGCGGTTGGGCTTGCACAGCAGGTCCAGGGCGTCGTCGATGGAGGTGACCACCACGTCGCAGTGGCTCAGCAGCGCACCGCAGCAGCCCTCCTTGCCCATGACGCAGATGGACAGGTCCGCCGCGTCGCTCATCTGGATGTCATTAAAGCCGTTTCCGATGGTCACCACGCCGCCGGAGAGCTTTCTAGCTTCCTGGGCTTTGATTTCGCCCACCTGGGTGGTGGGGAAGGTCAGCACCTGCAGGGGCAGTCCCGCGCAGCGCTGGGCGGCGGTGCCGTGAGTATCGGCGGTGATGACGTAGATGGAAAGGTCCTTGCTTAAGCTTTCCAGCCGGGGCCGGATGGACTCGATGATGGCGCCGTCCTCGGCGATGGTGCCGTTGTAGTCCAGGATCAGATGACTTAAAGTCATTTCCTCCCGGCCGGGAATGTTGATTTTCAGCATATTTCCTCCCTCAGGCGTAGACGCCCTGTAAATAGTCTTTGGTTTCCTGACGCTGGGGATTGTTAAAAAGTTCCTCGGTGGTATTCTGCTCCCAGATTTCCCCGTTCAGCATGAAGATGCAGTTATCCGCAATCCGCCGGGCCTGGAACAGGTTATGGGTGACGATGACGATGGTGTATGTTTCCTTCAGCTTCAGCAGCAGTTCCTCAATGGTCTGGGTGCTTTTCACATCCAGGGCGGAGCAGGGCTCGTCCAGCAGCAGGATCTCAGGATTAGCGGTCAATGCCCGGGCGATGCACAGCCGCTGCTGCTGACCGCCGGAGAGCTTCAGGG
This sequence comes from Oscillospiraceae bacterium, assembly GCA_015067615.1. Lineage (GTDB taxonomy): Bacteria > Bacillota > Clostridia > Oscillospirales > Oscillospiraceae > Faecousia. The sequence continues at coordinate 135,582 of SVMD01000004.1, forward strand.
CGCTTTTGTTCAGCTCGTCCTTCACTTCCTCCCAAAGGCCCGTGACCTCCAGGTTTTCCCGGACGATTTTGTCCAGCTTCTGTCTGCCCCGGACGCCGTAGTACAGCGGCGCGTAGGTCATGTTCTTGTAGATGGACATGGGAAAGGGGGTGGGCGTCTGGAACACCATGCCCACCTTCCGGCGCAGCTCCTCGGCAGGAATGGTGTGGATATCCTTTCCGTTTATGTGGATGCTGCCTTGTATGTCCGCGTCGGTCTCCAGCTCCAGCATCCGGTTGATAGCTTTTAAGAGGGTGGATTTGCCGCAGCCGGAGGGACCGATGATAGCCGTGATCTGCCCCGCCGGAATGGCGGCGTTGATACCGGACAGGACGGTTTTCTTTTCGTAGGCTGCTCCAAAATCGTGGAGCGTAATGGCGTTGCTCATTTCTTTCTCCTCCATGCGAACCAGGTGGCCAGGGTGTTGGTGATGAGGACCACGATCATCATCACGAAGGCGGTGCCGTAGGCATTCTCCGCCGAGGTGCCTTGGGTCAGCAGCATATACAGGTGGTACGGCAGGGCCATGGCAGGCTTCATCACGTCCTTGGGCACCTTGGACATGATCACGGCGCCGGTGAAGATCAGCGGCGCGCAAGCGCCCATGGCGTAGCAGCCGCCCAAAATCACGCCGGAAACCAGCTGAGGCAGGCACCGGGGGATCACAATGCGGCGGATGGTATAGGCCCGGGAGGCACCCATGGCGTAGGAGGCCTTCACCAGAGCGGGGTCCACCTCCCGCAGGGCCTTCTCCGCCCGGACCTGGATGAAGGGCAGGATCATGATGCCCTGGGTGATGCCGCCGGCCAGAACGCACTTGCCCCAGCCCAGGGCATGAACCAGCAGGCTGTAGCCAAACAGACCCATGACGATGGAGGGGACACCGGCCATACACTGCATGACCATGGCAATGCCCTGGGCCAGCCGGTCATGCTTGCAGTAGTAGACCTGGTAGATGGCGGTGGCGATGCCCAGGACCGTTGCGAACAGGCAGGCGATGCCGGTATACCAGGCGGAGCCCACGATGGCGGGCAGGATGCCGCCCTCGGTGCCGATGATCAGGCCCTTGGGCACCTCCGTCAGGAATTCCCAGGTAATGGCCCCGGCGCCCTTGACGAAGATCCAGGCAAAGAGGAAGAAGATGATGCCGAAGGTCAGACAGCAGGCGGAAACCGCCCAGATCTTAATAAGAAATGTCTTGATTTTCATACCCAGCCGCCTCCTTTCAGCTTCCGCTTCAGGGCCTCGAAGCCTAAATTGATGGCGAACAGCAGGATCATCAGCACAAATCCCGCGGTGTACAGGGCGCTGTAGTGGGTGGAGCCCACCACGGCAATGCCCATTTCCATGGCGATGAGGGCGGAGATGGTCTCGCCCTTGCCCAGAAGGGTGGGTACGCCGATGGCATTGCCCATGACCATCATGACGGCCATGGTCTCGCCCATGGCCCGGCCGGTGGCCAGGGCCATGCTGATCAGGATGCCCCGGAGGGAAGCGGGCAGCACCATCTGCCCGGCCATGTACCATTTGGACACGCCCATAGCGTGGGAGGCGGCACGGTAACGGTTGCAGATGCGCACCATGGTGTCGCAGCAGGAGGAGATCATGTAGGGCAGGATCATGACGGACAGGACGATGCCGCCTGCCAGCACCGATTCTCCCGTGGCCATGCCGCATGTTTCGAAGAATTTCACCACGATGTACAGTCCCACGAAGCCGTAGACCACGGAAGGGATGCTGGCCAGCAGGTCGATGTAGGGCATCACCAGGGTCCGCTGCCGCTCCGTGGCGGCGCAGGCCAGGTAGAGCGCGCAGCCCACGCCCACGATCAGGGCAAAGAACACCGCCAGGGCGGAAACGTACAGGGTGGAGAGGATCATATTCCGGAAGCCGAAGCTGGGGGCGTCGGAATAGATGATGGGCCGCCAGGAGTCCCCCAGCAGCAGCGCCTTCAGCCCCACCTCCCGGATGGCAGGCAGGCTCTCCCGGAAGATAAAGAAGATCAAAAAGGCCAGAAGCAGCACCGTAATGAGGGTCAGGGCTCCCAAAAGGAGCTGAATCAGCCGATCCTCCGCTTTTCGCACAGGTCATCCCCTCTTTCTGTCAGATAAGGTTAGAATACCAAAAAGGCTGCCATGCCGTCAAGACATGGCAGCCAAATCGGCGGATAAATTAGTAAGCGGGGATGTAGCCGTTCTCGATAACGATGGCACGGCCGGTGTCGGAGAAGATGTAGTCCACGAAGGCCTTCTCAGCGGCATCCAGCTCCCGGTTGATCACGAACAGAACGGGGCGCTGGATCTTGTAGCTGCCGTTCAGGATGTTCTCTTCGCTGGGCTCCACGCCGTCCACCTTGAAGGCGTACAGGCCGTCCTGGTTCTGGTTGTAGACACCGTAGCCGGCGTAGCCGATGGCGTACTCATTCTCCATGATCTTGGCAGCCAGAGCACCCATGGAGGGAGTCTGGATGGCGTTCTCGGAGATGGGAGTGCCCTGCATCACGTTCTTTTCGAAGACCTCGGCGGCGCCGCCGGACAGGTCACGGATGACAACGACGATCTCCTTGTGCTCCAGGGAGGCGTCCAGCTCGTCCCAGTAGCCGATCTCGCCGGAGAAGATCTTGCGGATGGTGTCGGTGTCCAGATCCTCGATCAGAGCGCAGATGGGGTTATTCTTGTTGACGGAGATGGTCAGAGCATCGGAGGCGACCATGAACTCGGTGTAGCCGGCGCCCAGGGAGTCCTTCTCGGAATCCTTCACGGCACGGGCCAGCATGCCAAAGTCGGCAGTGCCGTCGATGACGCTCTTGGGGCCGTCGCCGGAGCCGCCGGAGGTGACGGCGATGTCGATCTCCTCAGCGGGGAAAGCGGGGTTGACCTTGTCCCAGGTGCCGTACTCAGCCTGGTAGGCAACGCCGATGGAGGCGATGACGGGAGCCAGGGTGGAGGAGCCGGCAAAGTGGATCTGGGGGTCGATCTCACCCACAGGAGCGGGCTCGATGGTGTCGGGGTAGGTCTCGGACCAGGCGGTGAAGCCGCCCTCCAGGGTGTAGACCTTGCTCATGTCGTAGCCCAGAGCGGACAGCACATTGGTGGTAGCCTGGGCATAGCGCTTGCCGGAGTAGCAGATGACAACGATGTTCTTATCCAGATCACGGGTGGCAACCTGCATGGTGGCAACACCGGCATTGAAGTCGCCTTCCTTGGCGGCGTCCATGTCGAAGCCCTTGGCGCCGGGGATGTGGGCGGTCTCGTAGTCGGCGGCCTTACGGACGTCGAAGAACACATAGCCCTCGTCGTTCAGCACAGCCAGAGCGTCGGCGGGGGTGATGTACTGCATGGCCACGTCCTCAGCGGGGGCCACGATCTCGGTAGAGACCTCCACCTTGTCGGGGTAGGTCTCGGTCCAGGCAGTGTAGCCGCCCTCCAGGGTGTACACCTTGGTCATGTCGTAACCCAAAGCAGCCAGCACATTGGTGGTGGCCTGAGCGTAGCGCTTGCCGGAGTAGCAGATGATGACGATGTTCTTGTCCAGATCCTGGGTGGCGGTCTTCATGGTAGCCACGCCGGCGGCGAAGTCGCCTTCCTTGGCGGCGTCCATATCGTGACCCTCAGCACCGGGGATGTGGGAGGTCTGGTGATCGGCGGCCTTACGGACGTCGAAGAAGATGTAGCTGTCGTCCTCCAGAACGGCCAGGGCGTCAGCGACAGAGATGTACTGCATGGCCACATCTTCGGCGGGAGCAGTGACATCCACAGGATTCTCAGCGGGAGCCTTGTTGCAGCCGGCGAAGACGGGCAGGACCATCAGCACGCACAGCAGCAGAGCAATGAACTTTTTCATGTCTTTCCTCCATAAATGATAATTTAAGCCATTTTTCATAGCTTTGACCATGGTAGCACCCCTTTGCTTTTCTTGTCAACGAAATCGGCCTTATCATCGCAAATCAAGAATATACCGCCTTTTTATCGGTTTTTTCGGTTTGACATTTTCTGGCTCTTTCGGGACAATATTTTATAATATATTTTCCAAGGAGGGATCGGATATCAGGGATTCCTTAAAAAAGAAGCTGCTGACCGGGATTGTCCTTGCCGTATTTGTCCTGCTGAGCTGGTACGCGGCCACTGTCGTGACGCCGGAACAGCTGCAACGGGCGCTGGAAGCCCTGGGTCCCCTGGCAGCAGCGGGCTATATCGGCGCGTTTACCATCCTGCCTGCCTTTTTCTTCCCGGTGGCAGTGCTGGCCCTGGCCGGAGGACTGCTGTTCGAGCTGTTTTGGGGCAGCATTTATACCTTTATCGGCGCGATCCTCAACTGCGCCCTGATGTTTCTGCTGGCCAGGACTCTGGGCCGCAGGCAGGTTCAGCAGCTGGTGCGCAAAAAGCTGCCTGTCCAATGGCAAAAACGTCTGGAGGGTCTGGGCGGAAAAGAGGGTGCACTGCTGCTTGTCATTCTGCGTCTGATCCCGGCGGTGCCCTACAATCTCATTAACTACGCCTTCGGCCTGACGGAAATGAAGCTATCCACCTATCTGCTGTTTTCCGCCGTCGGCATCATCCCCGGTACGTTGGCCTTCATCAACATCGGCGACAAGGCCCTCTCCCCCGGGTCCCCGGATTTCTGGCTCGCTGTCGGCCTGCTGGTTGCGCTGCTGGCTGTCACCGCCCTGCTGGGCAAAAAATGTTTCCCAAAGGAGAAAGATCATGAACAATAAGAAAACTGTCCGTAAATACAGCCGCCTGCTGATCCTGCTCTGCGTTGCTGTGCTGCTGATCGTCTATCTGGCCGTTCCCGGCGTCAACAGCGCCGTGACCGAGGCGGTGGCGGTGCTGGGCTCTGCCAACCTGGATAAGGTGGCCGCCTATATCCGCTCCTTCGGCGGCTGGGCCATGGCCTTCTCCTTTGCGCTGATGGTCTTTTCCTCTCTCATCGCCCCCCTGCCCGCCTTTATGATCACCCTCTCCAACGCCGCTATCTTCGGCTGGTGGCAGGGCGCCATCCTCTCCTGGTCCAGCGCCATGGTGGGCGCCGCCCTGTGCTTCGGCATCAGCCGGGCCCTGGGCCGCGACGTGGTGGAAAAGTTCGCCGGAAAGGGCGCTCTGGCTTCCGTGGAGGGCTACTTTGAAAAATACGGCACCCGGACCATCCTGATCTGCCGGCTGCTGCCCTTCGTGTCCTTCGACGCGGTGAGCTATTTTGCAGGTCTGACCCCCATGGGCTTTATCCCCTTCTTCATCGCCACCGGCATCGGCCAGACCCCCGCCACCATCGTCTATTCCTATGTGGGCGGCATGCTCACCGGCGGTGCCAAATTCCTGATGATCGGTCTGCTGTGCCTGTTCTCCCTGGCGATCCTGGCCTCCATCATCAAGCAGATCTATACCGACCACCAGAAGAGGAAAGCCAATGTCTAAGCGGGGTAACATGGTGGTGCGGATCCACCAGGCGGTTTCCTTCCATGCTTTCATGACCCGGATCCCCAGGACGGAGGCGGTATTCTGGCCCGGCTGCGCCCTGATGACGCTGGACCCGGCAATTCTGAACAGAACTCTGGAAGTGCTGAAACGGGCTGAGCCGGGGATCCAAATGGCTGCGGCCTGCTGCGGCAATCCCACAGCCAGCCTGTTCCCGGAAGCACTGAATCAGCGGAAGCAGAAGCTGCTGACGCTGCTTGAAAGCAAAGGTGTAAAGCGGATCTACACCGCCTGTCCCAACTGCACCTTGCAGCTGCGAAAGTTTGGTCTGGAGGTTATTCCCATCTGGCAGGTTTTGGCGGAATGCCTCACTGCTGACGATCTTTCAGCCCTCAGCGGCAGCTACGTCTGGCACGATCCCTGCCCCACCCGAAACGATCATTTACAGCAGGAAGCGGTACGGAAGATTCTTGCCCTTCGTGGCTGCGACTGCACCGAGCCCATCCACACCGGCTGCAAAACCCTCTGCTGCGGCAACCGGAAGATGCTTCACTGCACCAATCCGGAAGCCAGCCGGAAAATCCGGGAGAAGCGGCTGGCGGAATTTCCGGAGGACCGGACCATTGCCAGCTCCTGCGAGGGCTGCCTGTCCGCTTTCCGGGGCGCAGGCCGGGATACGGCCCACCTGCTGGAAATCCTCTTCGGAAAAAGCAAATCCCGGGGCTGGGGCAACCGGATCAAAAACACCTGGAAATAACAAAAACGGCACCAAAATGGTGCCGTTTTTCGTATTCTGAGCAGGTAAAATATCGTTTAGCGTCTTAAGGCCCCCTTGCCTAAAGGGGGCTGTCAGCGAAGCTGACTGGGGGATATTGTGCCGCGTTAGCGGCACATCGCCCTTCGGGCGAGAATCCCTCCGCCCCTTCGGGGCACCTCCCTTTAGGCAAGGGAGGCTTTGGTGCGATGCTGACTTCTAAAGCTAAACGATCATTTATCTCGCTACATGCTCACCGGATATCCCGGTATCTGCGGGCGATCTCCCGGATATCCACGCCGCTGCGGTAGAGGCAGCGGAGATAAAACATCTGCCACATGGTGATCAGGGGGCAGCGCTTTTCATAGCGCCGGCCGGAGGTGATGATGGTTCCGGGCAGCTGGCAGATGGGGATTCCCTTCATCCGCCGGGAAAACTCGTAGTCCTCCATAATGGGCAGGTCCGGGAAGCCGCCCTTTTCCCCGAACAGCGATTTGGTGACCCAGATGCCCTGATCGCCGAAGGCAATGCCTTTTCTGGCCCGGCGGTTGGACAGATAGGTGTTGCAGCCCATGAAAGGCCCCTGATAGTCGAAGCCGATATGAAAGCATCCCCACCGGGCACCGGTTTCCACAGCGGCGGAAATCTGGCAGTGGGCCTCCACAGGGATCCGACTGTCGCAGTGGACAAACCACAGCACATCGGCGGAAGCCTGTTTCGCGGCAAAATTCATCTGATTGGCCCGGCCTTTGGGACACTTCAAAACCGGGTAGCGGCTGCCGATTTTGGCAAGGGTGTCGTCGGTGCTGCCGCCGTCGGCAAAGAGGATCTCCCAGTCCCCGGGCAGGGCATCCAGCTGACGCAGCATCGCTTCGATGGTGCTGCTCTCATTATAAATAGGGATGATCAGGGAAATCTTCATGCCAGGAAGTCCTTTCTGACGTAGTTTTCCAGGATATTCTCCAGGAAGGCGGGCTCTAAGTAGGCCTTCAGCTTATGAAAGGTGTCGGAGTTGGTCAGCTGCCGTCCCGGCTGGCAGTACTCCCGATAGGCCATAGCGCACCAGGTGACGCCCCGGAGGCAGGTGACCGTGAAGTACAGGGGCAGCCGTGCAGGCAGCGTGGAGCAATCCATCCGATCCCCCACAGCAGCCACATAGTCCGCCGCAAACTGCTTCACCTGCTCCGGCGTTAAGATCACGTCGGTTTTCCAGAAGGTGGTGGTGGGGGCCAGGAAATGGCCCAGGTCCTGGGCAGGCTCTGAAATCAGGGGCTTCTCCCAGTCCACCAGGTAGCTCTGTCCGCCCTCGTTGATCAGAAAATTGCCGGAATTCAGCTCCGTGTTCACCATGCAGGCCGGGGCATCGGAGGGCTCTGACAGAGGCAGCTTTCCGATTTCCGCCACCAGGGTTTTCAGCAGGGAAATAACCTGGGGATCGGCAGCCTCCCAGTCATAGTAGTGCTGCACCATTTCCAGGCACTCCTGATAGATGGCCAGGGCCGGAGCCTCCGGGCGGACAAGGCGGGAGGAAGCCGGAATGGGCGTACTGTGGATATCCGCCAGAATCTGGGCGGCGATGGACATATCCGTTTCGTAGCGCAGGGCACGGCCGGGAAGGTATTCCATCACCAGCATACCCTGCTCCGGGAAACAGACAATAGGCTTCGGGGTCCTTCCGCTGACGGCCAGGCCCTCCAGCGCGGAAAATTCGTAGCTGATCTGATCCTCCAGATGCATCTGGCTGCCGGTATTGATCCGCAGCACCAGCTTTTTACTGGAAATCGGATGGGTGAATACGTAATTTAAATTGTATTCCCCCTGGCCCAGGACGGAAAAATCCAGCGTGGTTCCCTCCGGAATGCCAAGAGGAGCCAGAAAGGCTTCGCTGTTCAGAAAGGGCAGATATTGGGTGATCACAGGGCTGTTCCCTCCTCTTTAAATTCCGCCAGGCACCGGGCGGTGGCAGTGTCCTGCGCCGGGCGCAGGTTTTTCAGGTCCTCCGGCGTATCCACATCGGCACAGGGCAACGCCGGAGCAACGGTCAATCCGGCAGCCCGGATGGCCGCCAGCGTATTTTCGTACACGGTAGCGCCGCCGTAATTGGTCACGTGAAAAGGCGCTTCATGGGCCTGCTTCATGCCGATGAGGTAATAGCCCCCATCCGGGGTGGCACCGATGGCGATATCCGCATCCGCCAGGGCCTCAAAGCCCCTTTCCAGATGGGCAGCGCGCATTTGGGGCAGGTCCGTGCCGGTGAGTACCACCCGGTCATAGCCCAGGGCCAGCACTTTGGCAATGGCATTGTACATTTTTTCTCCCAGGTCCGCCCCCTCCTGGGGGAAGTACCCTGCGGCATAGGGAAATACCGCCGCCAGATTCACCCATTCCGGGTCCGGGGTGTAGGCCACGAACAGGTCCGCATCCACCGAAGGGTAGATCTTTGCCAGGTCCCGCAGGAAGGCCCAGTGAAGCCGGGCGCACTGCTCCGGTGTCAAAAGTCCCAGCAGCCGGGTCTTGGTCAAGCCGGGCCTGGGCACCCGGGTAAAGCAGATGACAGCCTGTTTCATGGCATTTCCTCCCGGCAGAACCGCTCCCAGCCACGATACATCTCTTCCCGGTACCGAACCATGTCCGTTACCCGGGGCAGATTCAGCAGACTGGTGTCCGGCGCTTCCTCCGTCACTCCCAGCCATCCGCTGTGCATACCCTTTTCCGTCACATAGCAGTGGGCAAAATGGTCCTCAAACAGCTCCGGGTGCAGCAGATACACCGCCGCCACCACATCCCAGCAGTAGGAAATGGCATTGCCGTAGCGCTTTTTCTGGTCATCGAACCGGTAGCCGCATTTTTCGGCAATGTAGCTGCCGCCCATTTTCCGGATAAATTCCTCCTTGGGCAAATACGAAGGGCCCAGGGTGTTGTTGCCGGTGAGAATGGAGATGTTTTGTCCCCGATTCAGGACCCACGCAGCCGCCTTGGGATTGACGGAGAAATTCAGCTCGTCCAGATGTTTTCCATGGTACAGTACCGGCGCGGTGTAGCCGCCCATGAGGACGATCTCCCTGACCTTGGAGAACAGGGTGTTATCCAGCAGATACGCCCCATACAGGTTCGTCAGGGAGCCGATGGCTACCAGGGATATCTCACCGGGGTGGGCGTTGACGGTATCCGCGATAAACCGGGCCGCATCGCTGACCGGGTCCTCCCCCCGGTCGGCGCCGGGCAGCAGGGGGATATCGGTCCTGCGGATCTCTTCCAGAAACTGCTTCGTGGAGGCATATACCTCCCGGGCGCTGCCGTTGGCGAAGGTGCAGGTGATGCCCAGCACTTTGCATCTGTCCGGGTTTCCCAGCAGATACAGCAGCGCCAGCACGTCATCCATGGGCTTGCCCGGCAGGCCAACGGTGCTGTCGCAGTCAAAAATGATATGTTTCATGGCGTTCTCCTTGGCAGATTTTCTTCATTATAGCCCAGGTTCCGGGGCAAGTCCAGTGCGCCCAATGATCGATAGTTTCCCGAATTTTCACATATGATTCTGATTATAGATGGAAAACTCCCATGAATTGACATTTTTCGGTCTGTTCGGTATGATGGCAGAAGCTAACTGAAAGGAAGGAGAACCCCTATGAAAAGAATGATCGCGTTTGTGCTTGCCTGTCTGATGGTGCTGCCCCTCTTTGGCTGCGGCAGCAAAGCCGAAGAAATCGACCTGACTAACGCCTCCTGGGAGGAAATCCTGGATACCGCCAGGGGTACCACCGTCATCTTCTACGGCTGGGGCGGCGACGAGAACCGCAACAACTGGCTGAACACCACCGTGGCCCAATACGTTAAGGAAAACTATGACATTACCCTGGAAGTGGTGGGCATGAATATTGACGATATCCTGGCCAAGCTCTCCGGCGAGAAGCAGGCCTGTGCCAGCAGCGGCAGTATCGACATGATCTGGATCAACGGCGAGAATTTCTACTCCGCCAAGGAAAACGGCCTGCTCTGGGGCCCCTTTACGGACAAGCTTCCCAACATGGCCGCCTACATCGATCTGGAGGATCCGGAAACCCTGAACGATTTCTGTATGCCCATCGAAGGCTTCGAGGCTCCCTATGCCAAGGCCCAGATGGTCATGTACGCCGACACCGCTGTGACTCCCGACCTGCCCGGCTCCTCGGAAGAGCTGATGGCATTCTGCCAGGCCAACCCCGGCAAGGTCACCTACCCCGCCCTGCCCGATTTCACCGGCAGCGCCTTCGTGCGCAACATCATTTACGAAATCTGCGGCTGGGAGCAGTTCCAGACCATGGCTGCGGACTACGACACCGTCAAGGCTGCCATTGAGCCCGCGCTGGAATACCTGCGGCAGCTGAACCCCTACCTGTGGAACGAGGGCAAAACCTTTCCCGATTCCTCCACCACCCTGGATGCCATGTTCTCCGACGGTGAGCTGGTGATGAACATGAGCTACAGCCCCTTCACCGTGGCCAGCGGCATCGCCGACGGCATCTACACCGAAACCACCCAGACCTTTGTCTTTGATAATGGCACCATCGGCAATACCAACTACATGGCCATCGCCTACAATTCCCCCAACAAGGCCGGTGCCATGGTGGTGATCAATGCCATCATTTCCGGCCAGATCCAGCTGACCCAGTACGCCCAGCTCCGGGAGCTGCCCGTTGTGGCAACCGGCAAGCTCAGCGCGGAGGAGCTGGCAGCCTTTGAGTCCGTGGACCTGGGCAAGGGCATTCTGTCCCAGGCGGAGCTCTTGAGCCACCGGCTGCCGGAAATGCCCGCCAGCCTGGTGCCCATTATTGAGCAGATCTGGCTGAACGAAGTGGTGGGTAAATAAGAACCACAGGCGGCACGGCAGAGGCCGTGCCGCTTTCGTCTGTTGGCAATGGAAATTATCCCAAAGGCTCCCCTTGAGGGGAGCTGGCACGGCGTAGCCGTGACTGAGGGGTGAAAGGTTAGCGTTATCAAGGGTTTGGGGATTTCACCCCTCCGGCCCTACGGGCCACCTCCCCGAAGGGGAGGGCATCGCGGCTTACGCCGCTAAACGATAATATACCGCACACCCCTATCAGAAAGGAGGCTATTATGCGAAAACAGAGAACGGTTTTTCTGCTGTTGCTGCCGTTTCTTGCCGTCACAGCGCTGGTCCTTGTTTCGGTCTGGAATGTGCTGGTCCAGAGCTTCGGCTATATTCCTGCCTTTGGTCTGACACAGCCTACGCTGTCGTACTACAAGGCGGTGTTCACCAATCCGGATTTTCTCAGTGCCCTGAGGGTCAGCCTGAAAATCGCCCTGTGGTCAGCGGCGCTGGCCTGCATTCTGGGCGTTGCCCTTTCCATGGCCCTGATCCGGCTGAAGAAAACCAGGGGCAGAGCGGTCTATCTGGTGCGCTTCCCCATTCTGATCCCCCACGCAGTGGTGGCTGTGTTCATGATCCAGCTTTTCAGCCAGACCGGTCTCCTTGCCCGGGCGGGCTATGCCCTGGGCCTGGTTGAGGACTATACCCGGTTCCCCCAGCTGCTCTATACCCCCGGCTACGGCGGTACCATCGCCGCCTACCTGTGGAAGGAGATCCCCTTCGTAGCCTATTTTGTCCTGGCCTTTATGGGCTCCATTTCCGACAGTCTGGGCCAGGCTGCGGAAAACTTAGGGGCTTCCTCTGCCCGGAGCTTCTGGGAGGTGACGCTGCCGCTGAGCATCCCGGTGATCGCCCGGGCCTTTCTGATCATCTTTATCTTCGCCTTCGGCGGCTATGAGCTGCCGCTGCTTCTGGGTGCTACAATGCCCAAGGCCCTGCCGGTTCAGGCCTACCTTGCCTACATGAACCCGGACCTGCGGCAGCGGCCCCTGGCCATGGCTATGAACGGCGTGATTCTGCTGCTGAGCATCCTGATGTCCGCCGCCTATTGGTATCTGGTCCGCCGGGCCAGCCGGAGAATGGAGGGTAGTGCATGAGAAAATTCCGGTTCTGGAAGCTGTTTCTGGCTGTGACGGCTTTCTGCATTCTCCTGCCCGCCGCCCAGCTGCTGCTTTGGAGCATCGCGGAGCGGTGGCCCTGGCCGGGGCTGCTGCCGGAAAGCTGCAGCCTGCGCACCGTGAAGGAGCTGCTCTTCGGCTCGGCGAAGCTGCCTCAGCTGCTGCTGAGCAGCATCACCCTGGGACTGACCGTGGCTGCCCTGGGAACTCTGGCGGGCATCCTCACCGCAAGAGCCACGGAATTGTACGATTTCCCCGGCAAGGGCCTTGTGACCTTCGGTGCCTTTCTGCCCCTGCTGGTACCGGGCACGGTTTTTGCCATGGGTATTCAGATCACCCTGATCCGGCTGGGGCTTTCCGACACCCTGGCCGGTGTGGTGATCGTCCACCTCATTGCCGCGGTGCCCTACTGCATCACCATCATGACCGACGTGACCCGGGCCGTGGGAAACAAGCTGGAGCAGCAGGCCATGGTACTGGGGGCCAGCCCCCTTCGGGCCTTTTTTCAGGGCAGCTTCCCTCAGCTGCTGCCGGGGATCCTGTCCTCCATGAGCATGGGCTTTGTGCTGTCCTACAGCCAGTATTTTACCACCCTGATGGCCGGTGGCGGCCGGGTAAAGACCCTGGCACTGGTGCTGATTCCCTACATCCAGAGCGGCGACCGAGCCCTGGCCAGCGTATACAGCGTGACCTTCGCGGGCTCCGCGCTGCTGGTATTTTTCCTCTTTGAAGGGCTGATCCATTTCATCGAAAAGCGAGGTGACGGGGCATGAAGCTGAAAATTGAAAATCTCACCGCCGGGTATGACACCGGCGTTGTGCTGGAAAATCTCTCATTGAGCCTTGCGGCCGGGGAATTTCTCTCCTTGTTGGGTCCCTCCGGCTGCGGCAAGTCCACACTGATGAAAACCATCGCCGGAATCCTCCCGGCCCAGTCCGGCCGGATCACGCTGGATGGGGTGGATATCACCCACCTACCCATCCATAAGCGGGGCACCGTTGTGGTTTTTCAGGATATGCGGCTGTTTCCCCATCTGAGTGTGGCGGAAAATGTGGCCTTTCCCCTGAAAATGCAGGGCGTTCCCAAAACCGAACGGCTGCGGCAGGCGCAGGCGCTTCTGGAAAAGGTGCAGATGTCCGGTTACGGCAGCCGCAAGCCCGCCGCCCTCTCCGGCGGACAGCAGCAACGGATCGCCCTGGCCCGGGCCCTGGCGGCCCAGCCGAAGCTGCTTCTGCTGGACGAACCCTTCTCGGCCCTGGATGAAAACCTCCGGGAAGATATGCGCAATCTGGTTCTGTCGCTGCAACAGGAGTTTGACATGACCGTGATTCTGGTGACCCACGACCGGGAGGAGGCCCTGAGCATGTCCCACCGGGTGGCCATGATGTTCGGCGGCCGCATCGTTCAGACCGATACGCCCCGGCAGGTTTACGGTGCCCCCGCCACCCGGCAGGTGGCCGATTACTTCGGCGGCTGCGTCTACCTTTCCGGGCAGGTCAGACAGGGCATTTTCTCAGCCTCTGGCATCTCCTGCGCCGCACAGGTTCCGGATGGGGACTACGACCTTATGCTGCGGCCTGAAGCCCTGGACACGGACTGCCCCGGGAACTACCGGCTGACCGTGGAAAGCGTCAGCTTCCGGGGCACCGATACCCTGGTGACCTTCCGGGCCCAGGACGGAACCCTCTGGAAAAAGCCGTATCCTGCCTGTATCACCCTCCAGCCGGGCGATGCGGTTCAGGCCGGAGTGTACCTTGCTGATCCGGTTCTGTTTGCGCAGACAAATTCCACGGAATCACCGCTCGACTATTCGGCGACTTTATGATATAATACGGAATATCTTTCGTTGGAGGCAAAGTCATGGGCACACAGCCGAACAAACAGAATATCAGCATCGGTCTGCTGGCTCATGTGGACGCGGGCAAGACTACCCTTTCGGAGGCGCTGCTGTATGTCAGCGGCACCCGGCGCACTTACGGCCGGGTGGACCACAAGGACGCGTTCCTGGACACCCACGCCCTGGAGCGCAGCCGGGGCATCACCATTTTCTCCAAGCAGGCCCTGCTGGAAACGGAAACCAGAGCGGTGACTCTGGTGGACACCCCGGGCCACGTGGATTTTTCCACCGAGGCGGAGCGGATCATGCCCATTCTGGACTGCGCCGTGCTGGTGATTTCCGGCACCGACGGCGTCCAGGCCCACACGGTGACGCTGTGGAAGCTTCTGGAGCGCTACAGTGTGCCCACCTTCCTGTTTATTAACAAAATGGATCTGCCAGGCACGGAAAAGGACAAGCTCCTGGCTGATTTGCAGAGTCAGCTGTCAAGCGGCTGCATCGATTTCGGCGGCGACAGCGATGAAATTCAGGAAGCCTGCGCCATGTGCGACGAGGCCCTGCTGGAAAGCTATCTGGAAACCGGCGAAGTGACGGTCGGTAACATCCGTGGGCTGATTCGCGGCCGGAAAGTCTTCCCCTGCTGCTTCGGCTCGGCCCTGAAAATTCAGGGTGTGGAGGAACTGCTGACCACACTGGACACCTACGCTCCCGAGCGCGAATATCCGGCGGATTTTGCCGCCCGGGTCTACAAGATCACCCGGGACCTCCAGGGGAACCGGCTCACCTGGCTGAAGGTCACCGGCGGCAGCCTGAAAGTCCGTTCTGTAATAAGTTATGTAAACCAAAAAGGCGAGCAGCTGGAGGAAAAGGCCGTTCAGCTGCGGCTGTACTCCGCAGAAAAATTCACTCCTGCTGAGGAAGTATTCGCCGGAGGGCTCTGCGCCGTCACCGGCCTTTCCGCCACCTTTGCCGGTCAGGCTTTGGGCGCCGAGACCGAGGGTCTGCCCTGTGCTCTGGAGCCCGTCATGACCTACCGGGTGAATCCGCCCAAGGGTGCGGACCCGGCAGTAGTCCTGCCCAAGCTGCGGCAATTGGAGGAGGAGGACCCCCAGCTGCACCTGATCAGCCGGGGCAGCCAGATCCATGTGCAGATCATGGGCAAGGTCCAGATGGAGGTGTTCCGCAGTCTGGTTCAGGAGCGCTTCGGCCTGGAGATCACGCTGGACGACGAAAGGATTTTCTACAAGGAGACCATCGCCAATACCGTGGAGGGCGTGGGCCATTTCGAGCCCCTGCGGCACTATGCCGAGGTCCATGTGCTGCTGGAGCCCCTGGAACGGGGCAGCGGCATTGTCACGGACACCGTCTGTTCTCCCGACGTGCTGGATATGGTGTATCAGAAGCTGATCCTTTCCCACATGGAGGAGAAGATCCACCGGGGTGTTCTCACGGGAGCCCCCATCACCGATATCAAGATCACCCTGCTGGTGGGCAAGGCCCACTTAAAACACACGGAAGGCGGCGACATGCGACAGGCCACCTACCGGGCCATCCGTCAGGGTCTGATGCAGGCAAAATCCGTGCTGCTGGAGCCCTGGTACGACTTCCAGCTGACCATGCCCACCGAGTATATCGGCCGGGCCATTACGGATATCCGCACTATGGGCGGCGAATTTGACGCCCCGGAGGCCATCGGCACCAACTCAACGCTGAAAGGCCTTGTCCCGGCCTCTGAGCTGCGGGACTACGCCGACACGGTGGCCGCCTATACCCAGGGCCGGGGCCGCCTGCAGCTGACGCTCCACGGGTATCTGCCCTGCCACAACCAGGAGGAAGTGGTTGCGGCGCTGGGCTACGACCCGGAGGCGGATCTGGAAAACACCCCCGACTCCGTATTCTGCGCCCACGGCGCGGGCTTCACTGTCAAGTGGCACCAGGTGAAGGACTACATGCACCTGGAGAGCGGTCTGAAGGAAAAGAAGGCCCCGGAGATCATCACCCGGAACTATCAGGCAGAGGACAAAACGTTGGAGCAGATCATGCTCCGGGAGTTCGGACCCCAGACCACCACCCTCTACCGCTCTCCCGCCAACCGCCCCGCCACGGAAAAGCTCACCATCAAGCCCCTGAAGCCCAAATATATTATTGTAGACGGCTACAATATTATATTCAGCTGGGACGAGCTCCGGGCTCTGGCCCAGGGAGATATCGATGCCGCCCGCCGGCGGCTCTGCGACATCCTCAGCTCCTACGCAGGCTTCACCAAGGTCAAATTGGTGGTGGTCTTTGACGGCTACAAGCGGGCGGGTAATCCCGGTGAAAAGAGCCAGTTCCACAACATCCAGGTGGTCTACACCAAGGAGGGCGAGACCGGCGACGCCTACATCGAAGCCCTGGTCCACGACATCGGCGGCAACTACGCTGTCCGGGTGGCCACCTCCGACAATCTGGTGCAGCTAAGCTCCTTCCGCAGCGGCGTTCTGCGGATGTCCGCCAGGGAGCTGGAACTGGAAGTGGAGGCCGCCAGAAAAGAAATGGGCGAGCATTTTAAGAAATAACAAAGCAGCGGCAGGGAGATTCCCTGCCGCATTATTTTCCACCCTGACACAAAAAATCCGGGACACAATCGTGTCCCGGATTCCTGTTTACTTTGCGTATTCCACAGCCTTGGTCTCGCGGATAACATTGACCTTGATCTGGCCGGGGTATTCCAGCTCGGCTTCGATCTTCTTGGCAATGTCCCGGGCCAGGATGATCATGTTGTCCTCGGTGACCACCTCGGGCTTGACCATGATGCGGACCTCGCGGCCTGCCTGGATGGCGAAGGCCTTGTCCACGCCGGGATAGGAGCCGGTGAGCTCCTCCAGCTTCTGCAGGCGGCGGATATAATTCTCCACGTTCTCGCGGCGGGCGCCGGGACGGGCAGCGGAGATGGCATCGGCGGCCTGGACCAGCACGGCGATGACGGTCTTGGGCTCCACGTCGCCGTGGTGAGCCTCGATGGCATTGACGATGACGGGATTCTCCTTGTACTTCCGGGCCAGATCCGCGCCCAGCTGCACATGGGAGCCTTCCACCTCGTGGTCGATGGCCTTGCCCAGGTCATGCAGCAGACCTGCACGCTTGGCCAGAGCCACATCCACGCCCAGCTCGGAGGCCATGAGGCCGGCGATGTGGGAAACCTCGATGGAGTGGTTCAGCACGTTCTGACCGTAGGAGGTACGGTACTTCTGACGGCCCAGGATCTTGATCAGCTCGGGGTTCAGGTTGTGAACGCCGGTCTCGTAGCAGGCCCGCTCGCCTTCCTCCCGGATGGTGCGGTCCACTTCCTTCTTGGCCTTCTCCACCATGTCCTCGATGCGGGTGGGATGGATACGGCCGTCGGTGATGAGCTTTTCCAGTGCCAGTCTTGCGATCTCCCGGCGGACGGGGTCGAAGGAGGACACGGTAATGGCTTCGGGGGTATCGTCGATGATCAGGTCGACGCCGGTGATGGTCTCCAGGGTCCGGATATTCCGGCCCTCACGGCCGATGATGCGGCCCTTCATCTCGTCGTTGGGCAGAGCCACAACGGAGACGGTGACTTCCGCGGCGTGGTCGGCAGCGCAGCGCTGGATGGCGGTGGAGATGACCTCCCGGGCCTTGTCCTCGGCCTCGTCCTTCAGCTGCTGCTCGATCTCCTTGATCTTCATGGCGGCCTCGTGGCGGACCTCATCCTCCACGGACTTCAGAAGATACGTCTTTGCCTGGTCCTGGGTCAGCTCGGAGATCTCCTCCAGCTTCTTCAGCTGGGCGTTCTTCAGCTCGTCGGCGGCGGCCTGGGTCTCAGAGACCTTGGCCAGGCGCTTGTTCAGCTCCTCTTCCTTCCGCTCGAAGGCTTCGGTTTTGCGGTCCAGGGTGGTTTCCTTCTGCTCTAAGCGGCGCTCCTGCTTAGACAGCTCAGCGCGGCGCTCTTTGACTTCCTTGTCGTGTTCTGTGCGTGATCTATGGATTTCATCCTTGGCTTCCAGGAGCATTTCCTTCTTCCGGTTCTCACCGCTGCGGATGGCCTCGTTAATCAGGCGGGTAGCCTCCATCTCGGCAGAGCCGATCTCCTTTTCCGCCACCTTCTTGCGGTACATCATGCCCACGAAGAAACCAATGGCAAGTCCTACCAAAATTCCAACAATGGCATAAACAAATTCCATAAAAAAACAGCACACCTCCTTCTTGAAAAATAGGGGCGCAGAAGGGGGTGTGGGCATAGTAAACCTATGTGATTTTGTGCATAACGACCAGCCGGAAACCCGGCTTTTTCCACGAAAACACCGCCAAAAGCATACTTTTGGCGTCCATGAATCTATCGGTTAAGCAAAATAAACGCCACATTCAGGCGTATAAAACCCATTCCCCCGGCCTTGCGCCGGTTATCATGAAACGCTGCGCTCCGGAAATGTCCCCGGCCAGCGTACACCATACCGCATATATTTTACTCACACTATCCGGGAATGTCAAGTACAAATGCACAAATTTTACGTTTCTGAACCCGCAATTTCGTTCATCAGAACAAAATCCGCAAAAACCTCCCCTCTCCCTCCGTTGACAAGCCCCCGCCGCCGTGTTAAAATAGCAAATACACGCGGAAGGAAAGTTCGCCGGGAGGGATTTGCGTGAAGTGGAAAGAGAAAACCACATTCTTCAAAATCATGGATGTGGTCATGTATCTGGCTTTTCTTGCGTTCCTGGTCCTGGCGACACTGGAACTGACGGGTATCCTGTCTGTGCAGTATATTTCCACGCTGGCTCTGGCCGTTTATCTGCTGTGCTTCGGTGTCTCCTACTGGAATACCAACCGCAACCTGGCAAAGACCTACCTGATTCTGGCCGGTTTGTTCGTGGTTCTGGCACTTTTGCGGATTCTGTCCTCCTGAAAAAGTTAATTTCATATGCGGGCATGGTGGAATTGGTAGACTCGGTGGATTTAGGTTCCATTGCGCAAGCGTGCAGGTTCGAGTCCTGTTGCCCGCACCATCTCCGTATGGAATCATTGATACAATGGTTCCATACGGAGTTTTCTCTTTTGGTAGAAATCTGTATTTGCATATGATATAATCAATTTAGAACACTTCATCTGACGGGAGCGTATGTGGAATGATAAGTATCAATCATACCAATTTACTGAAAAATGCTCTGCAAGGAACAGGGTTTGTACGCCGTGGCTCTGCTTTCTTTAGGGTATGGGGTGACGGTGTCTTACAGGTGCTAAAATTTGAACGTCAACGTGGTGACAGAGTGCATGATTTGAGTGTTGGCGTTTTCTCTATGTACGGAAGACTATACCCAGAATGGTTTACTTCCAGTGGGTGCATTCCAAGAGCAAGTATTGCCTGTTTTATTGACCTTCGTTTTGTGGACTATTATCTTTCTCCAAATCGATTCACAAAGACTGATAATGGGCAATTTCTCTATGATGGTTTTCCTGTGATGGTTGAACCAAAACAGTGGTTACGGGACGAAAATGGAGAGCGTTGGAAATACTATTTCACTCCTGAACAGCAAGTACATATCTTAACAGAGAAAGTGCTACCGTGGCTGAATGATATGATAAGCCAATCCTTGGCAGCCAAGGCAATGTATAAAATAACACCTGTCCCTGACGATAGTCTGCGATTCGACGCACACTTAGCTGCTGGCGAATGGATAGAAGCAGAGCAGACCATGTCTGCAATCTTGAAGCAACATGCTGATGCGCACGCAAGTTGGAAACGAACCTTTTCTGAGGATAAGTATGCAGAGATGGTGGCTCGGCAAGAAGTGAGAGATGTCCCGCTCAAAGCAGCTCATAAAATGGTACAGGAACAGGATGAATATGCTATTTCCAGCTACTTGAGAGAAAACTATAAGAGAAACTGTGAGTTTGCAAAATTCTGTATGAAGTAAGGTCATGGTTGCATTTTTCTATGCGGTTACAAAAGTAAGTGCTGGGTTACATCTTAACCTCAACGGTTACAAAATTCAGGGTGCGGTTACATTGTATCCATAATCACCACCAAACCCAACAAGGAAAGCACCCCTTTCGGGGTGCTTTCCTCATTGTATCGGTATTCCGCCGCTTCCGACGGAAAAAGCTATGCTTTTGGTTCCGCTGTCCATATCGTCCAGAATCAGCCGACTGGGATCCGTGGGCACAAGAAACCGATTATCGGTGAGCCAGGCGGGGCTGACATTGGCCTCACCGGACTTTGTCACACTGCCGTCATCATTCAGGCGCAAAACCATCAGGTGCATTCCACGCATGCCCTCATCAAAATCCTCAAAAAACAAGTACAGATAGTGGCCGTCAGCGGCTTTCACATAGTAAGGGTGGAGCTCGTGGGCATAACATTCTTCATACCAGCAGCCGTCCTGATTTGTGTAGACACCGAAATCCAGATAGCAGTTACGCTCGTTGTCATAGCAGCCGGACACGGAGATGGCCTCCTGCTGGCTGTCCCCATTCAGATCCGCAAAGAAAGAGATGTCCAGGGGCATTTCCACGGCGTACTGCTGAGGCACCTCCGTATATTTTTCGTTGAACAGCTCCGGGTACTCGGCAAATGTTACCGTCGCCGTCATGGAACCGCCCTCGCAGAACTGACCGGGGGCGAAATAGAAGGTCACGCCGGTATAGTCCAGGGTCCAGCTGAAGCCGTTGTAGGGGGTATCGGCGAAGTAGTTCTGAACTGCATACTCGGAGTGGAAAGCCTCTGCGTACATCTGCTCCAGCAGCTCCTGCTCCACCGCCAGGGCAAGGTCGTTGTTCACATCCACCACCTCATTGAGCAGGATCTCCCGGCCGGTTTGGGTATCGTAATTGCTGCCGTGATAAACGCGGTAATACTGTATCTGGCCGTAATGGGAATAGGAATCGGACAGCAAACTGACGACCAGGCTGTCCGCCCGGCGCACCTGCACATCCAGGGTGGATACATAGGCTTCAAAGCCTGCACCGGCCCAGCTTTGTTCCTCCCGGGCAAAGCTGACCAGGTTGTCAAATTCCTCCAGCATGGCGTTTTCCTGCATGACGGCGATTTGGCTGAGTACCTGGGCCATTTCGGGATAGGTCTCGGCATCCTCACCACCCAGGGTCACGGTGGAATGCTCGCTGCGGACCAGGGCACCGGGCAGCTCGTCCGCCCATTCATAATAGGTGTGCAGGGCCTTTTCCACAGTCAGCAGCCGGATTGACCCCTCGTTCTTCTGCGGTTCTGCAGCTTCCGTGGAAGCCTGGGTCTCCACAGGTGCCGGGGGCTCCGTGGGAAGCTGCGTCTGTGTGGGCGCCTGCGTTTCAGCAGAAGCTGTGCTTTCCGGTGCCGCGGTCGGTTCCGAATCCTTCCCGCAGGCAGCAAGGCACAGGAGAATACAGACAGAAAGCATCACACAAATGATTCGTTTCATAACCATTCCTTTCTGAAGACAAGAGGTGAACAGGAGAAAAGCCCTGTTCACCCCCTGCGGAAACGATTTCTTACTTGCGGACAAGCGGCATATCGGTGACGGCGGAGTTGGTGATCAGTATGGTATTCTCATCCTGAACGGTGATCCAGAAGCCGCCCCTGTCACCGTCGTCATAGTAAATGTCCACAGAGTCATCTTCGCAGATATCATAGGTGAAGGTGTACTCCCACACTCCGCCATCGACGAAGGTGTACAGACCGGTACCGTCCTTGTTAAAGGTAAAGGTTTCCTTATATGCGGTTTCCCGGTCCTCCCAGGTACCGATGAGGAAATCAGCCAGAACGATTTCCGCTTCGGCAGGCTCAGTGGTCTCAGGCTGGTCATTCTCCGGTTCGGTCGCTTCTTCTGCTTGCTTATCCAGCAGCAGTTCATCGCCCCACTTGTCGATCATGGTCAGCAGATCGCCGTCCACGGTGATGGTGAATTCTTCCTGATCTCCGTCATCATAGGTCAGCATGAGAACGTCACCGTCGACAGCATAGGTAAAAGGATACTCAGGACCGCTGATCACAACACCGGTGCCATCCGCATTGAAAATGAAAGTGTCATCCCAGTCGCTGTCACGCTGCAGCCAGGTGCCAACCAGAGCCTTTCTCGCTGCGGCTTCCGCTGCTGTGGCGGCTTCTGCGGCAGCCTGATCTGCTGCGGCAGCTGCTTCAAGCAGAGCCTTCACATCAAAGCGGGCGCCCAAACGCAGCTCAGCGTTCACATTCTCGATAACCGCTTCCACAGGATTTTGGTTGCGGGGATAGAACAAGGCGCTGCATTCCACGGTTTCACCGGGGTACAGATCCTCTTCATAGGCGATATCCCCATCGGTA